>NZ_JQDZ01000001.1 GCF_000764205.1 Thalassotalea sp. ND16A
TGAACACCGATTCCGGAAAATCATGAAAAAGTGTTCACGATGAAACCGGAATGACTGTTCACGTTAAACCAGAATAGGTGTTCACGATGGGCCGGAATGACTGTTCACGATGCTCCGGAATATGCAAATTACAAAGTGGTGATATGAAGATTAATACCACTCCGATTACCTTTAATATATCCATTTGGTGCATATTCTCCTAGAAAGCTAACGCCTCAATAAGAGGCTTTTAATTGTTGGCTATAATGTGAAGCGAAGCGGAACTCAGCCAACGGTTAAAAGTCCTGCTTGATTGCCTTGTTAGGCATTTAATACCTATACCTTATTTGGGTTTGTATGATTTTGAAACTCTTCGCTTAATTGTTTGACCAATTCTTCATCTGCAAACCCTTCTCTTCTAATCATAAGCAGTTGAAGCCATGCCTTAGAGCGACTGTGACCATCAAATAAATCAGCTATCTTTCGATTACTTTTATCAATATGTTCATAGAGATTTAGATATCTTTTGTGAGCATCATCATTTTTATTTGAAATAACACTTTGTGATTTCTCTAGAACTGAGCTGCAACACTTTTCAATCGCTTTATCTTTAATCTGAATAAATATTTTCCAATCAGATTCTTTCATCAATAAACTCCTAGTTCCAAAAACACACTAACAAGATGCCTAACGCCAAGCTAAGCTGCAATTAATGATGGCATGTGGTTTTGCGTTTTTTGCAAAAGCCGTGACAGCGTTAATTGTCTACTTGAGCGCCTTGTTAGTATGCTACGCCACGCTTCCGCCAGTTTACTGGCCATAAGATATTGGTAAACATACGATTTATTTTAATTAATACACTGTACTTAAAAAGATAGGAAAAGGGAATGTTACGATTTGGAAGCGCTGGTTTGAAAATTTACCTACCTGGATTTACAACCAAACTTTGACTCGAAAACGATCCCTGTTTTACCTTGAAAAGAACTTACATACTAACGCCCATTTAAGGGGCTGATAATTGCTTGCTAAAATGTGAAGCGAAGCGAAACCGAGCAAACTGTTAACAGTCCCGCTTGAAATTTTTGTTATATTTTTAATGACTCACTGTTTTTGAGAAAACATTAATTACTATTACACCAGCCAAAATTAAGAGCATCCCAATAACTGCTGCGACATCAGGTATTTGTTTGTACATTACAGCACTTATTGATGCAATTAATACGATTCCCATGCCGGCCCAAATAGCATAAGCGATACCAACAGGAACAGTTTTGAGCACTAAGGATAAGAAATAAAATGCAACGGCATAACCAATGATACAAGCAGCACTAGACGTTGAATGAGAGAAACCATCTGATGCTTTAAGTGCTAATGTTGCGATCACTTCAGCACCAATAGCTATTGCTAAATACCAGTAACCCATACTCAATCCTCGATAAAAATATAACGCTTTGCTAAGGGGCAATTGACTGTTGGCTATACTGACGCGAAGCGGCCAGCCAACTGTTAATTGTCCCAGTGAGTTTACGAACGAACTTGAGCAACTTGTTATACATTCTTACCCAACTCGATAATCCAATTTACTAGTGGCTTTATTTCTTTTACGTAGCCTAATGCCTTTGATAGCTTAGATTTTCTTATGACGGATTCCTGGTTTTCAATAGATTGGTTTTGTAATGCTTTTGCTAAGCCCACAATCTCATTGGGAGTCATGGTTTTTACCACATCACGAAAAATAGCTACGTTTTCGTCTGTTACAAAGTCAATTGAGTTACCAGTGAATTCCATTTCAACCCCGTTCATTTCAACGGATTCATAGTTTTTAATTGAACCACCATTTGCAGCCTTTATTTTTACATTCTGCATTATGATTTTTGCCATAAATTGATTTCCTATCTGATGAGCCTAATTGAATGTATAACGCCAAGCTAAGAGGCGCATAAATACTTGGCTAAAATTAGTGAGGCACGAACGCAAGCCAAGTGTTTTGCGTCCTGCTTGAGCGCTTTGTTAAGTGTAATCACTCCCCCAATTCGCCTAGGTAGTAGGGTTTTGATCCGTTATTAGGAACAGCAATATATTTAGCCGATCCTATTCGGGGAGCTTGAAATAATTTAAACCTAAAGAATGTGCAATTTTCTTTGTTTTCATACGTATCAGGCCAATAAATTGCATTGGGCAACTCGGATAGTTTAACTTTTTCAAGTAAAACATTTTCACTAAGAAAATCTCGAGCAACCTTTTCGATTATATCCATACTGAAATTACACTTAACGCCTCAATAAGAGGCTAATGATGCTGGCATTGCTTTTGCGCTTTTTGCAAAAACTATGACAGCGTTATTTGTCCTGCTTGATTGCCTTGTTATGAGATTGCTGACTGACAACTTTGTAGTTAACTTACAACAGCTTAACTTTTACAACAAGACACGAATTTATACTTTTAGTACCACTACTACCCATACTTTGTATTCAGTTTTAGAAACAATACCGGGGTTTAAAAATACCAACCACACTTGAACTTACTTAGAATTCAACGCTGCGGTGATTACAAAACAATTTGCCTAAACTCCTTAATTTTCACTTGGATTTAGTGGTACCTCATAACACTAAGCTAATGTGCAAATAGAGATGGCATGTAGTTTTGCGTCTTTTGCAAAAGCCATGACAGCTTTATTTGTCATTATTGAGCGCCTTGTTAGTATGCTACACCACGCTTCCGCCAGTTTACTGGCCATAAGATATTGGTAAACATACGATTTATTTTAATTAATACACTTTACTTAAAAAGATAGGAAAAGGGAATATCACGATTTGAGAAGCGCTGGTTTGAAAATTTACCTACCTGGAATAACAACCAAACTTTGACTCGAAAACGATCCCTGTTTTACCTTGAAAAGAACTTACATACTAACACCAAGCTAAGCTGCAATTAATGATGGCATGTGGTTTTGCGTTTTTTTGCAAAAGCCGTGACAGCGTTAATTGTCTACTTGAGCGCCTTGTTATAAAACAAAACATGCGCTTTACTTGGAAAATAATTTATTAAAAAGCTCTTCTGATTTCTTAAGACCTTCATCAGTTAAGCAAACAGATTTAGACTTGCCTTTAGGGTCACAAATAAATCCTTTTTCGAAAAGCCTATTTGTTACACCCCAATCCATTTGTTTCCAGGCACGATATTTTTCGTGGATGGTTAAATAAAATAAAGCTAATGCTGCCTCATCTATTTTATCTTCATCGATCTCCATATGACCTCCAGATTTTGATTGGTTTATAACGCCCAATTAAGGGGCTTTTTGTAGTAGGCTAAAATGTGTAGCGAAGCGGAACCGAGCAAACTACAACAAGTCCCGCTTTAATTACTTGTTATGTTTTTTACTGCTTCGATTTAGTTAACTAAATAAACTTGCTAGCCAATCGAATGTTAGAATTGTTGTAAAAACCTTTAATCCTACGATAGCTATAAATAGGAATATTAAAGCGACTTTAACTTTTTTACTTTGAATGTTATTCCAAAATAATAACTTGGCCTTAACTTCGCCTTTTACTTCATCTATAGCTTCTTTCATAAAATACCTTTTTATTAACCAACAACTAAATATTAAAGCCAAACCTTAATAACAACATAACGCCTCAATAAGAGGCAAAAAATAGTTGGTTAAAATAAGCGACGTAGGAGCAAAACCAACTGTTTTTTGTCCTGCTTGATTGCCTTGTTATATGCCGACTACTCTTTAGTTGATACTGTACCTTTTACGGTAACAAGTAAATCAACAAGTACCTTTTGAAATATATACATACAACCACCAATTGAAAAAATAATAATTAGAATTGGAGAAATAGGATCATTTTCGAAAAAATAAATATTAATTATCTTTAATATTAGTATTAAGATAGCCAGACCAATAATAGGTTTAACACTATGCGTATTTATGGATTTTGCGATATCTTTTTCAGTCATCAAGTACTCCCTTTGATGATTAATCGCCTACGTATTTAGGCAATATAACGCCTAAATAACAGGCAAAAAATAGTTGGCTAAAATAAGTGAACGGAGTGAACAAAAAGCCAACTGTTTTTTGTCCTTGTTGATTTTCTTGTTAGCTGCCGATGTTCACGATACCTTTACACCGAGGGAAAGCTGAACAACCCCAAAAACTTTTACCTGCATAACTACCTTTTTTGGCAATGCGTAAGTCCATATTTGAACCACATGCAGGGCAAACTGGTTTTGTTGTATTACTTTGAAAATTTATATCTTTTTCTTCTCTGCGCATAGTTCGTTGCGTAGCACTTCTTGTATGTCTAGGGTTTTTAGGTGGATCTGGTAAAACTTTAGTGACAAAAAAATATGATGCTATTGGAAAGCCTATTATCCATAAATTCGCAATTCGCTTTTCTTCTTTATTAAATTTACTATTCCAGCCATGCTTACAGTTTCCGTGTTTGCAAGAATCCCGAACATAATTATTAGCAAGTACAAAACCAATTAAATAAATCACGACTAAGGCAATTGTGATATTTTCACGAATATTTTTCATATTGCTTATTCGGAAGGAAATTTAATCGAGGAGCATTTGTATTTAAAATACAGCATTTGTATCATTTCAGGCGCTTGCTCATCACTAATACCTTTGCTTTTTACCTCTTTTTCTAAATTACTCATCATACTATTGAATAGTTTTTGCTTATATTCTTCACTAGCACCTAGCTTGTTAGCCGCTCTTAAATGCTTTACAGCTGTTGACTCCCATGCTTCTTTATTTGCTTTAGGATTATGTGTAGCAGCAGTAGCAAAAGTACTACAATAAATATGCATATCCATTTCAGCTAATTTCTCTTCACTGGCAAATGCAGCTATCGAAAAGAAAAAAGCTATATAAATTAAACGATACAAATCAACTCCTATTGGAAAATTGCTGCAAATTTGGTTAAGGCAGCTAACGCTAAGCTAATGTGCAAATAGAGATGGCATGTGCTTTTGCGTCGTTTGCAAAAGCCATGACAGTTTTATTTGTCACTATTGAGCGCTTTGTTAGTATGCTACACCACGCTTCCGCCAGTTTACTGGCCATAAGATATTGGTAAACATACGATTTATTTTAATTAATACACTGTACTTAAAAAGATAGGAAAAGGGAATGTTACGATTTGAGAAGCGCTGGTTTGAAAATTTACCTACCTGGATTTACAACCAAACTTTGACTCGAAAACGATCCCTGTTTTACCTTGAAAAGAACTTACATACTAACGCCGTTTTAAGCGGCTTGTAATTGTTTGCTAAAATGAGCAGCGAAGCGGAACCGAGCAAACTGTTACGAGTCCGACTTGAAAACCCTTGTTAGGTGTAAAATACCACCAACACTTAGACTAAATTTAAGTTTTAAAAAGTCCAGGCTTATTAATAGATAAATACAGAAAAACTGATATAGAAAGAGTACCTAAACTTTTGATAATTGGAAAACCTAAATTTAATGTAACTGCGTAATAAGCAATATCTGCTATAGAAAATATTGCTAAAAGAATAGCAAGAGCGTTTACGAATTTGGCTAATTTAGTTGAATCTGACATATAAATCCCTTTACACCTAACGCTAAGCTAATGTGCAAATAGAGATGGCATGTGGTTTTGCGTCTTTTGCAAAAGCCATGACAGCTTTATTTGTCACTATTGAGCGCCTTGTTAGTATGCTACACCACGCTTCCGCCAGTTTACTGGCCATAAGATATTGGTAAACATACGATTTATTTTAATTAATACACTGTACTTAAAAAGATAGGAAAAGGGAATGTTACGATTTGAGAAGCGCTGGTTTGAAAATTTACCTACCTGGATTTACAACCAAACTTTGACTCGAAAACGCTCCCTGTTTTACCTTGAAAAGAACTTACATACTAACGCCCCACTAAGAGGCAAATAATAGTTGGCTAAAATAGAGAGCGAAGCGAACAAAGCCAACTGTTATTTGTCCTGCTTGAGTGGCTTGTTAGCAGCAAGTTTAATTAAGAACACTTACACCACCAAAAACACTCATACTAAATTGACGGATGGCAGAAACCAAAAATACTAAAGCACCACTTCGCCACAAACCTCGATTGATAAACAATAACAAATAATGATTACCAATCAATTTAAAACTAAAAGTTGCCACAAAAAAGGAAGAAAAGAGAAAAGCACCAATCCTTTGATGTGAAATATTGAGTTAGCCAAACACTTTAAAAAATGAACAAGTGGTGCCTGCTAACGCCCCACTAAGAGGCAAATAATTATTGGCTAAAATGTGCGACGCAGGAGCAACAGCCAATTGTTATTTGTCCTGCTTGAGTGGCTTGTTATATGCCAACTACACTATTTAGCTAGCTCTATTAACACTGTATAGGAATATATACCACCAAACAAAGATAAATTAGGAATGATGGATTTAACAAACCAGCCATCTTTATTTAATGCTGCAATCTTATTATTTAAAGCATTGATATCTATTTGACTAGACCAGAAGGTTTTCTTTTTGAATTCTATAATACGTTGCAATTGAGTATCCTTACTTTATTTTAATCGCCAATATTAGAATGGCATATAACAATTTATTAGTTAGCAAAAAGCTTTTGTATTATCGAGCTTTTTGCCTCATATAATTTTTAATTTTATTTAAATTATCATCTTATCCTTTGTTTTTCCAACTGATTAGTCTTTCTTTTATTTAATAAATATGACTTTTTGCCTTCTATCATGAATTAGCGTCTTCAAGTTTCTATATCTATACTCAAGCAAAAGGAATTAAAGGGGTTTTACGGATGAAATCTGAATATTTAAAGTCTATAGAAAGGCATATGTGGACGCTAAGGTATGCCAAGCGAACCATTGAAACATACCTTTACTGGATTAAAGCATTTATCATTTACAGTGATAAAAAACATCCTCTTGAATTACACAATGTCGATGTTGAATATTTTTTAAGTTATTTAGCCAACGAACGCCATGTTACGCCTAAAACTCAAGCTATAGCATTAAATGCCTTGGTGTTTTTATATAAGGAAGTCATTAAAAAGCCTTTAACTTTGAAGTTAAATTTCAACTTGAGCAGTAATAAAAGCAAACTTCCTGTGGTGTTAACCAGAGCAGAAATAAAAATATTGCTTAAAGTTGTGAATGCCAACTTAGCTTTACCATGTAAGTTGATGTATGGCAGTGGTTTACGGCTAATGGAGGTGAGCCGCCTAAGAATACAAGACATTGACTTTGATTATAGCGCCATTAAAGTTTGGAATGGCAAGGGCGGTAAACATCGAGTTGTGACGCTGGCCGAACAATTACTGCCACAGCTAAAGCAACAAATAGAAGCTGCTCGACTTTATTACCAATTAGATTTGGAGAACCCAAACTATTCAGGGGTGTGGTTACCGTTTGCGTTGGCAAGAAAATATCCGGAGGCTGCCAGAGATTTTGCATGGCATTATTTGTTTCCTTCATCAAGGTTGAGCATTGACCCAGAAAACCACTTACTTCGTAGGCATCATATTGATTCTACTTGTCTTAGAAAAGCGCTGAAAAGTGCAGCAAAGCAAGCAGGCTTACAAAAACAAGTAACCTGTCATACCTTACGGCATTCGTTTGCCACCCATTTACTTGAACGCGGGGCTGATATTCGTACAGTACAGGAACAACTCGGTCATAGTGATGTGCGTACCACACAAATATACACACATGTGATTGAGCGCGGCGCGAGTGGGGTGCTTAGTCCTTTATCTGATTTACTCTAAAGGTATCAATTAAAAGCAAAAAGCCGGCATCTGCCGGCTAGGTTTTAATCATTTCAGATGGCTTATTTTGCTTTCTTTGTGGGTCTTGCCCAGCCTTGAATGTTGCGCTGTTTGGCACGAGATACCGCTAAGGTATTATCTTCCACGTCTTTGGCAATGGTTGAACCTGCACCCGTTGTTGCCATTTCGCCAATCGTTACCGGCGCCACCAATGAAGCATTAGAGCCAATAAAGGCACCATCTTTGATGATGGTTTTTGATTTGTTTACGCCATCATAATTGCAGGTAATGGTACCGGCACCAATGTTTACTTTTTTGCCAATGTCGCTATCGCCTAAATAGGTTAAGTGGCCAGCCTTGGCACCTTCGCGCATGGTGGTATTTTTCATTTCAACAAAATTACCCACATGCGAGCCGGCTTTCATTTCTGTGCCCGGGCGAATTCTGGCAAAAGGTCCGGCGGAACAGTTTTCACCTATAGTGGCATTTTCAATAATGCTGTTTGGCTTTATGCTGGCGCCTTGGCCTATTTGGCTATTAATGATAATACAGTTGGCACCTATGGCTACGTCATCCGCCAAGCTAACATTGCCTTCAAAAATACAGTTCACATCAATTTGCACTTCACTGCCAACGGTAACTTTGCCGCGGATGTCAATTCGGTTTGGATCACGCAAGCTAGCGCCGGCAATCATCAATTCTTCCGCTTTTCTCAATTGATAAGCGCGCTCAAGGTTGGCCAGTTGTACACGGTTGTTCGCGCCTTCCACTTCCACTTCCGTATCAGGGTGAGCAGTATGTATCGATTTATTTTCACCATGCGCCATGGCAATAATATCGGTTAAGTAGTATTCGCCCTGAGCGTTTTCGTTGGAAAGGTTGCCTAACCAGCGTTTTAAATCACCACCATTGGCTAGCAAAATACCGGTATTGCATTCGGTTATTTCTAATTGCTCGGCAGTGGCATCTTTTTGTTCAACAATGCCCACCACATTGCCACCTAGGCGTTCAATTCGGCCATAGCCGGTTGGATTGGCTAAGTTCACCGTAAGTAGGGCCATGCCACCGTCTTGTTTGGCGTTGATCAGTTTTTCAATGGTCGATACTTTGGTTAATGGTACGTCACCATATAGCACTAACACGTCTTCATCATCTTTTAGGTAGGCGCTTGCCATATCCACCGCATGGCCGGTGCCTAATTGCTGTGCTTGCTCTACAAACGTTAGGTCATCACCTTGTATGCGTTGTTGCAATAATTCGCCACCAAAACCATAAACCAGATAAATATTATCGCTATTCACCATGCGGGCAGAATCAATAACATGCTCAACCATAGATTGATGAGCAACTGGGTGTAATACTTTGGGTAGGTTTGAACGCATTCGGGTGCCTTTACCCGCTGCTAAGATAACCACTGAAAGAGACATAAAATTTCCGTTTTAACTTTGCTTTTATTCGTAATGGGCCGTATTTTAGCCTTGTTTGTCATAAATTTCTAATACCTTTAAGCAATAACACGGTAATTAAAGTGGCGCTGCAACTTTCCTGGGCCCAAACAATAAATACTGCCTGCCAGTGATCCGTTCAAACACCTTCCTAAGCGTTAATTACCTTATGGATAAATAAACCAAAGTGCTATTGAATTGCACCTGGTTATCGTTTTAAATGGTGGCCACAATAATAATCAAGGATGAAAAATGAACACCTTAAAAAGTACCTTTTTACTAATCATCACCCTGTACAGCCAACACGCACTCGCTGAGTGGGTGCCGTTTGAACTAGTCAATAACCATATCACCATCAACATCAAAGTTGCCGGGCAACCGGTAAAAGCTATTCTCGATAGCGGCGCAAATATTAATTTAATTAATCAGCAGTTTGTCGACCAATTTGGTGAAGATTTCACCAGAACCGGCAAAGTAACGACTACCGGGGTTAATGGTAAGCGAGATTTACCTTTGTATAGCCGAATTCCTATTGAGATGTTTAACGCCTCATTTACCATAGATAAAGTTGCTTCTGGTTATTTAGGCGATATTACTTTTCTGTTTGGTTCCAGCTTCTTTAAAAACTTTATTGTGCAAATTGATTACCCAAAATCAATGATCCAGCTTCTTCCCAAGAAAGCCATAGATCTGAGAAAGTTTGCTAATGTCGATATGCGCAAAGAACGAGGTAGCGATCTACCCGCGATTCAAGTGCTGGCCAATGGTAAGAAAATTTGGCTAACCTTCGATACTGGCAATAATTCTGGCATATTTCTCAAGCGCAGTGTGGCTATCAGTAATAACTTTATCGGTGATAAAAAAGTGGAGCAAACCGCCGTCCAAGGGATCAATAAAAAATCGTCTACCGAAAGTTTTTTCATAGACACGCTTAAAATTGGTCCTTATGAGTTAGAAAATATCCCGGTTACAATTCCGGCAGAGGGTGTAGCGGTAAATATCGGTCGCACAAAAAATTCTACGCCCACGGGGAGCAGCATTAAACAAGGGGTAAAAACGAAAGGGATCATTGGTTATGATGTCTTGCGTCACTTCTTGGTAACTATCGATTATACCAATTATCGGGCGCATATCATCGCGCAATAATGTCAGCTTCGGCTTACCGTATTATTACAACCCTAACGGTGATATTTGGCTCTGCTTAAGGCAAAGCCAAATAACGCCAATAATAAGCCAAATGAAATACTGCCACCATGATGGTGATCGTCGTCGTAATCATCTTCATAGTCATGATCATAATCATCGCTTTCTAGCGGCAGTGCGTATAATGAGTCGCTGTCATCCGAACTGAATGTGGCAACAATCCCGGGATAGTCAGCCTCGTACAAATCGATTAACACATCATATTCATCGCTATAGTAGCCTTCATAAAGAGTAGTCATCACCTCGTATTCATCATCAATATTTTCACCAATAATTTCAAACACATCGGTGCTAAAGTAATGGGTCCATGGCCCACCATCCTGGCTTAAATATAATTCGGCATAAACATAGGCGACCTCAAATGGGTTGCTACTTATCACGTCCGCATCAAAGACTACGCTAAAGGTTTGGTAATAACCGTCCTGGTCTAAGTCGTCGAATAAAAAACTGCTGGCATCATAAATCGCGAACTCGTGAAAATAGCCTTTACTGGCTAACTTACTCGTGCTGCTTTTGGTGTTAGTGCGGGCAAAATTTAATGCTTTCTCAGCTTGCATCTCGCTTCTGCTTTTGCCGCTGCTTTTACCTAGAGTTTGATCAGTAATCGCAATCGTTCTGCTCTCTTTGGCAAATTGTGCTCGAGATTCAGTGCTAAAGTTTTTGTTTAATTGCCCATAAGAAACCGTTTTTGCTCCGTTCTCTGTTGTTGGCTCTGCCGCATGCACCTGATTAAAGCCAAACATAAACAATACGCTTTGAATCACTAAAAGAAACAGCAAGACCGCTAGCGTGGTTAACAAAAATTTGTCGGTAAAATTGAATTTATTTGGGCAATGCAGTTTTTCTGCCCAAGTGGTTTTTTTGGCCCAAACCGATTTTTTCGGTTGTTTGTGCTTTGCTGGCCATGAGTGCTGCTGCAATAGGTTTAATTGAGTCATAGCATTTACCTTTAATGTGTTTGCTTTACCCATATTTAACGCCATTGAAACTGAACACTCGCTGAACGGTGTTTTTTTACTGATGAATTTGCGCTATCGCTGTTGTTCAGGGATGAACTGTATACAGAATAACCATGGATGGATAAAATTCTGCGCTGTTCAGCAAATATTCAGCTTATGTTTTATATGCTGTAACCTCTCATCCGCCATTATCTTTACTAAATGTTTGATATTGCATAAACAAGCGGGTTTATTTAAATGTGTCAATCTTCTACACTGGGCTTAGTAATAAGCTCACACGATTAACTTGTTTAGGTGTAATTCATGAAAACTGTTGTCATTTTTATCTTTGCTTGTGTCTTTGCCTCACCGCTTAGTGTTGCTAAGTTGCAACTAGATATTGAGCAAAATAACGCAAGAGTACACATCGAAAGAACTGCAGCAAACAAGGTTAAAAGCTCAAAGCAAGCGGCCAAAATGGTCAAGCAACGCTACGGCGGTAAAGTGTTAAGTGTAAAAGGGATGAAAGATAAATCGGGCTATCGGGTAAAGCTGCTGAAGAAAGATGGCCATATTATTTCGGTGTATGTGAATGCAAAAACCGGAAAAATACAGGGCTAATTCAGGTATCACTATGCGCTTATTATTGGTTGAAGATGATTTACACTTACAGCAGCACTTAAATAGTCACCTGGTCAAAGCCAACTATTTGGTCGATCTGGCCAGTGATGGTGAAACCGGGCTATTTCAAGGCACTGAATATCCATACGACGCCGCCATTATTGATATCGGCCTGCCCAAAATCGACGGTATTAGCTTAATTAAAACCCTGCGCGCGCAGCATATCGATTTTCCCATTTTAATTTTAACGGCGCGTGACCATTGGCAGGATAAAGTCTCAGGGTTAGACGCGGGCGCCGACGACTATTTGGTCAAGCCGTTTCAGGTGGAAGAATTACTTGCCCGGTTAAATGCCTTAATCCGCCGTTCTGTTGGCCAGGCGAGTCCAATTATCAGTAACGGTCCTCTGCAAATTAATACCAAAAGTTTGGAAGTAAAAGTGGCGGAGCAAACCATCCAGTTAAGCAGCTCAGAATACAAATTACTGGAATATTTGCTGTTGCATGTTGGTGAAGTAAAATCAAAAGCCGAATTGACCGAGCATATATATAATGAAGATTTCGATTTAGACTCTAACGTGATTGAAGTGTTTGTCCGGCGTTTACGCAAAAAACTCGATCCACAAGGGCAATACGGTTTTATCGAAACCCTGCGCGGCCATGGTTACAAACTCAAACAGCTTAATGAGTAAGTCATTGACTAGCTTTTTCCAACGCGGCAAACTCTGGCTCAATTCCCTGCAAGCACGAATAATGCTAAGCGCCTTATTAATCATTATGCTGGTACTGCCCAGCCTTGGCTTTATTCTGGATAATGCTTTTAGCGAACAAGTGCAAAGCTCGGTTCGCAATGAATTAACCGCCTATAGCTATTCAATTCTTGCCGTTGCCGAAGTTGAGCAACAACAGCTGATCATGCCGGATGCATTATTAGACAACCAGTTTAGCGTCAATGAGTCGGGTTTGTATGCATTAATCTCTAATAGCGAAAACGGTGAGACCTTGTGGGCATCGCCGTCACTGTTAGGGGTTGAACAACCCAAAGCGCTATTCATGCCGGCACTTGGCGACAGCAGCTTTAAGCCACTGCAATTAGCCGGAAAAAAACATCTGGTGTACAGTTTTACCGTCAGCTTTACTGATGCTTTAAACGATGAATATCCTTATCAGCTTACCTTGCACATTATCAAAGATCTGTCCGAATTTGATGCCATGCTCCAGCAATTTAAATACACCTTATGGTGGTGGATGTTATTGCTCACCCTGGTTTTAGTAGTGGTGCAATTTGTCTGGCTCAGTTTCACCTTAAAGCCATTTAAAAGTATCGAGAAAGAACTGAAACAGGTAGAGCAGGGCAAAGCCCATACCGTAAAGGGCAGTTATCCATTAGAGCTAAGTCGCGTTGCCAACCGGATGAATACGTTATTGGCAACCGAGCAAAATCAGCGTAAGCGCTACCGTAATGCCTTGTCAGACTTGGCGCACAGCTTAAAAACGCCGCTGGCGGTTATGCAAACGCAAGACGAATTATCTGACACCTCACAGCAACAGTTATCGGTAATCAATAAAACCATCGAACATCAATTAAAACGGGCGCAAAGTGGCGGTGAGTCGGCCTGGCACGTGGGCATCAAGATAAAACCTATCGTCACGAAATTGGTCACTACTTTAAATAAAATTTACCAGTCAAAACAAATCACCATCAGTTGTGATGTTGATCAAGACGCGGTATTTAAAGGCGAAGAGGCCGACTTATTGGAAATTTTAGGCAATTTGCTCGATAACGCCAGCAAAGCGGCGAAACAACATGTTGCCTTAACGGTAAGCCAGAACAATAAGCAGTTGTTGCTCAGCATCAATGATGATGGCGTTGGTATTAGCCCGGAGCAAAGCCAGTTAATACTAAACCGCGGCACTCGCGCCGATACCTACCAAGAAGGTCATGGCATCGGCTTAGCCATAGTCAGAGACTTACTGGCCAGTTATAAAGGCGAACTAAACATCAGCCGCAGCGAAACCCTCGGCGGCGCCCAATTCACCATAACCTTCAAGTGAAGCGTTAGTGCCATCCTGAACTAAACTTCCGTCATATAAAAGAAGAAGCCCCTAAATAAATTATTACTTAAGGGCTAAGCTAGAGTGAGAAGAAGAGGCTAAGACGTCAAAAGCTTTTAGCTTCTCGGGATGCAAAAGCCTCTTCTTACTCTAGCG
>NZ_JQDZ01000002.1 GCF_000764205.1 Thalassotalea sp. ND16A
CCTTGACCCCTTGACCCCTTGACCCCTTGACCCCTTGACCCCTTGACTATTTACTTCCTTGATACCTTAATTATTAACCTTCCGGCCATAAACTTTCGTTTTCAAATAACTGATATAAGCCTTCCGCACGACTCACCAATAATTTGGCGAAATTCATCTGGGTGGCATCAGTGGCATTTTGTTCAATGTTTTGTGCTTGTAACTGCCATTTCATCGAAAAATTTCTTAATGCTTCACGCACACTGTCTGCTGCAGAAGAGGCGATATGATCACACGGCAAATCGCCACTAATCACCCAAACCGCTTGATTATCAAGAGTTTTAAGTTTCCAAACAGCAACTACTGGAACCAGGTAACGACTATTTTGTGGGGCCACAGATGCAGTAACGACACCTTTATCAGCAAGGTACTTGGTGGCTTTTTGATATTGTTCTCTGATCCATGCTTGTTTTTGTTCTTCTGACATTTGCTTTTCTTCGGACATGTAAAATTCTCTTAGTAATATAATGCAGACATACTCGCTGAATTTAGCGTTAATGACAAGCGCTATTTCACCCGAACTGAATAGTTCTAAACTGTAACTATAAATGAACGACTTGAGCTAAACTATTTAGTAAATTCGGCTAGCACCAACAAGGCTTAAGTGCTATGTTTCGCTCATATAAAAACTAATAGACTCGAAATCGAACGGATGATTTCAGGGCTTAAATTTGCGGAGAAAATTGTGGCTTTTTTTGATTTAGTAGATTTTGATTTTCACGAACAAGTGGTTTACTGCTCAGATGAACAGAGCGGTCTTAAAGCGATTATTGCCGTACACAGTACCAAGTTAGGTCCTGCCGCCGGTGGTTGTCGTTTTTGGGATTACGCCTCTGATGCAGAAGCGTTGAAAGATGTATTGCGTTTATCCCGTGGTATGACATACAAAAATGCCATGGCCGGGTTGAAGTTAGGCGGTGGTAAAGCGGTAATTATTGGCAATCCAAAGCAATTAAAATCGGACGAGTTATTAAAAGCGTTCGGTCGTGCCGTAAATAATTTAAATGGTCGTTACTACACCGCTGAAGATGTGAATATCACCACTGCCGATATGGCCATCGCCAATACCGAAACCGACTTTGTTTCCGGGCTTGAAGGTAAAAGCGGTAACCCAGGTCCATTTACGGCGTACGGTACATTTTTAGGCATTAAAGCCGCGGTTAAATTTAAACTAGGTAAAGATGACTTAACCGGCATCAAAGTCGCGGTTCAGGGCTTAGGTAGCGTAGGCTATTCTTTATGTGAAAAACTGCACGGCGCAGGTGCTGAACTTATCGTTTCTGATATTAATCAAACCGCGCTAGATAAAGCCGCAACTGAGCTAAATGCTAAAGTAGTTGGCTTAGATGAAATTTACAGCCAGGATGTTGATGTATTCTCTCCTTGCGCCCTGGGTGCCAGCATAAACGATGATACCCTTGCGCAATTAAAAGCGGTCATTATTGCCGGTTGCGCAAACAATCAGCTGGCCGAAACTCGCCATGATCAACTTGTGCTAGATAAAGGCATTTTATACGCGCCAGATTACGTAATAAATGCCGGTGGCATAATTAACGTTGCATTAGAAATTTATGACCAAGAATATTGTGCTGATCATGCAACCACTTTGGTAGAGAATATCTACACTACCCTAATGAATATATTTGAAAAAGCGGCAAGTGAAAACTTACCTACCGGTGTAGTCGCTGACCAAATGGCAAGAGATATCCTTGCCAATGGCCAATAATCTCCCGTTCTCTAGCGCAGATAGCTGATTACTTTACCTATATATAAAAGGCCGCAATTCGCGGCCTTTAAAATTAGAGGGTGATTATAAGTGCATTAACAATGCTTGTACTGGGTGTTTCAATTGTTTTTGCCCTAATCGTTTTACCTGGCTACGACAAGAAAACCCGGTTGCCAGCTGATAGGCGGTGTCGCCTGCATCAATAGGCTGCTGCCAACTGAGATCATAAAGCCCCTTTGAATTTTTCTGGTTTTGTTTTTCATGGCCAAAGGTTCCGGCCATACCACAGCAACCGACACTAACCGGCGAAAGCTTTAAACCAAAGTGCTCAAAGATACCCGCCCATTCACCTTCTGAACTTGGCAACGCGGTTTTTTCAGTACAGTGACTGAACAATTGGTATACCGGCAAATACTTAGACTCAAGGCTTGGCACTTGCTTAATCAACTCGGTAAGCCATTCATGGGCTAGAAGCACATTAAAATCACCTCGATTATCGCCCAATATTTGATTATACTCATCGCGATAACACAGCACTAATGACGCATCTAAACCCAGCATTGGAATATGTAATTTATGAATTTGGTTAAGTAATTCACTTGCCGTTTTTGCCGTTTGGGCGAACTCCTTCAAAAAGCCTTTTACATGTTGCGGTTTACCATTAGGCATAAATGGCAGTAACACCGGTTGTAAACCAAGCTTGGCAATAAGTTGCATCATATCGCTAACCACATTCGCATCGTAATAGGAGGTAAATGGGTCTTGTACAACAATCACATATTGCTCGCGCTCATCAATCGTTAAGGCACTAAGTTTGGCTAAATCAAAGGTTTCAAACTGTTGTGCCTTGATTTGAGATTTTAACGTAGGCACCGATAATAATGGCGTATCTATGTAACCTAGTGCATGTTTACTGAACGACTTAAACAACGGGTTATCGATAGAGACATTGACCAGGTTTGGCGCTTTCGCCATTAACGGTGCTAAATTTTCGATTTGCGCGACAAAGTGGTCTTTCACTGGCCGCAGATATCTTGAGTAATACACTTGCGCAAACTGTGCTTTAAAGTCAGGTACATCCACTTTTACCGGACATTGACTGGCACAAGCTTTACAGGCCAAGCAACCACTCATCGCATCCATCACTTCATTAGAGTAATCGTAAGCACCAATTTTGCCTTTTAACGTATTAAACGTACGCAAGGCAAGAGATTTCACCGAAACTAGATTGGCTTCACGTTGTAACTCATTAAAATCAACGCCCTTATTAGCCAATAGCCTTAACCATTCCCGCATTAAACCGGCACGGCCTTTGGGAGAATGTCGTCGGTCACCGGTGATTTTACTCGATGGACACATTGGGCTTTTGCTATCAAAGTTAAAGCACAAGCCATTGCCATTACAGTTCATCACAGAAGGTAAACTCTCACGTACGGTAATGGGTATTTCCCGGTCAAAAGCGCCGCGTTTTTTCGCATCGACGCTGACTAATTGCTCATCACTCGCTAGTGGCGTACAAATTTTTCCAGGGTTCATTTTGTTCAATGGATCGAACGCCGATTTGATCCGTCTTAATTCATGGAACAGCTCATCACCAAAAAACTGCGGGCCGTATTCACTGCGGTAACCTTTACCGTGTTCGCCCCACATTAAGCCGCCATATTTTGCCGTCAGCGCGACCACTTGATCAGAAATATTGCGTAACGTAACTTCTTGCTCCGGATCGGTCATATCCAGCGCTGGGCGCACATGTAATACCCCGGCATCAATGTGACCAAACATGCCGTAATCAAGATGATAACCATCAAGTAAGTCTCTGAACTCAAGGATGAAGTCGGCCAAATTTTCTGGAGGTACCGCGGTATCCTCGGCAAAGGCCAGTGGTTTAGCCTGACCTTGGGTATTGCCAAGCAAGCCTACGGCTTTTTTACGCATACCATAAAGGCGGTTAATGCTGGCAAGATCGTAGGTTAATTGAAATCCAATCACCCCCAACTGTTTGTTATCGATGTTTTGTTGCAGCGTTTGCGTTAACGCATCAATTTTTTGTTCAACGTCATCTTGTTCAACACCGGTAAATTCGACCAGATTTAAACCGTCCATCGGCTGATTATCAACCTCAGTGATCAAATCGCTGATCGAATGCCAGACAATATCTTGTTTGGCTAAATTTAAGACTCTTGAATCTATGGTTTCTACCGACAGTGCTTTGGCGTTGACCAAGGCAGGTGAGTGTCGTAATGCCGATTCAAAACTGTCGTATTTAATATTTACCAGTGCACGGACTTTCGGGATTGGAGTAATGTTTAGTTTTGCTTCGGCAACAATGGCCAGAGAGCCCTCAGAGCCGGTAATAAGACGGCCCAAGTCAAACTGGGTAAGTTCGTCATCAAATACATTTTCAAGATCGTAACCGGTTAAAAAGCGATTTAAGCGAGGAAACTTTTCTTTGATTTTTTCACGGTTATCAAAACAGGAGTTGTATGCCGTTTTGTAAATTTCGCCGATAGTGCCCGATTGCGCCATCAGCACTTTGTTTTCCTCGAGTGATTTTGCTTTCGTTGAAAACTCTTCACCATTGGCCAACACACAACGCAATGCCAACACATGATCAGACGTTTTACCATACACCAAAGACCCTTGGCCCGAGGCATCGGTATTGATCATGCCGCCAATGGTGGCACGATTACTGGTAGATAAATCTGGCGAAAAGAAAAACCCTAATGGCTTTAAATATTCATTAAGTTGATCTTTAACCACACCCGCTTGTACTTTTACCCAACCCTGCTCAACATTTACGTCGAGAATTTTGCGCATGTGTTTGGATAAGTCGATAACAATGCCAGGTGTTAAAGACTGGCCATTGGTGCCGGTACCACCACCACGAGCACTAAATTTGATTTCATTAAATTTTTCCTGGCTGGATATTGCTGCAATTAATTTTATGTCTTCAACGGTTTTAGGATGCAGTACAGCTTGCGGTAATTGTTGATATACGCTGTTATCAGTTGCTACGGCTAGGCGAGAGCCATAATGACAGGAAATGTCGCCAGAAAAATTCGTTTTTTTCAGGGCTTTTAGGTATTGCTGATACAAAGGTGCAATAACGTCGGTAAAGTCTAGGCGTGGTAACATAAGTCTCTTGTGTGCTAAACAAATATTTAGACGTCTATGATGCTAAATATTTGTTTAGAGTACAAATGCTTTCTACTTACTTTATCGAATAATACCGAGAAAACCCAGTGATCTTTAGTCGTTGGGATGAATCGGTAAAGATAATCTTGCTCTTAAATGTATTTAAACAGAGGTATTTCCGACGGAACAACTAAAATAACGGTCAGACCAAAAGGTTTTTTCAAGCCAAAATTGCTGCTTAAGTATTGGGAATTCAGTCCACAAGTGGCGGTTTGTCACCTGTTTGATTTTCCTAACATGTTTAGAGACGCAGTATCTTGGGCTTATCCTCATCAATATATGAATATTTTCTTTGTCTACTTCAATCTCCTCGACTTTAAAATAAGTTTTAAACAAAAGAAATTGCACAATGATAGCTTCCGCTCAGCCAATACGAATGAAAACTTAAAGCTTGCAAATAGGTGCATTACCATTCCAAAGATTGGCGCTGTGGGTATCGTTCAGCATCGCAAGCTAGTAAGTAAAATAAAGTCTGCCACCTTTCAGATGCGTCATGGTAAATGGCAAGTTTCATTCACTCAAGAAGTGGAGTGCAAAGCCGCAAAACAGCTACTATCATCAATTGTTGGCTACGACATTAACAGCCAGTTTACGGTTGTTGGCTCAAACGATTGGTATGTTAAAAATCCGAAAGTTTTTAAAAAATCTTCAGTAAAATTAAAGCAAATTCAAGTCCAGTTGAGCCGTCGACAGAAAGGCTCGGATCGCTGGCACAAAACAAAAGAACGTCTAAATAAACTTCACGGACAAATCTCTCGCCAACGCCTAGCGTTTGCGCATGAAGTATCCTGCTCGATAGCCAAGGCCAGTGATATTATTGTGTTTGAAAATTTGAACGTTAAAGGAATGCAGCAATTTAACGGTTTGATGGTGAATGACAATGTGATGGGTATGATCACAACACTCGCCAAATATAAGGTCGGATTAAATGGCGGTATTTACTGTGAAATTGGTCGATATGTAAAGTCATCTGGCATTTGTTATGAATGCAAGCATGAGCATAAATTCGATCTAAATGTGCGTTCATTCGTTTGTGAGAATTGCGGTTTTGAGCAGTGCAGAGACCTCTCTGCGGCTAAGTCAGTAGCGAGCACAGGTGAGAAGGATTTAATGGCGGTTGGGATAATCGTCAGGGTACGTCCCAAATCTCAGCAGAAATCATCTAGTCAAACGAAAGTCTTTGAGCTATCAAAGTTTGATGTGGGAACTGAGAAAAAAGAAGCATCCTAAGCTAGGTTGTAGAAGCCCAGTGATCTTTGGTCGCGGGGTAATTCACAGAGAATTTCGCTATATTAAGAGTATTAACAATGGATTGCCTTAATCCGAAAAGTTAATCTCCATACAATATTCAGCTTTTCCACCCTCAATGGAGGTAAAACTGCCGGTTCCGCTAATCCCTACTAGTTCATCACTGGCGTTGGCGGTTATTATGATAAAATTGCTGCTGGCCACACCATTTTCGAAAATGCCCTCGTGTTTTAACACCAATTGGCCAGTTTTTCCCAGTAATGTCGCGGCAATGGTTTCATAACCCACAAAACTAGCCTTTCCTTCTTCTGTATAGTTCATCAGGTATTGTAATGAACTGCTACCACTAATGTCCCCGGTGTAGCTTTGCGAAATTTTGGCATGAGATTGTTTACCACCCTGCTCAAATTCCTGATGTGATTCTTCTTCCCAATTGATGATTTGAAAAACACCCTGTAAATTCTGTGCCATATTTTTCTGTCCTTAGTTTGTATTTATCGTTGATGTTGATGGAAAATGACTATTAGACTACCTCATTTTTCGTTCAGGTAAAGGCCAATTATAAATCACTGCTATACTTAACCGGGCGAAGTGACGGTTCCTTTGACTACAATAAATTGATAAATGCAGTAGTTAAAATAAAACTCATGATTAACCATGAAATACCATTTTAGATGTTGATGGAGGATTCTAACGGATGAAAATTTTTTATCTCCTCACAGCTTTATGCTGTGTATCTATCGGCTGCTTTAGTTTTGCTGGAGAAACAGCAACTAGTGGGGTTGATGACAAAAAACTGACGTTCCACATTATTCAACGAGGAGATACTTTATTCTCTTTAGCGAAGAAAAATGGTGTTTCCCTCGAAGATTTGCAAAGGTGGAATAAGATCAAAAACCCTAACTCAGTATCCGTAGGCCAAATGATCACTCTGCGAGATCCAAATGAAAACAATAACAAAGAAAAAATCAAACGTGCCAGCACCGAGGTAACGACTCAGAGTCAACCTGGTGCAACAAAATTAGTCAGTGAGGCAAAGTTAGCTTTAACACATAAAAATTATCCTTTAGCGATTAGTTTATTAAAAAAACTGTATGAAATTGGCAATGTGGATGAACGTCAATTTGCATTAGAATATATAGGCGTTGCTCAGGAACAATATGGCCAAAAAACCTTCGCTAAGCAAGCCTATGAGAAATTTCTTAACCATTACCCGGCAGCAGACGCGGCAAAAAGAGTGAAAACTCGATTAGACAACTTAACTACTTCTAACTGATTTAGGAGTAATTTCGCCGTGCAATCCCCTTCAAAAGGCCTCCGGCCTGCCGGGTATAAGTACATCCCGGTACAAAAAAAAAGGGCCGTAAGGCCCTTAATTATAAAATATACTATTCGTTATTTTTCTTGCTCAGCTAAGTATAACCAAGTGTCTAACACTGAATCAGGGTTAAGGGACACACTGTCAATGCCTTCTTCAACCAACCAGGCAGCAAAATCTTTATGATCCGATGGACCTTGACCACAAATACCTACGTATTTACCACGCGCCTTACACGCTTGTATGGCCATAGATAATAACGCTTTAATGGCCGGATTACGTTCATCAAACAAGTGGGCAATCAATCCAGAATCACGGTCTAAACCAAGTGTTAACTGGGTTAAGTCATTTGAACCGATAGAGAAACCGTCGAAGTGATCCAAAAATTGATCGGCCAACAAGGCATTCGATGGTAGTTCACACATCATGATAATGCGTAAACCATTTTCGCCACGAACCAAACCGTTTTCCGCCAAAATTGCAATCACTTGCTCAGCTTCTTCTAAGGTGCGTACGAATGGGATCATCACCTCAACGTTGGTTAAGCCCATGTCATTGCGAACCCGTTTAATGGCGTCACATTCCATAGCGAAACATTCACGAAAATCTTTTGAAATATAACGTGACGCGCCACGGTAACCTATCATCGGATTTTCTTCTTCCGGCTCGTAGATATCACCACCCACCAGGTTGGCGTATTCGTTTGATTTGAAATCAGACATTCGCACAATCACTGTCTCAGGAGAAAATGCGGCAGCAAGCGTAGAAATACCTTCGGTGAGTTTGGTTACATAGAATTCACGCGGTGATTCATAACCGGCAATGATATCTGAAATTTCAGCTTGTAAATCTGCCGACTCATTATCAAAATTCAACAGTGCTTTTGGGTGCACACCGATCATTTTATTGATAACAAACTCAACCCGGGCCAAGCCGATACCAGCGTGTGGTAAACGAGCAAATGAGAATGCTCGGTCAGGGTTACCCACGTTCATCATCACTTTCAGCGGAATCGCAGGCATATTATCAATTTCAGACGTGGTTACGGTAAAATCTAACTGACCTTCGTAGATATAACCCGTATCACCTTCGGCACAAGAAACCGTTACTTCGCTACCGTTAGCAATTTTGCTAGTAGCATCACCACAACCTACTACCGCAGGAATACCCATTTCACGAGCAATAATGGCAGCATGACAGGTGCGACCGCCACGGTTAGTGACAATAGCAGAAGCGCGTTTCATGATAGGTTCCCAATCAGGGTCGGTCATGTCGGTAACTAATACGTCACCCGGCAATACTTTGTCCATTTCATCAATAGAGGCAAGAATTTTTACTTTACCTTTACCAATTTTTTGACCAATGGCACGGCCTTCACAAATCACTTTCGATTTGTCTTGTAACTGGAATTGTTCCATTACGTTGGCACTTTCGCGGCTGCGTACGGTTTCAGGGCGGGCTTGTACTATGTACAATTTTCCGTCTAAACCATCTTTGGCCCATTCGATGTCCATTGGACGACCGTAATGTTTTTCAATGATCACTGCTTGTTTGGCTAATTCTTCAATCTCGGCATCATTGATAGAAAACGTATTCGAAACCCGTTCTTCAATATCAACAATATCGACTTGCTTGCCGTGCTCTGGGTTATCGGCGTAAATCATCTTAATCGCTTTCGAGCCAATATTACGACGCAATACTGCTGGTTTACCGGCAGCTAGTGTAGGTTTGTGAACGTAAAACTCATCAGGGTTTACTGCTCCTTGTACTACCATTTCACCTAAGCCGAAGCTTGAAGTGATAAATACCACGTCTTCAAAACCAGACTCGGTATCTATGGTAAACATCACGCCAGACGATGCGATGTCTGAACGAACCATGCGTTGGATACCCGCAGATAATGCTACACCACGGTGGTCGTAGCCAGTATGTACGCGGTAAGAAATTGCACGGTCATTAAAAAGTGAGGCAAATACATGCTTAATGGCAGTCATTACCGCGTCAAAACCACGCACGTTTAAAAAGGTTTCTTGTTGGCCAGCAAAGGAAGCATCTGGCATATCTTCAGCCGTTGCCGATGAACGAACGGCAAATGATGCTTCAGCAGAAAACTCACCAGCCAGATGGGCATAGGCTTGTTCTATATCTTTTTGCATCTCAGGTAAGAATGGCGTTTCGATGATCCAGTTACGAATTTTTTCACCACATTCGGTTAATGCCGCGATGTTATCAACATCGAGAGAGTCTAACTCAGTATGGATTTTTTCGTTAAGGCCTGATTGCTCTAAAAACTCATTAAAGGCAAAGGCTGAGGTGGCGAAACCGCCGGGGACTTGTACACCAACATTGGCAAGGTTGCTGATCATTTCACCAAGTGATGCATTTTTACCACCGACGCGGTCTACATCACCCATACCCAGGTCTTGATACCAAAGTACATTCTCTTGCACGTGCTTCTCCTAACAAGAATATTCAATTATAATGAAAGAGTTATTCGTTAATAACTCGGAAAATTCGTCGACATTCTACACCCTAAAACGCTAAACTAAAACTAAATAAGAAAGTTTTTATAAGTGATTACCAAATGCGCGCAGCTTTTTACATTTCCGATGGTACCGCCATCACCTCAGAGGTTTTTGGCCATGCTCTACTGTCATTATTTCCGCTTGAGTTCGAACACATTACCATTCCGTTTGTTGAGACTATCGAAAAGGCCGAAGAAGTAAAAAAACAAATTAATCTAACTTATAAGCGAACCGGTGAAAAACCCTTCGTATTCCATACGTTTGTTAACCCGGACACCCGCGAAGTTATCGACACTTGTGATGGCCTGATTTATAACTTTCTTGAGCACTTTGTTAACCCGGTGGAGCAGCAATTAGGCATCCAGGCAAAACCGAAAGCCCATCGCACCCACTCCATTCATGAAAACAGTTACGATTACCGCATCGATGCGGTAAATTTTGCTCTGGCTAATGACGATGGTACGCAGGTGACCAACTACGAACATGCCGATGTTATTCTGGTGGGCGTATCGCGTTCGGGCAAAACCCCAACCAGTTTATATCTGGCGCTGCAATACGGAGTAAAAGCCGCCAACTACCCTTTCACCGACGATGATATGGATGAGTTAGGCTTGCCACCGTTTTTGAAAAAGCACAAAAAGAAGATTTTCGGCTTAAGCATAGCTCCAGACAGATTACATGAGATCAGAGATGGACGCATGGCCAACTCCAAGTACTCGTCAGCCAGACAATGCAGAATGGAAATACGGGAAGTAGAGAAATTGTATAAAAAAGAAAAAATCCCGTTTATCAACACCACTAAGCTTTCGGTGGAAGAGATCTCGGCGAAAATTTTATCGGAAACTGGCTTACAGCGATATAAATACTAAAATTAGTAAGGGCGTGTTGGTCTTTCCAATACAAATTTTGGTCAAACTAAACGCGTTCTGCTCAAGGCACTTGGATAGAAGCATGGTTGTTCCATGTAAAAGACAAGTAACGCTGAGCAGGATGGGTTTAGATTGACCCCGAAGGGCAGCAATTATTTGTCATTTCTACTGCGTTAGTTGCAATTCGTATAGCTGACTATACTTCACAGCAACTGCCTTGTAAAAATAACAAATAATTTGCTGCAAAATTGCATTGGAAAGGTCAATACGCCCTAAGATCATATAAATATAAGAAAACGGTTCCCTTGGCAGCCGTTTTTTCTTATATTAGCGGCAGAATTAGTATAAAAGTAAAGAACTTACATGACCATAAAAACGGATGAATTTCGTACCTCACTGATCGATCATTTAATTTCACCGGCACAGCTTGCTCGCGATATCCCGATGTCGGATGATGTTGCCGAGTTTATTATTCAATCTCGAAAAGATATTGAAAGTATCATTAACGGTGAAGATAAACGATTATTGGTAGTGATCGGCCCCTGTTCAATACACGATCCTGAAGCGGCACTCGATTACGCGAAAAAGCTAAAGGTTTTTCAAGAGCAGTACAAAGACGAATTGTATATCGTGATGCGGGTGTATTTTGAAAAACCGCGGACCACAGTGGGCTGGAAAGGCTTAATTAGCGATCCCGATTTAGACAAATCATTCAATGTCGAAAAAGGCTTACATTTAGCCCGTGACTTATTAGTGAAAATTAATGAGATGGGTTTACCTGCTGCCACTGAATTTTTAGATATGGTCACCGGTCAATATATTTCAGACTTGATCAGCTGGGGCGCTATTGGTGCCAGAACTACCGAATCGCAAGTGCACCGTGAACTGGCCTCAGCCCTTTCTTGCCCGGTTGGCTTTAAAAACGGCACCGACGGCAACGTAAAAATTGCCATCGATGCGATTCATGCCTCACGCGTACCGCATGTGTTGTACTCTCCGGATAAAACCGGGCAAATGTGTATTTATCGTACCTCGGGTAATCCTTATGCGCATGTGATCCTGCGCGGTGGCAAGGTACCCAATTATGGCAAAGAAGACATCGCCAGTGCCTGCCAGCAATTAGACAACGCCAAACTTACCGCAAGCATTATGGTAGATTGCAGCCATGGCAACAGTGAAAAAAATCACAATAAACAACTTAATGTGTCGATGGACTTGGCCGAACAAATCAAGGCCGGCTCAAGCAATATCTTCGGCGTAATGATTGAGAGTTTCTTGGTCGAAGGTAATCAAAAAGTGGTTGATGTAAACGATTTAATTTACGGCCAAAGTATTACTGACGCCTGTGTGAATTTGCAGCAAAGTAAAGAAATATTGGATGTTTTGCAAAGTGCCATTCAAAGCAAATAATCGAATATACCAATAGCAAAAAGCCGGTAAACTTTTCAGTCTGCCGGCCTTTTTTTATATGGACATACATACTACCTGCATATTCCGGAGCATCGTGAACAGTCATTCCGGCCCATCGTGAACACCTATTCTGGTTTAACGTGAACAGTCATTCCGGTTTCATCGTGAACACTTTTTCATGATTTTCCGGAATCGGTGTTCAC
>NZ_JQDZ01000003.1 GCF_000764205.1 Thalassotalea sp. ND16A
GGTTCAAGTCCAGGTTGAGGAGCCATATTAAAGTGGTTTTAATATAGAGATGTTGCCAAGCGCAACGGACTGACTATATTAAAATCGCCGTTCCTCCCAGGTTCAAGTCCAGGTTGAGGAGCCATATAAAAGAAGGCCTGCATATCGTGCAGGCCTTTTTGCTTTCTGTGAGTTTAAAATTAATTCCTCAATAGCTCAGTTGTTATACCAATTTGATTAAGTATGTGGGCTACTTTTCATGAGGAAAAACGGATAAATACAATGCATAAAATTTAGTAAGTAGTTATTCTACTTATCAATTTTATAAAGCAGTAGTTATTCGATTTAACCATTAAAAATGACCAGATATTTAATCAACTTGGTATTTAAGCAACGGACTGTGCTCTTATTAAAACCAGCGTTTGTCCCTGGTTCAAGTCCAGGTTGAGGAGCCATCTTTAAACAGTATGGCGATAAGTGGTAATGATATGGTTGCAATGATATCCCAAATATCCCACTCAACTTTGCGAACCTTAGCATCGTAGATTTCTTTACCCACCCCGGCAATGCTGGCAGCGGTTAATGCTACCCAATAGGGAGGCAAACCAAGCTTTACCGCAAAGAATGCTGCAATAACACCGATGACAACACCATAAATGGCATGAGTTACTTTGTCAGCATGCTTGAAGCCGCTTAATTCTGGTAATACACCTTGAAAGGTGATCTTCACCGGCAAAAGTTACGCTCTTTAATGATCATGGATAACTAACTATAGATAGTGTTACCTTTAATAGACAATATTAAGTTCAACCACTAGCTGTTATCAGTCATTTAAAAAGGTGTTCACTGAACCGGGGGCCTACACACTCAAACCTTAGCCCTTAGTCCTTAGTCCTTAGTCCTTAGTCCTTAGTCCTTCTAGCCTTCATCGCCCTTTCGAAAACGATAGGATTTGCCAGTCTTTCAAACATTTTTCTGTCCGGCAGACAGTCTTGAGATACAGACCGGAGATTGGCAGAGTCATCATCTACAAGCAATATATCGAGTGCAAACCGATTGTTGCCATATACACCGCGGTGTAGCATTTTAGCCGAGAAGATCAGTAAATCACCACGCTCAACTTCCAGTATTCGACTATTAGGCAGGTCGTCATAGCTGTGTTTACCATTTGCTTCAATTCTCACCTCCAACTCTTTTGGAGTGTCCCATCGTTTGTGTGAACCAGGGATCACTTCAACGCCTTTTTCGCTGGTGAGTGGAATTCGGAAGTGTGGCATGCTCGGGCCAGATTCAAGCATAGCTTTTTGTTGCCGGTGACTAAAATCGTATTGTATGTCGCGATGCCAATAATTATTTTTCTCAGAGTTAGCCGGATCGAAGAATAACTGGGTATTTAAAAATGCCGGATTCTTAATCACCTTCTCGGCGATTGCGACAAGTTTGTCAGAACAGATGAATTCAAACAACATAAGGCGTTGTTCATCATTCAGATGTTGTTTTGCCGTAAGGTATGCACTGTTAATCGCGTGTTGCTGATAAAATGCTTGATTCGCCTTCTGCCAGTTACGATGAAAAATCGAAAGCACGGTTTGCACGGTGTTGAGCTGTGTTGGCGTAAACAACCCTTTAATAATGGCGTATCCCTCTGCTTGGTATTGTTCGAGCAAAACTTTCCCTTGTCCACAGATTTGTTTCAAGTAACGATTCATAAACTTTAAACCAGTCCATACACTCTTAGCAATAACTTCATTCTGATAACTGTTCGAAAAAGGTATTGTTAAGCCAGATGTTTATCGTCCAAGATCATTATTTAATGCATTTGTATTAGACGAAACTCTTTACACCTTTTCAATCTTAGAAATTATTTATATTGATAACCTGATAAGACTCCCCTTTGAATTAAAACAAAATACTTAATTTGGACGTTTGAGAGTAATACAAATGTATTAGTCGGCTATTTAAACAAACACCGAAGTGAAATAAATTAACACCATGAAAATAAAAGGGTTTTCAATCTGGAGCAATATATGCAGCTTAATTGTTCCTATCAATTAATGTTAATGATGGGTAAGGATGTTAATTATGAAACTTCAAATTTTAGTTATTATTTCTGCGATTTTTGTGTTTGTTTTTTCAGGTGTAGTCAAGGCACAAAAAATAAAATATGTATTTGTTGCCGGTGACGCTTCGGCAAATACAATAAGGTGTATCCAGGCTGGAGAAAATGATTTATCAAAACTAAGGCGGTCGTTGCCATTCAGTCATACTCGTAAAAGAGCTCTTATTAACAACTTAACTTGTAATAATCTGCCGATTAATCAGTTTGCCGCCAGATTTGGTGCAGCAGATACCGCTTATTATTTAAACCGGTTAACCCATAAAAAAAATCGTTTAGAACTCGATAAAGTCAGCATTACCGATTTGGCAAGCAATGATGATGAGGAAACGATTATCAAAACTATTATGATTGCCAGTAATTAACTTATTAGAAGGGCAAGTCAGGCTTAAATTAACTTGCTTGCCCCTTTCCCTGCACATTAATTAGACACATCTGTAAACCGATATTCGTAAAAATAAACCACTACAAGATGTTAGGTTTTTTTATGTCCGGTAGAAAACACGCCAAAGATTTGCGAGTTAAAAATAACGCCTTCGAAGAGTATCGTGATGATCAACAATGTTAATTTGCCCTAAACACTGCTCCACCTTTTGCATCGAAAATTGAATTATTGGCATTGTTGAACTAATATTTTTGTAAGGTTTCATGCAGGACATTTGAAGTATGGACGCTTTTAACTCAACCAACAAAACGCAACTTGACCTGCCTTTAACGAATACTAAATTGTCATCCTTGATAGGTGATATTTACGGTTGTGCCCTTTCTAACAACTGGACTCACGCCTTAAAACAAATCATTGAGATTACCAAATCAAATAAAGCATTTTTGTATATGCAAAAAATAGATGAACCTAAACCCCAAGTAATGAATTTTCAGACCAATTTCGACTTTGACCCTAAAGTTTTACTGGAATACCAAAAACAAACCTTTAATGAACCTTATTATAAAGTGACCAAAGAAAAGGTTGAAGGGGAAGCCTTTTGTGTTAATGATTATATTGATATTGACCTTTATAAAGACAGTTATATTTATCAAAATATTTATAAACCATTAAGGTCTTATCATTGTTTAGGCGGAGTGTTAATTCGTGATGGCAAGCATGATTCAGTCTGGGCAATTAACCGCGGTGAAACAGATTCAGCCTATGCTGACAAATATCTCAATTTTATGAAAGTTATTACCCCGCATATGAGTCGGGCGATGCATATATTTAAAACACTAAAGATCTATAAAGACTACGCGAGTATTTCCAAAAGCATTCTCGATCAAAGTGATAACGCCATTATTGTTTGTGAGCAAAATGGTAATGTCATTATTGCTAATGACTTTGCCAATAAACAACTGGAACAATCAACAGTAGTGAACTTTGACTGTAAAGGAATAATAATTAGAGATAGTATATATAACCGAATGTTACAGCAATATATAGAGTCTTGTAGTAGTTATCACTTTAGCAACATAGAAACACAACAAACCATAGTTATTAATAATGAAGTTGAAACGTTATTGATTACCGTTGCACCAATTAAAAATGAAAGTGAGTTTAATGACATCAATGTGCCTTGCTGTTTGGTTACCATCAACTTTCAAAACTCGATTAACTGGCCATTAATTGTTGCTGAATTTGCCCTAACGCCAAAAGAAAGTCAGTTATTGCAAGCGGTTTATTCCAAGAAAAAGCTTAATGATTTGGTTAGCATATTGGGTGTGTCATATAACACTTTACGCTGTCATTTACAGTCAATTTTTAAAAAAGCAGGGGTAAATTCTCAAACCGATCTAATGATCAAAATTAATTTGTTTAAAAGCTAAAAGTGTCAACGCTGCTCAAAGATTTTTACAACAAAAAGAAATAGCATGAATTAACTATCCAACAACAAAGTTCCATTCCCCTTAGAGCGCATTTATATTCCATATTCAAAAAAATGTCAGCCAATTCACAGTCTGAACTTATACTCAAAACAAGCCTGTTTAAATCTTAAGAAAATATTTTTATAACTAATTAATCTAAGAAACAGTCAAGATTTCGATATACTTAAGAATCTAAAGGGATTATCAACTGGCTATGGAGTAGCAATGCAAACCTTATCTATCAAAGAATTATCTGAATTGCTCACTGTATGGTTTGCACGCACCAACAAAACATCTCACCGACATGCTCAAGAGAGATTACTCGAATACTATGATTCTATAAATGATGCTATTAAGGCCTATGAAAATCACTTTGACGAGTTCTAATAGTAGTTAAACATTGCTAAGTGGTTAATATATTTAGTTGATACAAATACTGGTAAAATATATATTAAAATGTGCTAGGTGAGTTTTTCGAAATTCACCTATTTTTTTGTACATTTTCAATATGGATGCTGTTTATTACGACGACATGGATGCTGTTTATTACGACGACATGGATGCTGTTTATTACGACGACATGGATGTAGGAGGTAGAGCAATGCTGGGAGCAATTGCCGAGGATTGCACATATACCCGACAAGCAGGGATAGCCTTTAGAGGGTGGTTTGTTGATCAGCTTTTATCACTGTTTTCGAAAACCATAAACACTAAACAAAATATTTAAAACAAAGGCTTATAGCATTGGATTACGCAGCTTTAATCATATTTATCCCGACATGCTTTTTCATCTCAATCACCCCAGGTATGTGTATGACTTTAGCGCTCACGCTAGGGATGACTATAGGTGTGCGCAGAACAATGTGGATGATGTATGGAGAATTACTAGGCGTTGCCGTTGTTGCCGTTGCTGCGGTTCTGGGGGTGGCGGCTTTGATGCTAAAGTTTCCTGCCATTTTTAGTATTTTCAAAATTGTTGGTGCCTTGTACTTAGCGTATTTGGCGGTGCAGATGTGGTTATCAAAAGGCAAAATGGCGATATCTCACAATAGAGAAGTGACCCAAACAGCTTCTCGTAAGGGTCTGTTCTTGCAGGGTTTCATTACCGCCATCGCCAATCCTAAAGGCTGGGCGTTTATGATTTCCTTGCTGCCACCGTTTATCAATCCAGAAAACCCCATTGCCGTTCAGCTCACGTTCTTAGTCGCCATCATTTTAGTGTCAGAATTTATCTGTATGATGCTTTATGCTACTGGCGGTAAATCGTTAGGTCTGCTGTTAGCAAAAGCGGAGAATGTACGCTTAATGAACCGGATTTCAGGTACACTGATGATGGGAGTGGCGCTTTGGTTAGCCTTGGGTTAATGGTCGGTTAATTCGTACCAAAGAACATTTACCGCATGAGTTATCATTTTTATCGATAACTCATAAATTCAAACACTAGCCGCTGTTGTTGATTGTTAATCATTAACACGATAACCATTTGCCAGATCATTTGCTCTTCTGTACAGGCACCAATTAATGTATTGGCCTCATATACGCCGTTTTCAGCATTGAAAAATAAAGGGATTTTTCCCATGTACATGTCTTTGCCTTCAAGCCACGCTGATTGAATTTCCAGTGCTGCGTTATCTTTTGATGCTAACTGAAAGTTTATTTCCGATTCTGCTTTAACCCGTTTCGGCAGTGCGTTTAGTTCAAAGCTGCCAATTTTTTGAGTTTGAACGCAAACTCCAGCGCTAAAGTCACAATAGTTTGGACCATAATTTTGCGGTTTATCACGTTCAATAAGTTGATAGCCAAAAAACACAGCAATGATGAACAAAATTAGAATTGTAGGTGTATAAAAATTACGCATAAAAGCCATTAAAAATAGTAAATAAATTGATATAAAACAAATGCACTGTACATAAAACTTACAATTAGAAACATTTCATTGATCTAGGTCATATTTTGTTACGTTATACGTGACAATTCTCCCTGTAGGCCTTATTATCGCACCCGGCAAAAAAATCAAACTATACAGTTTGTATTTTTGAACTATAACTTATTAGGTACAAAAACTACGTTTATAGACAAGTGAACGGAATTTTAGTGGCTAAACTTACTCACATCAACTTTATAATTATAAATGTGGAACCTTTAATATGAGTCAAAGCAATCTGACAGAAATAGACTACAACTACAACGTTGTACGTCAATTTACTGTGATGACTGTAATTTGGGGTATTGTTGGCACGTTAGTCGGTGTTTTAATTGCAGCCCAGTTAATCTGGCCAGCGTTAAACTTCGATACTCCGTGGTTAACCTACTCTCGTTTACGTCCTTTACATACCAATGCGGTAATTTTTGCATTTGGTACAAGTGCGCTATTTGCAACATCTTACTATGTTGTACAAAGAACCTGTAAAACAGCATTATTCGGCGGCAAGCTGGTTGCATTCACCTTTTGGGGTTGGCAAGCAGTTATCTTATCTGCCGTGGTCACCTTGCCTTTGGGTTTAACCTCTTCTAAAGAATATGCCGAGCTGGAATGGCCAATCGATATCTTGATTGCCGTGGTTTGGATCTCTTATGCCATTGTCTTCTTTGGCACTCTATTAAAACGTAAAACTTCACACATTTATGTAGCAAACTGGTTCTTTGGTGGTTTCATTATTACCGTTGCGGTGTTGCACATTGGCAACTCAATGGTAATTCCACTTACCTTAACCAAATCCTACTCATTATATCCTGGTGCCATCGATGCCATGATGCAATGGTGGTATGGCCATAACGCCGTTGGTTTCCTACTTACTGCTGGCTTCCTTGGCATGATGTATTACTTTGTGCCAAAGCAAGCTGAACGTCCGGTTTACTCATACCGTTTATCTATTGTTCACTTTTGGGCATTAGTGTCGTTATACATTTGGGCAGGTCCGCACCATTTACACTACACGGCGCTGCCAGATTGGACCCAAAGTGTTGGTATGGTGATGTCTATCGTATTATTCCTGCCTTCATGGGGTGGAATGATCAACGGTATCATGACGTTATCTGGTGCCTGGCATAAACTTCGTCACGATCCAATCTTACGTTTCTTAATCGTATCGTTATCTTTCTACGGTATGTCTACGTTCGAAGGCCCGATGATGGCAATCAAATCGGTTAACGCCCTGTCGCACTACACTGATTGGACTGTAGGTCACGTACACTCTGGAGCTCTGGGTTGGGTTGCCATGGTATCAATTGGTGCTATGTACCACTTAATTCCAGTGCTATTTAATCAGGGTCGTATGTACTCAATTAAATTAATCAACGTGCATTTCTGGTTACACACAACGGGTATCGTTTTATACATCGTTGCAATGTGGATCTCAGGCGTTATGCAAGGTTTGATGTGGCGTGCGGTTAACACCGACGGTACATTAACTTATTCTTTCGTTGAAAGTTTACAAGCATCTTACCCATTCTACTTCATCCGTTTTGTTGGCGGTGTGTTAGTAGTAACTGGTTTCCTTCTAATGGCTTACAACATGTTCAAAACTATCGGCGCGAAAGACGGCAGTTTAAAACAAGAAGCAATTGCGGCTTAAGGAGCAGACCATGCAAAACAAACACGAAAAATTCGAAAAACACCTTGGTTGGTTCTTTACGGCAACAATTGCTGCCATCAGTATTGGTGGTTTGGTAGAAATTACCCCATTGTTTTTCCAAAAAGAAACAACAACGCCTGTAGAAAGCTTACGCCCGTACACGGCACTTGAAATGGAAGGTCGTGATATCTACATTCGTGAGGGTTGTAATAACTGTCACTCACAAATGATCCGTCCATTGCGTGCCGAAACTGAGCGTTACGGTCACTACTCGGTAGCGGGTGAGTCGGTATGGGAACATCCGTTCTTATGGGGTTCTAAGCGTACCGGTCCAGATTTAGCCCGTGTTGGTGGTCGTTATTCAGATGACTGGCATTACGCGCATTTAATGGATCCACGCTCAGTTGTTCCACAATCAAACATGCCTTCGTACAAATGGTTAGCTGAAACGCCTGTTTCAAACGAGCTATCTGCTGCGAAAATGGAACTATTTAATGGTTTAACGAAAAACCGCAGCCATAAAGATGAGAATGGTAACCCTATTCCGCTTTATTCTAGCGATGATATTGCTAACGCGGGCAGCGAGTTTAAAACCACTAAGAGTATTACTGGTAAGGAAAGTCTGACTGAAATGGACGCCCTTATTGCCTATTTACAATCACTTGGTCATGCGTTGAAGTAATTATGGATTACGGAACTTTAAGAGGCATTTTCACGGTTTTAATCTTCGTACTATTTATTATCATAGTATTGTGGGCTTATAACAAAAACCGTAAATCTTCATTTGATGAAGCCGCTAATTCTATTTTTGACGACGACAATAACGACAACGTGAATAAAGATAAACAGGAGACTAATAATAATGTCTAGCTTCTGGAGTATATGGATTACCGTTTTAACCCTGGGAACCTTAGTTGGTTGTTACCTGATTTTACGCATGTGTTTGAAAAACTTTGCCGGCGTACCTGAAGGCGAATCAATGGGGCACGAGTTTGACGGTATTGAAGAGTTAAACAATCCACTACCTAAATGGTGGAGTACATTCTTTTTAGTAACGATTATTTGGGGCTTTGGCTACTTAGCTTTATACCCAGGTTTAGGTAACTTTGAAGGTTTATTAGGCTGGAAGAGCTCGAACCAGGACGTAACCAGTCTTAGCGATTCTAAAGCACAAGTAGCTTCGGCAAAAGCCGCAGGTTTACACGTGCAATATGACCGTGAAGTAGAACGTGCCGATGAAAGGTTTGGCCCTATCTTTGCTGAATTTGCTCAACAAGATGTTGAAACACTAAGTAAAAACGAAGAAGCGTTAAAGATTGGTCAACGTTTGTTTTTACAAAACTGTTCACAATGTCATGGCTCTGATGCGAAAGGTACTACTGGCTTCCCTAACCTTGTCGATAACGACTGGTTATATGGTGGCGACGGTGCAACCATCGAACAATCGATCTTACACGGCCGTGTTGGCCAGGGCATGATTGCCTGGGACACAATGGTTGGCGGCGAAGAAGGTGTGAAAGAAGTAGCAGCTTACGTACTTAGCCTAAACCCTGACCGAGCAGCCAAAGTAGATTCAGCACTTGCCGCTAAAGGTGAAGCTAAATTTGCAATGTGTGCAGCCTGTCATGGTAGTGATGCTACTGGCAGTGCCGCAATGGGCTTACCTTTAGGCGCGCCAAACCTTACCGATAACGTTTGGTTGTATGGCGGCTCTGAGCGTGCCGTACAGCAATCTATCCGTAATGGTCGTGCAGGCGTAATGCCAGCTTGGAAAGGTATTTTAGGTGAAGATAAAGTACGTGTAATTAGTGCATACGTATACAGTTTATCTAACCAAGACTAACTAGCCAATTAAAATAAAACCCTGTGTAGCGAAGCTACACAGGGTTTTATTTTTTAAACTGATGAAAATGGTAACCGCCCTTTCCTGTATCCTCGTTAGCAGATAAAATAGGGCCTGCTTTAATATTGAGAAATTGTTTATGATCACACCCTGGTACAAAGAACCCTGGGCTTATTTAGTCTTTATTCTTCCTTTAACGGCCGTTATCGCTGGTATTACTACGTTTATTATCGCCAATACTAATGCCGACACAGTAGTCGTCGATGACTATTACAAAAAAGGTAAAAGTATCAACCAAGACATTCGTAAATTTAAACTGGCGCAAAAATTAGGCATTCGTTTTGATATGCAAGTGTCCAGCAATGAGATTGTACTAAAACCGACCGGAATTGAAAAAACCTTCCCGTTATTGAATGTTAATTTTTACCATGCCACCCTCGCTGAGCGAGATTTCAGCGTGAAATTAACCCCTGATGGTAATGGCTGGTTACGACAAGACTTTAGCGAAACCATAGACGGAAAATGGCGAATATTAGTCACCCCATTCGATAATAAATGGAAACTGCAAACGACAATAGCATTGCCGCAAGCGGAATTTTCCCCTTTTGAATTACAATACTAGCGGCAGTTAAAGAGACCACATTTTGAGTCAAGATTGTTTTCATTGTGGTGAAATTATACCACCGGGTTTATCTTTAACCGTACTCATCGATGAGCAAGCGCAGGATATGTGTTGTCTTGGCTGCCAGGCAGTAGCGCTAGCTATTGTCGAAAATAACCTTGAAGATTATTATCGTTTTCGCAGTGAAAAAGGCAATAAAATTGATGCCACCGTACCGAACGAGCTAAGTAGCAACCAATTTATCGATGATGAGAGTTTGCAAAGTGAATTCACCTTCGATGTCGAAACCGGCAAAGAGACCATTTTATCTATTGATGGGATGAGTTGTGCGGCTTGCGCCTGGCTAATTGAAAAACAACTCAGTAAAAAACCAGGTATTGAGAAAATCCAGGTAAATGCCACCACGCAACGCGCCACCATTGCCTGGCATAATGATGTAATTAAATTGAGTGAAATTTTGACTGCTATCAGTCAAATTGGCTATCAAGCTCTGCCGTTCAAAGCGAATTTAGCCGAACAACGTAATATTCAACAATCGAAAGCATTCATCCGCAGACTCGGCGTTTCTGGCATTTTAACCATGCAAGTGATGATGATAGCATTTGGCTTGTATTTTGGTGCATTCAGTGACTTAGCCGAACATAACCTTGCTTATCTTCGCGGTACCAGCTTTGTCTTAACTCTGCCAATCGTTACCTTTGGCGCTTTCCCTTTTTATACCGGTGCATTAACGGCATTAAAAGCGAAGCGCTTATCCATGGATGTGCCCGTATCCATAGCCATCATTCTCGCCTTTTGTGCCAGCACCTGGGCCACTATCACCCATTCTGGTGAGGTCTATTTTGAATCACTGGCAATGTTTACCTTTTTACTGCTCATCGGTAAATATTTAGAGTTTCGTGCCCGTGCCCGTGCTGCCGAAGTATCGGCCAATTTGTTAAAGCTGATGCCACTAAGCGCAACGACACTGATCACTGTGAACGAGCAGGTACAAGAGCAAGTGATCAGCGCCAAGCTATTGCAAGTCAATGATCAGGTGATTGTAAAACCCGGTGAGACGCTGCCCGGTGATGGCATGGTAATTAACGGCTCTTCCAGTATTAATGAGTCGATGTTAACCGGCGAACATGCCCCCGTGACTAAAAACAAAGGCATGAATGTTTTTGCTGGTACGGTAAATGGTGATGGCAATTTAATTATCGAAATAAGCAAAGCCAATTCCGACAGCTTTTTAACGAATTTAATCCGTTTAAGCGAATCTGCGCAGGCACACAAACCCGCCATCGCCCAGCTATCTGATCGAATTGCGCAATACTTTGTGGCAATAATATTGCTCACTGCGGTTGCTACATCTTTATATTGGTATGTTAATGCCCCGCAAGAAGCGTTTTGGATCACCCTGTCGGTATTAGTTGCTACCTGCCCTTGCGCACTTTCTTTAGCCACACCAACCGCGTTAACCTGTGGCACAATTCGTCTCAACAAAGACGGCATTATGATCAAAAATGGCCATGTATTAGAGACCATGCCGAAAGTGGATTGTTTTGCCTTTGATAAAACAGGCACCCTGACCAACGGCCAATTTGCCTTAACAAAAACAGTTTTACTTGCTCAGCAATACGATAAAGCTAGCGTATTGGCCCTGGCTGCGGCGCTTGAAGCACACTCTGAACATCCATTGGCAAAAGCATTTATTCCATATCGAGACTATGCAGTAAATGTAGACAATGTTGAAGTGGTGCCAGGTTGTGGCATTACCGCAACCAAGGATGGCTACCAAATAGCAATAGGCAAAACGTCATGGCTGAGTAAATCAACACAAATTGATCAGCAATACCAGCAAGCGCAATGTTTGTTAACGGTGAACAATACGCTGGTGGCGGTATTTTATTTGCAAGATACCTTACGCAATGACACGATAGAAGTCATTACCTGTTTGCATCAGAAAAATCTGGATACAGTGTTGATCAGCGGTGATAACAGCAGTGGTGTTAACGCATTTCGTCAACAAGTTCACCTTAAACAATGCTTTGACACTTGCAGTGCTACCGATAAATTAGCCATTTTAAAAGAGCAGCAAGACCAGGGTAAAACCGTTGCTATGGTTGGTGATGGAGTTAACGATTCACCCGTGTTTGCCCAAGCTCATGTAGCAATTGCAATGGGCAGTGGCACTGAAATTGCGAAAAGTGACGCCGATGTGATTTTATTGGACAATCAGTTAACCAGCTTATTGGCACTTAAACGTATCTCCAGCAAAACCGCCCGCATCATTAAACAGAACTTTGCCTGGGCACTTACCTACAATGCGATCATACTGCCTTTGGCAGTGTGTGGTTTTATTACGCCCTATATGGCAGTATTAGGCATGTCTGCCAGTTCCATTATCGTAGTGAGCAATTCATTACGATTGTTAAAATAGGTCTTAGCTAAATGACTATTATTTATATTCTGATCCCTATCGCCATCATTTTCACCGCCGTGGCGATTTATCTGTTTTTTTGGGCGGTCAAAACCGAGCAATTTGACGATCTTGAAAAGCAAGGTCTGAGTATCTTGTTCGATGATGAAAAAATTCAACCGAAAACAGCACAAAAGAAAACATCGATGGCGGCCAAATCAGCTAACAATAGTAATGATAAAGATAAACGTAGCTAAATGAATATCGATTTTTTATCGGCATTTTTAATCGGTATTGCGGGTGCGGGCCACTGTGTGGCCATGTGCGGCGGTATTACCACAATGCTTACCGCCTCTTTAGAAGATAAAACAAAAGCCAATATTGGGCTTATTTTATCCTACAACTTTGGTCGTATATTTTCCTATGCCACAGCCGGTGCAATTGCCGGTTTAACCGGTTCACTGGCCGCTAAATCGTTAGGATTTCCGATTTTATGGTTAAAAGTGATCGCCGCAATATTTGTCATCTTACTCGGTTTATATATTGCTCGTTGGTCATTTGTGCTTAATAACATTGAGCACATTGGCAAATGGTTGTGGCAGTATCTGCAGCCGTTGAGTAAAAACCTTATTCCGGTAAAAAACGTAAGACAATCAATGCTTTTGGGCATGGTTTGGGGCTGGCTACCTTGCGGTCTGGTGTATTCAACACTCACCTGGTCTATCGCCAGTGCCGATTGGTTAAATGGTGCCTTGATCATGTTTGCTTTTGGTTTAGGGACATTACCTGCCTTATTAACTATGGCATCAGGCTGGCAATTTGTAACCCAACTGTTACGTTCTGATCTAATTCGTAAAGTAACCGCCGGTTTACTTATTTTTTACGGCTTATATTCGTTAAATATTGCGCTAGATCAAATATTTTAGTAAAATCAACGTATTAAATGGATTCATAATAGTAGTCGTAAAATGCCACAAAAAATACACATTGCAACAAACATAAAATGCCAAAACTGTAGTATCAGTGAGTTATGTTTGCCGTTCAGTTTAAATGAAACGGAATTGAATTTACTGGATGATATTATTCAGCGTAAAAAGCCAATTCAAAAAAATACCCAAATATTTAAAGCCGGTGAACCTTTGCAAACATTGTATGCCATACGTTCAGGTACTTTTAAAACCTTTATCATTTCTGAACAGGGTGAAGAGCAAATTACCGGCTTCCATTTAGCGGGTGATTTAATGGGCTTTGATGCGTTATCGAAAAGGCATCACCCGAGTTTTGCTAAAGCTCTGGAAACGTCTATGGTTTGTGAAATTCCATTTGAAGTACTCGATACCTTATCAAGTAAAATTCCTAAGCTAAAAGCGCAAATGATGAGTTTGATGAGTGACGAACTGCAATGTAACAGTGAAATGTTCTTATTGTTAAATCGTAAAAACGCCGAACAAAAGCTTGCCACATTTCTTGCCAGTTATGGTAAACGCTTAGGTAACAGAAATTTATCTGCAATAGAGTTTATTTTGCCGATGACTCGCTCTGAAATTGGTAATTACATCGGTCTAACCATAGAAACCATTTCGCGCTTGATGACCAGATTCCAAAAAGAGGGTCTGATCAAAGTCGAAAACAAATTTATCACCATTTTAGACAAAGACAGCTTATACAAAGTAGCTGGAATTGCCCAGTAATACAGCCTTCATTGTAGCTAAAGCATTGTTTTATAACTTCTTGATTTAAATCAATGTTTTAGTGTCTATTCAAACTTTCCTCAATTCAAATTTGTAACAATGGCGATAACAGATTAAGCTTAGTGATAGCGACTGCACTAAATACTGATTCATTCAGCTATTTATTCTCATCGCCAGCAAATTTAATTATTTACTCACTTGGTGAATTCAATGGAAAGATATCAAAACATATTAGTCATCATAGACCCGACAATGGAAGAGCAAAAGGCATTGACTCGTGCCTGCAAGCTCGCCGGTAAAACCGGAGCTAAAATTACTGCATTTCTCTCTATTTATGATTTTTCCTACGAAATGACCACGATGTTATCCGGCGAAGAACGCGAAACCATGCGCGAAACCGTGGTGAAAGGCAGAGAAAATTGGCTAAAAGATCTCATTGAGGATTACGACAGAGAAATTTCGACCAAAGTTGTTTGGCATAACCGGCCATTTGAAGCCATTTTATCTGAAGTTAGAGATTGTCAATTTGATGTCGTATTAAAAAGTACTCATCAACACCCAACGCTGCAATCAGTGATATTCACCCCGACAGACTGGCATTTAATCCGTAAATGCTGGGTGCCGTTATTGTTGGTTAAAGAGCATCAGTGGCCAGAAAACGGCCATATACTGGCCGCGGTTAATGCCGGTAGTGAAGAGCAAGAGCATCAGTCGTTAAACGATAAAATTTCAGAAGAGGCATTAAATTTAAGCAAAATGATCAACGCCGATGTGCATTTTGTTAACTCCTACCCCGGCACACCGATTAATATTGCCATTGAAATCCCAGAATTTGATGCCGCCGAATATAACGATACGATGAAACAGCACCATATTGATGTGATGAAAGAATACGCCAGCAAATATCATTTAAGCGATGAATTTCTTCATGTTGAAGAAGGCTTGCCGGAAGATGTTATCGAAAAAGTGGCGCAACAGATTGATGCAGAACTGGTGATCTTAGGTACAGTTGGCCGTACAGGGCTTTCAGCAGTGTTAATTGGCAACACCGCTGAGCACGTAATCGACAGACTCAATTGCGATTTATTGGCGTTAAAACCCGATGGCTATCAATCTCCCTTTTTAAAATAACCGGTATCCAAACCAAATAACAAACCCATAAAAGCTTAATCGGAAAAAAACTTAGTAGAATTGCTATATTGCTTTTATGGTGATCTTCTCTTCGGTATAATGCGCGCCCTGTACATTAAAAGATTTAATCAAATGGTGCGTAACATGTCACAACCTTCATCTGTACTGGCTAGCCCGGTATCTGCGGTTCAACAAGAGTTAGCGTTAAAAGCTGCGAAACAACAACAAGCGAAATTGGCGAAAAAATTTCGACATCATGTTGGTAAAGCCATTAACGATTACAACATGATCGAAGATGGCGATAAGGTAATGGTGTGTTTATCTGGTGGTGCCGACAGTTACACCATGCTAGATATCTTATTAAAACTTAAAGCTTCGGCTCCTATCCATTTCGATATTGTTGCGGTTAACCTGGATCAAAAGCAACCTGGCTTTCCTGAGCATATTTTACCGCAATATTTGCAACAACTAGGCGTTGACTACCACATCATTGAAGAAGATACCTATGCCATTGTAAAAGACAAGATCCCGGAAGGGAAAACCACTTGTAGCCTTTGTTCTCGCTTGCGTCGGGGAATTTTGTACAGCACCGCAAAACGATTACAGGTTACCAAGATTGCCTTAGGTCATCACCGTGATGACATGATAGAAACCCTGCTGTTGAACATGTTCTTCAATGGTAAGGCGAAAACCATGCCGGCGAAACTGGTGTCAGATAATGGCGAGCATGTCGTCATTCGTCCACTTGCCTATTGCAAAGAAAAACAGATAAAACAATATGCACAACTTAAGCAGTTCCCTATCATTCCATGTAACTTGTGTGGCAGCCAGACAAACTTGCAACGACAAAATGTAAAACAAATGCTTAACGATTGGGAAACAACATTCCCGGGCAGAGCCGAGTCAATTTTTACCGCCATGCAAAATGTAGTGCCTTCACACTTAGCCGATCACCAGCTGTTTAACTTTAAAGACGTCGATTTGCACACCGGGGTTGTTAATGGTGGTGACATCGCCTTTGATAGTGAATCGTTTATTGCCCCAGCATCCGTGAGTAAAGAAGATAAATTTAGTCAGGCAGAATTGGTCAATATTGTCGAATTGAAATAAAGAATGTTATTCTTTATTGATCCAGGGAGAGATCAGTTTCGGCGCTAAGTCAAAGCTGATCGCTTTATCATTTGATTGATTGTCTGCATCGATTGCCAGCTTGCACTTCTCTTGTTCACAAACCAGCGCGGGCTTTAATTTTTCATTGATATAGGCAATGTTTTCCGGGCTTGATAATTCGATATGTAAACCACTCACTTGTGGCATCATAAACCATAAAAATGAACCAAACTCATCAACCAGCTGTTGCATTTGCGTGGTGATTAATGCCAATTCAGCAAAACTGAAGTCACTTTTCGTCTTATCTTTCACTTGCATTTGCATTTGCAAAATACAGTTTTGGTACTCATCTTTGAGTTTCACTCTAAGCAGAGCAAACTTGTCATACAAATCTCTTGAGTATGGCACTAGCAATTGGCCATCATCGGCAATAGCGATAGCACTAGGCTCTGTTCCTTGCGCCAGCATGGTTGCCTTTTCCATTTCACAACGTGTTCTTTTGTACGAGTCGACCAAATAAAAACCCATGGTGATTTTTTCTAATTTATTTTCTTTGATCAAATCAAGGCGCTGATAAAAGCCTTTATATTCAAGATCAACAGCGAGACTCGAAAAACTGGTAATAGCCAATAACGATACGCTGAGCGCGAATAGAAACTTTTTCATATTTACTACACTTATACTTTAATGAAACGGTGGTTATGACGAAGCATGGTATTAATTTCAACGACATAATCCATACCACGTTCAGAATACGGTAATAATCCGGTAGCCAGTACATCAGGCCTAAGCTCTAAATTATTGTCTCGTAATTGCTCTCTTATGGTTCTAAACAAATCATAAGCCGGGTGAGTATTGATATTATGGAAATAGCGACTGACCATTTGCTCTAATGAATCAAACGCGGCGACTTCATGATTTCGGCCTGAGTCTCTACCATTTGGTACTAGACCACAGCCCTTTTTAAAACACCACATGCCAAAAAAATTTAAACCAATACGGGCAAAACGAGAACTGCCCCACGCCGACTCATTAGCCGCTTGCACTAATACCAGCTCTCGTGGAATTTGATCCACTTTCAACAATAGTTGTTGGCTTAATACCGCAGCATCGGCGGTTATCTCAACTTTATAGATTTTTGCTAAGTTGGTTAGCGACAATTGTTGCTCTGCTGATAACGTTTGTGGGCTCGACAGGGTATTCGAAATATCAATTAGTTGGGCTCTTAGCTTCGCCAGTTTTGTATTTTCGGCATCTATCGCCGGCTTTAAAAAATCAAAAAATTGCTGCTTACGAGTGTTAATATCGGCAATGGCGATAAAATTGGGTAAATCGACATTATGTTTTGGTTGCTCAACCGTAACTTTTTTAGGCTTATCGCTTACATCGGCTTCGCTTACCTCGACTTCGGTTTCGCTAATAAAAATAAACGGAAACAGTGCCATAAAAAATACCGCGATTAGCAGTAATCCCTTTATGGTGTTGTGTTTAGTTCGATTTGGGCTAGTCATCATAAATTCCTTTTATGCTGAGAAAAACATGTCTTGATCACCTTTGTTATCAATAACCTGCATTTGTACTCCAAAGATCTCCCGGTACAGTATGCCTTTTACATTGTAATAAAAAGGCGCTAAAAAAAACAACGCAACTAAAAATACAAACATCGAGATAATGGCCGGTACGCCGACAAAGCCAGGTAGCAAACTTAAAATTAGCAACAACATAAACACGCTATAAATTTGCATCAATTTTAGCCAACCAAACCGTGTCGCTTTCAGTGATAAAATAATGGCCGCCATTGGCGACATTTGCTTTTCAACGATTAATGGAATGGTTAACGACAATGCTACCGCTAAATATATGCCGGGTAAGATCAGGTAAAAACCTAATGAAGTGATACTGGCAATAATTAATGCCGTGATGGCGGTATAAGCGCTACGCTTTAAAAACGCAAAAACAAAGCCGGTACGAGTTTTAATGCCTACTGCATGCGAGATCCCCATCATCTCTACACCCGCGATAAACGGCCAAAGCAAGGCGGTAACGAGCAAATTGATCGAAACTTGCTTTTGGTTATTTTGCATAATTTCTTCAAGGCCGCCCATGTATTCACTGGCAACAAGAGTAATGATCACCCCCATTAAAAAAATGAAAGAGAGTCCACTAAGGATCGATTGTTTATTTTTTTGGGTAAGAGCCCAACCTTCTTTTAGTATCGCATGTACATCAAGTGAGTAATCGCCCTGCACTGCTTTTTCTGGGTTGGAGCCAATTTGTACGAATCGTTTTTCTTTCACAGGTTCTTCTTCCACAGAATAGGTTCTCAAAAAAAATTTCGGCAAGTATAACAAATCCACGAGAAAAATAGTGTTATCTATTGTAATTACTTATGTAAGATTAATTCTTGCCTCGCAGCATAGCGGTTTTAACTGAGCACCAGCTTTATCGCCAGAGCAATTAATACCACCCCCATGAATCGGTCGATTATATGGGCTTTAGTCAACAGTTTTTGGCGAAAATTATCTATCGTCATCATATACGATAAAAAACTAAACCAGATTGCAGTTGCCAGTGCCATGTATATCCCGTAAACACTCTGGATCATGGTTGGTGTTTCAGGCGAGATCACAATGGAAAATAATGACACAAAAAACAGCGTTGCCTTGATGTTTAAACCATTCACTAAAAAGCCGGTTAAAAACGCTTTACCTGGGCTTTGCGGTTTATGTTGCGCCAAGTCTTGCGTATTACCGCCAGCTGCCGGTTTTGTTCTTAAGCCCTGAATGCCAAGATAAAATAAATAGCCGCCGGCGATGTAAGATAGCACGGTGAAGTATAACGGATCGCTGGCGAGCAAGAGACCAATCCCGACTAATGAATAGGTGACGTGCAATAAAATACCACTGCCAATACCAACACTGGTATATAGTGCGGTTTGCCGGCCACGAGTCAGGCTTTGTTTTACAATTACGGCAAAGTCAGGGCCGGGACTTGCTACGGCGAGAAAATGTACCAAAGCTATGGTGAGAAATTCACCATAATAGAGACTTAATTGCATATTGTGTTCTGCTTAAGCTGGTTAGTTGTGTTTAATATGATTGAGAAAATCGGCAAAAAATTTGCCACCTTTTTGCTGACAAACCTCAATATTTTTGTCCGGAATTGCTGCAGCATCGGGATGAGCTTTAATCGCCTTTGCCAACGACTCTTCCCTGATCAAATGCAAAATTGGAAATGGTGAACGGTTAGTATAATTACTGTCATCGTCCTCATCGACTCCGGCAAAATAATAATCAGGATGAAACGAAGCGATTTGATAAACACCTTCATAGCCTTCGCGTATCAACAATTGCTCGGCAAAGTGAACCAAGTCAAGATAGTCTTCAAAATATTGAAAATTATCCGGATAAATTAACAAACTGGTTTCCATCTCAGGATTTTTATCAAGGCATTGGCATTCCTCTATTACCCCTTGTAACGCGGTTTCCATGTCGACATGGGTAAATACCGAATATACGATGGTGTTTTGCACAAACTCTTTTTTGGCGAAAGGACAAAAATTTAAACCAATAATGATTTTCTCTAACCATTGTTTGCACTGATTGATGATTTGTTGTTCGCTATAATTCATATATAACACGCATAGACCGATTGAGCGTCTAGTTTAACAATATCTTGGAAATAGGTACTAGTTTATTTTAATACAGCAGGATAACGTTACTTAAAACACATTATCATGCCACTTGCTATTGGCACATGGTTCGCTAGTATGGGGATATATATACCTTCAAAAGGCTTGAAATTGACCTGGTCAACTAATTTCACACACCCCAGTTAAGCAACCAATTTCAAATCAAATCCTAAACTATCATTGCCAGCTTCAAAGTTATTTGGACTTTTATAATCCAGATAAGAATGTAATCTGTGGCT
>NZ_JQDZ01000004.1 GCF_000764205.1 Thalassotalea sp. ND16A
GCTGACCCAATACCAGCAATGCATACATTCAACGCCTAATACGAGATCATCTAAATAAGGTTTTAATAATTCATGAAGTGCTAATCGATCTGCTTTAATCTGTTGATGTAACACCTTTTTTCCGTCACTATCTAAAATACAAACGTATAAAATGTACGCATGAAGATCGATTCCACAATAATATTTGTGAGAATTGGTATAGAATTTCATTTGAGTCTTCTCCTTTTGGTTTTGTCGCCTTGAAGTCTAGTTTAAAGCTGGACTTCAAGGAGAAGGCTCAATAAGTATCAAGTAACTCAAGCGGGACTGCTAACAGTTTGCTCGGTTTCGCTTCGCTACACATTTTAGCAAACTATTATCAGCCCCTTAAATGGGCGTTGTTTACATGGAGAGTTCAAGTTATGCGTTTAATCAAAATATTTTTATTAGTGTTAATGTTTTCTGGATGTGCGTCAACAACACCTGATTATGTGTTTGATGGCAGCTCTGCTGAATCAACACAACAAGGAGTTAATTACCTTTCTAGCCAACTTTCTTCTACCGAGCAGAAGAAGTTTTTATCCGCGTTATTTCAAATTCACTTTTATGATACGTTAACTAGCACTGAGGCTTTAAATAACCCCGAGCTAAACAAACCCTTAAATTTTGAAGTTATAGGGAAAAAAATCGATGGCATGACATATAAAGAGGTTTTGGTTTTTGCTAAAACATCACCAACAAAAGTCTCTGTTTCATCAGAGTAAACATAACAAGGCAAATAAAGCGGGACAGCTAACTGTTTGCTCGGTTCCGCTTCGCTTCACATTTTAGCAAACTATTAATCAGCCCCTTATTGTGGGCGTTATGTTTTTAAAATAAACTATCGGAGATTTCTCAAATTGTGGGGAATATATTGGCGTTACTTAGTTTCGCTTGTTTTAGTGTTAATCCTATCAGCAACTTTGGATTATCAATTCGGTTTGTTGGATGGTACTGAATATCTTAGCTTTAAACCGACTATTGTGTGGGTAAGCATTGCGATCGTTTTAAGTTTGTTCGCGTTAATCCAAAGCAAAGGATTACCTTATGTTTTTTTAGGGTACCGCTTGAGTATTAATGGTAATGTTTGGAAAAAGTTTAATACAATTTTAATTTCATTTTTTATAGCATTATCAATACTTAATTATGTTGTTTATATGGTCGCAGGATTGGAGTTTTGGAAAATTTATAAATTATTCGGTCAAACGTCTTTATTAATTATATTTCCATTATTTAGTGCTTGGTATGTGGTTAGGCAGTCAAAAACATAACAGTTGCCTGTCGTTCGTTCCTCGCTAATTTTAGCCAACTGTTAGTCGCCGCTTAGCAAGGCGTTAGAAGTTTCAATCACCGACATGGAGTTCATGTGAACAAATACCTATTAATAATATCCTTAGCTATTTCCTCGTTTAGCATTCAAGCATCAAATTTGATCAATGATTCAGGAGTTAAAGATCAAAAAAGTTGCTTTACTTGGATTTTTACTGATTACGCTTCATGGCGTCATGGCATGGAGAAAAAATTCAAAAGGAAAATAAAGTCAGATGAAAAGCTTAAACAAGCTTTGACTCGGTTCGATTCACGTTTCGGCAAGGAAAAATTCGATTTTTATCAGAGTAATTTATCTTGTTCTACCTTTAAATATATTGTCGACGGAAACATTGTAAAAGGCTATGTAATAAAACCCAAATTATCAAAAGAAAAATTACCTGTTTTAATTTATAACCGTGGTGGTAATGGTAACTTTGGTGGTGTTGTTTTCGGCTCGATGATGCATAACTTATTTCCTATTGCTAACGAAGGTTTTGTTATTATCGGTAGTCAATATCGTGGAACTTTCACCAAAAATCCTTCTGCCCACGATGAATTTGGTGGGAGTGATGTCTACGATGTAACTGCATTATTAGATTACATTCCAAGTATTGAGGGTGCCGATGAACAACGTATTGGAATGTATGGTGCAAGTCGCGGCGGTATGCAAACGCATTTAGCCGTGAAAAAAGTAAAAAATATAAAAGCTGTAGCAACTATTGCGGGTAATTCTGATTTATTAAAAGGCTTAACTTATCGCCCTGAAATGGAAAAAGTATTTAAGCACCGAATTCCTGATTATGAGAAAAATAAAGTAGCTGAACTGGAAAAACGTTCAGTATTAAACTGGGTAAGTGATTTATCGCCAAACATTCCTATTTTACTTCTACATGGCACTAACGATAAGCGTGTATCTGTTAATCATTCAATTGATCTAGCTGCGGCGTTAAAAAAGAACAATATTCCACATAAACTTGTTCTATATCCAGACGATAATCATGGTTTAATGCAAAACAAAGAAAAGGCGAATAAAGAATTGGTTACTTGGTTTCGAGAGTATCTATAAAAACTTCTAACAAATCATTAAAACAGGACAAAAAACAGTTGGTTTTTGCTCCTTCGTCGCTTATTTTAACCAACTATTTTTAGCCTCTTAATGAGGCGTTATGTGTAAATCAGGATTATGAGTCAAATTTTAACAGTAGCTGCGACAATAATTAGTTTATTTTTAGGATTGTTCGTTTTTATAAAGCTAATTATGCAAATCAAGAAAGGTAAAATACAACTTGCCTCAAATTATACTGCTGTATATTGGGCAAACAGTAAAATAAGCTTTATCCGCTTAATCATTGTTAATTTCACCATCACTTTGTTTTATTTTGGTATGTATACCTTTTGTTTAATGCAACTAGGCTTTGTTCAAAGTGTAGTGTAGGTTTACACATAACAAGAATTTCAAGCGGGACTGCTAACAGTTTGCTCGGTTTCGCTACCCTTCATATTTTAGCAAACAATTATCAGCCCCTTAAATGGGCGTTAGTTGATAAGGAGGTATCGATGCTTAGCATCAGAAAGTTTCAAAATGGTGATGAATTAGTTTTAAGAGAAATATTTTTCAATACAATCCGAAACGTGAATATTAAAGATTATTCTGAAGTACAGGTTAAAGCTTGGGCTCCAGATGATTATGACCAATCTGAATGGTATAAACGCATTAGCACTATTAATCCTTTTGTTGCTGTTTTAAATAACGAAATTGTAGGTTATACAGATATTCAAGATGATGGTTATATCGACCATTTTTTTTGTCATTGGAATCATCAGGGTAAAGGCATTGGTAAAACCCTAATACAAGTACTATTCGCTGAAGGGCAAAAGAAAGGTATTACTCGTTTATATTCTCATGCAAGTATTACCGCAAAACCATTTTTTGAGCATTTCGGTTTCAAAGAAATTAAAAAGCAACAAGTAAAAATTCGCGGTCAAGTGCTTACCAATTATGTAATGGAAAAATTTTTGTAAAATCAGCTAACACATATGAGCCTTTTCCCGTCAACAGGCAATAGAAGTTTTTTTAGCTGCCGCTAGGCAGCTAATTGTTAAATCAATAAACAAACTTGTTTACTTCGCACTGTCAGACAGTTGTTAAATTACT
>NZ_JQDZ01000005.1 GCF_000764205.1 Thalassotalea sp. ND16A
TGAAATTTAATTGTAGCTTAATTGAAATTAATTTGAGGAAGCAATTGTTTATAGGCACGCTATATCCGAAAGGGGGTTGCGGCCTGCGCCGCAATGACGTGGTTAATTGTTTCGGAGTATGCCCTGACACTTGAAGGTTAAACGTCTCTCAATGGCACAAAATGCTCGTTCGAGTCACCCTAAAACTGATGGAGATTCCATCCAAAAGCATGATGGAATGACGGCATATTTTTTCTAATTTCGTATGGCGGCAAGTGGCACAAAACGTTCATTCAAGGTCACATCAAAACTGGAGAAGATCCCACCCAAAAGCACGGTGGTGAGGGAGTATATTTTCTAATATCGTATGGCGGCAATGTGGCATTTAGCTGACTCGAACAACAATTAACGCTAAGACAGCCTATTTGGCGGTATGGGTATAAACCCCATGCCAGTTATCTGGCAGAGGTTGCTGACGGAATTCCTTAATTCTGGCCAGATAAATATGGTATATTTTTCTGTCGCTATACGCTGCAATTAAATGGCTAAACTGCGTTGATGCTCTGTCCCAGTCCCTGGCCAAATAATTTTGGTAGGCCCGTTCATAGTCAACTTGTTCCTGACTAAAATCGACACCTTGCTCAGCCAATAACTCATAAATGCTTACCGGTTGATGTTTACCCTTCACTTGTACTCTATCGATAAAGCGGAAGCTATGCTTGGGGCATAATTTTTTGCAGCTTTCACTGACTAAACAATCCACTCCATAAAATTTGGTTAAACTTTCCAATCGTGAGCCTAAATTTACCGCATCGCCCAATACCGTATAAGCTCTGCGATATTCTGAGCCCATATCACCGACACTCATATTGCCGGTATTCACTCCTATGCCGACGTATAATTGCGGCATTCCCTGTTGTTGAAATTGCACTCTTAATTTAGCGGTTATGGCTAACATCTGCAATGCTGCATTTAATGCGTTCTCTACGTGATTAGCATCATTTAACGGCGCCCCCCAAAAAGCCATCACCATATCGCCGACATATTTATCTATGGTGCCTTGGTTGTCAAAAATCGTTTTGGTGATTGGACTAAAGTAACTATTGAGTAAATTTTTCAGCTGCGCCGCGCCAAGTGACTCTGAGATACTGGTAAAGTCGCGGATGTCCGAAAATAACACCGTCATTTCTTTGCGTTCACCTTGCAGATTGACCGAATCCGGATGGGCTAACATTTCATCAATATGAGCCGGCGGTACGTATTGATCAAAGATGCTTTTTATCATTTTCTTTTGTTCATTTTCTTTAAAAAAACCTAAGCCCAAATTAACCACGGCCACCATAAAAATGAGCAATAGACTGGTGCTTAGCATTAAACTAATTTGGTGCTGATACCATAACCAAAAGTTAAAGTAAGAGATCACGGCCATCAGCAGCATTGCCGTTAAAATTAACGATAATGGTCCGCGCGCAGGGAAAGAAAACACACAAATCAGTGCTAAGCAAAATAACATCAGGGCCAAGGCAGCTTCCCACCAGTCCGGTTGTCTAGGCAGGATTTCAGGCTGCAATAACCCTTCTAACACATTGGCATGTACTTCAACGCCAGGGTAATTCAAGTCAACTGGAGTTGCTCTTAAATCGGCAAGACCAACGGCGCTGGTGCCGACAAAAACGACAGCACCTTGCAGCAATGCAGCATCAAAATCTCCCTGAAGCACGTCTGTCGCCGAAAGATATGGAAAACTTTTTCGTTTGCCTCTATAGGGCACTAACACCCTGCCGGCGGCATCGGTTGGAATAAGCTCATTGCCCCAGCGCAGCCCCGCGATTTGCTGTACGCCTTTACCGATATCAACAATTTCCAGACTTATTTCTTCACTAAAGGTTAATAACCGTGCGGTTTCCAGGGCTAATGACGGATAAAATTTGCCTTGATACTCTGCTATGAGTGCAGCACGACGGATAAACCCGTCTTCATCCATGGTGGCATTGATAAAGCCACTGCCGGGAGCCTGCGCCTGAATAATATCAATGTTGCTTTCATGACTGGAAAATGAAACTCGAATAGTCTTGGTCAAATCATTTATGCTTGCGTTGTCGACGACACTAGAGGGCAACTGACCTTTGCTTAATTTATTGTCGTGATGAAACAGTATGCCTAACACCACATCCGTTGCGGTAATGCTTTCGGCAAACGCGGCATCACCATCTAAGGCTTTGATGATATCAGGAAATTGTTCTGGCACGGCCAGCTGTTGGCGTTGATAATATTCCGCCACGGTTTTGCCAGGGTTACGCTCGGGCTCGCCAAATAATATATCGAAAGCAATAACCGCGACTTCTGCATCGCTCAGTTTAGTTACCAACTCGGCCAGTTTATTACGCGACCATGGCCAACGTCCCTGCTCTGCCAAACTGTTTTCATCGATATCAACGATAATGATGGTTTGCTCAGTAATTTTGCGATCACTGAGTGATGCCGTTAAACGCAAGTCATAAAAAATACCATCAACGCGGGCCAGTAATCGTTGTATCTCTGCTTGCTCAGAAAATTGGATAAAAAACACCATGGCGCTGATCAACAGACCAGAGATAATCGCGTGTTTTTTATTTTTGATATAGTGCAGCACTGATATTTATTGATCCCGGTTAGAATTCAGTTAAAAATAGATCACAATACAACCTCTTGCCCCTCAAAACTGATAAAAGCATTAACGGTTAACCGCAACGCATTAATTTTTTGCTGCCAATTATCCAGGTCGCTATCCGTTCGTTGTGGGTCATGACTGTAAATGGCAAGATTTTTCGCCTGAGCTTGCTCTGCAAGATTAATACATTCTGAGATTAATGAATGTCCCCAACCGAGTTTATGGGGAAAGTCCGCCTCGATGTACTGACCATCGTGGATCAATAAATCGACCTGATTGACAAACGATTGCCAATCGCTGGTACTGGTTGCAGCATTCGGCGCATGTAACTCATTATCGGTCACATAAGCAACACGTTTAGTATCACACTCAATCAGATACGCCATGCCAGCATTCGGATGGTTCATCTTTTGCCGATAAACCCGAAAGCCATTGATCATCACAGGCTGCCTGGCCCAATCAGGAAATTGAAATTCTAATTCGGCGACTAACATCTCTATTTCTATCGGCGAGTAGCTGCCTTGCATTTGTTCAACAATGGCGTAGGGGTTATTCGGCTCGGTAATGGCCGGGTAAATATGAACATGTCTACCGGCTTGATAAATGGGTTTAAAAAACGGAAAACCCTGGATATGATCATAATGATTGTGGGTTACTAACAGGTGAATGTCACTTTGCTGGTGAATAAGTTCATTGCCTAAGATGCGAATGCCAGTCCCAGCATCTAAAATCAGTTTACTGCCATTGTTCGCGGTCAGTAATACGCATGCGGTATTGCCGCCATATTTTACCGTGTTCGGCCCTGGAGTGGGACAAGATCCGCGCGTACCATAAAAGCGCACTTTCATCGTCGTGCTCTACTGGCCATTGATCAGATAAGCACCATTAACTCTGGCACCCGTTGCCAGGTCGGTGAGTTCAAAATCGCCAAACACCGTTTCCAAACCGGTTAACTGGCGAAACTCTGCCGAAATAAAGCCATCGGCAAGGGCGCCAGCATGATCGGCTCGAGTAATAGATAAATCGAGTAGCACATCGGTATCGGTAATATTCATGTTGCCCTGAAACATTGCATTCCATTGCGCCGGATCGCGGCCTTCAATAAATGACATTTGCCCTTTGGATATCAAACCATTATCAAAATTTATTTCCATACTGGCGGAGAAGTCAGTGATATTTAATTGCGAAAATACCTCAGCCTGGCTGTAGACCATAGAGCCTTGTTTCGCCAAGGCTAAATCTCTAATGCTTGGGGATTCGATTTGTTCGAGTGAGTTGAGATTATCATCAAAAATAAATTCTTCCTCCTCGGCTGCGATTGCGGCAAGGATCTGCCTCGAGTTAAAGTTAGCTGAGCTACTGTCACTTATGCTGCTATTGCTGCCATTATTGATACGGCCGGCATTGCTCGCTGTTGCTGTCTCGGCTTCAGAAATTTCTGAACTCAGGCCTTGCGCAAAGATTTTTGGTGGGTGCAGAAATGTCTGTACGTTGCCATTTTTATTTATCATCGCGTAAGAGTAACTCTCGCCAACGCCAAGAGACAATATAGTGCCGGCATTGCTGCCGACCATTAACTGCACGTCAATAGCACCATCCCACACTGCCAGCCACAAATTGCCATTATCTAATTGCACTTGATAATGTGTCCCTCTGATACCAATGGTGGCGGTCGGGGTTTTGAGTTTGTAATCCTCTTTTTTGTTTTTAATCGCCCCGGTAATTGAACGCAAACCACCTTCAACTAGATCCAGTACAATCGATTGCTGTTCAGTCTTTTGATCAAATTTATATTCGGCAATCAGCAGTTCGGTACTTTCCTGCAACGCTAGCATGCCACCATCTCGCATCCGAAATTGGCTTTTACTGGATACCCCGGTGGTCACTAAATCACTCTCAAAGATTGCCGAGCGCCTTTTTAAGTCGCGTTTATCGCCTTCATCGACATTGGTGGCCGCAACCTCACCACGAACTATCATCGTTTTCCCGGCAGCGTCGATGGCGTAAACATGCTGGGCGAACAACAAAAATATTAGACTAACCATACATTTGATTGTTTTAGTCATGCTCATTTTAGTCATAGTCATTAGAACCTGTATTGCCATTTAACATTCGCTTCAAAACGTTCGTATTCATACAATTTCATCGCCTCAAGCTTACTTTCGACATTTTTTTCCTGATAACTCAACTCCAGTTGCAACAGCTGCTGATCGAAGCCGTTATAGTTAATTTTAGTTGAGATAAGCGCCAATGACGAATCACTATAGGCATTAAATAACGGGTGACGAGCATCATGCTGTTGTTGCTCGTACATCAGCATGGTTGAACCGGTAACGTCATGGTAAATGGGATAACTGAGCACGTAACTGCCAGCCAATACCGTTTTGTCGTTATATTTTAGCCCGTCTTTATTATCATCTAGATAGCCGTTAAGGATAAATAATTGATGCACGCTAGTTTGATAATGATAATACGCATTTACCTGATAGCGGGTCAGGTCGAGATTATCAAAAATTAAATGATCAATTTCAGCGATGGCAGCATTTACGCCATAACCACTGTTACTGTCTAGTGCTTGTTGCCAGCCAGCCAACAACGCATGTTGGTCCCAATATTTTTCCCCGGAAAACCATAACGGCGCGGTACTTAAGCCAAGGTAAAATGATGTCTCATTTAGCAGTTGCTGTTGATATTTCGCACTAAAGTCCAGGTTTTGCCGTTTGTATTCACTGTGCGATGAATAGTTGCGATATTGCAGCGACAAATCAAAAATTAACGACTTGTTTTGATCAATCGGATAGCGATAATTGCTATGAAAGCGCGCCGCATAACCTTCATCATCGGTGGCTTTTGAAGACTCAAATAATTCGATCAGGCTACCATCGGGTAATTCGATGGCATTGAGAGAACTGCCGCTGTTGATATTATCATCGGATCCCAGAGTTAACATCAGATCATGGTTCCAGCGTCGTTGCTCCGCTCTGAGCTGCTGTTCAGTCCGCTTAAGCTGCTGCTCTACCTTACTTTTTTGTTCGGCCGATAAGGCCGGTATTATGGCAGTGGCCGTCTGCAATTTCTTAAGTTCGACCTTCGCCGCGGCTAAATTATTGACTTTTCGATACGATAAGGCCAGGTAGTAGCGGCCATAAAATGAAGATGGCCGCAGGATCACCACCCGCTCAAAGGAAAACACCGCCGCCTGGTATTGCTGTGCACCATAAGCCGCTAGACCGGCTAAAAAATCAAACTCAACATCACCGGCCAAATCATCGGCTAAATCTTCGGCCAACGCGAAAGCCGTCTGATATTGTTTCGCCGCCAAATGCTGCTTAAGAGCATCAATCGATTTTGGCGGTTGCTGCCCGCTGACACAAAAACAGGCGAAATATACGCTGATCAGGAGTAAAAATTTTTTTGTCATTTTTATCCGTACCTTAAATTATAATTTTAATTTTAATTTTAATTAAGACGATTATTGATCTCGCTAATTTTTTCCCTAAAGGCTATCGCCTGATAGTTATTCTCATTATAGACTAAATCAAATAATTCTGAGATTTCAGTCGAAAATTCTGCTTTCTTTTCAATAACCTCAAACAATAAATCGATGGCCATGGTGGTTTGTTCGGCGGCAATATAATCGGCAAAAGCACCATCACTGCCCATTTCTAATATTGTTTGCAACACATGCCTGGCATGGCGTTGCCTTTGCGCCATTGGCTGATGTTCGATCAAGGATTGTAAGTGATCGATATCGAGCCTGGCTTTGGCGATTGCCCCGGTTAACTGCTGTTTATCATGTACGGCATTGCCTATAGCAGTTAAATGTTGCTGCAGCGGCTTAACCATTTTAGTGCCTGAGGCAATGGCGATTAACATTTTAAAATTGCCGTCATTTAAGCGCACAGTGCCCGGTTTAAAGCCCTGGCCTTTACTTCGGGTCCAGGATAATTTGTCCATCGAATGATGGCATGAATGACAATCAAACAAGGCTAATTCCGGAAATAAGCTATTGTCTTTGCTAAGTTTATTGATGATTAACGTTAACATCGCCCGACTCGCTTGCAGTTGCCCATAAACCCAGGTGATGTAGTGATCGCCAGACCATTTCTGCGCTTTATAATCGTCATCAACCACATAATGCAGCGGTTGTAACACGCCAAACGTGTCTAATTCAAACGCCAGCCGCGGATGCCCGGCGCCCATAATATCGTGCCCGGCATATTTGTCGTTATTGCCTAAATGACAAGACAAGCACAATTGCGCTCTCGATTGCGGCTGATCGGTAGGAAATAAACCGTTTTGTAAATGCTGCTTCCTGTTGATAGTGCCGTCGGTATGGCTACTGATGTAATGTTGCCCGCCGCCATGACAAGCTTCACAACCAATACCATCGCTGAGTTGAAACTTATCGCCTTGCAGCTCTTGCTTAACATTATCGCTATGGCAATCCAGGCAAATATCCGCCTGCCCGGCATCAGCTATGCCTAAATTGTCCGCTATTTTCACCGCCGTCGCCGTCAATAAGCTTTGATAGGCTTGCGCATGGGTATCTGAATTGCTCCATATGATGTATTCATTTTGCAAAACATCACTGCCTTCTCGCTGGATCAGCGAGCCATGGCACATACTTGCCGCGCAACTGGCCACTCCTAAGTGCACGTTTTTGTCGAATTGTGGCAACACTAATGACGCGGCCTCTACCAGGCTAGCAAGACTAAATAACAGTGATAATAGTAATATGCGGATCATATTCATCGCTTCACGCTCGTTTCTGTAGAAGTTGCCGCCGCAGCTGCTGCGCTTGTTATCGCATTAGTTGAAGCAGCATAGGGTGGAGCTAAATCGGTTGTTGATGGCAACACTAATGGCGCTGTTGCAATGCCAAAGCTAGTGCCTGACCCGGTTGACTGGGAGGTTATTGACGGCAGTTGATCTTTAACAAACCAGGGCCGTGAGTTTTTATCCAAGTATAGTTTCTTCATATCGGTTAGCGATAATGGCCCTGAGCCCAAACGGCTAAACACCGCGACCTGACCACCGGTTTCATCGACCGCTCGATCTCGCTCCAGCCCACGTGAGAGTGACAATGCCGGTGAAGATGTTTGATACCAGGAGATTAATTGCGGTTTCGGCTCTGGACTGAAACCATAAAACCTTGGTTGCCGATCTGGCGAGGTTAATTGCACCACCTTTAACCCGGATTTACCATCGGCAATATAGGCAAAAAGCGAGGCGTTAGTGCTGGCCACCACCACATCCTGAGCATCGCTAATTAGCCCCAGGGCATTGAAGCTTTGATATTTTTTTATCGCTTGTGGTTTGTTGATATCAACGATGAGCAAGCCTTCTTTACCGGCAGCTACATAGGCAAAGGTGCGGGCAATAAAAATATTATTGGCATCATTGATTGCTATGGTATTGTTTTTAATAATGAATGCCTTGCCCGGCAGAGTTATATCGACAACTTTTAGGCCGTCATCATCGGTGACGAACAAATAACGAAATTGCTGGGCAACCGCATGACCGTTATTCAGGGCTACTGTGGTTAAGTGTTTCGGCTGCAACGGATCATCCAAATCCAAAATAACCAGGCCGGCATCGGCGATAATATAGACAAAATGGCCGCCAACGGTTAAATGGCGAGCACCGGCTAACAGCTTATTTTCATTCCAGGTTAGCGCTCTGCTTAAAAAATTATTGCGCGGCTCGCCATCCATTAAGGTATCGATATTGGTTAATATCAATCCTTCTTCGCTATCGGTGATTAACGCGTATTGATAGATTGGATGGAACGGTTTTTCCTGATTGTTAACCCGCATCAATTCGCCCTGGTTGCGCTCTGGTGCCACCGGCTGCGTCGTCACCAGTGAAACGCAGCTGGCATTTTGAGAGTTAATGTTAGTATCCTGGCCAAGTGTTGAGGCCGGCGCGGTGATTATTCTCTGGCTCACCCCTTTATTGGCGATACTGGCAACATCAAACACTTTAAGACCTTGCTGCCCTGCTGCCGCAAATAAGTATTCGCCGCGCAGTTGCAAACAACGCACTGTAGAAGAATCATGCTGATAGCCCTGCTGTAACGCTTTATTGTGGTTCTGGTGTTGTTGAAAATAATCCGGGTAAGCATATTTATGCAAGTAACTGCCAATCATCGCTTGCGGCTCTTGCCACTCGGTGACTTGTACGGCCTCAACAGATTGCTCGCCGCCAACGTAGGCGTGGTAGCCGATAAAGTCGATAAAGTCGGTACCAAAGCCTAAGGTTTGCGCCATAATGGCATTGTTGTCGCCATTTTTAGCCAAATGGCAATCGCTGCAAACCCGGGTTTCTTGTTTACGTACAGTATGAGCGAAGTGCGGATTAATGGCTTGCGAGCTATAACCACTGGCGGCAATAGGCGGTTGCTGGACATAGATTTTTTCCCGATTGGCATTGGTCGACGACAACACCAGCGCCGAGCTGGAACGCAGCGGCGCAATTTTGCCACCGTTGATATCACCACGTCGACCTAACATAAAAATTTGATCGCGCACCACTTGCGGATTGTAGCTGGCGTAATTGCGCGACTCGTCACCCTCAAAGTGCTTGCTGCTCACCTTCCAGTTTGCTTCAATAGGCAAGTGACAGCCGCCACAACTTGTGGTCCAGGACTGGTGACAGCTATAACATTCCATCTCATCGTTGCTGTGTGCCAACATATCGGCACTGACATCGAGCCCCCAATGTTGCTCTATCGGATCTTTTTTCATCGTTTTGGCACGGGCCGCTTTCGGGTTGTATTCGACATGACCGGGATCAACGACATCTTTTAACAAGGTCAACTTCCACTGCTTATCTGGCCAAATCAAGCTGCGCTGATACAAGTCACCGTCTTGCCAGGAGAAGCGTTTTTGGCCATCGGGGTTACGCAGCAGTGACAAGTCAGTGCCACCCGGCGGTGCCGCCGGGCCAGACGTTTTAAGCGTTGGGTAATTAGCTACCGTGCCATGACAATCGATGCAATCAATTTCCACCGCACCGGCAACTTCGCCGTAGACATGACCATTACCATGATTATCCTGTGAAAAGTGACAATCAACGCAATGCATGCCCACGTCTAAATGCACCGATGACATGTGCACCGCTTTATCAAATTTTTGCGGATCGTCGGGCTCGACGATATTGTCATCCTGATCGAGTAAATTGCCCTTGCGATCTTTTTTAAATACGGCGCGAAAGTTCCAGCCATGACCGTGATAATCGGCAAACTGGGTGTTTTTCATCTTGTCATTGTTCTGCCACAAATCCCGCAAGAACCCCTGATCAGACCACAATCCCCGCACTGCAGCACCTTCAGGATTGTGTGAAAGGATGGCAAACTTTTCTTCATCGTTGGGATAGCGTTGTTGCTTGGGGAACATCCTTGGCGCATCGGCCTCATAATCCCACATGGTGTAGCCTAAAAAACTGTTCACAAACATGTTCGGTTGATGCATATGACAAGACATGCATTGGGCAGTAGGAATGGCACGAGAAAACACATGTTTTAACGGGTGACCGTCTTCTTGTTTGCTAATGGTGGGGTCCAGGCTTTGACTTTGGCCGCTATTGCCAAACTTTGCATAGGGTCCTGAATGACGTGGTTCACGGTCATTTGCATATACCACATGGCAGGCGCCACAACCTGAGGTGCGAAAATCACCGGGATTATCGTTGGTCCCCAAAAACCACATCAAGGGATCATTTAACCGGGTTTTATGCGCATTTAGCAACGGCACCGAAATACGTCCGCCGGTGCCGGGGCCACGATTCGATTGCTTGAAATCCGGTCGGCCGGGCTCTTCTAAGCGTTGCAATAGCCCTGTTGAGTTCGGCAATCCGGTTTCTGGAAACAGATTGGATATGTTGCGCCCGCCACGTTCGAACACTCTAAAAACATCTCCTGGAGGTACGGTTTGCCAGGTCGGTAGCGGGTATAAAATCGGCAATACGCCATGGTTTTCCATCGCTTGCTCGGCATTTTTTAATGGTGGACCGGCGATGGCCGACGCATCACCGTCCCGGGTATAGGCTTCGCCCAAGATATAATTTTTAAACGGTAAGATGTTATTGGCATAAGACGCGGCGCCAAATAACATCGCACCGGTAGCCATCAGGCTGCGTTTTGCCGCTTGCACCGTTGGCAAATGGCAAGCACCACAGGCTTCTTCGGCCACGCGCAGATCCGAAGGATTAACAAAGCGAACAAATTCTGCGGCTTCTTTGTTTAACAAGGTATAACTGATCTTCGGGTTGGCACTGTTGGGAAAATGCCAGGCTTCTGGGTAGCTGGGTAACACATGAGCATTTGCTAAAGCTTGCTGGTAGCTTTTATCGGCTTTGGTCGCAGCAAAGGGCTTGCGCACCTCGGCATTGCCACCATGACAATCGATACAACCTAAAATGACGCCTGGACTGGCATGCATGGTTAAACTGTCAGTATCGGTGTGACAACTTAAACAACCGCTGCTTTTTAACAACGCCTGCTGCGAAGTTTGATGTTGCGGCGCGGGCGGGGTAAATTTGTAATCGCGTGCCACTTGTTGTTCAGCGCTGGAGAAGGCTGGCGCGTTGCTGAGGAAATTGAGACTCAATAAAGCAATGCCCAACAGCAAAAATCTTCGCCCGTTTGTGTTCCATTTAAAGATAAAATGCATCGTCACCTCAATACATCAGAATAAGGTTAGCAAGAACCGAATACGGGGTGGCATAGTCACTGCCATACAGATCATCAAATCCCGAACCAGGAACAAGCATGGCCGCCGAAAAGCGCAACACGATATTTTGTGTTTGATAGGGTCGCCAAATTACCGCGGCCGATACGTCTTGTCCTAAATTGCTGTCGATGGCGCCCTGCTGCCTTAACGATTGCAACACTGCCGTTTCGGCAAACCATAATTGATTGATGTTCATCGACAGTCTAAGCTCGGGTAAAATATCGCCATCGATACCAACACCGATCAGCTTCAACCCCGGATTAATGAAATTTGACTGGCCTTGTTCTTTACTCGAGCGTAATGCCGGTAAAATCGCATTTCGCCCCGACAGCGCCACATTGCCACCGCCAATTAACGGCATGTTTTGCCTAATATAAAAGCTGGTATCGGCGCCGGCAAACTGTGGATTTTCAAAAATAGCATCAAATCCCTGAGCTTTTTGATCAAAAGCATCTCTATCACCCGATGCCCAAAGGAGTGATAGCTTGGCTCTTAACCAATCAAAATCCTTTGAGACTTCGCTGGCGAAGAAAAAAGCCTCGATTTCATCCTCTGCATCGCGAAAATGCATATTGGTTTGCTCACCAAAGGCAAAATAAGCCGAGCCGGAAACGTTGAGCCGATCAAAATGACCATCACCGCTAAGACCTAAATAAGTCACGTCATAATCGCGGGCAAAGCGCTCGGCAAAGACCGAAGCCGGCCGGGTAATAAAACCGTTGTTATCGTATATTACTTGCCCTTTTTCTCGATTTCGGTTGTGAGTAATGCTGGCTTGCGAGACAAAACCGAGTAGCGGGAAATCTTGCCAATACAGGTTGGCGGTATACACCTCGTCATCCCGCAATCGCTCTGAAACGTCATTCAGGCCACTATTGGTATCTTTTTCCAAACGTTTAAACCAGGCAAGATTGTATTGAAAAATATTATTATTGCGATTGCCAAACAAGCGCACGCCAAATTGTGAATCTTGAAAGAGAAAGCCACGAAAATCTGAGTTAAATGGCTGAATGCCGATGCGTAAACTGTCGAAATCGTATCGGTCTGAAACATTGCGCAAGTGTTTATCGATAAAAGCCGTTTGAATCGCGACAAAATTATCACTACGGCGACGACCATTGTCGCTTGGTTGTGAGGGATCGATATCCAATAAACCGCGTTCATCGGTTCGTAGCTGATTAAAGTTAAACACTGTGGTCAGCCGAAACTCATAATCCGGTGGCCGAAAGGTGGTATTGCCTTGATAAAGCACTTGTTCAACAATAAAGCTTTGGCTGAACAACACACTATCACCTGAGCCAATGGTGTCTAACGAATTGGCTCTTGCGGTCGTCGCATTCCCCACCGGCACCGGGAAGTTACGCGGCTCTAGCACCGTATCTGAAATCGCGATAACATTATAAAACCAGTCATCGCCCCAAATGGGCAAATCGCCTTTTAACGGATTATGACCATTATAGGGATCCCATAAATTGGTATTGATCCCTATCGATTCAACGATGCGCCAACGATCCGGCACCATAGGGCCGAGTTCAATGGCACTATACCAGGGAGATATTTTGTCTTGCTCACTGCACTTTCTCAGCTGATACTCGTCAACTGCCCTACCGGGGCGCCTTCTTGTTGCTGTCACTTTGCTATCACCACAAAGTAAATGTGCAGGAATGATGGCGGAGTCCTTATCTCGATCATGAGAGGAGTCATGGTTATTGCCAGAGGGTGATTCTACGCCAACGGCTTCCGCAGTAAATGTTTCAGCACTATAACCCGGCAATAGTACTAGCAGCGTAAGGGTTAACAATAATTTGCTCCGTCTAAATACCATCACAAACCTTGGCCTTAGCCGAATCTAACAATGGCGCCTGCGGACAATTGACATAGCGCAACCTCACCGATTGTGCTGGAATATCTATCTTATCGGCACGAATTTCAGTGGGTGCATTTTGCAAACCATTGCCTAACGCCAAACCAGCTTGCGCCACCGCCAAAAAAGCTATCATGTCGTCCTGATCAATACCATCGCCGGAAACGCCAATAGCGCCAACCAAAACGCTGTCCCGATAAATCGGCACGCTGCCGGGAAATATTTGTATACCATTGGCCAAGCCGGCAATGGCGTCATTTTGTTCGAACGGCGAATTTCCTTGTAAGCCACTAATACCAGTACAATTTTGTGGTACATCCGCGACCAGCCCGAGCACAAAAGCGACATGCTGAATTAACCCGTTATAAATTAAATCCGATTGTAAGCCGACACTAAACACACTCCATTGTCCGTCAGGCTTGCTTAAGGGACCAGGGGGGCCACCCGCTGGCCCATCGGGAAAATTAGGCCGAGATAAATTACCACCTGCCCGGTCTGAAAATGCGGTTAAAGGCCCCTGTGCAGTTAACGCTTTGTCGATGCCAATAAATGATTGCAAGGCTTGTACATAGTCGCTGAACTCGGGTTTTGGGCTGGTTAATAACGGTACGCCCGCCCCTAAATCTACCGGTTCCGGCACCGCCGACAAATATAACGGCGGCGCGAGTAGCGATAATAAATCTGCCGGGGCATCATTGGCTTTGCCAGTGCCGGAAAAGAATGCCGCCGTTCTCGCCTTCTGTAACGCCACATCGGCGCCAAATACCGGTGCATCGCGGGTACGAGCCATCGCCAAAATATGACCTTCACTATCAACAATTGCCAATGACACCCTGGCCTGACTGCCATTCGGCTGGCGTATTTGAGCACGGCTGTTATTGGCGACAGCGAGCGCCTGGTTGATTACCTCTTGTACTTCAAGCGCAGTTAATCGATTATTGCTATCGCCATCAGGAAAGTCGCTGGCGGCAATTGCCGGGTAGCGATTTACGTCATTTGCATCGCTAAACACAAAAGCATCCAGGCTTTGTCCGCCCTTATTTTTAAACACTTGTGGGTCGGCGGGGATAATGCCCGAGCCGGTATGGCCAAAGGCAACACCGGTTAATACCTCCCGGTTAGCATCACCGGCGGCACTGAGATTGGCTTCGCCACCATCATAATAACCAGGCACAGCAACCAGGCCACCAATCCCGCTGAGTAAATCATCAAATTCCATTGGCGTTCCCTTGACAAGATCTGTGGCTAGATCACTAATCAGGGCATCACTAAAACGCAAGGTCTTGCCAACAACCGTGATCACGTCTGCGCGTCTGTCTGTTGGCGCAGCAAAACCGAACGTGCCCGCCAACGCAAGTAGTTCATCATCATCTAAATCAAAACCACTGATGTCTTTATCTAAGCCATAAACACCGTCACTGATAACGCCAATGGCGCCTACCGGTGTACCCGCTTTGTAAAGTGGTAAACCTCCCGGATCCGCCGATAACCCAAGTGGTGAACGATATGGCCCGGCACCTGGGGATAATAAGGCACTAAAACGTGAATTAAAGTCACTACAGGCCAGCTGGCTAAATTGCACACCAAACAAAGGTCCTGACGGGCTGTTTTTTTCTCCCGGCGGAAAGTGTTGCTGAATAATTTGACTGGCGGTGCGACTGCTAAAGGCATTACCTTCCGAGGAGAGATAGGCGGCCGTGACTGCTTTCGAGATTGCCGCCATGGTATCGGGGATAATATTGACAGCTTCCAAACCTCCGGTCACCGGTGCAATCGAGGTATTCGCGGTTGAGCTTATGCTGACAAACTTATCGGCGTTACTCATACGAAACACTGCCAGCACATTGCCGACTCTGTCGGTAACCGCTATGGTGGCATTGACATTACGAGCTTGTGCTTCGGCCACGGTCTGGCTGATAATTAGTTCAACCTCACCTTGACTCAAAAAGGAACTCATCGTCGCACATTCCCCGGTACAGCCGGTTGTCGCGCTTGCCGGTTGCGGCGTTTGCTCAACCGCAGATTGCTCAGAGGAAGACTCACTAGAGCCACCACAGCTTGACAATAACAACAGCCAAAGGATGGCGATTACCCCCCTAGTGTTATGATCCTGTTTGCGGTTAATGTTCATTATTGTTCTGCGCCCCATTGTTCTGCACCATGATGTTTACCAGGGGTTTAGAGTGGTAGTTATTTTTCACGTTTTGCCGCTGCTGCGGATGATAACCGTGACAATCAATACAAGTGTTTGGAATTAAATTTTGGCTTTGGCTACCACCATGGCATTGCTGGCAATTATCGATATTGGGGATAAGCACATCGCTACTCGATTCAGATTGACTGGCGTTATGGCAATCATTGCAGCTCATCGATTGATGACTCTGATGAGAAAAATCTGCTAACGGCAGCCATTGTGCCGTTAAGGCGACGGGTTGAACTTGCCAGGGCACTGGCTTGTTGTTATCAGCAGTTTCGACTTTAGTGACGAGATGACAAATATCGCATGCCTGGCGCTCAAAGATATTAACCGCAGCATGCATCGCTTTACTTTCTGCCCACACCAGCGCATCGCTGCGGATAGTTTGCTGAGTAAGCTGAGTTAATGATTGCAAAGTTTGCTCGCTAAGGACATGTTCATTGGTTTTCGCCTTATTGCGCAACCCGCCCGGCCGCCTGGCATCTCTGACGATAAACATATCCCCCGCTTGCACGGCGCTATCATCTTTGCTTTGCGCCAGGCGCTGGTAAATGTAGCGAAACGCGTAATATTCTCTCATCATGGTGATCACCTCATCAGCGGGACCATGCGGCACAACCCGCTCAGGATCGTCGACATCAAAGGTTAATTGATGACAACCTTGGCAGTGTTGCTCCATCCGTACGGGCTGCATTTTAAATCCACCTTTTTCCCCTCGATGACAGTTATCACACTCTAGCAACACCTTGCCAGAAGGGGATTTTATGCCTTCAGCAGTAAGGTGGCGTTGATGGGAAAATTTTAAATTTGACTGCTCTTTGATGTTCTGGTCTGCCAACACTAGCCGCTTTACCGACCAATCGCTTACCTGCTCAGCATTAACTACTGGCTGTAACATACTGACTTTAAAAGTTGGATGATGCTGTTCAAAATCACTCGCCGCGCCATATCGTGGTGGTTGGCCATCTCTTGTCGGTAATTCTCGATGACAACTGGTGCAAATTTGCTCGGCAAAATTGGCCAGGCTTGCGGGCGGATTATGCTCTTGATGACAATCGTTGCATTGTTGAAAATCCGGGTGCGAAAATGACCGGATTTGTGGGTTAACATGTTGGTTGTCACCTTGATGGCAAGACAGGCATTGTTGCTCACTACTGGGTTTAAATACTTCAACATGGCAACGTTCACACTGAGCATCGATAAATTTATGGGCTTTGCGCAATTCTCCGGCTAACCACTGGCTATCGTCGGGTAACGGCTGGCTACGCAGGGTTTGCATCCACTGCGGGTCAAACAACCCGGAAACCGGCAACAACAAACACAGCCCGATGGTGAGACAGAATAACCACCAACTGTAGCGTCTTTTATGCAAATTTAAATGTTCAAACTTGACGCCAAAACGATCTTTTAACGGCTCTACCTCTGTTGAATTCAGTGTCACCTGGACCACATAATCACAATATTTAGTGCCCGCCAGGATACCAATAATGTGCCCGGAAATTTCAATCTGATCGCCCAGCTGCAGCAGGCATTGACTTTGCCGTTGCTGATTGACGCTGACATATTTTCCTTTTGTACAACTGAGCTTTAATGTGGATCCCTCAAGGACGATGCTGGCATGGTTCAGGGCAACTCGAGCATCGGCCAAGATCACATCCTGGTTGGTACCACGGCCAATTTTCAGCGTATGCGCGCTCACCATGACGCGTTCTATAACATCACTGTCGCCTTGTTTTTTTAAATATTTGATTAATAGGCGCATGCTATCTTCACCCTACCAATAGATAAAAACAGACAAGATGTGGGCGATAAGTGCAGCCAGTAAGGCAAAGGACACCGGCACATGACAAAATAACCAAATTTTTAATAACGCGTTGATGCGAATATCTTCGCGCAATATTTTTAACGCCAGGGATTTGCTGGCAAATAAGTCGATCAATTGTTTAAGTTGGCTGCCGAGTTGCTGATTTGTAGCTTTCGCTAAATCAATGGTTAACATGTTGATGCAAGTCGCCTGATCCTCATTACTCATCACGTTTTCTGACACCATCAAGCAAGAGTGATCTTTAGCACTTAATTGCTTGGCTAAATTCCCGCCGAGCGACGTCTGTTCAATGGCGCTGGTGATCATTAAGACTAATGGCTCGGGCAAGCCGCCAAGCAATTTATTTACTTGCCTGTCGATATCGCTAATCTCTTGAAAATATTCATCGCTCGACATCATATTAAGATTTTCTCGTTTTTTCAGCGGCAAATAAACATACGCCCAGGCACCATAAAAACCACTGACAATGGCACCACACATTAACGCATAGGCCAAAGTATGAACGTTGACCCCAAACTGAAAGCCGCTGTGCAAGGTCGCCACCACGAGCAAGCCGCTACCAAAATAAATATGGGCCGATAACCAGCCTTGCACGCTGCCGCTATTTGAAAAATAGTTTCGTTTTCTGCGACCAAAATACATTAACCAAAGGATCAGCAAGGTGGCAATAGTGCCGAACGTGTAGCCTAACCAGGTACCACCATTGGCAGGCTGGTTGGGCTGATGCCAAATGTAGACAAGCGAGAATAACAAGCTAAACCAAACTGTTAGCTTTAAATAGCGACCGTTGCGGTAATAGAGTATCGATTGCATTTATTTATATATTAATGACGTTAATAAAATCTTCAGGACTGATGCGAATGGCCGCACCCGTAGGGCAGGCACGAACACAAGCCGGTCCACCTTTAACATCTTTGCACATATCACATTTCACCGCGGTTTTTATGTTTTCCCCCTGTTGTATTTTGTTTTTTCCCGGCGCCTGGCCAGCATCAAACAACATCCAGTTCCAAAAGTTGCTGTTTTGTTCTTTCTGATACGCCATTTGAATCACCCCATAAGGACAATTCCGCTCACAATTTCCACAACCAATACAGCTGTCATCAATATAAACCTCGCCGCCCAAACCGCCCCGATGTATGGCATCAGGCGGGCAATCTTTCATACAACTGGGATCTTCGCAATGACGACACGAGGTGGGTACATGAACATGGGCATAGGTAGGGCCCGCCTGGCGATTCAATCTTGAGGTGCCACCATGAGTGACCGCACAAGCGGTTTCACAGTTATCACAATTTACGCAAGCATCGTTATTGATCAGCAACACATCGGTGGCTTCACCTATGCCCTGCTGCATCAAAAACGATAAAATTTCGCCACTTTGCTTATCGTTTGCCAGTTCGACGTTTTGCTGATGACGCTGTTGCATTTCATCTTGCATCGCTTCACGTAAGCCCGGGGATTTTTCTAGCAACTGCGCAAACGATTCACTGTCAATGGTGATGGTTTCAGTGTTGACGCTTGCGGTTATGGTGGCCGAACGTACGGTATTACCCAACAACCCCATTTCGCCAATGACGTTATTGGCGGCAACATAGGTAATTGCAATATTTTTGTCGGCCACTCTTTTGGCAACAGTTACCGAGCCACTGCGAATAACGTGCAAACAATCCGCTACGTCACCTTCGGCAAACAGCACTTCATTGGCGGCATATTGATGCAATTTCGCTTTACTGGCAATGGGCAGCAATTCGTCTATTGGCACCTTGGCCGCAAACTTTTGCTGAATGGTGCGGACAATGAAAGTTTCATCGAGTACTCTTTTTACCGACGCAAACGAATTGAGCAATTTGATCATGGTGCGGCGTGGCGTCTCAATGACAATACACGACGGGCCAGCAACGACCGTGGCCGATCGTCTTCGGCCGGAGATCAAACTCATTTCGCCAAAAAAATTGCCCTCGGTACTTTTAATCACACTGTCACCAATCACCACATCCACCTCCCCCTGCAAAATGCTATAGAAGGAGTTTGAGTAATCGTTTTTCTTAAAAATTTCAGTGCCTGCTGGCAACCGATGAACTTGGCTATCTAACATTAGCTCGCGAAATAACAGCTTTGAGAGCGGTGCAAATACCGGTATTTTCGCTTGCATCATGGTTAATATGTCATCCACCTCCAAGGCAAACCCTAATTCGGCAAACTTGTTGGCGAGTAGCGGATGATCGGCCGGTTTAATCGCGTTGCCAAGGATATACTCAACCACTTCATAACCTTGGTTCATCGCTTGTTTTATTAACGGATAACCGCCCAGTGCGCCAATCACATATATACCGGCAACGTTAGATTGGTAGGTGGCAGACAATACTGGCGTTGCAATCGGGTCTTTATTTGGAAATTCAATGCCAAAAGACTCGATTAATGCTCTCGGTGGAATGGCGCCTAAACGGGCAATGATGCGGTCAATGGCTAAACGAACGTCTCCGGCGTCAGTTTTTAGCACCAGTACCCCGGGGTTATCTTGCTCAGGGGTGAGCTCGATGGTTACCGGGTTGGTATTATAAAAGCATTGTATTTGTTCATTGTCGAGGGCCTCAGTAATCAGGCTCAGGTTGCCCTCTTTTGCCCGGGCAAATTCATCCCGGCGATTAATGATGTAAACGTTATTATGCTTGGCCAGTACCAGAGCATTTTCGATGGCGGCATCACCGGCGCCAACCACAACGATATTTTCATGGTGATAATCTTCTGGGTTATCCAGGCTGTATTGCACAAATTCAGCATCACTTCCCGGTATCGTCAATTGCCGCGGATTGCCTTGCACGCCAATGCCTAACACAATAGATTCAGCCGCTATCATCTCACCGTTTTTCAGAGCGAGCTGAAATGCGCCCTGCTCACCTGAGACAGCAACAACCGCCGCTTGATAACGAATATTTACTTGCAATTGTTTGATATTTTCTTGCCACTCACTAAGCACAGCTTCCCGAGAGCCGGCAGCAAACGTAACTGCGCTACGCAGAGGTAAAATGCCTGGCTCTGCCATCACATGTTTACCTTTTTGATACTTTTGGATGGTATTGGCGATGTCATCACTGGCTTCTAACAAAATATGGGGAATATTCAATTCCGCCGCATGGGCAGCCGCACTTATGCCTCCTGGGCCTGCGCCTATTACCGCTATTTTATATTGTTGAATCAACGCCACACCTTTGTAACATTTACCTTAAATTTATTTTTAGTATTAGTGGCTTGATATATGATGCTTTAGGAATTTTATTAAGCCATACATTTACATTAGGTCAACATATGAAAAATAGCGAGATATAGGGCGGGGATATTGATGAAATTTTCAACTAAAACAACCAATAACCGGCGGATCATTTTCCAGTAGGTTGTTGCGCCCTATACCTATTTAATCTACTGCGTGGTTGGTTAAAAAAGTCGATTTGTTTAATGCCGCAAAAAAGTCTTGATAGGGCATAGGATCTTCAATCGTTCGCAAATTGTAGTGGGCATTGGCACGCACCAATAATTGCCGCTCGCCACGCTTTCTAATGGTAATGGTCATTCGAATAGAGTAACGATTCAGTTTTGTTGCCGACACCACACCGAACTCTATATCGGCTTTATCGATAATAAACTCTAAATCTTGCAAAGTGGCAATGACTGACCTGAGTAATAACACCTTGTCGGTGGTATCATACGCCCGGGTTTGATAACTGCGCACTTGCACTTGCGAAGATTTCATCTCGAAAGCATGCTTAGGTTTATTGGCGCAGCTACATAGAAAGCAAGCGATAACCATTAATATCATGACTTTCATAGCAAGAGTGTTGATAGAATATTTGTTCGTTAAACAGTTCATATGCTATTTGCCTCCAAAAATACGGCTTTCGACAGTTTTTCAAAAAACGCGGTATACAATTCCGGCTCCTTCACTGACTGTGCCTTGGATATTTTGCCTTGAGTATTCCAGACGATGCGTTGAATGGTGATCCTTGCCAATGATGATTGGCTATCGCCTAAACCTTGATGAACCACCAAACACACTCTAATTTTTTGCTTATCATCCACAGGTGCCGAGCTACCGATAAGTATGGCTACTAAAATAGACCCTAACACTTGTCCAGCATCGGTAGCATCAATCATTTTTGAAGCCGACAATACGCCTAATTTTGAGTTAGATTCATCCAGAGCATAACCTAAATCTTGCAATACTCCGGCACTGGCAAGTAGTAAATCATCGCGTTGCACGCTAACAAATTGACGAGTTTGCATATGCTTATCTTCCAGTGACGTCGGTGATAGTTTAAACGCCTCCTTAGGCAGCTTACTGCTGACACAGCCAGTAACCACAACCATCACCGTTATCAGTACTAAGTGTTTGATTAACATTTTCATTCCTTAGTTTTAAACGGTTTAAAAACGAGATGTATGATAAGCAAAGTCTCTAACTACGCCGTTTTTATTGAACTTGATGATAATGGTTAGCGTTCTCTGCGACCTTGATGACGCTCCTGCTTTATAGTTATAACTTCCACCAACCCCGGCCAATACTTCACTGCCAAAGCCTAAGATAAGTGAGGAAATGCCGCCACTGCTGCTTGAATGCGCATATTCAGTCGAAATTTTGTCGTAAATCCATACTTCATTACGGTTTTCATCGGTGGAAACAATATTGGGCGAGCCGAGCACCGCTGCCACATCGCCACCTCGCATACCAAACTTGATTTCTTTTTGTACCACGCCAACGGTGACTCTGTTGGCAGAGTTATCACTAACCGCGGCTTTATGCTCTTGCGTTGACATGCAGCCAGTAAGGGCAAGCAATAACACACAAGATGAAGCGAAAATTGAAAGAGTATTCATAAATAATCCTTAACAGCCAGTTAACGGCTTTGCCTAGTTGCACAATGAATGTCAAACTAATAAATGCAGATTATGTGCCACAGTCAAGATACACCTAAGGCTTTGAATATATTTAAATAAATCATTTGACGAGGCTTAACCGCAGGGATTACCTGCCATACAAAAAGGACATTTAACGGTACAAAAATGTATTTTTCTTCGGCAATGACATTCACAAACGCCAAACCAATACCATAACCACTGCCACCATTGGTTGATGATTTGCCGCGTTCACCAGCAAATTTTGAATGGCGCGTTGTAAAAATTTTGCATCGTGTGCAATGAACACTTCATCATCTACCGACACCTTGATGCTGATGTCAGTGCTATGCTGCATTTTATCGATAAGCTCGATTAACCATGGCTGCAAATTTTGCCGTTGAATGTTCAATTGATAATGAGACTCTTCAAACCGCGCCAGCTCGATAAAATCGTCGGTAAGGCGGTCGATTTCATCCAGCTCTTGTTCAATTTTATCTTTCGAGTCACAGTATTTTCTTTGGTGGTCATAGCCAATAAAAAACCAATGCGCGATAGCGGTGTGCGAATATCGTGAGAAATAGAACTTGCCAAAAATCGTTGTAGTGACAAAAACCGAACAATTTGCCGTGACATGCTTTCGACACTGTTAGCTAAGGGATACATCACTGAATTTGCTTTCACCGAACTTTGAATTTTTTGCCGTTTATTGGAAAACAGACTGGTTAAATCAAAGAGACATCATAAACCTGTGTGCCTTTTACTTTGGCACTAACCTCTTGCGCAGTGCGGGTAACAATTTGCACCGCAGCAAACGCGAATAACTTTTCGTCACGTTTATAAGTTGCACTTCCACAGAGGCTTTTTAATATTGAAATGTCGAACACTTGGCCAAATCATCAAAAAAGTAAGATAAGTCGATGATAAACTTAATAATAAATAAAGACAAAGGCAAGCGAGTTTTTAATGGCGTATAAATAACAAAGCCCTTAAGAATTATAGTATTAAGGGCAATTAAGCCACTACTCACCGAGCCGCGGCGTTTGTATGTACAGTATTGACTCTAACGCTCGAGCAAATCCAGATAAAACGCATAAATAAACGCACGGTCTTTATAGCGGCGATATCTGCCTGACGCCCCGCCATGCCCGGCTTCCATATTCACATGAAACAGTAATTGGTTGTTGTCGGTTTTCATCTCGCGCAGTTTGGCGACCCATTTCGCCGGTTCAAAGTATTGTACTTGCGAATCATGCAAACCGCTGGTGACCAATAGATTCGGATAGTCTTTGGCTTCCACATTATCGTAGGGTGAGTACGACAGCATGTAATCATAGTATTGCTTTTGCTTTGGGTTACCCCACTCGTCAAACTCGTTGGTGGTTAATGGAATTGACTCATCCAACATGGTGGTTACTACATCGACAAACGGCACCGCGGCGACAACGCCAAGGTATAACTCTGGCGCTTGATTAATAATTGCGCCCATAAGCAAGCCACCAGCACTGCCACCTAAAGCAAACACTTTATCTTTTGCACCATAGTTATCGGCGACTAATACTTTGGTGACATCGACAAAATCATTAAAACTGTTAATTTTGTTTAATAATTTACCGTCTTCATACCAGCTTCTGCCGAGCATTTCGCTGCCACGAATATGCGCGCGAGCATAAACAAAGCCTCTATCGACCAGGCTAAGTAAACTGCTACTAAAATACGGATCTGTGGTTGAGCCGTACGAGCCATAACCACTTTGCAACAATGGATTGCTGCCATCTTGCTTAAACAAATCTTTGCGATACAGCACACTTACCGGCACTTTTACGCCATCGCGTGCCAGCAACATTAAGCGTTTAGATTGATAAGCTTTCGGATCATAACCACCAATCACCTCATCTTGTTTTAACAAGGTTTTAGCAAAGCTGGTTAAATCAATGTCATACACCGATGCGGGAGTAGTCATACTTTCATAGGCAACACGCACTTTACTGGCGTTAAAATCAACATTGCTGGTCATATACACCGAGAACAGTTGTTCATCAAAGCCAACCGTTGACACTTGCCCAGAGGCAAAGTTTAATACTTTCAAGCTCACCAAACCGTTACTGCGCTGGGTATATAACAATGAGTCTTTTAGCACCAGCATGTGGGTAATTAAAGTGCTTTCATCATGAGCAATAACATCTTGCCATTTGCCGTTATCAGCAACATTGGCGGCACTCGCTTTCGCTATTTTAAAGTTTTGGGCATTGTGGTTGGTGAGAATATAAAAGTCATCACCGTGCGGTTGTACCGAATACTCAAAATCCTTCGCCAAGGCATGCACTTTGGCAAAGCTGGCAGAAGCATCGTTAGCATCGAGTATCGACATACCGGTACTGATTGAATTGGAATGATAAATGGCGACATATTGGTCGTCTAAACTTTTGCCAATATAGGTATAAAAGGTGTTATCGGTTTCTTCATACATCAGTACATCGTCGGCTTGCGCCGTGCCTAAGGTATGACGCATCACTTTATAGCCGAGTAAAGTTTGTGGGTCTTTGACCACATAAAACACGGTTTTCGAATCATTGGCCCAAATCACCTGACCATTGGTGCCAGTTAATTCGTCGCTGAATAATTTACCCGAGGTTAGGTCTTTAAATTTAACGGTATAAATTCTCCGACTTAACAGGTCTTCGCTATAGGCCAATATTTGATTATTGCTGCTGACTTTCATATTGCCAATATCGAAGTAATCCTGGCCTTTGCCTAAGGCGTTGCCATCAAGCAGCACTTCTTCCACCGCGCCTTTTTCGTCTTTAAGGCGAACGTGCAGCTGATATTCGTTATCGGGGACAAATTTGCTCTGATAGTAATAACCGTTACGTAACACAGGTACCGAGCTGTCGTCTTTTTTCAGGCGCTCGGTCATCTCTTTATACAGGGTATCTTGCAACGCTTGGGTATGAGCAAGCTGCTGTTGAGCAAAATCTTCTTCGGCTTGCAGATGGGCAATAATTTCGGCATCTTGGCGCGAATCATCACGCATCCAATAGTAATCATCGATGCGTTCGTCGCCGTGAATTTGCATTTTGTGCGGGACTTTTTTGGCGATTGGCGCTTTCAAATCAGCACTTTTCGAGCTAGCACTCTGCTCAGAACTTTCCATCGAACACCCCTGTGCGATCATGGCTAAGCCAATGACCAACATAAACTTTTTCATAACACGTCCTTTCTTCGACATTATTTTTATCCATTAAAAGTTAGCTGAAAAAAGTTAAGTTGGCAATTAAAAAAGAGGAGGGAATATAAAAATAGTATTCCAATTAAGGGGTTCTTGCTAGTTAGCGAATAATTGCCTAAACCTGATCATGAGGTGGTGATTATGAAAACTTTAGTCTTCGATTTAGTGAGTATAGGCGAGGCCGCAAAGCATTATGGTGTTTCAGTCGAAACT
>NZ_JQDZ01000006.1 GCF_000764205.1 Thalassotalea sp. ND16A
ATGAGAAAAACAATTAAAAGTTGACGCATCGTGAACACTTGCGCTAAAAATTAAAGAAGGTTACGCGTTAAAAATTCAGGTGTTCACGATAAACCGGAATCGGTGTTCACGTTCGCCGGAATATGCATGTAATTCAAAGGATCAAATTAATAAAGATGACTATATTGTTACTAAAAAAGGAAATGTGACAAATTATAAGGCTAAAGGCAGCCTTGAATCTCCTAAACAAGCAACCTGCACCTCGATAGATAATTTAACAAATGATCAAAATCCAGCTGATATATTCACAGGTTTAAAACGTTGTATTGAACAAAAAAATTATAAGCAAGCAGCAGAGTTGTATCTTACTGGTCTTAGCTATGGTTTCTTTGATACAAAAAGAGTTTCTGATAAAACAGCACATCAAGCAATTGCGGTTATACGCATGAATACGTTTAGTTCAATGTCACAAGAAATTCTTAATAACCTAAAAGCAGAAGTTAAAATTATATTCTCAAACAATCTATTGCTTTGTGAAAGTTTAAAACGACTCGGTCATCCTCAATACCATCCTACATATATGGTTAAACATGGAATGGGAGCTTTTCTGGGTAATAAAACTAAAAATGGTTTAGTACAAAACTTTGAACCTACTGTAACCTGGGAAGATACTTTAATAAAAAAAATCAAGTGTAAATAAAGCTAACAAGTCACTCAAAAGGACAAATAACAGTTGGTTTTTGCTCCTTCGTCGCTTATTTTAACCAACTATTATTTGCCTCTTAGTGAGGCGTTAGCTGTCTAAAGAAGTGCTGAGTAAATATAGAGTATCGTTGCTGAAATCTTGTTCATGAGGCCATTCAACAGATCCGAAAGCCACTGATACTCGCTTGAAGTAATTATAATCCTGTAGCTCTTTAAAGATCCCTTTCTCCAAAAATGGGCTTACATCAAAAAGTCTAGTCTCATTATTTTCGAATGATAACTTTAGGGTGTGATCTTTTATTGCTTCTACTGAAATTACGCGAGGATTCATGAACTTCTCCTACTTTAAAGGATCTATTTTAAAGACAGACTCACCATTTATTGCAAGTTGCCAATCAGCCATCAACTCATCTTTGTGTATTTCAACCCAAGCATCTACTAGCTTTTGTTTAGTTATAGGTAATTTTCCTTGGATTATGGAACCTGAAGGGATTTCAATTATTGCAGCATCGTCTTGGTAATGCACATGAATATGTGGCATGTTGTGTTGCTGGTTATCGAAATAATACATACGTATAATTATTCCGTAAAACATTGAAATAGTTGGCATAGCTTTCTCAAAAATGGTTAACTATTGTTATTATACGTCAGCTAACAAGCAAATCAACAGGGACACGTAAAGCTTGCTTGGTTCCGCTTCGCTACATATTTTAGCAAGCATTACTTAGCCCGTTATTTGGGCGTTAGGTAGCCACTTAGGCTTTGAGTACAAGGAAAGTAATATGACAAATCAATGTGATAAAAAATCTTCAAATAATACTCTAGGTGCATGTATGGCTGTTGGTTCTGGAATCGGTTCAGCCTTAGGTGTTACTTTTGGTGTTATCTTTGACGTTTTGCATTTCAGTTTAGGTGTGGGCATTGCTATTGGTACTGGTTTAGGCCTTGCAATAGGTTCAATGTTACAAGCAAAGAAAAAGCAGCAATAATCCAAGGCATACCTAACACATATGAGCCTTTTCCCGTCAACAGGCAATAGAAGTTTTTTTAGCTGCCGCTAGGCAGCTAATTGTTAAATCAATAAACAAACTTGTTTACTTCGCACTGTCAGACAGTTGTTAAATTAC
>NZ_JQDZ01000007.1 GCF_000764205.1 Thalassotalea sp. ND16A
TATATACCCTTCACCATTCAAAGTGCAGGATTTCAGTGGGAATTAAAAGTGATTTAGGCAAGGTATTAAATTTAGAGAATGGTTATTCCATTGTTAAAATTCATAGCGCTGCATAAATCACTTTTAAACCCATCGAAGAAGCGTTTGAGCAATCCCACTTCTTCGTTGCATCTATTTGTAAGGGAATAACCATTACTGTATAGATGCGCCTTGGATTGGAATCGCTCAAGCGCTCTGAAACCGGCATCTTGAATGGTGACGGGTATATCTATCTGGAACAATAAAAACTGTGAAAAAGGGATTTACAACACCGTTATTGATTTCTATCGCGATTCATATGCTGATTTTGGCAGCTGTTTTGTTTGCCCCGTTGCAAGACCCTAAACGACCGATAACCCAAAAAACTTCCACACCAATAACAAGCTATGTTTACCAGAGCCCACCAGCAGCAAAAAACGAGGTGACGATTGATGCTGAAATTCAGTCTCAAAAGAAACCGGAAGCCGTTGCAGAGTTACCAAAGCAGCAAGAATCAACACAAGTCATTGAAGATAACGATGTAAGTGAACGAGTAAAGAACAGTGAAATTAAAACGCCTAAAGCAATTACTTCCGATGTAACGCCGCAATCAACAAATCAGATAAATACCATTGAGCCGGCAAAGCCGCAAGCCAAAGCGGCATTTAACCCCTATAAAAGCCGTAGCAATTTTGGTGAAAAGCTAAAGCAACAGGTACTTGCCGATTTTAATCAACAACAACTCAATGGTCGTGGTTTTTCTGCCATGCAAAAGTTACCTGAGCCGGTGAGTCCCAGTGTTTATCATAAAACCGAGTTGCAGTTAAACAATGAGGCGACCACTCAAATCGGCAATGAAACCTTTGTAAAACGCAATGGTACCTGTATGCAAACTACCGACTTAAGCAACATCGATGAGAATTTGGGCAGTGTCACCTCGTTTAGTGATTGTGGCGAAACCGATGATGAAAAGTATTTTCGGGAATTTATGAACAAGAAAATGAAAAAAAAAGGTCGCTAGTGCGACCTTTTTAAGAGGTCGAATGAATTCGACCTTACAATCTGTTGTTATGCAACAGATTGTGCAATCACAACTTCTTTCGCTTTCTTAGTGTAACTGTCCATTTTGTGGAAGTTTAAGTAGCGGTAGGTATCGGCTGCTGTGGCATCGATTTTACTTGCGTATTCAAAGTACTCAGCAACTGTTGGCAAGTGACCAACGATAGCACCAACAGCGGCTAATTCAGCAGACGTTAAGTATACGTTAGCACCATTACCTAAACGGTTCGGGAAGTTACGCGTTGAGGTTGAAAGTACAGTCGACTTTTCTGCAACACGTGCCTGGTTACCCATACATAATGAACAACCTGGAGTTTCAATACGAACACCGGCTTTACCGTAAGTGAAGTAGTAACCTTCTTCAGTAAGTTGGTCACGGTCCATTTTCGTTGGCGGAGCAACCCACATACGAGTATTCAGTACGCCACCAAAATCTTCTAATAACTTACCAGCGGCACGGAAGTGGCCGATGTTAGTCATACAAGAACCGATGAAAACTTCATCGACGTTGGCGCCAGCAACTTCTGATAATAATTTCGCATCATCAGGGTCGTTTGGACAACAAACGATTGGCTCTTTGATGTCAGCTAAATCGATTTCAATCACGTGTGCGTATTCTGCATCCGCGTCACCTTCCATTAATGAAGGGTTTGCCAACCACTCTTGCATGCCCAGGATACGACGTTCGATGGTACGTACGTCACCGTAACCTTCACTGATCATCCACTTAAGCATAACGATGTTAGACTCAAGGTATTCAGCAACTGCATCTTCTTCAAGCTTGATTGAACAACCAGCCGCAGAACGCTCAGCAGAAGCATCAGACAATTCGAACGCTTGCTCAACCGTAAGACCTTTAAGACCTTCAATCTCTAGTACGCGACCAGAGAATTCGTTGATCTTACCGGCTTTCTCAACCGTTAATAAACCTTGCTTGATACCGTAGTATGGGATGGCATGAACAAGATCACGTAAGGTGATACCAGGTTGCATTTCACCTTTAAAACGAACAAGTACAGATTCTGGCATATCAAGTGGCATAACACCCGTTGCCGCGGCAAAAGCAACCAAACCAGAACCGGCCGGGAAAGAAATACCTAATGGGAAGCGCGTATGAGAATCACCACCAGTACCAACAGTATCTGGTAATAACATGCGGTTTAACCAAGAGTGGATTACACCGTCACCTGGACGAAGTGATACACCGCCACGGTTCATGATGAAATCAGGTAAGGTGTGATGAGTGTTTACATCAACCGGTTTTGGATACGCTGAAGTGTGACAGAAAGACTGCATCGTTAAGTCGGCAGAGAAACCTAAACAGGCTAAATCTTTTAACTCATCACGCGTCATTGGACCGGTAGTATCTTGCGAACCAACAGTCGTCATTTTCGGCTCACAGTATTGGCCAGGACGGATACCGTCAACGCCACAGGCTTTACCAACCATTTTTTGTGCTAACGAGTAGCCTTTACCGGTATCGGCAACGTCTACTGGCTTGTTGAATAATTCAGTTTCGCCTAAACCTAATGCTTCACGAGCACGGCCAGTTAAACCACGACCGATGATTAGAGGAATACGACCACCGGCACGAACTTCGTCCAATAATACCGGGCTAAGCTCGAACGTAGAAATAACTTCATCAGTACCACTGCGCTTAACTACGCCTTCGTACGGGAAGATATCGATAACATCGCCCATGTTCATCGCTTGTACGTCTAATTCAATTGGTAATGCGCCAGAATCTTCCATAGTGTTGTAGAAGATAGGAGCGATTTTACCGCCTAAACATACACCACCACCACGTTTGTTAGGAATATATGGGATATCATCACCCATAAACCATAACACCGAGTTGGTAGCAGACTTACGTGAAGAACCGGTACCAACAACATCACCAACGTATGCTAATGGGATACCGTCTTTTTGCAGGTCTTCAATTTGGCTAATTGGACCAACAACACCTTCTTCATCTGGCGTAATACCATCACGACCAATTTTGATCATCGCTTTTGCGTGTAATGGGATATCAGGACGAGACCATGCATCTGGTGCTGGCGATAAGTCATCGGTGTTAGTTTCACCAGTCACTTTAAAAACTTTAACGGTAATTTTCTCAGCAACTTTATCACGGTTGGTGAACCATTCGCCGTTTGCCCAAGATTGCATTACCGCTTGCGCTTGCGCGTTGCCCGCTTCTGCTTTTTCTTTTACGTCATAGAAGGCATCAAACATTAATAATGTTTTAGATAGACCAGCGGCGGCGGTTGCACCTAGCTTGTCACACTCTAATAAGTCGATCATTGGTTGAATGTTATAACCACCTAACATGGTACCAAGTAACTCAGTCGCACGTTCAGTGGATAAAATTGGTGAGCTTACTTCACCTTTAGTGATAGCAGCTAAGAAACCGGCTTTTACGTAGGCTGCATCATCAACACCTGGAGGCACACGATTTACTAATAGGTCTAGTAATACTTCTTCTTCGCCTGCTGGTGGATTTTTAACTAATTCAACTAATTGAGCTACTTGCTCAGCATCTAAAGGCTTAGGAACAATCCCTTCAGCCGCACGCTCTTCTACGTGTTTGCGATAATCTTGAAGCACGGTGCTTTCCTCATCTATGGATACAGAATAAACCCTACGATAAACGTACTGTTTCTGTATTTTGGGTTAATTTTTGTCGCCGAGGATTATACTTGATCACGGTTTAAAACTGAATAACATTACGAATGTTGCGGGTTATATTTACTATAAATGATATTTATAGTGGTATTTTTTAATAAAATATAAATGCAAAAAATTCACTGCTAAAGTGGCCCGCCTTACCAAGCTAATTATCTGCAAATTAAAGATAATCTATTGAATTGAATAATAAAGATAACATTTTTTGTAAATAGACTAGCATTAATAGAGGAAAATATTTTAACGCGATACGAGATATAGTGATGAAGAAAATGACTCGCAACGATAATTTTATCTATCTAACCTGTTCGTTGGTATTGTTATTGTTGGGTACAGCATTGGCACAGCAGTTTTTTGACGCATCGGCACAACGATTAGTGCAATCGGCTACTGTGATCACCTTGTTGGTTGCCGTGTGGGGCGCAGGAGATGAGGGTTTTCTGTTTCGCAAGAGCTTTATCTTTCCGATTGCCATTATTGCCACCTCGCTGTTCAGTTACTATCTTGATAATTTAGATCTTAATTACCCGCACTTATTTTTAATGTTGGTTTTTTTTGTGATCACCGCCAAACAAACCGCTCGGCAAGTGCTGTTTACCGGTGAAATAGATGGCAATAAAATACTGGGGGCAATTTGTCTGTTTATCCTGATCGGATTAATCTGGTCATTACTGTTTACCTTAATTCATTTAGCATCGACACAAGCGTTCAACGGCATTTCGGATAGCCACCTGTGGTATGAGGTACTGCCTGATTTTATTTATTTTTCTTTTGTCACCTTAACCACGCTTGGCTTTGGTGATATCTCGCCAACCATGCCTATCACCCGTTTCCTGGTGTATTTTGAGGCCATGACCGGGCAATTTTACATTGCCATTTTAGTCGCCAGTCTGGTGGGTTCCAGGATGACGACAAGCCAAAACAAACAGCATAAAACCATTAATGATGGAGATAACCATGAGTAAAAATTTAACCAACGCAGACGATAAATTATTTTCTGCCAGGATGATTGATGCGGCAATAAAAATAATCGCCATTATACTGTTAGGCTCCTGGTGTATTGATATTTTAAAGCCATTTATCATGCCGATGGCGTGGGGCGCTATTTTAGCGATAGCGCTGTTCCCGTTTTATAAAAAGCTGGTGGCATGGTGTGGTAATAGAAAAGGCTTAGCTGCCGGCATATTTGCCATTATTGGCATTTCCATATTAGTGATCCCAACCTATAAGTTTTCAGCGTCAACGATTGACTCGGTCAGCCAGATTTCTACGGGGTTAGAAGAAGGTACGCTGAACATCCCGGAACCCGCGGAAAGCGTGAAGGAATGGCCATTAATTGGTGAAAAAATCTATCCTGCATGGTTAGCCGCATCCGATAACCTTGAAGGGTTTGCCAACAAGTATTCTGAACAAATTAAAGACGTCGTATCGAAAATATTAGCGATAGCGGCCAGTGCTGGCGGGGTAATACTGCAATTTATTTTCTCGGTGATTATAGCAGCAATGTTTATGGCAAAATCAGAGACTTGCTCTCGCGGTTGCCAGATATTTTTTACCCGTTTAATGGGCGACAAAGGAAAACCTGCGGTTGCAAATTCTGTGGCAACCATTCGTAGTGTTGCCGCCGGCATCTTAGGCATTGCCTTTACCCAAGCGGTATTGTCCGGCATAGGGTTAGTGGTAGCAGATATTCCAGCAGCAGGCTTATGGGTGTTGTTAGTGTTGCTGGTGGCCATCATCCAGCTGCCGCCAATCATTATCTTAGGGCCTATTGCCGCCTATTATTTCTCAGTCGCTGAGACCACCCCGGCGGTGATTTTTTTGGTATACAGCATCATCGTCAGTAGTAGTGATGCGGTATTAAAACCGCTATTTCTCGGCAGAGGTACCGATATACCTATGTTGGTAATTTTACTCGGTGCTATTGGCGGCATGATTGTCTCTGGCATTATTGGCTTATTTACCGGTGCGGTAATTTTAGCATTAGGCTATCAATTGATGATCATGTGGCTGGAGCAAACTGCTGACTCTCAAGCAGAAAATCCGGCAGAAGAAACGAGCCAAGAGTAACAAAGGAAAATAGCAAGATGACCGACAAGATCACCAATGAAGCTACGCGTGCTGACACGACAAATACAGAAGTAGAAAATGATAACAAGCCGGATTTTGCTCAACGATTAAGTAAGATCATTTTAATTTTAGCGGCATTGTATTTTCTTTGGTATGTGATTGGTGATCGCTTAACCCCAATTTCGGATCAAGGGCGAGTTCGTGCATTTGTCATCCCTATTGTGCCGCAGGTTTCAGGACAAATATCAAAAATTTATATTGGCGGAGATAAACGAGTTAAAGAAGGCGATATTTTATTTGAAATTGATGGCAGAGATTATAATTTAAAAGTGGAAGACGCCCAGGCCAAGCTTGAAATGGCTGGCCAGGATGTGGGTGCCAGTACTGCCGCTGTTGCCGCGGCAAAAGCCAGGCTAGATAAAGCAGAAGCCGATTTGGTGACCAAAGAAATGAATGCCAGTCGCATTTTTGCAATGGAAAAAGAGGGCATTATATCGGGCTCCGACGCAGACCGGACACGAGGGGTTATTACTCAGGCTGAACTGGAAATCATTAATGCGAAAGCGGCTTATGAAGAAGCCCAGCAAAAACTGGGCAAAGCCGGTCAGGGTAACCCTAAAATTCAAGCGGCATTAGTCGAGTTATCGAAAGCCAAACTAGACCTGGAACGTACCAAAGTGAGAGCGCCAAGTGATGGCGTGATCTCCTATGCCAAAGTCAATGTCGGTTATTATGCCGCCAAGGGCCAACAAATAATGAGCTTTATCTCCACCCAGTATGTTTGGGTAGAAGCCGCGTTTAAAGAGAACAGTTTAGGCAACCTGAAAAAAGATGACAGTGTTGACATCATTTTAGACTCTGCCCCAGGCGAAGTATTCTCCGGTTCGGTAATTTCAATTGGCTTTGGTGTTAGTTTCGATAAAAGCAAGCCTGGAGAACTACCCACCCCGGAAAACCCCACAGGTTGGATGAAAGACCCGCAACGCTTTACCGTGATCCTGAAATTTGACAATTATGACCATAAAAAGTTATTGCGTGAAGGCGGGCAGGCGGATGTTATTGCTTACACCGGTAGCCACTTCATCTTTAATAGCCTGGGCAAACTTTGGGTGTGGGTAAATACTTACCTATCCTATGTTTTTTAACTTATGCTTGTTAACCTCAAGTCGCAAAGTGCCAATACTATTAGAGCCATTCGCTTAACGGTTGGCCTGACATTTTGCATTGCCATTGCTTTCGGTTTTAATTGGCCATTATCTTTTATTGCGCCGGTTTTCACGGCGAAGTTTTTGGGCACTAAAAAGCCTAAAATGCCGTTTAAAGTGTTAGTGGCAATATTGCTCGTTGGTGTTGTTGCTTTTTGTAGCGGTATATTAATCACCAGTATGTTTCTGCCCTACCCCGGGGTGTTTATTCTGATCACCACCTTGTTGATCTTTTTAGTCTCCTATTGGAGCCACTCCGGTGGCAATGAATTTGTCATTACCATGTTATTGATTGGTTTTACGTTAGTGCCGATGCTCGCTCTTGTGCATGTGGAAGTGGCAAATGTTGTGGTAACTGGCTTTTTGTTCTCATTTTTTATCGCGTTATTAACCACCATGTTAATGCACGAAGTCATTCCCGACAATGCCGGGGATGTGGATGGACAACAACCGGCGGAGTTAAAGGCCGAATTAAAGCCAGAATTAAAGCCGGTAGAAACTCGTTTTCAACTGGCGGTATTAAGCACCATTATCATCATGCCGGTATTAGTCTTCTTTTTATATTTTGGCCTGACGAGCTCTTTGCTGATCTTGATCTTTGTCGCCATTTTGGCGCAAAAGCCCGATTTACTGGTGGGTTTAAAGGGCAGTAAAGCCCTGCTTGTGGGTAATTCTCTCGGTGGCCTGTTCGCCATCATTGCCTATAGCTTATTAGTGATAGTGCCGGATTTTGTCTTTCTTATTCTGCTGTTTGCCAGCATCAATATTTATTTTGCCAAATTAACGTTTTCTGAACGCCCCCTTGCGCCAATTTATGCCATGGCACACTCGACCATCATCATACTGATTGCTGCCGGTAGCTTGAGCGATGGCGGCGCAGGAGAAAAATTTTACATCCGAATTTTACAAATAGCCGCTGCTTGCGCCTACATTATTTTTACCACCTATTTAGCCACGCCATTTTTAAAGCGTATCGAAAACTCTAATCTTTAAATTACAGGCTTTAAGCCCGCCATGGTAATTCTCCCTGAATTAAGAAAGTCTGTGGAGACTGGGCTGATACACGATCAGGGTTCTATTTATTATTTCCCTTTATATTACATACGGTTATGCTATTTTGTGTAATTTGACATTTCACTCAGCTTCATTATTATTGATTCAGCACCGAGCGAGAACTTCCGCTAGAGCGATATCCTGTCGTTGATGAGTTAAACAAAAGTAGCAACTTATAGCTCATTCAATATGAATGTGTGTAAGATGGAAGAATCCCGTCTTTCACATTCGGTGAAAGAATTAGAGCAGCGTTCTTATTGAAGTTCATTAACTAAATGAGATGGCTTTTTATTTTATTCCGATAGGAAGGTACAGCCCGTGTTTAATCACAGTTTTTATCTTTTTAATAAAAGGTATATGTTTTTGTAGTCTTGGCGAAAACTGCAATATTTAAGGATTAATTTATGCTGGCAGCAATATTTAGCCCTTTAATGGGCGTTGGCTGAAAAAATAATTGGTGGAAGATCAAATGAGCAAGAGTAGTGTCAAATTAGGAATCTTATCTGTAATTATTTTTATTGCTTGCATTTTGATATCTCAAAGAACAACTACCTTTCATGAAGCCCGTCAACCATTATATTTACCAAATGGTTTTATCCCTCACAGAATAGCTCACGCAGGGGGTGGTATAAATAACAGAACTTACACAAACTCTATTGATGCCCTAAACAGCAATATAAATAAAGGTTTTCAATATTTTGAAATTGATTTCTCGTTTACAAAAGATGATAGATTAGTTTGTCTCCATGATTGGAAACTTAGCTTTAAGCGCTCTTTTGGATTTGAAACACTTGAAAAAGTAACAATGGAGGAATTTAATTACCTAGTAAAAAATAGTTCTGAATTTAATATATGTACTCTTAATAGCCTATCCGAGTGGATGAAAATGAACCCTTCTGCCACGATCATAACCGATGTAAAAGAAAATAACATTGAAGCGTTAAAGATCATATCGGATACAATCGATAATGCTAAAGCGAGAGTGATTCCGCAAATCTATAATCCAGTTAACTTTAAAAAAATTAAGGAAATGGGCTTTGATAAAATCATATGGACACTCTATAGATATCGTGGAAATAATGATGACGTATTGGACTGGACTGAGAAGTTCCCTGGCCCTTTTGCTATTACAATGCCAAAATCGAAAGCTGAATCAACTTTACCGAAAGAGCTTAAAAAAAGAAACATTCCTTCATATGTTCACACTGTAAATACAATTCAAGAAGCAGAAAAATATATTAATAGATTTGAAATTTCAGAAATTTATACGGATTTTTTGCCACTAAGCAATTGAATCTGCATGTAAGTTAGCTTTTATAGTCGGCTGAGGGTAGCGAAATCGAAATTTCTAATTTAGATATATACACTATTTGAATGCTCAAATTGGCAATTATGAGCCTATTAATCGGCGATTTACTCGATTTTTAGGGAGGCAATGGCCGTTAGGTTATCATTTCCTTCATTAACTGTTTTGGAGCAATGGTGGTCATCCTATCACGATCAAAATAAAACACACAACACACATTAACCTATTGAATTTTTCGGTTAAAAAGCATTCACCTAGTAAGCTTACAATGTAATTTATTTTTCCTTCCGCATCGATATCAATAGACAAAATAAAAAGGGACCGTATAGATCCCTAATTACTTATCAGTCCATGTCGAGACATGGCTTTTTATGCAATTTTTTTTAAGAAAAATTATTTCTTTTTCTTTTTCACTGCTTTGGCATTGGGTAAATCAGTGATTGAACCTTCAAAGATTTCAGCGGCTAAACCGATAGATTCATTTAGTGTTGGGTGAGCGTGAATGGTTAAACCAATATCTTCAGCATCGGCGCCCATTTCAACGGCTAAACAAATTTCACCTAACATTTCACCAGCATTGATACCAACGATAGCACCACCTAATACTCGGCCGGTGTCTTTCTCGAAGATCATCTTAGTTTTACCTTCAGTACGTGCTGAAGCAATGGCACGACCAGAAGCTGCCCATGGGAAGTTAGCAACTTCGATGTTCAAGCCCTGCTCTTTCGCTTCACGCTCGGTAACACCAACCCAAGCCATTTCCGGATCAGTATAAGCGATTGAAGGAATACAACGTGGGTCGAATACGTGTTTCTTACCAGCGATAACTTCAGCAGCACAATGTGCTTCGTGTACCGCTTTATGGGCAAGCATAGGTTGACCAACAACATCACCAATGGCGAAGATATGGTTAACGTTAGTACGTAATTCGTTAGTTACGTTGATGAAACCACGCTCGTCAACATTTACACCGGCTTTGTCTGCGGCAACTAAATGACCGTTTGGCTTACGGCCAACAGCAACTAAGATTTTGTCATAACGAACCTGACCTTCAGGCGCTTTCTTGCCTTCAAACGTTACGTATAAGCCGTCGTCTTTGGCTTCAACAGCAACCACTTTGGTGGATAACATGATGTTGAATTTTTTCTTGTTATAGTTATTGTAAACTTTAACAATGTCTTTATCGGCTGCAGGCACTAACTGATCAGCAAACTCGACAACAGAAACGTTTGAACCCAAAGCGCTATAGACAGTACCCATTTCTAAACCGATGATACCACCACCGAGAACAAGCATTTCCGCTGGAACGTCTGCTAACTCAAGCGCACCCGTTGAATCGATAACACGTGGGTCATCTTTTGGAATAAATGGTAAATCAACCACTGAAGAACCTGCAGCGATGATAGCATTATCGAACGTGATGTTTGTAACACCGTCGCTACCTTCAACCGCAATAGTATTGCTGCCAGTGAATTTACCGTAACCGGTAACCGTTTTCACTTTACGTGCTTTCGACATACCGGCTAAACCACCGGTTAGTTGACCAATTACGTCTTCTTTCCAACCGCGGATTTTGTCTAAATCAATTTTTGGTGCGCCAAAAGTCACACCGTGAGACGCCATAGCGGCTGCATCATCAATGACTTTAGCAACATGAAGTAGTGCTTTTGACGGGATACACCCTACGTTCAAACAAACACCACCTAAAGTAGCACGGCTCTCAACTAGTATTACGTCTAAACCAAGATCAGCAGCACGAAATGCTGCTGAATAGCCACCAGGGCCTGCGCCTAAAACAACGACTTGGGTTTTTATATCGTTACTCATGTATACCTCAAATTTTTAAAGTAGTTGGTTAACAATTTTATTATTGCTTAACCAATTTGATATCACCCCTTAATGGCATGATATATAAATTTTGTATAACAGCTAAAGAAGCTTGTTGTTAACTTTCTTTAGCCACTATTTTCGGGGGGCAAGTTTACCGTGTGTGACAAAAAATCGCCAACATTAAAATACGAAATAGATCAATATTCGACTAATTATTGTAAGTTTTCACTCACATCGGCAAAACTCACTTTACACTAGGCGATAAACGCCGGTTTTTCCACCCGAGAGTTTGCCACCAACAATACAAGACTTGTTGGTGGCACCACGCTAACTATAAAATTAGTTGGCGAATATCCGTCATTACCGACGCTAAGTGTACGGTAAAGCGTGCCGCTAGTGCGCCATCAATGACTCGATGATCGTATGACATCGATAATGGCAACATTAACTTAGGCTCAAACTCTTTGCCGTTCCACTTAGGTTTCATTTCAGATTTAGAAACCCCCAAAATAGCAACTTCTGGTGCATTGACAATTGGCGTAAACGCCGTACCGCCAATTCCACCAAGTGATGAAATGGTGAAACAACCACCTTGCATATCTTTGGCGGTAAGTTTGCCATCACGAGCTTTCATACTGATTTCTAACAGCTCTTTCGATAACTGGTGAATGCCTTTTTGATCAACATCCTTCACCACCGGTACCACTAAACCATTAGGCGTATCTACTGCCACACCAATGTTAATGTACTTTTTCATGATCAAGCTTTCGCCATCTTCACTCAAGCTTGAGTTAAATACCGGGAATTCGCGTAACGCGTCAGCGGCAGCTTTTAAAATAAACACCAATGGTGTGATTTTAAAACCAAGCTTTTTCTTTTCGGCAATCACGTTTTGTTGTTTACGGAACGCTTCAACGTTAGTGATATCGGCTTCATCAAATTGAGTAACGTGTGGAATTGTTACCCAGTTACGATGCAAAAATGGACCAGATATTTTTTGAATACGGGTTAGTGGTAGCGTTTCAATTTCGCCAAATTTAGAGAAATCGATTGGTTTCGAGCTAATAACCTGTAAACCACCGGCATCCCCTGATACTGACGAACTGGCAGTCGCTTTTGGACGCGATAATTCATATTTAACGTATGACTGCACATCTTCTTTGAGGATACGGTTTTTAATGCCGCTGCCTTTAACCAGAGTGAGATCTACGCCAAATTCGCGAGCGATACGACGAATTGACGGTGACGCATAAATATGGCCTTGGCTTTGCTTAGTGCCCGCACTTGGATGATGCGGTACCGGCGCTGCTTTTTTCTGAGCTGGCGCTGGCGCGGCAACGACTGTTTGCTCTTTTACTGGTGCAGGAGCCGCAGTGACAGCAGCCGGTGTTGCCACCGCCACGCCGCCAGCAGTTTCAAGCATAATAACTAAGCTGCCCTGGCCAACTTTATCACCAACAGCAACTTTCACCTCGACTACAGTACCAGCTTCAGGAGAGGGTACATCCATAGTAGCTTTATCAGTTTCCAGGGTGATTAACCCATCTTCGGCTTCAATAACGTCGCCAACAGCGACCAAGACTTCGATAATATCAACTTCGCCATCTTCACCAATATCCGGAACTGTTACTTCGATTACCGCACTTGCAGCAGAAGCGGCTGCAGGAGCCGCTACCGGAGCTTCAACGGCTGCAGGAGCTTCGGCGACTGGCGCTGCAACAGGCGCTGCAGTTTCAACTACTGGCGCTGCTTCCGCACTTTCGCCTGCAGCGTTAATCATTACAATTAAATCGCCTTCGTTAATTTTATCGCCAACGGCAACTTTAATTTCAGTGATAGTGCCGGCAAAGGGTGCCGGAATATCCATTGATGCTTTGTCAGTTTCAACACTTACCAATGCATCTTCAGCTTCAACCGTATCGCCAACAGCAACACAAAGCTCAATCACTTCTACTTCATCGCCACCCACATCAGGGACTAGAATTTTTTTAATATCAGACATCTGTATTTCCTTCCTAGCCAATTATGCGTATAGCGGGTTAAGCTTGTCGCTATCGATACCAAAGTCTTTAATTGCTTTAGTAACAACGCTCATTTTAATTTCACCACGTTGTGCCAACTCGTATAAAGAAGCAACAACAATGTAATTGTGATCCACTTCAAAGTGACGACGTAAGTTAGCGCGGCTGTCACTTCGGCCAAAACCGTCGGTACCTAGTACTCGATAATCGGTATCAATAAAGCCACGTAACTGATCTGAATACGATTTCACGTAATCGGTGGCAGAAATGGCAGGACCATTATCTTTAGTAATAACCTGGCTGATAAATGGTACTTTTTGCTCCGCTTCCGGGTGCAACATGTTCCAACGGGCAACTTCCTGGCCTTCACGGGCTAACTCGTTGTAACTGGTTACCGAGTAAACATCAGAAGAAATACCAAAATCGCTCGCAAGAATACGAGCAGCTTCACGTACTTGTAATAAAATTGTACCTGAGCCCATTAACTGAACATTGGCTTTCGCTTTCTTCGCCGGCTTAACCGTATCTAATTTGTAGATACCTTTAATGATGTCATCCTCGCTGCCTTTTGGCATTTCAGGATGTTGGTAATTTTCATTCATTAATGTCAGGTAGAAGAACACATTTTCGTTTTCTTCGTACATACGACGTAAACCTTCACGCACGATAACCGCAACTTCATAGCCGTAGGTTGGATCGTAAGTGACACAATTCGGAATTAAACCCGCTTGTACATGGGAATGACCATCTTGATGTTGTAAGCCTTCACCGTTAAGGGTAGTTCTACCCGCCGTTGCGCCTAACAAGAAACCACGCGCCTGGCTATCGCCTGCCGCCCAGGCTAAATCGCCAACACGTTGGAAACCAAACATTGAGTAGTAAACGTAGAATGGAATAGTAGTAGCATTACACGTTGAATAAGACGTGCCTGAAGCTACCCACGAAGCCATGGCGCCTAGCTCGTTAATACCTTCCTGCAGTACCTGGCCTTTTTTATCTTCACGATAGTAAGCAACCTGGTCAGCATCTTGTGGTACGTATTTTTGCCCTTCATTGGCGTAAATACCCACTTGACGGAATAAGCCTTCCATACCAAAGGTACGGGCTTCATCAGGAATGATAGGAACGATACGCTTACCAATTTTCTTATCTTTTAATAAGCTGTTCAACACACGGACAAAAGTCATGGTTGATGATACTTCACGCTCACCTGAACCTTTTAAGATGGCATCAAAAATTTTCAGTTGTGGAATTTCCAATGCTTCTTCTGGTTGCTCTCTACGTGCAGGTAATGAACCGCCTAAAGCAGCACGACGCTCTTGCATGTATTTGTATTCAGCTGAGTCTTCCGGGAATTTGTAATATGGTAAATCGGCGATGTCTTCATCTTTTACCGGAATGTTAAAACGGTCGCGGTAATGCTTAATCGACTCTACATCCATTTTTTTAACGTTATGAGCAATGTTTAATGCTTCACCCGATGCGCCTAAACCAAAACCTTTTACGGTTTTCGCCAGAATTACCGTTGGACGACCTTTGGTTTCCATCGCTTTTTTATACGCCGAGTAAACTTTAATCGGGTCATGACCACCACGGTTTAAACGGTAAATGTCTTCGTCTGACATATTGGCAACTAATGCGGCAGTTTCCGGGTACTTGTTGAAGAAATTTTCACGAGTGTACTTGCCGCCTTTGGCTTTACAGTTTTGGTATTCGCCATCAACCGTTTCGTTCATTAGCTGCAATAACTTGCCGGATGTATCACGGGCAATTAATGAATCCCAGTAACTGCCCCAAATAACTTTAACCACTTCCCAGCCGGCGCCGCGGAATGTGCCTTCAAGCTCCTGGATGATCTTGCCGTTACCACGTACCGGCCCATCAAGACGCTGTAAATTACAGTTGATCACGAACGTTAAGTTATCCAGGTTTTCGCGCGATGCTAAACCAATGGCACCTAATGATTCTGGCTCATCGGTTTCGCCGTCACCTAAGAAACAGTAAACCCGTTGGCCTGAACAATCTTTAATACCACGGTCAGTTAAGTATTTTAAAAAACGCGCCGTATAGATAGCCTGTAATGGACCCAAGCCCATAGATACGGTTGGGAACTGCCAGAAATCAGGCATTAAATGTGGGTGCGGGTACGAAGATAAACCATTGCCGTCACATTCTTGACGGAAATTGTTCATTTGCTCTTCGGTTAAACGTCCTTCCATAAAAGCACGTGAATAGATGCCAGGAGAAATATGCCCTTGGGCAAAAATAAAATCACCACCGTCTTTTTCAGAAGACGCTTTGAAGAAATGGTTAAAGCCAACATCATACAGCATAGCCGATGAAGCGAATGAACCAATATGGCCACCAAGCTCTAAATCTTTTTTCGAAGCGCGTAACACCAATACCAAAGCATTCCAACGAATAGCGGCACGAATACGGGCTTCTATGGTTAAGTCGGCTGGCATATGCGGTTCTTGGTTTACCGGGATAGTATTCACATAGGCCGTTTTGGCATCAAATGGTAAATGCGTACCGCCACGACGAGCTCTGTCGATTAAGGTTTCTAATAATTGATGGGCACGTTCCGGGCCTTCTTGCTCAAGGACCGCTTCTAGCGATTCTACCCATTCTTGTGTCTCAATTGGATCAATATCGTGATTGATTGTATCAGTCATAACGATTTTTCATCTCCGCTTAGTAAATAATGTATTTTAAATTTTAATGCATTAAAGATAGTTCAAAAATCTCACTACCTTCAGTATTTTTTTGTTGATTCGCCGTGTATTAAATAGCGAAGCAAGCAATAATTTCAACTCATCAGTGTTCACTGCTCATTAATTGGTTTTTAACCGTCGCAGTGAACGGGTTACCCGGCTGTTTTCTTCACCAAGGTTGAGCATCACTTCTTCGATATAAGCCAGATTTTTATGGCTTGCGCCCCAGGCTTTATTGGGTTCACCACTGATAATGCTTTCCATTAACCGCTTGCGATAATGGGCTATGCGACCAGGTACGTCCGGGCGTTTGGCCAGCACTTGCAGATTTTTTTCAATGTTATCGATCAGCAATTCACCCATGGCTCGGGCTAAATGCATAATTACGGCATTATGGGAAGCGACACATATGGCCAGATAAAATTCGAATACCGTTTCCGCTTCGCCACGGTAATTTTCACTAATCGTGGTATTTTCAATTTGCGCTACCGTGATTGCCTCAAATTTTTCGGCAATATGTTCAAAGTCTTTTTTGGTGCCACGCATCGCCGCATAATAAGCGGCCATTCCCTGGATGCCATGACGAAACTCTAATAAATCGTATTGTGCTTCCGCTTTATTCGCCATTAAATCGAATAATGGATCTGCCAGACCGGATAATAAATTATCACAAACAAAAGTTCCGCCACCCTGGCGACGGTAGATCAAACCTTTGGCTTCAAGTTTTTGCATTGCTTCCCTGAGCGATGGTCGTGACACGGCAAATTGCAGCGCCAATTCCCGCTCTGCCGGTAGCTTTTGTCCGGGTTGTAAGCTGCCTTCTAAAATCATCTCTTCCAGCTGATTCAAGATCACATCCGACAATTTAGGCTGTTGTATCTTCTGATAAACCATTGTTTTTAATCACAACCCCTGATGAAAATTAGTCAAACAAGAAAATCAAAATCAAACTTATCGCTTAAATTCAACCCTCAACACACTGATAAATTGGTCTTACCAATAAGCAAAATGTATGCATCTAAAGTAACAGACTTCTTTCAGAATGTAAAATATTTAGGCGGGTTGCTCTCAGTTTGAATTATTCAAACTGGCAAAAATATAGACAAAAACCTTAATGGTAAGACCAATTTGACAATTGAATTTTTCAACGCTTTGTTGACTGGGAAGTTTTCTTTTAGCAAAAAAAAGCCGCAACAGATAAACTTGTTGCGGCTATTCGATATTTTGTGTTTATGCGATCAGTGCAAGACACCGGCGATAGTCATAAATGCAGTTGCGGCGAGCAATAATAAAACATTACGTTTCGCTAAACGCACGAGCAACGTTGGCTCGGCAGTAAGATCGTCATTGTTAACGACATACTCTTCTGACGTTTTCGCCACAGTACAAAGGTATTTTCGCGGGGAGAGTTGAAAATTAAGTAACCCCTCCAGCCAGATTGTTGACGCTTTGGAAAAATGGCCAACTAACATGTAACCAAAAGCGGCAACACGCGATGGAATGATATCTATATAGAAGAGAATATTTTTTCCATGATTTACCGCAGCTTCCGGTAAAAATGCTTCACCTTGTTCATTCTTGATATTATTGGCGATTGCTACCAACAACCGGTAAAACACCACGCCACCAATGCCGGCAAAAACAAACACTAACATTATTGCCATGTAATATTGATAATTTAACCAGACTAAGGTTTGACCAAAACTTTCCCCGTCGAAATCCTGATTTTGTTGCAATTCCATTTGATGATGAGAAACCGCAACTTCATCGCCACGCATCGCCGCATTTAAAAAGTTTTTATAAGATTCTCTGGCGGTTGAACAGCCAAGACAAACAATAAGCACGACGGCTGAAATGACAAATTCAATTAACAGATTATCAGCAAGCGCTATCAGCCCCCAAACCAAAATGGCGGGTATAAGTGCTAACACTATGACATTTAGGCTGCTTTTACTGATCTCGCCTTTAGAAACAAAACCGCGGGCAAACTTGAGATAGGGGGCATAATAAAAATTAAAATGCCAATGCTTAGATCGTAACACTCGCTCTGCTGCCAAAGCAATTAACAAACTAATAAGACTCATTGATTATCCTGTACTACTTAAATTATTCTTGTTTAATACTAAAATTTTACTCTTACCCCCTTGTTTTTGCCAGTAAAGAATGCGAGAAAATTAATAACACAGCGCCATTCGCCTCTTATTTCAGGGTTTATATCAGGGTTTAATCAATGTATTAGTTAAGCCGTTTTTAAACCGATACCAATCAAAACTCTCACCCGGATCGGTTTTTCTGCCCGGCGCAATATCGCAATGGCCGGCAATTTTGTCGACATCAATGTCGGGGTAAGTAGTAACAATAGCAATACTGAGTAATTGTAAGGTTTGATATTGAACATCGGTATAAGCAATATCGTCGGTCCCTTCCATTTCAATACCAATAGAAAAATCATTACATTTTTCGCGCCCGGCAAAACAAGATACCCCCGCATGCCAGGCACGCTTGGTAAAAGGCACATACTGAATGATTGCGCCGTCACGACGAATTAAGCAGTGAGCCGACACTCGCATTTGGTAAATATCTTTAAAGTAATCATCTTCATCAGGGTTTAAACAGCCCATAAATAAATCGGAAATATGATCAGAGCCGAACTTACCCGGTGGCAAGGATATGTTGTGAATTACCAACAAACTGATGTCGTCACACTCCCTGTTATCACAGTGTGGCGAAGGTAAATGGCTGATAGCAGGCGTTGAAAATTTAGCAGAAACTTCGAGCCAGCCATTGTTGATTGCAAATTTTGTCTCCATACTAATGATATCAGACCTCTTTTAAAACTAAGTTAGTAAAAGATTAGCACTATGCAACCGATAGATGACAGTAAAAAAATAGGTAAAACTTTCATGTGGATCGCCTGGATCCTTTTCTTTGGGTTATTAGTGTGGGTCTTTCAGGGCACATTAAATAGACAAAGCAACCCGAATCAGACACCAACCATTGCATTAAACAGCGAAGGCTTAGCACAAGTCACCCTAAAGCGTAATAAATGGGGCCACTATGTATCGGCGGGTACCATCAATAATGAAAGTGTGGTGTTTCTCCTCGATACTGGTGCTACCAATGTATCGATCCCGGCCAAAATCGCCGATAATCTCAACCTGCCTAATTTGGGCAGCCATTATGCCGAAACCGCTAATGGTCGGGTAAAGGTATACCAAACCACAATAGATCAATTGAGTATTGGTAATATTATCCTTTATAATGTCGACGCTAGCATCAACCCGGGCATGGACACGAATGAGATCCTGTTAGGCATGAGTGCGTTAAAGCAAGTAGACTTTCGCCAATCAGGCAAATACCTTTATTTAACGGAGCTGCGCTAATTAACAGTGCTGCGCTAAGGTCGAATACATACAACCTTAGGGTGAACGTACCTAAACGCGGTTACATTAAAGCATATGTGCGGTTTAAACTGCACAATGTCACCAGAAAATAAGTTATCAACACAATATATTAACTAAGCAGAGAGCAACACATGCACAACCTTGACCTTCAAATAAGTCCTGAGCTACAACTCGACATTGAAACCACAGTAACCTGGGCATTGGCTGAAGACTTGGGAGCAAAACCTGGTCAAACACCGATTGCTGCAGACGATATTACCGCGTCATTAATTCCGGCAGATAGTAAAGCCGTTGCCACGGTTATTTGCCGAGAAGATTGCGTAATTTCGGGCGTGGCCTGGGTAAATGAAGTGTTTAAGCAACTCGATGCATCAAGCAATGAACACACCCAAATCACCTGGTTTGTTAACGACGGTCAGGCAGTGAGAGCCAACACCACGTTATTCGAATTAACCGGTAACGCCCGCCTGCTATTGACTGGCGAGCGCACCGCCTTAAACTTTTTACAAAGCTTGTCAGGAACTGCAACGCTGACCAGCCAATACGTAAAAGAGTTAGAGGGCAGTAAAACCAAACTACTTGATACTCGTAAAACCTTACCGGGCTTAAGAAGCGCACAAAAATACGCCGTTACTTGCGGTGGTGGCCACAACCACAGAATTGGCCTGTTTGATGCGTTCTTAATCAAAGAAAATCACGTCAATGCCTGTGGCGGAATTGATAATGCGGTGGCCACGGCAAAACAAAACCACCCGGGTAAAACTGTAGAAGTGGAAGTGGAAAGCTTAGCGGAATTAGAGCAAGCAATCCGCGCTGGCGCCGACATCATCATGTTAGATAATTTCAGCACCGAAATGATAGAAACCGCGGTAGAGTTAACCCGAGGCAAAGCCAAGTTAGAAGTTTCTGGCAACATGACCATAGAGATTTTAAAAGAGTACACCAAAGCCAAAGTAGACTTCATCTCGGTAGGCGCATTAACCAAAAACGTGAAAGCGATAGACTTATCGATGCGGTTTGCCTAACACTCGATATTAGAAAACAAATGAACAAACTTAGGCAGTGCTCACTGCCTAAGTTTTAATAAAACATCGCCGATATATTTCTCTGCTCCCTATCACAAAATAGCTGATAGCCCCTTAGTTCCTCGTTCCAAGTTCCTCGTTCCTAGCTCTTTTTCCTAGTGCAGATTTATTAATGCTCCCCTTCTGCCCTGCAACAATTCGCCTAAAAATCAACCACACAGCCAATATATGCAGTTTTTCTGACCATTCTGCCACTAATTTTAAAAAAAAGTTTTACAGAACCGCAAAAATGGTCCATATTAATTTTAGCCCCCATAATAACAATTAAATATTTAATGGATATAACACAATGAAAAACATCAAATCAAACCAGGGTTTTACCCTAATCGAACTAATGATCGTGGTTGCGATCATCGGTATTCTTGCCGCCGTTGCTTTACCTGCATACAAAACTTACTCGGATAGAGCCGCTTTCTCTGAAGTTGTATTGTCTGTCACTCCAGCAAAAACTGCGGTTGAGTTATGTGTGCAAACTAATGCCGTAACTGCTACTGGTGGATGTTCTACTCTAGCTGAAAATGCAAACTGGGCTTCAGCTCCATTAGTAAACGGTGTAGCAATTGCCGGCTCAGCAACTGCAATCACCATCACTGCTACACCAGATAATGGTAATGTCAATTCTGATATCACTTCATCTCATACCTACGTACTTACTGGTACCATTGATTCTACTACTGGTGGACTTACATGGGCATCAAGCGGTGGCTGTAAAGCCGCGGGTCTTTGTTAATAAGTTCTAATAAAAGCTCCTTATTATAAGGAGCTTTTTTCTCAAAAATCGCCCAATGAAAAATCTCAACGGTTTTACATTAATCGAATTGCTCATTGTCGTAACGATATTGAGTGTGCTTGCTTCAATAGCATTTCCTAGCTACATCCATTATAGTGACAAGGCTAAGTTCGCTACGGTAGTTAGTGCCGCAGCCCCTGTTAGAACATCAATAGATATTTGTGTTCAAGCTAAATCCCTTCCTGATTGCTCAAAGCTAAATGTAAATTCTAAATGGATGCACAATGAATTTATATCGACTATAGCTATTACTGGTACCAGTTCTAAGATAGTGGTTAAAACAACCCCTAAGAATATCGGTAATATAACTAACTTAGATACCTATATTTTAACCGGTAACGTTGATTCAAAAGATTCTCTAGTCTGGGATGACGACGCCAGCGGCTGTAAAATATCTAGACTTTGTTAAAAACAAAAGCATGATAATATTGAGCTTTTCGACCATTTTAACTAAACTATTAATAGCCTTTGTAATAATAAAAGAATAAAAATGAAAGGAATTCATCGACAATCAAGTCTACTATCTGCTCTGGTACGCAACGAAATCGTCGCGTCAGATCAGGCTGGCAGTATATTTTCCGAGAGTCAGCGGCAAAAAACATCGATCATAAGTTACCTGGTAAACAAAGAAAACACCTCACCCAATGTGATCGCTCAAACGCTGTCGAAAAGTTTTGGTTTTGCTTATGTTGATCTTAACCAAATCGATCTGAACATTTTGCCTGAAGGTCTGCGCAACGAAAAATTAATCAGTAAGCATAATGCTCTGCCCTTGTATTTACGAGGGGGAATTTTGCATGTGGCCGTATCCGATCCCACCAATATAGATGCCATAGAAGAATTTCAATTTAATACTGGCTATAGCACCGAACTGGTGATCGCCGATGAAAAATCGTTACGTGAAACCATCGAAAAGTTGCTTGAAGATGAAAACTCGGTATTAGATATCACCGATTTAGATAGTGAAGAACTTGGCAATATTGATGTAGAGGACGAGAAAAAGGAAGAAGACTCATCTGGCGGTGCCGACGACGCGCCAATAGTGGTGTATATCAATAAGATATTACTCGATGCAATTAAAAAAGGCGCGTCCGATTTACACTTTGAGCCGTTTGAACATATATTCAGAATTCGATTTCGTGTCGATGGCATATTAACCGAAGTGGCTAGCCCGCCAGTTAACCTTTCAAGCAGAATGACAGCAAGGTTAAAAGTAATGTCAAAACTGGACATTGCTGAGCGAAGAGTCCCACAAGATGGACGAATAAAGTTAGCGGTGTCGAAGAAAAAATCTATCGACTTTCGAGTATCCACCTTACCTACTATGTGGGGCGAGAAAGTGGTAATGCGTATTCTCGACTCTTCCAGTGCCAAATTGGGCATTGATATCTTGGGTTATGAAGATGAGCAAAAATCTCTGTATTTAGATGCACTATCGAAACCGCAAGGAATGATTTTGGTAACCGGCCCGACCGGCTCTGGTAAAACAGTTTCTTTATATACCGGCTTAAATATTTTAAACACTGAAGAACGAAATATTTCCACCGCCGAAGATCCGGTAGAAATCAACCTGGAAGGGGTAAATCAGGTACAAATCAACAACAAAGCCGGACTGGATTTCTCCAGCGCGTTAAAATCGTTTTTACGGCAAGATCCCGATATTGTTATGGTGGGTGAAATACGAGACTTAGAAACCGCAGAAATTGCGATTAAGGCGGCGCAAACAGGTCACTTGGTGCTATCAACTTTGCACACCAACTCTGCCGCGGAAACTCTTACCCGACTGCTGAATATGGGGGTCCCCTCATATAACGTGGCAAGCTCAGTGACGCTAATTATTGCCCAACGACTGGCCCGACGTTTATGTAATCACTGCAAAGAAGAAGATGATATAAGTGAGCACGCATTACTCGAATTCGGTTTTGCCGAAAATGAAGTGGCTAATTTGACCATTTATAAAGCCGTAGGTTGCGACGAATGCACCAAGGGCTACAAAGGCAGGGTTGGTATTTATGAAGTAATGAAAATTAGCCAAGACACTGCTACTATTATAATGGATGGTGGCACCTCACTAGACATCGCCAAACAGGCACAAACTGAAGGTTATAAAAATTTGCGACAATCGGCGTTACTGAAAGCCAAATCTGGAGTCACCAGTTTATCGGAAGTCAGCCGAGTTACTGCCTAAAGTGACAAATTGTTAACTTGAATAATAAGAATATATAGGACGTTTATGGCTATTGCGAATGCTCAAAGCAAACAGGTGAAACCTAAACCTTTAGAAACTTTTACCTGGCAAGGTGTTAACCGTAAAGGTAAAAAGATAAAAGGTGAGCTTTCTGCGGTTAATATAATGGAGTTAAAAGCGCAATTACGAAAGCAAGGCATAACTCCACTACGAACCAAGAAAAAGCCCAAGCCAATGTTTGGCATGAGTGGTGATAAAGCGATTCTACCAAAAGATATTGCCGTGATCACCCGACAAATTGCCACTATGTTGAATGCTGGCGTGCCTTTAGTACAATCCATTGAAATGATAGGGAAAGGCAATAACAATGGCAATATCCGCAAGTTATTAAGCGATATCGGCAATCAAGTGCAATCGGGTTTGCCGTTTTCCGATTGTTTGCGCGAGCACCCAAGATATTTTGATGACCTTTACTGTGACTTGGTGAAATCCGGTGAACAATCAGGCGCACTCGAAACAATTTTTGACCGAATCGCCATCTATAAAGAAAAAGCGGAGGTACTAAAATCTAAAATTAAAAAAGCGATGACCTACCCAATTGCTGTTTTAGTGGTTGCAAGTATTGTTACATCGATCCTGTTAATCTTTGTGGTGCCAACTTTCGTCGACATTTTTGCCAGCTTTGATGCAGAGTTACCCGCCTTTACTCTATTTGTCGTCGGCATTTCCGATTTTATGATCGCTTATTGGTATATCGCGTTAGCTGCTATATTCGGAGCAGGCTTCTTATTTAAAAAAGCCCATTTAAACAGTCAGGATTTTAGGGATAAAGTCGATGTGTCGATTTTAAAAATACCGGTGATTGGAGCGCTGCTTGATAAAGCCGCCGTTGCCCGCTTTGCCAGAACTCTATCCACTACTTTTGCTGCCGGCGTACCGCTTATTGACGCGCTTGATTCTGCAGCTGGCGCATCCGGTAATGCGGTTTATCGAAATGCCATTAATGAAATTCGCACCGAGGTATCTTCTGGCATGCAAATGAATATGGCGATGCGCAATTCTACGATATTTCCCGACATGGTGATTCAAATGGTCACCATAGGCGAAGAATCGGGGGCATTAGACGATATGTTGGCAAAAGTGGCCACCGTTTATGAGCAAGAAGTCGATGATGCCGTTGATGGCCTCACGGCACTACTAGAGCCAATGATCATGGCCGTTTTAGGCGTGGTAATTGGAGGCTTGATCATTGCCATGTACTTGCCAATTTTCCAAATTGGTATGATCGTTTAAAGTTCTAAGTTCTAAGTTCTAAGTTCTAAGTTCTAAGTAAAATTATAAGCCGAAGTCTTTTGTAGATTTCGGTTTATATTATAAATAATAATAACAAAAAGGTTTATCTGTGTTTTCTGATGTAATCGCACTATTGCAACACTCCCCCGTCTTTTTTTACATAACCATCACCATACTGGGTTTAATCATAGGCAGTTTTTTAAATGTGGTCATTTATCGATTGCCGAAAATGCTCGAGAACGAGTGGTTTTGTGAATGCCGTGAACTGCTAGCGGATGAGCTAAAACCTGTAGAAGATAAAAAGGCAGAGTCGCCTTTAACCCTGTCAAAGCCAGCATCCACCTGCCCCAAATGCGGTCATAAGATTAAGGTTTGGGAAAACATCCCGGTAATTTCCTGGATATTGTTGAAGGGTAAATGTTCTGCTTGTGCGAATCCAATTTCGGCACGTTACCCTATTATTGAAACCTTAACCGGAATAGCTTCATTAGTCATAGCTATGCACTTTGGGGTTAGCTGGCAAACACTATTTATGCTTTTGCTTACCTGGTCTCTGATCACTTTAACTATGATTGATGCCGATAAGATGATTTTACCCGATCAAATCACCTTACCACTGGTTTGGCTTGGTTTGATATTGGGTTTAAATGGTGTATTTATTTCAATTGAACAAGCCGTAATTGGCGCCATCATGGGTTACATGAGTTTGTGGTCTATTTTTTGGTTATTTAAACTCATCACCGGCAAGGACGGTATGGGCTATGGCGATTTTAAACTGTTTGCCGTTTTTGGTGCTTGGTTTGGCTGGGAATTATTACCCCTGCTTATTTTGATGGCATCGTTAGTCGGTGCTATTGTCGGTATTAGCTTGATGATGTTTAAAAATCATCAAGGTTCTAAACCGATCCCTTTTGGCCCCTATTTAGCCGTCGCCGGCTGGATAACAGCACTTTGGGGCGAAGGCATCTGGCAGTGGTATTTGGCAATGCTTGCTTAGAAAAAGTTCGTAGAACTCTGGTTGGCGGGACTTCAGTCTCGCATTAGAGGATTCTACGCGAGGTTGAAACCCTGCCAACGATGCGAGGTTAAAAACCCCGCCAACGATTCGAGGTTAAAACCTCGCCAACGTGGTAATAAATGTCAAAATTAGTTATAGGTTTAACCGGCGGTATTGGTAGTGGTAAAACTACCGTTGCCGATTTATTTGCACAATACGGCATCGATATTATTGATGCCGATATTGTTGCTCGTGAAGTGGTGGCTCCGGGTACAAGTGCTTTGGCAAAAATTAGCGAACATTTTGGTAGCGATTACATTCTTGAAAATGGTCATTTAGATCGCGCTAAATTGCGCCATCGAGTTTTTGCCAATAAACAAGATAAAACCTGGTTAAATAGGCTTTTGCATCCATTGATTCGTGAAACAATGAATGGACAGTGTGTGGCCGCAAAAAGCGCCTATTGTTTTATAGTTGCCCCCTTGTTGATTGAAAATGGCTTAAATAAAAGCGTTGAAAAAGTGTTAGTAATAGATGTAAAACCTGAGACGCAAATCGCCAGAACCGTTGCTCGTGATAGCAATAGTAAAGAGCAAGTGCAAAATATTCTTGCGGCACAAGTATCCCGTGAAGACAGGTTGGCTCATGCGGATTTTATTATTGATAATGATGTTTGTTCCACCAACGAGTTGAAACAGCAAGTTGAGTCATTACACCGTATTTTTTTAAAGCTAGTTATTGAGAAATAGCTTTTATAGGTGAGATTTATACCGTTTTAGGCTTCTCTTGATAGATTCAAGTCGTGCCAAACCAAAAAACATTAGCCTTTAATTAAATCTATGGTTAATATAAAAAGAACATCTAATAATTTTAAAAACATGGCCGACATTCTTTACGAACATCCACTTAATGAGCGGATACGCAACTATCTGAAACTTGAGCAATTATTTGTTCAGGTGCGGTCTTGTCTGGCGCAAGAGTTTACCGCAAATCACACCCTGTTTTTCAATGCACTATTTGCCACTTTAGATGCGCTGGAACGCAGTGATGTACGTGGCGATGTCATTAAAGATCTGGAGAAGCTTGAGCAAAACTTGATTCTTTGGTCAAAATATCCCGAAGTTAATTCAAAAGCTCTGCAGTTAAACCTTGAACAAACTAAATCCTTAGCGACAAACTTACGCTCTAAGCAACAGCTCTGGTTTATACTAAAAGACGATAAATTTTTAGACGGCATGCGTAAGCGCTTTACTTTGCAAGGTGCCTATTGTGGTTTCGATTTACCTGCTTTAGTGTATTGGCTTAATCAACCCCCTATTTTTATTCAACAAGATGTCGATAAATGGTTATCTTCGCTGAGTAACATAGAGCAAGCATTGCTGTTGATATTGAAATTTATTCGTCAAAAAGCTGACTTTGAAGAAATTGAGGCCAACAATAGCTTTTACCAGGACAATGGCGAAGGCTTAATGCTGTTAAGAATGAAGCTTCCCGAAAGTGTCGATTTTTTTCCTTCGGTTAGTGGTAACCGATATCGTTACTCCATCCGTTTTATGGAATTGTGTAATGAAAAGGGTCAGCAGTACATATCGCAAAATATTCGCTTTAAACTCGCTAAATGTTAACTAAGCTGAACTAGATATCACCACTTAATTCACATTATTTTTTAAATTAGACGTTTTAAAATACCCGGTATTCTTACTTAACGAGATGAAGTTCATCATGTAATTTGATTGTTCAATTAAATCTTGATGTTTGGGATGAGACAATTTACAAGAAAACCTTTCATCATGAAAACATGATACGCCTGATGAAGAATCACAATAGTTAACTATGGGCAAACAGGTGGTTCCGCCATAACGAAAAGCGTAATTATCAAAATCAATATTAAATATCGGCCGGATAGCTTCAGTTTTATCAACACCCATTATTGGGCGGCCGATAAAAGCAACTTCACTTTTTATTGCTAACATAGATAATATAGTGGGAGCGATATCCAAATGACTATATTCTTGTAGCAAATTTACATCGACCCCTTGCAATCCTTCACTGTATACAACTAACGGCGTTCTAAATAAAATTTCAAATTTTTCCTCTGCTGATAAATTTGTATCCGGAAAATAGGGGACACCATGATCCCCGGTGATCACTAGAATGGTATCTTTTGCTAAAGGACTGTTGATAAATTTTTTCCAAAACTCTCCCAATGCGAAGTCGGAGTATGAAATCCCCTTGCGATAATTTTTATATCTATCCTCCCCTTCATATTCGACATTTGCATCGAACTTAAACCCTTGATAATCCCAATCAAAGGGCTGGTGGTTGGTAACAGTCAATATTTCCGCAAAAAATGGCTGTTGTTGTTCTGATAATAATTGCAAAGCCTTGTCAAAAACTACAGTATCCTTTACTCCCCAACCAATAACATCGGATTCAGATATATTGTCTTTATTAAAATCTTCTTTAGCAATTATATTCTTGAAGCCTAAACTCTTGTGGTAAACACCCCGGTTGTAAAACTCTTTATCATTACCGTGAAAAAAGTAAGACTGAAAACCATGTTCGTTGAGAATTTTAGGTAAGCATTCTCCATTAAATTCACCGTATAAAGTTGAATAAGATATTTCTTTGTTATAATCGATAAGACCACATAGTATTGCCTGCTCAGATTTAACCGTATACCTGCTAGTAGCGAATACATTTTTAAAGCTTAAACCTAACTTAGCAATTTTATCTAAATTAGGTGTCAACGAGGTAGCAGGGTCGAAATTTCCGGTTTCAAAATCTCTTATGCTTTCCATCACGATTATAATTACATTTTTTTTAAGTTCACTTTTCTCATTGCTGGTTTCATTCGGTACAAACTTAAATGGCTCTAGAGTTGATAACGAATGGCGATAATTTTTGTAGTTAGGTAGTAAGCCGGAAAATTTTTTGAAATCATATTTATCAGGAATAGTATCAACTTTTCCGGTTTTGATAGCTTTTCCTAATAAGTACTCTTCAGCCTCTCTAGAATCGACATTTCTGTTCACAAAACTTCGGTAAAAGTGCATCAAAGGATTTTCATCTTTTAAGTACAATTTACCAAAGTTACTTTGTTGGAAAGGGTTTAATATGGTTCCTCTTTCTTGATGAAACTCACTAAGGAAAAACACGCAGCTGAAAATCACAGCTAAAAAAGAATAAATGACCTTGTATTGCAGGTTCATACTGCTCGCTAAAAAATTTCGCATAAATAAAACAGTAGCGATGGCGATGGCGATAAAGCTAAAAATCAAAAAGCCGTCTAAGAAATTTTTAAACGAAAGCATAAATTCGTCAAATAGATACAGTGTTCTGTAAGTCAAGAAACTATCAAAATAAATATAATATTCTTCAGAAACTTTTAATAATATAATGGTTAAAGCCGTGATTAATGTCACGAATAAAGCGGACTTCTGCTTGATTGTAACGATCAGTAAGAGAAACATTGCCGATAACACTAAAGATAAAACTAGCGAATCGATAATGGCGAAAAAATCGCTATGAAAACCTAAATAATGAGCAAAACATAATGGCAAAAAGGCAAGAAAAAGTGAAAAATAAATGATCTTTTTTGTTGAGTGCAAAGTAGTTGCTTTTTATCGTTATTGTTAATAATTTAATATAGCAGAAAGAGAGATTTACGTATAACTAAATTCATTGAACCAAGGTTACGGCCCCATGATTTATGCTATCATAGCCGAAATAAATCATTTTAAGAAAAGCCTGATGAAAGTAAATTGCCCGAATTGTAAAAAACAAATTGTTTGGAGCACAGATAACGAATTTCGACCGTTTTGCAGTGAACGCTGTAAGTTAATTGATTTAGGCGACTGGGCAGAAGAGAATCATAAGATTTCGCAAGGGCCACAAGGTGTGCAGGAGTTGTCGGAAGAAATGTTAGATGCCCTTGAAGATCAGTTTTTGCAGAACAATAAATTTTTTGTCGAATCGGAATAGCAACCACTAAAATAGACACATCTTACAAAAGGTTAAGCATAACTCAGTTTCAGCCTTGCGTAAAAAGAATGGGTTAAGGCATACTGGATATTAACCATTGGTGAACCGATTTCAGCGATCATGAGAAATTTATTTATTGCTTTATTAGTAGTTATTGTCGGCCTTGTTTATTTAAAACGAGATGCTGACGATAATAACTTATCTGCCCCACCCGAAAAAGTTATCGCGTTTACTGAAGATACTTCTTCTGATGTTCTGCTGGAACAAGCCTTTGTCTCTCTTGATCATGAAGTTAACCCAAATGTGGATATTGATACCTATTCGGGGCTAGAGAAAATAGCCTTTGCTTACCAAAATCAATTATCAAACATCCAGGTCTTGGGTTCTGGTAAAGTCATTAAAATGTTGCCTGATGACAATAGGGGCAGTCGCCATCAGCGCTTTATTCTCAAGCTTGGCAATAATCAATCACTGTTGATCGCTCATAATATCAATATTGCCGACAGGGTAAAGTCGCTGCGCAAAGGCGATGACATTGAGTTTTATGGGGTTTATGAGTGGAATGATAAAGGCGGTGTGGTGCATTGGACTCACCATGATCCTGATGGCTCTCATCCTGATGGTTATTTGCGCTATGCCGGGCTTAAGTACCAGTAATTAAGCTAGGTTGAAATCCAAGCAAAGCTAGGTTGAAACTCCGCTAATTAATGCGAGGTTAGCACCCCGCCAATCATGCGAGGTTAGCACCCCGCCAATCATGCGAGGTTAAAACCCCGCCAACCATGCGAGGTTGAAACCCCGCCAATCATGCGAGGTTGAAACCCCGCCAACCATGCGAGGTTGAAACCCCGCCAACCATGCGAGGTTGAAACCCCGCCAACCATGCGAGGTTAAAACCCCGCCAACCATGCGAGGTTAAAACCCCGCCAATCATGCGAGGTTGAAACCCCGCCAACCAATTTATAGGTTCATTGCCAATATTTTTTCGACGATTGGGGTGTTGGCCTTGGGGAAATCGATACCGGTTAATTCATCTGGGTTAAACCAGCCCTGCTGCTGACCTTCTTGTGCCGTTGGCTCACCGAGGAATTGATCGACAAGAAACACTTCCAGTAACACTTGTTTGTCACTGTAATCGTGACTGATGGTAATTAATGGCTGCATGGCAAGAGTATCAATGGCAATTTCTTCGTTAAGCTCTCTATGCAGCGCTTGATGCACAGTTTCATTATTTTCCACCTTACCCCCTGGGAATTCCCATTTACCGCCTTGGTGGCTATGTTCAAGTCGTTTGGTGAGAAAAAACTGCCCTTGTCGGTATATCACCCCAACGGCCACATGAATTCGCTTTATCATTGTTATCCTGTTTAATTGATTTATAAGAACTAGCAAAAGCGAGACCCCGCCCTTATAGTTCTTAGTTCTTAGCGCTTCGCTTGTACCTTACACCGACGTCCTATTTTCCACTATACTAGGTGTAATCAAACATGCAGCTTGTACCAACTTCATAATTTCAACTAACAGTTGGTGCATTCAAACATGCTGCCCGTAGTTCGCAGCCCGATGCTTTAATCAAATGCTTGCTTAATACTATTGCTCATTTATTCAAACACGCTGCATGTACCTTGTATCCTGTACCTTTCACCAACTTCATAATTTCAACTTATGCTGGTGTATTCAAACATGCTGCTTGTACCCTGTACCCCGCACCTAAAAAAATAAAACCCGAAGCTGCGTAACAACTCCGGGTTTAAAGATCCTGCTATCAGCGTCGCCTAACTCAGCTGCCCATGACACTGTTTGTATTTTTTGCCCGAGCCACATGGACAAGGGTTGTTGCGGCCAACACGTGGTACTTCATTTTGCTCAGTGGCCTGGCCACTGGCTTGATGCGTGTATTGCTTTGGTGCTTCATCGGCTTTGCGATGCTGCTCTTCAACCGCCTCTACGTCTGACTCTTGCTGAATACGAACTTTAGACAGGACGCTAACCACGTCATATTTTAAGTTATCCAACATGGTTGAGAATAATTCAAACGACTCTTTTTTGTATTCTTGTTTCGGGTTCTTTTGCGCGTAACCACGCAGGTGAATCCCCTGGCGAAGATGATCCATTGCCGCTAAGTGCTCTTTCCACAGGCCATCCAAGGTTTGCAACATTACCGCTTTTTCAAATTGACGTAATACGTCCGGGCCTACTTGGGTTTCTTTTTCGGTGTATGCTTGCTCAACTTCTTTGATGATACGTTCACGTAATGAATCTTCGTGCAACTTGTCGTCTTCAGCTAACCAGGTGGTAAGTGCCAAGTCGATAGTCAAATCACCTTTAAGTCGATCTTCAAGTCCTTGTACATCCCACATTTCTTCCAAAGATTGTGGTGGAATATGGCCATCGATGATGCCATTGACTACGTCCAGACGAATGGCTTCAACAGTTTCACCGATATCCCCTTCATCGAGAAGTTCGTTACGTTGCTCGTAAATGACTTTACGTTGGTCATTGGCAACATCATCGTATTCAAGTAATTGCTTACGAATGTCAAAGTTACGGCCTTCTACTTTACGTTGTGCGTTTTCAATCGATTTGGTTACCCAAGGGTGTTCAATCGCTTCACCATGTTCCATGCCCAATTTACGCATCATGTTAGCAATTCGCTCAGAGGCAAAAATACGCATTAAGCCATCTTCCATCGAAAGATAGAAACGGGTTGAACCAGGATCACCCTGACGACCAGAACGGCCGCGTAATTGATTATCGATACGTCTTGATTCATGACGCTCTGTGGCTACTATGTGCAAGCCACCAAGTTCTAGAACTTTATTGTGCTGTTCTTGCCATGCTGCTGTGGCTTTTGCAATGCTCTCTTCACTTTGATCTTTCAACCCGTCGATGTTTGCTGATAAATTACCACCCAAGACGATATCGGTACCACGACCGGCCATGTTAGTGGCAATGGTTACCGCACCAACACAACCAGCATTGGCAACAATTTCCGCTTCTTCGGCATGGAATTTTGCATTCAATACTTTGTGTTTAATTTTCGCTTTCTTTAAAATTTTGGCTAAAAACTCAGACGTTTCAATGCTAATGGTACCGACTAATACTGGTTGGCCACGCTCTGCACAATCTTTAATGTCAGTGATGATGGCTTCGTATTTTTCATCGGCGGTGAGATAAATCAGATCGGCCATGTCTTTACGGATCATGTCACGGTTGGTTGGTATTACTACCGTCTCTAAACCATAGATATGGTTAAATTCGAATGCTTCGGTATCGGCAGTACCTGTCATCCCCGACAGTTTGTTATACAAACGGAAGAAGTTTTGAAAGGTGATGGAGGCTAACGTCTGGTTCTCATTTTGAATGTTAACGTTTTCTTTCGCTTCAATCGCCTGGTGTAACCCTTCTGACCAGCGACGGCCTTCCATGGTACGACCGGTGTGTTCATCAACGATAACAATTTCATCGTCTTTAACAATGTAATCTACGTCTTTTTGGAATAATTTATGGGCGCGAAGTGCCGCCATTACATGGTGCAATAAGGCAATGCTTGCGGCGCTGTATAATGAATCGTGCTCTGCCAGTAAACCGCGCTCTTGCAGAATTTGTTCTACCTGTACCTGACCACGCTCGGTTAAATATACCTGTTTTGATTTTTCATCTAAGGTGTAATCACCGCTGCTTTCTACGCCTTCTTCGTCTTCAACATCTTGTAATACCAGAGTTGGCACTAAGGTATCAATTTGACGGTATAACTCTGAGCTGTCTTCGGCCTGGCCAGAAATCACCAATGGCGTACGCGCTTCATCGATTAAAATTGAATCGACCTCATCGATGACGGCAAAGTTTAACGCTTTTTGCACACGCTGCTGCGGTGAGAACGCCATGTTGTCACGCAGGTAATCGAAACCAAATTCGTTATTGGTACCGTAAGTAATATCGGCATCATAGGCCGCTTGTTTTTCTTCCTGGCTGATGTTGGCAATATTACAACCAACCGTCATCCCTAAAAATTCAAAAAGTGGGCGGGCCCAGTCAGCATCACGTTTGGCCAGATAATCGTTGACGGTAATGATGTGCACACCATTATCGGTTAAGCCATTTAAATAGGCAGGCAAGGTAGCGGTAAGGGTTTTACCTTCACCGGTACGCATTTCGGCGATTTTACCTTGATGTAACACCATGCCGCCAATCATTTGCACGTCGAAATGGCGCATGCCAAATACACGGATACTGGCTTCACGTACTACCGCAAAGGCTTCAGGTAAAATGTTCTCTAATGCTTCTCCATTAGTGATTCGCTCTTTGAATTCGGCAGTTTTGCCTTTTAATTCGTCATCGTTATACGCTTGGGTTACTTGTTCTAGCGCATTGATTTTTTGTACTTCTTTATTCATTTGTTTTAGTAATCGATCATTACGAGAACCAAAAAGCTTTGTCATTAATTTTACAAACATTTTATTTAGACCATTGTTGCCAAAATTATCTGGCGAAAAAAAACCATCAGCCAAAGACTGATTCAAAAATTTTTACGAGGAATTAAACCCTAAGTTTTAGGTTTACGATAAACGTATTTAGTTGGATTTATTTGTTTATCGTTACGCAGGATTTCGTAATGCACGTGTGGGCCAGTGGAACGGCCGGTACTACCCATTAAAGCAATTGCTTGCCCTTTTGTAACTACGTCACCAATTTTTACCAGATGCGATTTATTGTGCGCATATCGGGTTTTATAGCCAGTGCCGTGATCAATTTCTACTAAATTACCATAGCCCCAACGCTCGCCAGCATAGCTAACAACGCCAGAACCCGTAGAAAATACCTGGTCATTTTCTTTACCGGCAAAGTCTACGCCTTTATGCATGGTAGGTTTGCCATTAAATGGGTCTTTACGAACTCCGTAATATGACGACAGCCAGCCTTTGCCAATTGGACGTCCGGATAAATAACTCGTACTTTCGATATGGTGACCCAATGCAAAAGATTCAAGTAGGTTAAGCTGATTTTCTTTTTGCTCAACGTTAATACTCAAATCCAATAATTGTTTCTCTAAATCGCTAAGTGAAAATTCACTCTTCAGAGCCACTGTTTGTGCTGGTCCACCGGTTGGCGGGAATGCCGCCATATTAAATTCATTCATTGGAATGTCGGCTTCATCGGCCAGCCTTTCACCTAAGGCATTTAAGCGTAATATATGGGACTGCATTTCCGCAATTTTTACACTTAAGGCGATCACTTGTTGATCATTGGCGATAGTTGATTCCGGTTTTTGTTTAACGGTTTGCAAGTGTGCCGGCACAACGTCGGGCTTTAACGCCGAATGCATCACTAAACCAGAGACCACGGCAAAGCCGCCGACAATAGCAAGCCATCTGGGTTTACTTAATTTTAATGAAAAACGGACATTCTGTCCGCGGTATAATAGTGTTAAACTCATTTAATACTTATATTATTGTTTTAGTCAAATTTCACTGCAAGGCGAACAAATACGATGAAGCGCATTGTCAAAGACCCACAAGATTTAAATTCCTTGCTTAAAAAAGCAAGTGGCAACATGGCCGACTTTTCGACTAAAGCGCAATCAATTAACATTCTGGCTGACATTGTACGACAAACTTGTCCCGATCTTCCAGAAAATGCTTGGCAATTAGCAAATTGTAGAGCAGATTTAGTAATAATTGAAGCTAAATCCCCCGTTTGGGGTCAACGTCTACAGTTTGAGCGTAACAATATAGCACAACAGCTGGCAATGCAAACCCAGGGAATTTTCACTAGAATTGAAATAAAAGTGAATCCGCACGGCAACATTCGTAAAGTTGAGAAGACAGTAGCAGTAAAAACCAAGAAACATATGTCGCAAAAAACTGCCGATCAAATTAATGAAGTCGCCGAGAATGCGCCGCCGGGGTTAAAGGAAGTGTTGCGCCGTTTGGCTAAGCATGTGAACGAGTAAAAGGGTACAAGGTACAAGGTACAAGCAGTACAGTTTAAGCGACACGCTAGCTTAAATAACAAGTAATATTTGTATTATCCGATAATTTAATTTCACTTTTCATCCGTCAACAAATCTGCCTGTACCTTGTACCCTGTACCCTGTACCTAAAAAAAGACATAAAAAAACCGGGATATTCGTCCCGGTTTCTAATGAGTCTTTTTTGCTTTACGCTAATACCGCATCTTGATACGCGATTGGCGATGGTCTTTCGTCTTCATAGGTTGCCCATTCCCAGCATTCAACTTGCTTAAATACTTCGCGTAGCAGCATGTTGTTTAATCCGTGACCTGATTTATAAGCATTGAGTTCACCCAAAATACTTGCGCTGCCCATGTATAAATCACCGATGGCATCGAGAACTTTGTGTTTGACAAACTCGTCATCATAACGCAGTTCATCACTGTTAAGCATACGATATTCATCAAGTACAATGGCGTTTTCCAGGCTGCCACCCAGGGCCAGGTTGTGCGAGCGTAAAAACTCGATGTCTTTCATGAAACCAAAGGTACGAGCGCGGCTGATTTCTTTGATAAATGAGCTACTGGTGAGATCTAGCGTCATATTTTGCGTGGTATTGGCGATTACCGGGTGATCAAAATCGATGGCAAAGTTTACTTTGAAACCTTCATGTGGGCGTAATTCTGCCCACTTGTCACCTTCTTCAACACGTATGGTTTTGGTAATGCGCAAAAATTTCTTCGCACACTGTTGTTCTTCAATGCCAACCGACTGGAGCAGGTAGACAAATGGTAACGCACTACCATCCATGATCGGAATTTCAGGAGAGTCTATTTCAACAATGATATTATCTATGCCTAACCCTGAAACCGCAGCAAGTAAATGTTCAACGGTGGAAATTTGAACACCTTGCTCGTTTACCAAACATGTACACAACGTAGTTTCACCAACAGCTTCCGGGGTTGCCGGAATATCAACTACTGGGTTTAAATCTACACGACGGAATATTACACCCGTGTTTGTTGGTGCAGGACGGAGAGTGATCTGCACCTTTTCACCTTTGTGTAAACCAACACCTGTAGCATTAATGCTTTGTTTGATCGTACGTTGTTTAATCATAATTCGCCTTTAAAACTTGCGTTCATACCCGTCGCTTTTAAAACTCTTGTTAAAAGCGGACGCATAATATAGCAAAATATCCGTTTGCAGTCAAAACATAAGCTCACTGGCCTAATATTTGCTTACACATAATTACCAACTGTAAATTAGTGTAACTATATGTAACTACTGTCGTTTTTTTATCGATTAGTTAATGCCGTTCCAGTAAATGCCAATGTGGCAACTGCTAGCACAAAACATTATAAGCATTATTTCACCATCAAGCTGAATATCAGCTGAACGGATGATGAAATGCACCGATGAAAATTCGACCTGCAATTTTTATATCGACCTGCTATTAGTCAGCCTGCTTTCGTAAAAACGCCGGGATGTCTAAATAATCGGTTTCAACCGCTGGCGCTGTTTGCGTTTGCGTTTGCGTTTGCACATTACTGTCTGCATACGCATTATTAGCAACTTCAGGCTCGGCACTTGGTGCATAGCTGGCATTTACTACCATAGGCTCTGGCTTTTGCATCGGCGGCACAATTGAAATTTCTGGTTTCTGTTGGCCAATACCGGTAGCAACAACGGTTACCCGTAAATCTTCAGTCATTTCAGGGTCTATTACCGCACCAACCACCACAGTCGCATTTTCTGAGGCAAAGGCTTTCACCGCATTACCAACGGTTTCAAACTCATCAATTGAAATGTCCATACCGGCAGTAATATTTACCAGGATGCCACGAGCACCGGCCAAATCAACATCTTCTAACAGTGGGCTAGAAATTGCCGCTTCCGCCGCTTCTTCTGCTCTGTCTTCACCAGATGCCTGGCCTGAGCCCATCATCGCCGTGCCCATTTCGGACATTACGGTACGCACATCGGCAAAATCGACGTTGATTAAACCCGGACGAGTAATAAGCTCGGCAATACCCTGTACCGCGCCGAGTAACACATTATTTGCCGCTTTAAACGCATCCAGCAAACTCGTTCCCGGGCCTAATACTTTTAATAACTTCTCATTCGGAATGGTAATTAACGAATCAACATTTTGTGACAAGAACTCGATGCCCTGATCGGCGTAGTTCATTCGTTTTTTACCTTCAAACGGAAACGGTTTTGTCACGACAGCGACCGTTAAAATGCCCATTTCTTTCGCTATTTCGGCCACGACCGGTGCCGCACCGGTACCGGTGCCTCCACCCATGCCGGCAGCGATAAAGATCATGTCAGAGCCTTGCAAAGTCTGACGTATCGTCTCTCTATCTTCTTCGGCACTCCGGCGACCAATTTCCGGATTGGCGCCAGCACCAAGCCCTTTGGTCACGTCACAGCCCATTTGCAACGTCACCGTTGCCGATGAATTGCGCAGTGCTTGTGAGTCGGTATTGGCAGTAATAAACTCTACTCCCTCAATGGTTTGTGAAACCATGTGTTCAACGGCGTTACCGCCACCGCCACCAACACCGATGACTTTAATCACCGCTTCTTCGTTGTGGTCTTCCATTAATTCAAACATATTTCTCTCTCCGTTCTATTGTTTTTTGTTCCACCAAAAAAATTGTTTATATTCTAAATATTTAACTTCGCCATAAATCTCACATTGCGTCACCAGCTGCGGGGAGTACCCACAAACAACGCCACGAAGTGGCTCATATAGACATGCGTAGCAGATCTATTATAGAAATGCGCAGCAGTTCTATTAAAATTGTCCTTTAAACCAGTTTTTCAGCCGCGATAACGCACTGACTACACCGTCACCTGAAGTGGCATCGCTATTGCCCTGATTGCTTGCCTGCAAGCCGTAATGCAACAGTCCGATGACTGTGCAATAACTTGGATCATTAACGTAATCGGTAAGGCCCTGTATATTTAACGGGCTGCCAATGCGTACCGGCATCTGGAATACCTCTTCGGCAAACTCGTTCACCCCTTCCATCTTCGCCGTACCACCGGTTAAAACGATACCGGCGGCTATTTGATCTTCAAGACCACTGTCTTTGATCTCTTCCTGAATGAGTTCAAACAGTTCGTGATAGCGTGGTTCAACCACCTCGGCTAAGGTATGACGCGACATGCTTCTTGCCGGTCGACCGCCAACACTCGGTACTTCAATATTTTCTTCCATGCTCACCATTTGACGTAACGCACAAGCGTATTGCACTTTAATGTCTTCGGCATGGCTAAGTGGCGTTCTAAATATTTTGGCAATGTCACTGGTAACCTGATTACCACCTACCGGGATCACCGAGCTATGACGTAATGCGCCACCAGTAAAAATGGAGATATCCATGGTACCTGCCCCCATATCCACCACACAAACACCCAGCTCTTTTTCATCGTCGGTTAATACCGCATAACTTGAGGCTAGAGCCGAAAAAATCAGTTGATCAGCCGATAATTCACAACGTTCAACACATTTGACGATATTTTTCGCCATGTCATTGGCACAAGTGACAATATGCACTTTTGCTTCCATGCGTACGCCAGACATACCGATGGGGCTTTTGATCCCCTCTTGTACATCGACACTGTATTCCTGAGGCAACACATGCAGCATACGACGTTCAGCCGACATCGGCACTGAGCGTGCGGTATGGATAACATTTTCGACATCTTCCTGCATCACTTCATGGTCATTAATCGGTACCATGCCGTTTTCATTTTGACAACTGATATGCTTGCCTGAGATGCCTAAATAAACCGAGCCAATGCGACAATCAGCCATCAATTCGGCTTCGTTAACGGCGCGTTGAATTGATTGAATTACCAGGTTAAGGTCATTCACCCCACCTTTGTCCATGCCTCGTGCAGCATGATGGCCCACCCCGATGATGCTTAACTGCTCATCATGAGTCACCTCACCGACTACCGCGACAATTTTCGAGGTACCGATATCCAGGCCGACAACCAAATTTCTTTCTGCTACTTTAGGCATTATCTGTTTGCTCTTTTTGTTCTTGTTGCTGTTGTTTATGATTTATCATATCGGTTAGCACCGGCTTCCAGCCAACGGCCATGCCGGTATCATAACGCAAATCAACATAGTCAACTTGCATGTCTTTTTTTGCATACACTTTAATTTGCGCGTAGGCATCCATAAAGCGCTGCACTCTTGTCACCCGGTCTTCGCGACCCAGCTCTAACAACACCCCATCGGCTAAGGTTAATTGCCACGCGTGACGTTCGGTCAGTACCAGTTCGTCAATACTTACTTGAATAAACGTTAACAGGTTATTCAAATTACGATAATTTTGCAGCGCCAACACTTCGCTGCCTTCCGGGCCAAAAAGTTTCGGTAACTTGCTAATCAGCCGGGTTTTGTCCGCCTGAAAAATCACCCCGTGTTCGTTGATAAAAAAATCCTCATTCCATTGCGCTACCGGAACTTGATCATTGACATAAACTCGCACTTCATTTGGCCATTGTTTGCGTACAGATGCCGAATACACCCAAGGCAATTTCTCTAAATCGCCTTGCACCTGATCCACATCCAACTGAAAAAAATTATCCAGCTCGCCCTGCTTTAACGTGTTTACTATTTCTTCATTGCTGGTAAACACAATATTGCCTTTAATCACTAAAGCTGAAACGGGTGACGCTTCATCCGCCATCATCTTGCTGGCTAATTTCCAACTGGCAGTGATCAGCAATAACACCACCAGAATGAAAAAGCCAAACCCGGACCAAAAGGTCAGGGGGGCATCTTTTAATGCCGTTATGCGATTCAACTCAAGCTGTTGTTTTTTACTCACCGCGTATGTTTACCTTCAACCTTGTTAAAGTTTCTAAAACTTATCTGCGCCACTTAATTGCAGCACTCGAGTGACTAATTGCTCAAAACCAATCCCGGCAGCTTTTGCCGCCTTGGGTACCAGTGAGGTTACTGTCATCCCCGGCACCGTATTGACTTCCAATAACTGAAACTTGCCATTGCTGTCTTGCATCAGATCCACCCGGCCCCAACCTTGCGCGCCGGTGGCGTTAAATGCTTTTAACGCGATAGTTTGCAATTCCTCTTCACGCGCTTTATCTAACCCGCACGGGCAATGATATTGAGTACAGTTGCTTTGATATTTTGCCTGATAATCATAAAACTCATTGGGCGTTACCATAGAGATTGCTGGCAATGCTTCATTACCCAACACCGAGACGGTAAACTCTGCACCACTTAACCAGGCTTCCACCAATATTTGTTGATCATATTTAAACGCATGTTGCAAAGCAGCATTTAATTCATCAATGCTGCTGGCGATGGCCATGCCGATGCTTGAACCTTCTTTCGCCGGTTTTACCATCACTTTGCTGCCAAGTTGCGCCAATACTCCTTCGGCGGTATCGCTTTCATAGTCAGCTTGATTGACGACGGCAAAATCGGCCGTTGGCAAGCCGGTTGCCTTAAATATTTGCTTGCTTCTGACTTTATCCATAGATAGCGCCGAGCCCAACACTCCCGAGCCAGTATAGGGAATATTTAAATACTCGAGTGCCCCTTGAATACAGCCATCTTCGCCACCACGACCATGCAAGGCGATAAATACCCGATCAATTTTTTGCGTTTGCAAATTGGCTAAATCAAAGCCCTGGGTATCAATAGCCGTTACCTGAAAGCCAGAATTTATCAGACCTTCGGTTATCGCCGCACCGGATTTCAGTGAGATTTCTCGTTCGGCAGAGTCACCACCAAATAACACCGCAATGTTTTCTTGTTGCAACGTTTTAAGGTCTAATAATGGTTTAACCATTGTCACTGCCTTTGCTTTTGCCTTTACGAAGGTTCAGTTTTTTAGCACTCACCATTTCTCGGGCAATTGCACCAATATTGCCGGCCCCCTGGGTGATCAACATATCACCATCATTTAGGATGGAGGCCATAATGTCGGGCAATTGTTCAGTTGTGCTGACATAAATCGGCTCTACCGAACCACGTAAACGAATACTGCGCGCCAGAGCCTTAGAATCGGCATTGGTGATCGGATCTTCACCGGCAGCATACACATCGAGCAATACCAATGAATCCACTGCGCTTAACACTTCCACAAAGTCTTCAAACAAATCACGGGTACGAGAATATCGGTGTGGTTGAAACATCATCACCAACCGGCGTCCGGGCCAGCCATTGCGCATCGCTTTTATCGTAGCGGCAACTTCTGAAGGATGATGACCATAATCATCAATCACCGTAATATCACCTTGTTGCGGCGTTAGCGTGGTGAGCTGCTCAAAACGACGGCCGATGCCTTCAAATTTACTTAATGAGGCAACAATTGCCTTATCGCTTACCCCTTCATCGGTGGCAACAGCAATTGCCGCCAGAGAGTTCAATACATTATGCAAACCCGGCAAGTTTAAACTAATTTGTAAAACCTCCTTGCCTACGCGATGTACTTTGAAGGAGCTCACCTGGCCTTTTTGCTGATAATCCGTGGCGCGTACATCGGCATCGAAGCTAAAACCGTAGGTGATGGTTTGACGACCGACCCTCGGCAGAAGTTCGCGTACCACATCATTATCGATACACATCACCGCTAAACCATAAAATGGCAAATTATGTAAAAATTCGATATACGTGTCTTTTAATTTTTCAAAATCACCGTCATAAGTTTCCATATGATCGGCATCAATATTGGTGATCACCGACACCATAGGTTGCAAATGCAAAAAAGAAGCATCACTTTCGTCGGCTTCGGCCACTAAATAGCGACTTTTGCCCAACCTGGCATTGGTACCAGCACTGTTTAACAAACCACCAATGACAAACGTAGGGTCGAGCTCACCTTCCGCCATAATGCTGGCGATCAAACTGGTGGTGGTGGTTTTACCATGAGTGCCGGCAATGGCGATGCCATGGCGAAAGCGCATCAGTTCGGCCAGCATTTCTGCTCGGCGTACCACCGGAATACGCTGCTTCTGAGCGGTTAACAACTCGACATTTTTCTTATTGATGGCGGTTGATACCACGATGACACTGGCATTCTGCACATTTTCAGGTTTATGGCCGATGGTGATTTTCGCACCCAATTTAGTCAGGCGATTAACCACAGGGTTAACACTGATATCTGAGCCAGTGACTTCATAGCCTTCGTTTAATAATACTTCGGCTATGCCACCCATACCGGCTCCGCCGATACCAACAAAATGGATAACTTTTACCCGACGCATTTCTGGAATCTTCATTTTCATATCTTTCATTATTTCACCAATGCTTTGCATATATTGGCCACAGTTTCGGTAGCATTAGGTGTTGCGGCCAATTTACTGGCTTTCGCCATATTTCGTAGCGCCGACTCAGAGCTAAACAGCATGTTCAATTTTTGCGCCAGTGATGTCGCATTTAACTGCGGTTGCGGCAATAATGTCGCGCCCCCCTGGCGCACCAAAAACTCGGCATTTTTAGTTTGATGATCATCAACCGCGTGCGGCAAAGGCACAAAAATAGCGGGTTTAGCCGCCATCGCCAGCTCCGAAACGGTTAATGCGCCGGCTCGACAAATCACCAAGTCGGCCCAATCATAAGCACTGGCCATATCACTGATGAAGTCAGTCACTTTTACCTTTTCTGGATTCACCCCATATTGGTGATAAAGCGCCTGAATATTGTCGCTATTACCACTGCCAGTTTGATGCCAAACATCAATATCCTGCAATTTAATCTGACTGATCGCTTGCGGCACGGTTTCATTGAGTACCTTGGCGCCTAAACTGCCGCCAACCACCAAAACTTTTTTATTAATGGAACGCGACGCCGTGACATTTAATTTAACTATCGCACTGCGTACCGGATTGCCAACCACTTCACTTTCGATGTCGCGGCTAAAGGCCTGCGGAAATGCGCTTAATACCCGGCTGGCAATTTTTGCCAAATAACGATTCGACATACCGGCAACGGCATTTTGTTCATGCAACACCAACGGAATTCGTTTACACCAGGCAGCCAAACCGCCAGGAGCACTGGCATAGCCGCCCATACCCAGTACTACGTCGGGTTGCACGTGTTTAATCACCTTTAACGATTGCCAAATCGATTGCACCACTTTAAATGGCATGCTTATCCATGATTTCATGCCTTTGCCGCGCAAACCGGAAATATTGATAAATGAAATATCAATATCGTGTGCCGGGATTACTGTCGCTTCCATTCGGTCACTCGTGCCCAACCAATGGACATGCCAACCTTGTGCTCTTAAATTTTCGGCAACAGCTAGCCCTGGGAAAATATGCCCACCAGTACCACCTGCCATCACTAATATCGTAGGACGTTTCGACACTACTTACGCCCTCCTGTTGCGGTTGCCTGAATTGACTGCAACCGTAATTCATGATCGATACGAATTAATATCACTATCGCTAAGGTCATGACAATCATTGAACTGCCGCCATAACTAATCAACGGCATGGTTAAGCCTTTGGTCGGAAACACTCCGGCACTGGCGCCAACATTTACCGCAGTTTGAAAACTCAGCCAAATGCCGATGGCATAGGCGAAGAAGCCTTCAAAATATTTTTCTTTTTCTAAAGCCCGTCGGCCCAGCAACAAGGCTTTAATGACCAAGGTTAAGCACAATGCCAATAAACAAAAAATGCCTAAAAAGCCGAACTCTTCGCCGACCACAGCCATGACAAAGTCAGTATGCGCTTCCGGTAAGTAATCGAGTTTTTGGATGCTATTACCCAGGCCCTGGCCAAAAAATTCACCACGACCATAGGCCATTAACGATTGCGTTAACTGATAACCACTACCAAACTGGTCTTGCCAGGGATCTAAAAATGACGTTACCCGGCGTAAGCGGTAGGGTTCATAGATCACCAACATCACAAAAGCACTTAACACCACGCCAACAATGGCGATAAACTGCCACAGTTTTGCGCCGGCTAAAAACAGTAATCCAAGGGCTGTTGCCCCCATCACGATTACCGTGCCCAAATCTGGCTCTAATAATAACAAAACTGCCAGCAAAAATAACACTAATAATGGTTTAAAAAAGCCTTTAAAGTTATCCATCACTTCATCACGACGGCGAACCAGATAAGCCGATAAATAACAGAAGAAAAATAACTTTGCCGGCTCTGCTGCCTGAATATTGATTGGCCCCACCATGATCCAGCGAGTCGAACCATTAACACTGCGGCCAATGAGCAACACCGCCACTAACAAAAACATCGCCAGCAACAATAACACCCAGCTGGATTTGTGCCACATTTGCATCTCTACCCGCAAGGCGATCGCGGCGATAAACAAGCTTAAGCCGATATAAATGGCATGACGAATAACAAAGTGGAACGGGTTATTAAATAGCTTTTCACCAATTGGCATCGACGAACTGGCCACCATGATCAAGCCGACTAAATACATCGTCAGGGCAATGATGATAAAGCCTCTATCGAAAGTGACCGGCGCATTACTGCTGCGGTTATCGCTTAACCAAGCAGGCAGTTCAGGCAGTCTGATTGCTGGCATAGACATAGCCATTAACTCATCTCCCTTACCGCGGCAATAAACATATCGCCACGCTGCATGTAGTTATTGAACATATCTATGCTCGCACAGGCCGGCGATAATAAAACCATATCGCCAGGCCGAGCTAATTTTCGACTTGCCTGTACGGCTTGCTGCAATGTTTCAACTTCAATGGCGTTTGCTGTTAGTGCCGCGATTTGATGCCCGTCTTTACCGAGGGTTATCAACTGATCAACCTGGCTCAGCGCCGGCTTTAATTCATTGAAATCTGCACCTTTACCATCGCCACCAGCGATCAAAATTAATTTATGGTTGCCATTGGCCAAGCCGGCAATTGCCGCTAGCGTGGCACCTATATTGGTGGCTTTCGAGTCATTTACCCATTTGATGCCATCAAAACTGGCTACTTGTTTACAACGGTGATCGAGTCCCTCAAAAGATACCAGGCTTTGTACCATGTTATGCAATGGCCAGTGAGCACAATGGCCCAAGGCCAGTGCGGCTAAACAATTGAGTTCATTGTGTTGGCCAACAATGGGCAGATGATCACAAGCAATTAAGTTGCTATCGCCATAGGCTAAATAACGAATACCTTTAGTTTCGCGGATGCCAAATTGCCCTGGCGCAGGAACACCAGGGCCAAAGCTGATATCTGCGGATGAAAAATCATTAGGTTGTGATATCGCTTCTTCGCGATTAACAACACGGCGTTTGCTCATGCTGAATATCTTGTGCTTTATCTCGCGGTAATTTTCCATGGTTTGATGTCGGTCTAAATGATCATCACTGATGTTTAACACGGTACCGGCAACAGCCTGCATTGATGCCATGGTTTCTAGCTGAAAACTCGATAGCTCAAGAATGACAAAGTCTTTATCTTCATCAACAATGTCTAGTGCAGGCACCCCAATGTTACCGGCAAGCGCCGCATCTATCTGGCAATACTGGGCAATGTGGGCCAATAAGCTGACCACCGTAGATTTACCATTAGAGCCGGTAACGGCAATTATTTTACTTGCTGATAACTGGCAAAACAATTCGACATCACCAATTAACTCGCTGCCCGCCTTTCGGTTGTCACTGATATCGCTAATGTTGATATCGACACCTGGGCTGGCAATAATAACATCGGCAGCGGCAATGGCTTGAATATCCCAACGACCAGTAATTAATTGTGCCTGCGGATTAAGCTCGGTTAAGCGCTGCACGCCTGGAGGATTGACACGGGAATCATTAACAATAAAGTCAAATTTTTGCGACGTTAAAAAGCGCGCACAAGATAACCCTGTGGCGCCTAATCCCAGCACTAATATTTGTTTATTCTGCAGTAATTCCAATGTTCTCATTGCCCGTTTCTTTTCCTGGTCCTGTCGAGGTAAATATTCGCAGCTCTAATTGCTGACCGTGTTTTAATCTAGTGTTAACGTAGTTTCAGCGTTGCCAAGCCAACTAATACCAGCACCACAGAAATTATCCAGAAGCGCACGATAACTCTTGGCTCTGGCCAACCTTTTAGTTCGTAGTGATGATGTATCGGCGCCATTCTGAATACGCGTTTTGCCCGTAATTTATAGGAGCCTACCTGTAATATCACCGACAGGGTTTCTACAACAAAGATCCCGCCCATAATAAATAGCACCAATTCTTGTTTTACCAGCACCGCAATAACCCCTAATAAGGCGCCTAATGCTAATGAACCAACGTCCCCCATAAACACTTGCGCCGGGTAGGTGTTAAACCATAAAAAGCCAAGCCCGGCACCGACAATGGCGGTACAAACCACCACTAACTCGCTCACCTCGCGAATATGAGGTAAATTCAAGTAGGCAGAGAAATTGCTATTACCGGTAACGTAAGCAAATATGGCAAAGGCGCCAGCCACTAATATGGTTGGCACTATGGCTAAGCCGTCCAGGCCGTCCGTCAGGTTTACCGCATTAGACGTGCCGACAATAACGAAATAGGTCACCACGATATAAAATAAGCCCAGTTGTGGCATCACTTCTTTAATAAACGGGATCAACAGCGTGGTCTCGCCCGGTGCAGAAATCCAATACAGGTAAATTGCCGTACCTAACCCAGCAACGGTTTGCCAGAAGTATTTCCAGCGGGCGATCAAGCCCTTAGCATCTTTACGAATGACTTTACGGTAATCATCAACGAAACCAATTAAACCAAAACTTACGGTGACAAAAATCACGATTTGGACGTAACTGTTGGTTAAATCTGTCCATAATAGAATGCTCAATAAAATGGTGCCTAAGATCAAGATCCCGCCCATCGTTGGCGTGCCGGATTTCGATAAATGGCTCTCTGGCCCATCATCACGAATGGTTTGGCCAATTTGCATATTCTGCAAATAACGGATTAATTTAGGCCCCAAATATAATGACGCAACCAGCGCCGTTAATGTCGCGACAATGGCCCTAAAGGTTACGTATTGAAATACATTAAACCCTGAATAGAACTCTGTAAGATATTGGCCGAGCCAAACTAGCATTTCGATCCCTCATTATTATTTTGCAGATTAGCATTTTCACGCCAACCTTTGATGTCATTAACCACTAATTCCATCCGCGCACTACGCGAACCTTTCACTAGCACGGTTATTGGTTGCTGTTCATCCTTTAGCAGGTTTGCTAAATGTTCGACTAATAAGTCCCGCGACGAAAAATGACGGCCATCTTGCTCAAATACTGCCGAGGTACTCTGACTTAACACGCCTAGCGTTAATAAATTATCAACCTGGTGGTGTAGGGCATGTTCGCCAATTTCCTGATGGTACGCTCTGGCCTCTTCACCGAGCTCAGCCATATCACCTAACACCAGAATGCTACGCCCCGGATAACTGGCCAATAGCTCCACTGCCGCCTTGGTTGATTCAACATTGGCATTATAGCTATCATCAATTAAGGTAAAATCATTGACTAAGTGAATCAGGTTCAAACGGCCTTTTACCGGCGACATACCGCTAAGCCCCGCTTGAATATCGGTTAGGCTGGCGCCAAATTCTAACGCAATTGTTGCCGCGGCGACCGCATTACAGACGTTGTGCTTACCCGGTACCGGCACATCGATATCAATGTTTCCCAGATCGGTATTTAAGGTAAAACTGCTGCAACCTTTGCCATTCATCCGTATATTGGTGCAATAGACATCGGCCGTATTTTCACAAGAAAACTTGCGCACCGTTTTGTTTTCTAAACGCCACTGCCACTTATGGGCATATGGGGTATCCTGGTTATATAAAGCCACGCCATTTGGACCGAGCCCTTCGAAAATTTCGCCTTTCGCCCGGGCAACACCACACATATCGCCAAACCCTTCCAAATGCGCGGCGGCGATATTATTAATCACCGCCACATCCGGCTTGGTCAACCCCGTGGTGTAGGCAATTTCACCGATATGATTGGCGCCAAGTTCAATGACGGCAAATTCGTGCTGGGGTTCTAACCGCAATAATGTTAACGGTACACCAATTTCATTATTAAAATTGCCTTTTGTCGCCAGTACGGTTCCTAAGCGGGATAAAATAGCCGCGACCATTTCTTTGACCGTGGTTTTACCGCTGCTGCCGGTAATGGCGACCGTTTTTGGATTTAATGTCGCTTTCACGTATGCCGCCAATTTTCCCATCGCCTGGTAGCAATCATTGACCACAATTTGCGGCAGTCGCTGGCCGCTAAGCTGCTGTTCACTTTCGACTAAAGCGGCAGTACAGCCGATGCTTGCCGCCTGTTCAACAAAGCGATGACCATCGAAATTCGGTCCTTTTAAGGCGATGAATAAATCGTCTTTTGCCAATTGCCTGGAATCGGTGCAAACACTGGTAATTATAAGAGTATCGGCGCAGTCCGTTGGCACGCAGTTGCGCACTTGTCCATCGACAACTTTTGCCAGTTCCGTTAAGGATAATGGGATCATTGTTTTGTCCCTCCCTGATAAAATTGGCGTACCACTTCGCGCTCATGATAAGCGATGGTTTGTTCGCCAATAATTAAATAATCTTCATGGCCTTTGCCTGCGCAAAGCACCATATCGTTTGCTTTTGCCCGGCTTAATGCGGAAATTACCGCTTGCTCTCTGTCGATGATCACTTCTACTTTTTCTGTCACACTGATACCTTGCTGGATATCACTGGTAATATGTTCAGCTTCTTCACTGCGCGGGTTATCATTAGTCAGCACAATGTGATCGGCATAGCGCTGAGCAATACTGCCCATTATCGCGCGCTTGCCCTTGTCTCTGTCTCCGCCACAACCAAATACTACCCATAACTCACCCGGGCAATGTGCTCTTGCTGAGAGCAATGCCTGTTCTAAACCATCGGGGGTATGAGCATAATCAACCACAGCAGTCGGTTTATCCGATGCGGTAAATGTTTCCATCCGCCCCGTCACTGGCAGCAATTGCTGAGTAACCCTGGCAATATTTTCTAATGGCACCCCTTGTATTAGTAATACCGCCATCGCCGCCAATAAATTGGCAACGTTAAACTCGCCTAACAGCGAGCTCTGTATTTGGCAATGTCCCCAGCTAGAGCGTAACTCGAACTTCACCCCACGGTTATGACAGACAATATTTTCGGCCAGCAGATATTGCTGATTTTTCAGTAACTCAGCATTATTGCTATCGACGCTATACAGTACCCGTTCATTGCTCGCCGGCAATTGCTGTAACCAGGATTGGCAAATCTGATCATCGGCATTTAGCACCCAGGTTTGTTCCGGCTTGCCTAAAAACAGTTGCTTTTTGGCATTGGCATAGCTACTCATATCGCCATGATAATCGAGATGATCACGTGATAAATTGGTAAACACCGCGATATCGATCATGTTTACATCAAGCCGATTCTGGCTCAGCGCATGCGATGATACTTCCATTGCTACTTGCCTAACATGTTGATGTTTAAATTGCGCCAACAATTGCAACAATTTCGTTGGCCCTGGGGTGGTATTGTTGATATTTTCAAGGTTATCGAGTGTACCGGCGCCCAAGGTACCTATAATAGCGGTTTTAGTATTATTTGCTGTTAATAATTGTGCGATTAACTGACAACAACTGGTTTTGCCATTGGTACCGGTAACGCCAATTAACTCTACCGCTTCATGCGGGTTATTGTAATAGTAAGCACTAACATTTACCAAGTGCTTATCCAACTGATAAAAGTTTATTACCAGTACTTCATTACCCAGCTGACTAACGGTGTAGGCACTGCCATGTTCCGCTTTCGTCGCACATTGGGCAATCACTAAACAAGCCCCTTGTGCTACGGCATTGTGAATATAAGCGCTGCCGTCTTGATGGGTGCCAATCACTGCGGCGAAAATATCATTTTCAGTAACAAAGCGTGAATCATTAATTAAGTATTGGCTATGTGCAATTTCGCTAATTTCAATAGCAAAATGCGCCAGCGCCTTGGCGATTGAAAAATCTTTGGTGGAAAAAGTCGCATCGAGCTTAGGCATCATTCGCTCCTGTTAGCGCGTTGCGGTCAGCAAAGCCCTCACTCCAGCGAGTGATTTTTGTTTCATCATCCGGGGCAATATTTAAGTATTGTAAAGCGCCCCCCATCACCCGAGAAAAGACCGGGGCGGCAACTTCACCGCCGTGATATAAGTCGCCAGCTGGATCATTGATAACAACTACGATGGCAAGACGTGGGTTTGATACCGGCGCAACACCGGCAAAAATGCCTACATAATCGTTACCATAGCCACCACCAGCAACTGTTTTTATTACCGTACCGGTTTTGCCAGCTACCCGATAACCTTCAACTTTTGCCCGGTAGCCACCGCCACCTTCACCACTAACAACTTGTTCCAGCATCTTCAATACGGCTTTAGAATTTTTTGCATCAACTACCTGCTCGCCCTCATTAAATACCGGGTCTTTAAGCACTGATAATGGTAATTTTTTTCCGCCATTGCCAAGAGTCGCGTAAAAACGAGCAAGTTGTAGCGGGCTTATCGCTAATCCATAGCCCCAGGAAAGTGTCGCTAATTCGTATTCAGACCAACGGTTTCGATCGGATAACATCCCTGAGCTTTCACCCACTAAGCCAGTACCGGTATCTTCTGAGAACCCCATTTCAAAAAACTTACCTAATAAAAAATCTTTTGGCACATCGAGGGCAAGTTTTGTAGTTCCCATGTTCGATGATTTTTTTAGTATCTCAGTCAGGCTGAGTTTGCCATTATTGCGAGTATCTGAAACTCGTCCACCTTTAATACGCATAGAACCTGGAGCGGTATTAATGATGCTATCCACATTGGCCGTGCCAAACTCAAGCGCAGTTAATACCGTTAAAGGCTTCATCGTCGAACCCGGTTCCAAAATATCGGTGATTGCCCGATTGCGAAAACGATGTGTTGCCGTACCTTTGCGGTTATTCGGATTATATGACGGGCCATTGACCATCGCCAGAATTTCACCGGTTTTTACATCCACCACCACTATGGAGCCTGAGCTCGCTTTAAACGACTTTATCGCCGCTTTCAATTCACTATAGGCCAGAGCCTGAATGCGCTGATCGATAGAAAGCACAATGTCTTGTGGCAAGGTAGCGTCTTTATTTTCTAAAATTTCAATCTTGTTGCCTTTGGCATCTTTCACATATTTTTTCGTGCCATCGGTACCGGTTAACTGGTCATTATATAAGCGTTCCAAGCCTTCAATGCCTTGATCGTCAACGTTAGTAAAACCAATAAGGTGCGAGCTAATTTCACCTGCCGGATAAAAACGTTTTGATTCTTTACGGAGCGAGATACCCGGGATTTTCAATTCTCGAATAAAATCGGTGATCGTCGGTGACACTTGCCTGGCAAGATAAACAAAGCGTTTTTTCGGGTCGGTGCCAATCCGGGCTTTTAATTTTTCAGCATCTTTGCCCAACACTTGTGCCAGGGCTTGCCAGTGACGCTTCATCTGCAAACCGTTGCGTTCGATAACAATTCTGGGATCGGCAAAAATGGCATGTACGGGTACAGAAATGGCCAGTTCAATGCCGTTGCGGTCGACTATGGCACCGCGATGGGAATCGTTCAGTGTATTGCGAATGGTGCGGTTCTCACCCCGGCTAATAAGCAATTCCGGCTCAAATACCTGAATATATGCGGCGCGGGCAACCAGTCCGGAATAGACCAAGCAAATCAAACCCAAGACAACATAAAACCGCCAGGTGATGGTGGCCGGTTTGAAGTTATCTTGATTGCGCTTAGCTTTTTTAACCGTCATGGTATCTTTATTATTATTTCCTTTGTTGGTTTCGGCCTGTGCATATGCAGTATTTTATCGGCCTTGTTTTCTATTTCACTGTGTTCGGCTAAAGAGTTTTGTTCTAACTGTAAATTACGCCACTCAATATCTAACCGATCTTTTTTGCTATACAAGCGTTCAACTTCTATCGTCGTTTGCCGGTTTAGGTGAGTCATAAAAATCACCGAAAACGCCGAAAGCAGCACCAATATGACTAATATATAGGTACCGCTAAATCGACGTATGTCTTGCCAAATTTCTTGGGTTAATACAAACTTACCCAATGCCACTGTTAATTCCTGTCAAACACTAACATGGCTAATCCTTGGCTAAACGCAGCGCTACCCGTAATACTGAACTACGCGAACGTACATTTTCTGTTACTTCTGTTGTACTCGGTTTTAGCTTTTTACCTACCAGAGCAAGCTTCTTGCCCTTTTGGATCTCGGCTTCTGTAATTGGCATGCCACGCGGTACTTTTTTACCCTGGCTATGCTTTCTCATAAACTGTTTTACTAATCTATCTTCTAATGAATGAAAACTAATAACGACTAAACGACCATCTTCTTTTAATACGTCTAATGCCGCCACCAATGCCTGTTCAATCTGTTCAAGCTCTGAATTAATGTACATGCGAATGGCTTGAAAACTGCGCGTAGCAGGATGCTTTTTAATTTCGCGTTGCGGTGCGGCAGTTTTAATAATTTTTGCTAACTGACCTGTGCTGGTTAACTCTTCTTCTGCGCGAGCATCAACAATGGCATTGGCGATACGCCAGGCGTGCTTTTCTTCACCGAAGGTTCGCAACACCCAGGTAATGTCTTCTACATCGGCAGCCATTAACCACTGGGCCGCCGTTTGCCCTTTACTGGTATCCATGCGCATATCCAGCGGGCCATCTTTCATAAAGCTGAATCCACGACTGGCATCGTCCAGTTGCGGCGATGACACCCCAAGATCGAGTAAGATGCCATCTACCTTATCGGTGACATTCAGATCGTTGGCGATTTCGGCGAGATTGGCAAAACCATTGTGGACGATAGAAAAACGAGGGTCATCAGCGAACCTTTGCGCAGACTCGATTGCCGTCGGGTCCCGATCAACGGCGATTAAGCGACCGTTGTCGCCTAAAGTATTCAAAATTAAGTTCGAGTGGCCACCGCGACCAAAAGTACAGTCGATGTATGTGCCATCGGCCTTAATCTCTAGTCCGTCAACGGCTTCTTGCAGAAGTACCGATATGTGTGAAAATTCTGTCGTCATAAGGTTACAGTGATAAATCGAGTAAACGTTCGGTTGGTTCAATTTTGCCATTTTGGTTAGCACTGATGCCTTGTTGCATCTGTGCCTGCCAATCGGCCTCGTTCCAAATTTCAAACTTATTAAATAATCCAACCAGCATGATATTTTTATCCAGGTTGGCGTGTTGACGAAGAACGCCGTTTAATAACAAACGGCCATTTTTGTCGAGTTCACATTCGGTGGCATTCCCCAGCAAGATACGTTTGATTATCCGCTCGCTCGGGTTCATGTCAGACAAACGACTCAACTTTAGTTCTAATTCTTCCCATTCGGGTAACGGGTACAAGAGTAAACAACGACTTTCCGTGTGCAAAGTGCAAACCATTTTACCATCGAAATCGGCAAACAAAGTCTCACGGTACCTGGTTGGTATCGTGATCCGATTCTTGCTGTCTAAGGTAAGGTTGTTTGCGCCTCTAAACATAGTTTTTGTTATTCTTTGTGGCTCGACTTTAACTGTTTATTTTTTAAACGACAGTCAAAAGATCCACATTTCTCCACTTTTTCCCACTTATGTACAGTTTAGTGATAATAGTCAACCGTTGTCAAGTAAAGAAAAATCAATCAAACCGCTCGATCCGCCCTTAAAAAATAAGGCTTCGTTGTAAGTTCTTTATAATGTGGAACTTTGTGGAGTGTGCAGCCTATTTCATCCCAAAAATTATTTTTATTTGGTGAAAATTAATGACCATGTGGCTAGGATGTGCACTTATGGGTTATGCTGAATGTGCAAATCTCAATCGACGCTATGATAAATTGATTTTATATAGAAGAATATACTCTAAATTCAGTGAAAACTCATGTTGTAACTCAGTAAAATTCACATAATAATTAAGCTAACCTAGAAACAACCACGTAAGGATATGAACAATGTCGGCAAGAACGTCTCTGGCAAGTTGGAAATATTTACAAGCTCACGCCAAACAAATGAAGCAACAGCACATGAGAACGCTGTTTAGCGACAATGATAACCGTTTTAACGAATTTTCATTAAAACTGCCGGCATTTTTATTTGATTACTCAAAAAACCTGATCACCGCTGATACCATGCAAGGGTTATTTGGCTTAGCCCGCGATTGCGAACTGGAACAATGGCGCGAAAAAATGTTTGCCGGAGAACGAATCAACACCACCGAAGACAGAAGTGTACTTCATGTAGCGTTGCGAGATCGCACCACTAAGGCGTTTACCCTCGATGGTGAAAACCTCAGCGACAAAGTGAATCAGGCACTCACTCAGATCAAATCATTTACCGACAAGGTACGCACCGGTCAATGGAAAGGATATTCGGGTAAACGCATCACCGATGTGGTCAATATTGGTGTCGGTGGTTCAAACCTTGGCCCGCAAATGGTTACCGAAGCGTTAAAACACTATAGCGACCAAAGTGTCAGTGTTCATTATGTATCCAATGTCGATGGTACTCAAATTGCTGATGTCTTGCGCCCGCTCGATCCAGAAAAAACCTTATTTATTATTTCCAGTAAAACCTTCACCACCACCGAAACCATGACCAATGCGCAGACCGCAATGAAGTGGTTAGTCACCTCTGCCTTTGATCAAAATGCGGTGGCAAAGCATTTTGTCGCCGTGTCGGCCAATAAAGAAAATGCCAGTGCATTTGGCATCGAGCAGCAAAACATTTTTGATATGTGGGATTGGGTCGGCGGTCGTTTTTCATTGTGGTCGGCCATTGGCTTACCGATAGCAATTGATTTGGGCTTTGATAAATTCATTGAGCTACTCGAAGGCGCACACGAAATGGATCAGCATTTCAAAAATGCCCCGTTAGAACAGAATGCGCCAGTAATTATGGCGTTATTGAGTCTGTGGAACTGCACCTTTTTAGGCTCACAATCACAAGCGATACTGCCCTATGACCAGCCTTTGCATAAACTTACCGCCTATTTACAACAAGCCGAAATGGAAAGTAATGGCAAATCGGTGAACTGGCAAGGTGAAGACGTGGATTATCCGACAGTGCCGTCTATTTGGGGTGAAATTGGCATTAATGGCCAACACGCGTTTTATCAGTATCTGCACCAAAGTAACAATGTGGTACCTGCCGACTTTATTGGTTCGGTACAATCGGTTACGCCAGTGCAAGGCCATCACGACACCTTAATGGCCAATTTTTTTGCCCAAACCGAGGCGTTAATGGGCGGGGTTGATGAGCAGCAAGTACGAGAAGATTTAAAAGCGAAAGGTCGTACCGCGGAATATATTGATAAAGTCGCACCACATAAAGTGCACAAGGGCAACCGCCCCACCAATACCATATTACTCGATCAAATATCGCCGAAGTCTTTGGGCAGTTTAATTGCTTTATATGAACATAAAATTTTCAGTCAGGGCATTTTGCTGCAGATTTGTTCGTTTGATCAGTGGGGGGTGGAATTAGGCAAAGGCCTGGCCAATAAAATTCAACAAGAGCTTAGTGGCGAAGAGTCCGCTCAAATTCATGACAGCTCAACCACCGAGTTGATTAAATACTACAAGTCTATAAAAGCAAAAAAATAGTCAACCATAGCGACGGTTGATTTTTCACGGTTGACTTTTCGTGGCATATTTTGCACTCGAAAAGTCAACAACTCCTAGCTCCAAATCTCGTCCCTCCCGACAAAATGCCCCATAAAATACACCGTTAAGCATAACGGCAGTCGGCTTAAAAATTATCCGTTTGACTTTGATTTAATATCCCCTGCACTTTGAATGATGACGGGTTTATACCCGTGTCATCTCAAGCTGCATATTTCATGCTCCTTGAGGTGGCACGGGTATCTATCTTACTGCTATGATTAAATTAATTGAAAATTAGTTAAAGATTTCTAAAGTAAACATTATGTATAACGAATATGTCATTGCCATCGTTGTTTTACTTGTTACCTTATTGGCTGTTGTGCTTAATAAAATTCGTACTCAGACGCAAAAAAGCCTAACCGACATCTTACAAAACTCAGAATCGAAACGACTTGCTGTGGGCGCCATCGGCTTATTTTTGATCATCATTTCGGTGATCATTTACTATGGCTTAACGCAGATAAAACAACAAATAAACGCCCAGGCGAGAGAATCCTTAATTACCGTCGTAGAAGCGGCAGAATCGTCATTGAATACCTGGTATGAGGCGCGGGTGGCCTCTATCCATTTGTTGTCAGAAGATGATGAAAACATTAAGCAAGCCGAGCAATTGGTACAACTGCCGAAGGAGCGGATAAAAGCCAACCCTTACCTGATCAGACTGCGTGATTATTTTAACGAATTGCCCGCTGAATATCGCAATATTGGTTTTTTCATTATCTCCAAAGACAGATACAACTATGCGTCTTGGCGCGATACAAATTTGGGACAGATAAATATCATTCAACAGCAACGGCCAAAGTTATTAGACCGGGTGTTTGCTGGTGAAACCGTGCTGATACCACCAATCAGAAGTGACGTCCCGCTGTATCAAGTACAAAAAGGCTTAGGTGCGCATAATACCACCATGTTTATTGCCGCCCCGATGAAAAACAGTAACGGCGAAATCTTTGCCGCCATCACCATACGTATCGACCCATTTAAGGAATTATTTAATATTGCCAAAGCCGGTCGTGTTGGCTTGAGCGGCGAGACTTACTTCACTGACGTAAATGGCTTATTAATCTCCAGCAGCCGTTTTGAAAAAGACCTTGCTGCTGTGGGTCTGTTAACTGGAGGTCAGTCGAGTATTTTAAATATCAGTCTGCGTGATCCTGGCTATTTATTAACTCCGAAAAAACCATATGTCGCATCCAGTAGCGAATTGCCACTGATATTAAGTGCCGCACAATTGAGCCAAAATCAAGATGGTGCCAGTATGGATGGCTATCGCGATTATCGCGGCCAAAAGGTGCTTGGCGCCTGGCGCTGGAATGACAATGTTGGCTTTGGCATCATCACCGAAATCGATGTTCAAGAGGTACAGCAAGGCTATACCAAATTACGGTTTACCATAGTGTCAGTGTTGATCAGTATCATCGTCTTAACCGCGTTATTGGCTAATATCGCGATGAGCATAGTGAGGCGGATGAATCGGCGCCTGGTAAAAGCCAATACCGATTTAGAATCACGGGTAACGGAAAGAACCAAGGAATTATCAGACCGCGAAAGTAAACTGTGGGATCTTTACGAAAATTCTCCGGTGGCCAATGCCACCATATTGACCTCAGGCAAATTCAGTAAACATAATAGCGTTTTCGCCGAACTCACCGGCCATAGTCGCGCAGATTTTGAATCGCTGCACTGGCAAGATTTACTGCCTGGTGATGAAACCGCAAAACCAGGCTTACAGCTGCTCCATTCAGCGCAGGAAGGGATCAGTCAAAAAGATATTAACATCACCATTTTGAATACCAAAGGCGAGCCACTGCAAATCGCGGCATCGGCAATACCGGCAAGCAATGGTGATGAGATCCGTTTATCTTTAGTAGACATTAGCCAGCGCGAAGAAGCCCTGGCCAAACTGTCGGAAAACGAACAAAAATTTCGCTCAATTATCACCAATTTGCCCGGTACCATATTCCGTTATGAACTCTTTGATAACTGGCGTGAACAAAGCCCGCTCATTTTCATCACCGAAAAAATAAAAACTATCACCGGCTATGATGTTGCTGATTTTTTAGGGAAAAAACCACGGCGAACCCTTAAATCCATTGCCTATAAAGACGACTGGCCAGAAGTGAAAAAACGAGTGGACCTTGCCATCACTAGTGGTAAACCGATTGACATTAGATTTCGCTTAACCAACAAAAATGGCGAATGCCGAGTCATCGTGTTAAAGGCGTTGGCGTTGGTTGATCAACAAAGTAAGCGAAAATATTTTGACGGCGTGCTGGTCGATATTACCGAACAGATGCAATTAAAAGCGGATTTACGCGAAAGTGAAAATCGCTCGAAAACCATTTTGAAAAGTATCGGCGATGGCGTTGTGGTTATCGACAGCAAAGGCATAGTGCAAGAATTTAGCCCGGCGGCAGAACAAATGTTTGGCTATCGCGCAAGCGAAATGATTGGCCATAACATTAAATGTATCCAACCCGATGACATTGCCCAGCAACATGATACTTTTTTACAGAACTATAAAGACGAAAAATCATCGTCTGTGGTGGGTAATGTCAGCGAATTGGAAGGGCAACATAAAGATGGCCACATCATTCCCATCGAATTATCGGTCAGGGAAAGCATTCTGGACGATCAAAAAATGTTTATTGGGGTAATGCGTGATATTACCGACCGCCACATACAAGAAAAATTACTCAAAGAAAGTGAAGAACGATTAGATGCAGCAACCTACGGCGCGCGTATCGGCTTATGGGAATTCTTCCCCAAAAAAGACAATTCCAGAGTCAATACCATGTGGGCAACCATGTTAGGTTACGCGCCAGGTGAAATCATGGAGAAAAATGAAAAATGGTCCTTTATTAAAGGCGGCTTAAAAACCTGGCGTGAACTTATTCATCCCGATGATTGGCAGCAAACAGAACAATATATGCAAACTTACCTAAAAGGTAATGACCAGGAATATAGGCATGAATTGCGTATCCGTTGTAAAGATGGCCAATATAAATGGATACTCGATATTGGCCGCACTACCGAAAACGATGAACAGGGGTTACCGTCTCGTATTTGCGGTGTGCATATTGATATCACCGAGCGTAAACAACTGGAGCTTAATTATGAAAAAGCCAAGTTTACCGCCGAAGATGCCAATCGGGCAAAGTCAGATTTTCTCGCCAATATGTCCCATGAAATTCGCACCCCAATGAATGCCATTATTGGCATGTCGCATCTGGCCTTAGAAACCGAACTGAATAAAAAGCAGCGTAATTATATCGATAAGGTGCATCGCAGTGCCGAATCTTTGCTCGGCATTATCAATGATATTTTAGATTTTTCTAAAATTGAAGCCGGCAAACTGGATATTGAAACTATCGAGTTTGATCTTGGTGATATATTGGAAAATTTAGTCAATTTTGTCAGCATAAAAGCGGAAGAAAAACAGCTGGAATTACTGTTTGATATCGAGCCAGATTTGCCAATGGCGCTAATTGGTGATCCATTACGTTTGACTCAGGTATTGATTAATTTGGCCAATAATGCGGTCAAATTCACCGACGATGGTGAAGTGGTATTGAATATATCTCAGCAGTTCATCAGTGAAGATTACGTGGAATTGAAATTTGCCATTGAAGATACCGGTATCGGGATGACCGAAGAGCAGCAAGCTAAGCTGTTTCAGCCTTTCACTCAGGCCGACGCTTCGACCACACGCAAACATGGTGGCACCGGATTAGGGCTGGCAATTTCCAAAAAACTGGTGAATTTAATGGGGGGCGAAATACAACTGGAAAGTGCGCTGGGTCAAGGCAGTACCTTCTCATTCTCGGTCACCCTAAGCCGTCAAACGCATACTGAGATTAAAGCACTTACACCAACCCGAGAAGTAAAAAATGTCTTAGTGGTAGATGATAACAGTCATGCCCGGGAGATTTTTTCAAAAATGATCACCAGCCTGGGTTATCACGTAGAAGTTGCCGACAGTGCAGCCAAAGGCCTGGCATTATTAAGCGAAGCTGACAATCATCAGCCATTCCAGTTAATCCTGATGGATTGGCAAATGCCGACAATGGATGGTATAGAAGCCATAAAAGTGATTGAAACCAAGCTTAATCTTAACACCAAACCTACTGTATTTATGGTTACCGCCTATGGTAAAGAAGAACTCAATCTGCAAATTGACAAACTGGATATCAGTGCAGTGTTAACCAAACCGGTGACCGCATCGACATTGAATGATGCCATTATGGATGCCATGGGAAATAATCGAATCAGCAATTTGGATAATTACTCGCGCAAGGAAAAATCTAAAGATGCCATTGACGAACTGCAGGGAGCACATATATTAGCGGTAGAAGACAATGAGGTAAACCAGGAATTGATTACCGGCTTATTAACCAACAATGGCATCAGGTGCAGCATTGCCAACAATGGTAAAGAAGCCATTGAAATGATTGAAAATGGATCTTTTGATGGGGTATTAATGGATTGTCAAATGCCAATTATGGATGGTTATACGGCGAGTAAAAAACTCAGAGAAAATCCTGAATTTGCGAAACTGCCGATCCTGGCGATGACTGCCAATGCCATGGCAGGCGACAGAGAAAAAGCTCTGGATGCCGGCATGAATGATCATATTCCCAAACCCATTAATGTTGCCGCGATGTTTCAAATAATGGCGAAATGGATAAAACCATTAACTGGCAACAAAGAAAGTGCCAGCGAATCAGCCCCTGCCACCAGCAAGGGTGACAGTGAAAACAAACTAACACCATCAAACAATGATGCAGAAACAGCAAACAAACCGATAGCCGCAGCAGAGATTTTACTGCCCGGCGCAACTGAACAGATTAATATTGGCGAGGGTTTAGCCCGGACCATGGATGATAAACACCTGTATTTAAGGCTACTGGCAAAATTTAGTGAAGGCCAACTAAATTTTTACCAGTCATTTAATGAGGCGGTAAGCAGTAACGATACTGAGTTAAGTACGCGCTTGGCCCACAGCTTAAAGGGCTTGGCCGGAAACATAGGTGCTAATAATTTATTTGTGGCGGCACAAAAATTAGAAGCACAGGCGCAGAAGCAGCAAATCAATAGCGACAGCTTAGCGGAAGTAGACCGACATTTAATGTCGGTTCTTAGCGACATAAATGAAATATTGGCGGTGAACACTGCTAGCCAGAATTTTCAGGATAAGCAAGTTACTCTCGATAGCGGTGAAATCAAGCCGGTATTGGTTGAATTACTGAAAATGCTCGAAGATTATGATACCGAGACTAGTGATTATCTTGAGCAACAACGGGGGGCCCTTACAAGCATCGACAGTAATGGCTGGTTAAAACAAGTGCAGCTTGCCATTGATGGTTATGATTATGATAAAGCCAAAACCTTAGTAAAAGAAAAACTATAGGACCAAAGTTCTATAGCCATACATCGGTTAAAGATATAATTTAAATGTTCATTTTATTCGTGTTTTTTTGAGAGTTTACTCGTCAACAGTGGTCAGACCTGTTAACGTTGTATTTAACAGATCATAACACTGGTTCTCGAGGTACGTATGCGCATAGTAGAAATTTTATTAGTTGAAGCTCCACATAAACCGGGCTACATGGCGAAAGTGTTGGGCGTAATTGGTGAATTTGGCGCCACCGTAGAAGGGGTAAATGCGGTACGCCGCTTAGATAAAGATACCATTTGGGAAATCACCGTAGAATACGATGATGCCTTAAGTATTGAGCAGTTATTTGAACAAATAAATCTGTTACCAGACACCTTCATCACCGGCAAATCCGATCGGGTGTTTAATCGCCATAAACAAGGCAAAATTAAAACGATTTCCACCATTACCATCGACTCCCTGGAAATCCTGCGGGACGTCTATACCCCGGGTGTTGCCAGAGTTTGTCAGGCGATAGAACAAACCCCGAGTAAAATTAAAGACTTTACCAATATTCAAAATACCGTGGCAATTGTCACCAATGGCACCGCGATTTTAGGCTTGGGAGATATTGGCCCAGAGGCTGGCTTGCCGGTGATGGAAGGTAAGGCCGCGATTTTAGCCGAAATTGTCGGTTTATCTGGCGTACCTATTTTATTAAAAGAAAAAGATCCGTTAAAAATCATCGAAATTGTCGAAGCCATTGCGCCCTCCTTTGGCGCCATTTTATTAGAAGATATCAAGGCTCCGGAATGTTTTACCATTGAAGATGAATTAATTGAACGGGTCAACAAGCCGGTTTTTCATGATGATCAACATGGCACCGCCATGGTGGTGCTCGCCGCATTATTGTCGGCGACAAAGCAAAGCAAAGTCGATTTAAAAGACCGCGTATTTGGCCAGATTGGCCTTGGGGCGGCAGGCATGGGTATTTGTAATTTGCTGCTTGAATATGGCGTAGAAGATGTTGTTGGTTGTGATTTAAGTAATGAGGCGCAAAAGAAGCTGCGCAGCTTAGGCGGAAAACCGTTAAGCCTGGAAGAAGTGATGGCGACTGCCGACGTAGTCGTAGCCACGACCGGAGTAAAAGGCTTAATCAAACCAGAAATGGTCCGTGAAGGGCAAATTATCATGGCATTAACCAATCCAGATCCGGAAATAGAACCCAGTGTCGCTTTAGAACATGGCGCCCTATTTGCCACTTGCGGTAAGGTAGTAAACAATATGCTCGCCTTCCCGGGGTTATTCAAAGGTACATTAGATGCCGATGTGACAAAAATCACCCATCCAATGAAAATTGCCGTTTCTGAAACGTTGTCCTCTCTGGCAAGAGATGGAGCATTAGTACCGGCATCGTTAAATAAAGAAGCACATCAAAAAGTGGCAGAAGCCGTATATCAGGCAGCAATAAAACAAAAAAACGAATATTTATAGTCATTAATTTTGGACCTCGGCACTGCCCAGTAAAAAACTACTGGGCGCAAATATTGCCCATCGAATATATAAACCATACCCATTTACTTTCTATCTTTCTAACTTACTTACTTGCTTGCTTACTTGCTTACTTGCACCACATTAGCTAATGGCTCGGCTTGATAGCGGGCGAACATATCAGACAGTGACTCAATGTTGCTGGCAATTTTTTTTTCGGCTAAAAACTTTTCATTATAGAGTTTTGAGTACGAGCGTTCGGCCAAGTCACAACTGAAAGTCACTATCGTTTTGCCTTTGCCCATTTTTGCCGCCGCATATAAAGCACCAGCAACATTGAGGGCTGAACTGCTGCCCAGGGTGATGCCATCTAAATCACGAACATGTCGGGAAATGGCGACCAAATCCTGATCGGGCAAGGTGATTGCCTTATCAATTTTTGCCTGGCGAAAATTAGCCACACTGCGCATAATGCCAATTCCCTCGGTAAATGAATTGCCATCACTGGCATAGCTGCCGGTTTTGAGATAGGCATAAATACCCGAACCAGAGGGGTCAACCAGCCAGGTTTGTAATTGCGGATTTTGTTCTGATAAATATCGTGAGTTTCCGGCAATTGTGCCTGCCGTACCAACCACGGAGACCAAAGCATCGATTTTACCTGCCGTTTGTTGCCAAATTTCAGGGCCGGTATTTTCATAATGAGCTTTGCTATTACTGGTATTTTCAAATTGATCGGCCCACCAATAATCGTCATGCTCTTCGCCTAAACGCTTGGCGGTATGATAGAAATGATCGGGGTTGGCAAAGGGGCAGGCATCCACCAATTTTAATTGCGCCCCGTAAAGGCTGATCATCTGCTCTTTTTCCCGAGCTTGTCCTTTTGGCATCACCACCAACATCTTAAAGCCCAAACAATTAGCAACCAGTGCCAGACCTATGCCGGTATTGCCGGCAGTGCCTTCGACTATCGTCATTCCCGGTGTTAACTTGTTTGCTGCAATGGCATCCAACACCAGTTGCAATGCCGCCCTGTCTTTAATCGAACCACCCGGGTTTTGCTGTTCACATTTTAATAATATCTCACAGCCGGTTAAATCAGAGAGACTGTTAACTCGTAATAAATCGGTATTACCGATCAGTTCCGTGACATTGTTTAAGGTTGGAGCAATTATCATCAGCCATTGCCAGAAAATACTATTGGATTATCTTAAATACTAGATAGAGATAGCCTTAAGTCAAGATGGAGATAATCCATTTAGACAAATTTACGGTGAATCAAAGTGTTAGCCAGAACATCGATTTTTTATTGATAAAAACTGAAGGAGAAGATAAAAAACCAATAATTTTGTACTAGTATTGATCTAATAGCGATATGAATTTTGATGTTCAAAGTTTGCGCTCCTGTCTTTGTTTTTTGTTGTTATTGGCTTGTGCCTGTCGAGCATAAATTTCGCTGCATTTAATTAATGAGGGGACAAGTTATGGCTAAAAAAGCTTTGCTGTTTACAATTATCATCTTGAGTACCATTGCCGGCGTTTTTATAATCATTAATGTCATGTACCCGCAGACATCTTACGAATATCGGCAAGTCAAAAAAATTGCCCCGCAAGCCAGCAATCAATTACTGCGCATAGACCAGCACATCAGTAAGACTCAACGTCCGGCAGAGCATTTTAATTTTCCCATCGCCCTTGGCCAAACAGGCCCGGTGGAGTCGTTATATTCTGGACCATCACAATACCCATTTTATTGTATGACCTTAGATTCCCCCCTCGGCCAACCTTTAGTTGACAATCAACAAGGCTATGGCGTACCTGTTTATGATGATATTGAGTCAAGAAAGAAGATTGTTGGCTATTCAAAAGATTGCTCTGTGAAATCGCGGTTAAGTTATTATCGGATCAATAGTGATGGACAAATTGAAGCACTCGAGCTTAGCCAGTTAAAAAACAACAGCGATTTCAGCAGTAACACTAAGCAATTATTAAGGGTGGAGCAAGGTAGCATCAATCGCTTTATTTACACCATAATTATGCCGATAAGTTTTACCGAAGTTGACGACAGATTGGCGCAAACACAGTGGAATAAGCGACTGATCTATCAATTTAATGGCGGTTCGGGTATTGGTTATCGCCAAGGCAGACAAAAACCCAAAAGCGTTATTGAAAGGCAACTACAACAATTATTAGATGGTTATGCGGTTATCAGTTCAAGCGGTAATAGAACCAGTTACACCTATAATATGCTGCTCGCCGAAGATACCGCCAGAAGAGTTAAGCGACAGTTTGTCAGTTTGTATGGCCCGCCACTTTACACCGTCGGCATCGGCGGTTCCGGCGGCGGTCTGGCCCAATATTTAATTGCCCAAAACAGCAGCGGCATTCTCGATGGTATTATTCCGCTCTATTCTTACCCGGATATGATCACCCAAACCACCTATGCCTTAGACTGCGATTTATTAAATAACTACTTTACTTTTCGCGCCCGAAAAAAGCGAACCTGGCAAGATTGGCAGCGTAGACAACTGATTGAGGGAATGAATTCTATCAATAACTTTCCGCAACGAGCCGCGTATTTGCAACCGTTAAATCAAGTGGCCGCCGGTTTTATGCCGTCATTACCCAAAGGTAATAATGAGTGCATCAATGGTTATTTTGGTTTATCCAGTTTTATTAATAACCCGAAGCAAGGCTTTGTCAGAGATTTTTTCCACCCACGGGTAGTCGATGACGTGGCCTGGAGTTATTGGCAGGATCTATCGTCACTATTGGGCACCGACAGTAATGGTGATGCGTTATCCACCTGGGATAATGTCGGGGTGCAATATGGATTATCGGCATTGAACAGTGGCGATATCTCAATCAAAGAATTCCTCGATGTGAATCGAAAAATTGGCGGCTGGAAAGTTCAGAAAAAAATGAAAAAAGAAACGCTAATGACGCCATTGGGCCGTAAAATCCCGTTATGGTTGTCTATATGGAGTAAGCAAAACATCACTAAGGTAAAGAATAAAGTCGCCGCCAGACACCAGGGTTCTATTGCCGCGATGAACGCCGCCTATTTATCGGGGCAAGTGTTTATTGGTAAAATTGATCTACCCGTTATCGATGTGCGTCATTATTTGGAAGACGATCTCGACATGCATCATGTGTCGGCATCCTTTTTTTCCCGGTTGCGGATAATTAAGGCCAACGGCCATGCGAAAAACCATGTAATTTGGATTGCCAATAAGGACTATTCCCCAATCGCTGCAGCATTTGCGCAAATGGATGATTGGCTGTTAACGATGAACGATTTTGGAACTGATGTGCTCAGTGCAAAACCAAGCAGCTTAATCGATAGTTGTTTTGCCGCTGATGGTCAGGTAATTGATCAAGGTGAACATACCTGGGACGGAGATTGGAACGACAAAGCGCAGGGTAGCTGCCAACAAGCTTTTCCAATGTTTTCCACCAGTCGTATCCAGGCCGGTGGCAATTGGGCCGGTGATATTTTTAAATGCAAATTAATTCCGCTTGAGCAGGCTATCGACCGTGGTTTTTATGGCACAGTGGCAATCAATGACTATGTTGAACAGCTTGCTAAAATCTTTCCAACAGGAGTTTGCGATCATCAACAGGGAGATATGGGCCGGCCCGTGAGTATTTGATTGGGATTACAAAATCCTTGCCGATAATGGCCGGTGTTGTAAGGAAAGCGAGTTTAAAGGCATTATTAAAGAAACATTTTTGCGCTCTTTTTGCTGTGTCCAGTCGCAATGTCCACGGACAGTTTCGGACTCTTCACCTGTCCGAACGGACACAAACATCAGCACGACAAAAATAAACAACAATAAATACAGTAGCTTACAACTCATTTAAAGTTGGCATTGAATCTGCACTAATACTAGTAATATTCGATTATGCAGAAGTTACCTATGATTGCTGATACCAAAAGCCAAGATGAAGTCATTGTGGCACAACAAAAACACGCTCCTTTAAAGCTTCTTAGTACGCTGTTGATCACCGGCTTGTTTATTTATTTAGCAATGCCAACCATGAGTCGATGGTACTCCTCTATTCCTAGTGTAAAAAGTAATACCCTAACCACTGCCTCAGTTATTCGGGGTGAGCTTATTCGTGATGTTGCCGTCTCCGGCAAAGCCGTTGCGGCAAACGCACCACAACTGTTTAGTACAGAAATGGGGCAAATTACCTTATTAGTAAAGCCGGGAAAAGCGGTGAATAAAAACCAAATCGTTGCCCAGCTGGTTAGCCCGGAACTGGATGCGATGATAAAACAACAACAATCTACCTTAGAGCAGCTCAGTATTAGCGCCAGCCGGGGAGTATTAGCCGATAAAGAAGCGCAACTTGATTTAGAAAGCAATATGAATACCGCGCAATCGAGTTTAAATGTCGCCAAACGTGAATGGCAACGCGCAGAAATTTCATATAACAAGCAAATAATTAGTGAAGTTGACTGGATGAAAAGCGAAGACACCCTAGCCGATGCTGAGCGTTTTTATCAACATGCCAAAAACCGGGTTGAGTTAGCGACAGAGCGTTTAATCTTTGAAAAGCAACATCGGGAATTTTTAGTGAAAAAGCAGCAACTCATTTTAGATGAATTAAACCGCCGTCATCAAGCATTAGCGATTAAAGCACCGGTGGCTGGTGTTGTCGGTAATTGGTTGGTGGCGCAAAAGAATTCCATTGCGGCGAATACCGCAATTATGACCATAGTTGACTTATCCGAATATGAAGCCGAACTGAGTGTGCCCGAATTCTATGCCGACGATTTAGGCATTGGTTTAACCGTCAGCATGCAAATCTCAGGCATCGCCGTCAGTGGTGAGATTATCGCCATATCCCCTGAAATCAAAGCCAATCAGGTTAAGGTAAGAGCCAAGCTTGTGTCACAAAACACTCTGCAATTAAGACAGAATCAACGCATTAATGCGCGTATTGAATTTGAAAAGAAAAGTGACGTATTAATGATCAAACGTGGTGCGTTTATCGGTTCACTGGCGGGCAAATTTGCCTATAAAAAGACTGACCAACACACGGCTGAAAAAATTGCCATTATCACCGGAACCAGCAGTGTTGACTTTATCGAACTGACTTCCGGAGTCGACGAAGGTGATGAAATTATTATTTCTGATTATCAAGATTTTAGCAGCGCAGAACAAATCAATATCAGTGGTTAATACCAAGTTGACTAATTATCTGATCATTTTTAATGGCTAAAACAAAATTAAACAACCAAATTTAACAACTGAATTAAAGAGCAAGAACTCAACAGTTAACAAGGAAATAAATATGCTTATCATGAACAATGTGTCACGAATTTATCGTAATGACACCATTCAAACCCACGCATTGCGTGACTTTTCATTGGCAGTGAAATCGGGGGAGTTTGTTGCCGTTACCGGACCTTCTGGCTCGGGTAAGTCGACATTTTTAAATGTGGCGGGTTTGTTAGATAACTTTGATCAAGGCGAATATACCCTGGATGGTGTCAGTGTCCATGGCTTAAAAGACGATGAATTATCAAAACTGAGAAACGAAAAAATTGGCTTTATTTTTCAAAACTATAACTTAATCCCCGATTACAGTATTTTCGATAATGTCGATATGCCACTGAGATACCGTGGCTTTAATAATGCAGAACGTAAACGCCGGGTCGAACAAGCGTTGGAAAAAGTAGGCTTAGCATCACGGGCTAGCTATTTGCCAAGCCAGTTATCCGGAGGCCAGCAACAACGTGTTGCGATAGCACGAGCGTTAGCGGGTGAGCCGAAAATATTATTGGCGGATGAGCCCACGGGTAACCTGGACTCGTTAATGGCACGGCAAGTGATGGAGTTGTTGCATAACCTGAATAAAGAAGGCACGACAATTATCATGGTCACCCATGATCCAGATCAGGCGAAAGAAGTGAGTCGAAACGTACAAATTATTGATGGTGAAATATCAGATTTTCGTATTTATGCGCCGCTGCAACAGCAAGATGCAGAGCAAACGCTAACACCAGCAAAGCAGATGGAGGTTGTGGATGCTTAGTTACAATTTAAAATTAGCACTACAAAGTTTTAAACGGGCTCCCTCATTATACTTTTTAGTGCTGTTAACCTTGTCGATTGGCGTCGGCTTATTGTGCGCAAATTTGGCCCTGGTCAGTTCGATGGCAGGCGATCCTATTGCTGAAAAGAGTGATACCTTATTTCATGTCAGTATGAACACCTGGCCCGGTGAGCAACCGCCAGCTGAACCGTTTCATTTATTGCGCTATCGTGACGCGATGCAGATATCGAATTCGAATATTGCGAAACACAGCGCCATTTTTTATGCATCAGGAGTTTATGCCAGAGATGCCCAAGCAACCAGTTTAAAGCGCTTTGATTCAAATGTCAGAGCCACCACCCCAGGATTTTTTGCCTTAACCAAAGCGCCATTTGCTCATGGTAGCGCCTTTGCCAAAAGCTCTGGCATGGAAGTGGTGATTGGCGATGAACTCAATAAAAAAATATTTGCCGGCAGCAATAGTGTCGGCAAGACCTTAGAGCTTGATGGTGAATTGTTAACCATTGTCGGGGTGTTAAAGCCCTGGTTTCTCAGACCGTTATTTTATCATGCCACCGAAGGACGAGCATTTAATTTAACCGACGATATATACGTGCCACTGGAAACTGCCATTGATTTAGGCTGGTCTAATCATGCCAGAACGTCATCAACAGTAAGCTATAAAGGGATAGAGTTCTCCCGAGATCGCAATGTATTTTATTTACAGGCATGGGTGCAATTAGAAAATAGCGCTGAGCAACAGGCATTTCAAAGCTATTTGGATGGCTACAGTCAAACGTTGCAAGATGCAGGTGAACATCCGCATGCGATAAGAAATGAACTTCGTGATGTCAATGCCTGGTTAGCACAACTAAAAATTGTTGATCAAAAAGTCCTAGCGTTCACCTTAGCCTCGGTCTTGTTTTTATGTGTTTGTGTGTTCAATGCCAGCAGTTTGTTGTTGTCACGTTTTCATTCGGCCAAGTTTGAAGTCGGTTTGCGCCGCGCCATTGGTGCCAGTAATAAACATTTATTGCTGCAAGGACTCACCGAAAGTGCATTGTTGGGGCTTATTGCCGGCGTGTTCTCACTGTTATTAAGCTGGTTGTTTTTAAAACTCTCGACCGAGTTTTTACCCGATTTAGCAAATCTCGCCGTGCTTGAGCCAAAACTCCTGCTGTTGGGCATGGTATTAGCATTGTGTACGGCAATATCGAGTGCCTTATACCCCTTATATCGGGCCAATCGCTACACCATTTCTGCTGAACTTAAATAACCGATGAGCTAAGGAAAAACTGATGAATTTAAAAGCATTATTGAAGTCATTATTATTACGTAAATTTACCACTGGATTGCTAGTATTACAGCTGGCGATCACCTTAGGCTTATTGGTCAACAGTGCCATTTTGGCATTAGATACCAGAGAAAAAACGTCTATTTCAACCGGACTTGAGCAAGACAATATTTTAATTGTTGCCACCCATCCTACGTCGGGCAGTTATCGTGATTTAGATTATCATCGCGCCATCGCCACCGAAGATATGGTAAAACTCGCGCAATTACCTGGAGTTAACAGTGTTTCGGTGACCAATCAACTGCCGATTCGATCGCGAGGAATGTTAAGTACTATCTATGATCTGGATAATCCAGAACAAGTAAAGACTGACAAATATTTACAAAACGTAAAATACACTTTAGCCGAGAAGGGGATGGCGGATGCCTTTGGCTTTTCATTAATGGAAGGTCGATTTCTCAATGACAGTGACCAGCTTGATTTTGGCAGTGAAGAAAAACGTAATATTGTCATCACCGAATCACTAAAACGTGCGCTTTATGGGGATAATTCGGCCATCGGCAAAGAAACCAATAATGGCCGAATTGTCGGGGTCATTAACGATGTTTTACTTGATCCTACAATTCCGCAAGACAAGCAGTACGGTTTATTTGTTAATACCATGATGGAATATATTTTTGTTGGTCGTTTTTACGTATTAAATGTTGAACCCGGACAAATGGCCAGCGTGCGCAGTCAGGTCAGTGATACTATTTTAGCGGTGCAGGCCGAACGTGATATTTTCGATGTTTTCACTATGGCCGAGCACTTAAAAAGTTTTTATCGTGACGATCAGGGGTTGGCAGATTTATTTATGTTGTTGTGTGCGTTGATGCTTTTCGTTACCGCGATTAGCAGCTATGCCTACTCCCAATTTCATATTTCCCGACAAAAAAAGTTTATCGGTATTCGTCGTGCGCTCGGTGCCCGTAAAAAAGATATTCTGCTTTATGTACTGACGGAAAATTGGTTAGTGTCAGCCATTGGTTGTATGCTAGGCATAGTGGTTGCCTTCGGCTTTAACATCTTGTTAAGTCAACACATCGTTTTGAGTAAACCTGATATCATGCTATTTTTGCTTACCGTGGCTATTATTTTTATTTCGGGGACGATTGCTACTTGGATCCCGGCCAATAACACCAGTAAAATTGCACCGGTGATCGCCACCAAAACAGTTTAAACCCACTTGTTATGACAGTGGAACAAGGAAAAATATGGCTCAGGTTTTAGTGGTTGATGACAACTCGGATATTATTGAGGCTCTTGATTTGTTGCTGAGTTTGCATGGCTATCAAGTGCGTAGCGCCAGCAATAAAAAGCAAGCGGTACTGGCAGTTGCCCATCACGCTATCGATTTGGTGATACAAGACATGAACTTTGCTCAAGGCATTACCTCGGGTGATGAAGGTAAATCATTATTCACCGAATTGCGGGCGCTAAAACCTGATTTACCGATCATTTTGATCACCGCATGGACGCAACTGGAAACGGCCATTGAACTGGTCAAAGCCGGCGCTACCGATTACTTACAAAAACCCTGGGACGATAACAAACTGCTTGAGTTGGTAAAACAATTTACCAGCAATGAACAGAGCTTGCAGCGGCAAACAGTATCATTGCCGGCAGGGGCGCCGTTAATTTATCAAAGTGCAGAAATGCATGCGTTAATAGCGGACGCCAACAAAGTTGCCAGGGCCGATGTTAATGTATTGATCAGCGGCGCCAATGGCTCGGGTAAAGAAAAGCTTGCCGATCATCTTCATCAACAATCAACACGTAGTGCAGCGGCGTTCATCAAAGTGAATATGGGCGCATTACCGCAAGAGTTGATGGAAGCGGAATTATTTGGCGCGGAAAAAGGCGCGTTTACCGGGGCAAATCAAGCAAGAGCAGGACGCTTTGAAGCCGCAAACGGCGGCACGTTGTTTTTGGACGAGATAGGCAATTTACCCCTTACCGGTCAGATGAAACTGCTCAGGGTATTACAAACCGGTGAATTTGAGCGGTTAGGCTCGAACCAAACCATCAAAGTAGATGTACGGGTGTTAAGTGCTACCAACAGCAATCTCAATGACGCAATTAAGCAGGGTACATTCAGAGAAGACTTGTTCTACCGGCTTAACGTCATAGAGTTACATTTGCCGCCGTTAAACGCACGTAAAGCTGACATTATTCCGCTCGCCAGACATTTTATCACCAGTGAGTATTCCTTAACTGAAGATGCTCAGCAATTTTTATTATCCTGTGCCTGGCCGGGCAATGTTCGTGAATTGGAAAACGCCTGTAAACGGGCGATGATATTTGCTACCGATCAGTGCATTACTCGAGATGACTTTCAAAGTTTGCAACAAAGTGGCCAAATAAAAAATGAAAAGCAGCAAATCGAAGATATGCTAATTAAACATGCGGGGGTGATAAAACATGCGGCAACAGCACTTGGCTTGAGTCGACAAGCACTTTATCGCCGTATCGATAAGTACAACATTGATATCGACAGCTTATGTTAATCGCAAAACTGATGTTCTTAAATCTGCTATTTATTGCCGGATTTCTGCTGTTGTTGCCAGATTCACCCTGGTTATTTTCCTGCAATACCAGCTTACTCATTACCCTTGCCGCGCTGCTATTAAAACGGCAACAACATCAGCAGGATAAAATTTTACAAGCGCTGTTGGATGGCTTACGAAACCTCCAGGACGGTGACTTTGCCGTCAGTTTAACCGAAAGCTCGCAGCAACGACAAAATATTCAACAACATCAACTGATCACCCTGTTCAATCAAGTTGCTGATAAATTACGGGCAGAGAAGCAATCCTTGTATCAACGTGAACTGTTGTTAAATAAGGTGGTGAATGCTTCTAATGTGGTTACCGTTTTAGTGAATCACCGCAACACCGTGATATTTGCCAATCGTGCTGCCCAACATTTTTTTAACAATAGCTCATTACTGGGTCAATCCTGGTCATCATTACTGAGTAAACAAGCACCAGAGTTAGTTCAACATAATGATAAGAACGATGCCATTATTCAACTTACAATGACAGATAATGGCAAGCAAGCAAACACCTGTGCAAATGAAACAATCGCAAAAACAGAACAAAGCTGGCACTTATCACGACATCAATTGAAATTGCATGGTAGTAACCACCAACTAACGTTATTTAAACCGATCACCAAAGAGCTGCATAAGCAAGAATTACAAACCTGGAAAAAAGTCATCCGAGTCATTAATCATGAGCTCAATAACTCTATCGCGCCAATCAGTTCGATGTGCCACAGTGGCCAGATTTTAGCGGAGAGAATCGATGAACCACAACTGCATCGTGTTTTTAAAACGATTTCCTCACGAGTCAACAAACTCTCGGAATTTATCCAAAACTATAGTCAGTTAGCTCGACTCTCCACTCCGCAAAAACAGTCATTCAACATCAAAAATACGATTGAGCAATTGCAAACCCTATATCAATTTGAATTAACTGCACCTCAGCCAACTTTCATGCTCAATGCCGATGAAAGTCAAATTGAGCAGCTACTGATCAACCTGCTTAAAAATGCCAAAGAAGTCTCTGCTGAACAACCGAGTCGAGTGAGTTTGACGATAGTTAATGATCATCTTGATATGATCATTCGTGATTTTGGCCCGGGGATGAAACCAGAAGTGATGGAAAAAGCATTTTTACCCTATTATTCCACCAAACCGGAAGGCAGTGGCATCGGCTTAAGTATTTGCCGGGAAGTTATTGATGCGCACCATGGACAAATTAACTTAAGTAACCACCCTGACGGTGGCCTACAAGTAACATTACACTTGCCGTTAGTGTAATTGAATATGTCATTGAAAGTGTAATTGAATGTGAAATAGAAAGTGTGATGGTACTGATAGCAAGTTAATCAACTTGCTATGACCTAACTGTTTGCGCCATTTTTTGAGAACTGCTGCAGGGCAAAATCAATAAAGCACCTCACCTTTTTGGCAACGTATGTTCGATGCGGGTAAATGGCAAAAAGACCAAACTCTAAGGTCGTATAGTCCGGCAGTATCGGCACTAACCGACCCTCACTTATGGCGTCTTCCACGATGAATGCCGGGGTCATTGCAATCCCTCCACCGGCAATGGCAATTTCCCGAACCGCTTGCGGACTGTTCGCGGCAATGGCAGAGCTCACATTGATGGTATCGCTAGTGCCGTGTGGTGAAATGATTGGCCATTGCTTACCAACTCGAAAATTGCTATCGATAATGCAGCGATGCGTTGCCACTTGCTCGGGGGTTTTCGCTAAACCATACTGTTTAATATAATCCGGTGATGCCGATAATATCAACGGGAAGGTTTTCAGATGCCGGGCTATCATGTTGGAATCATCCACACCGCCAATTCGCAGCCGAACATCGATGCCCTCTTCCAGCATATCGATTGCACCATTAGTGAGAATTAACTCTATTTTTAGCTCTGGATATAGCGCCAAAAATTTTGGCAATAGCGGTGCAAGTTGCATCTCACCAAAAGTAACCGGGGCGCTTACTCTTAATAAGCCTCTTGGGTTCGTTTGCTCGCCGGTGACATTATCGACCATAGCGCTAAATTGTTCGAGTAACGCCACCGACTCTTCGTAATAACGTCGACCAGCATCGGTTAAGGCAAGCTGTCTGGTAGTACGGTTGAATAACCGTATCCCTAACTTGCTCTCTACTTCACCCACGTATTTACTGACTAAGGCTTTTGATATACCAAGCCTGTCACTCGCTGCCGTAAATGAATTCGTTTCCACGACTGCAATCACTGTTTTTAACCCGTCTAAGCTATCCATTAACACCTCCACTTAACCAATTATCAATACTATGTTGACAATCATTCAATATCAACCCTATTTATCAATGCAGCATTGATATGGATAATAACTCCATCGAAACTGCAACAGCCTTTAACAAAGGCAATCACGAGGGAGAGGCAGAGCAATGTCGAACATAGAGATATATACCAGACCGGGTTGTGGTTACTGCACCCATGCAAAGCGGTTATTAACCAATAATGATTTGGACTTTGTCGAACATGATGTTTATCAACACCCTGAGAATATTAAGCAATTACACGCAAGAACTTCAGGCAGAACGTATCCGCAAATATTTATCGATGGTCAGTCAATTGGTGGTTTACCGAACTACTGGCAAAAGAGCAACAGGGTTTATTAACAAACCCAAGCAAAATTTAACTTTACACTGAATAGGACAATTAAGATGAAAACACTTTTAAAGGCAACAACAAGTAACGGCCAAAGTAACGGCACAATAAAAAGCTATTTAATCGCGGCGGCTGGCGTATTAATGTTCGGTTTTGGCGGTATCAACACAGCACAAGCCGGACAAACATTTCACAAAAGCATTAAGGTACAACAGCAGGATATTTTTTATCGTGAAGCCGGAGTAGAACACGAACGTACCATTGTATTACTGCATGGTTTTCCAACATCATCACACATGTACCGAGAGCTAATACCTAAGTTAGCTGAGCAATATCATGTCATTGCGCCAGATTACCCAGGTTTTGGTAACAGCTCGATGCCAGCATTGAATGAATTTGAATACAGCTTTGATAATTTAGCGAGCATTACCGATGCTTTTCTGGCGCAGGTCGGCGCAGAGCAGTACACCATGTATGTGATGGATTACGGCGCACCGATAGGGTTTAGAATTGCCGCGGCTCACCCGGAAAGAGTAGAAGGCTTGATCATTCAAAATGGTAATGCCTATGATGAAGGATTACGTGACTTTTGGCAGCCAATTAAAGCCTACTGGCAAGACAAAAGCGCTGAAAATGCTAAGGCATTAAAAGATGCGTTGTTAACCATAGCTGCGACTGAGTGGCAATATACGAATGGTACCCGTAATAAAGCAACGATCAGCCCGGATAACTGGATTGTTGATCAAGCAAAGTTAGATCGTCCCGGTAATAAAGAGATCCAATTAGAATTGTTTTACTCGTACGGCACCAACCCGGCACTTTACCCAGAATGGCAAGCGTACTTTCGAGAGCACCAGCCACCAACGCTATTAGTGTGGGGGAAAGGCGACTATATCTTCCCGGAAGAAGGCGCCCACCCATACAAACGTGACTTGAAAAATTTAGATTTTCACATTCTTGATACGGGTCACTTTGCCTTAGAAGAAGACGGCGATGTGATTGCAAAGCATATCCTCAAGTTTATGGGCAACAATAAATAACTAGCAAGAACCCTAGATTACAGCATTATTTGAATAATACCCTAAAGCCATTGAGATCATCGATATAGTTTTCTACCTGATAGCCCTCAGCACAGTTGGCATGTAAAAATCCGCCATAAAACATGCCCAGATACTCAAAGGTATCTTTAAAAGCACAGATAAAAGAGTTGGGCACTTTTTTACTTGCTGAACTGCATACTACATAAGCTGTTTTGCCCCTGAGACGTCGACCTGAGTCCAATAGATGAGGCAGTTCTAATAAGTCAGATATACGGTCGAGAAACTTTTTCATCGTGGGTGTAACTGCATACCAATATACCGGTGATGCGAAAATGATCTTTTCATATGATAGCATTTTTTCGATCAACGGCATGAAATCATCATCCTGGTTTTTATACTCATAGTCATATTCACTAAAGCTGTAGTCGGACAAATCAATGATATCGATGTCGGTGTTAAGGGCAAAGCTGTTTAATAATTTTTCAGTATTTCCATTCGCTCTGGCGCTTGAAAAAATGGCAACGGTGTTATTCATATTGTTTATTCCTAGATTGATTAATTGCTAATTAATCGCCACGTTAATACCTCAAGTTAAGCTGAGGTCAAGTGGTCGTTATGATTAAATCAAAAAATTCTAAAGAATTGAGTGTAAGTCAGGTCGCTAAAGGCAGTGGCGTAGCGATATCGACGTTTTACTTTTATGAAACTAAGGGGCTGATTAATTGTTGGCGAAATAATCCAAACTGTAATGGCTGATCTTTAACCAGTTGTGGAAGTTGGTATTAGCCGGTTCCAACGCGAGCCACGCCGGTCACCCCTCTAATTGGCCTTGCTCCGGGTGCCAAGTGGTATTAACACCCTGCTGCCAATTATGAGCCTACTTACAAAGAAAAAGCCCAGTCAATTTTCATTAACTGGGCTTTATAAAATTAGTGAGTTGGCCGTGTAAGCCGGGTTCTGTTACTTCTAATATAAATACTAAAAGCGACAATCATTCGTCTAGGCATGCAATCGCTCACATGCTCAAGCAACCTACCCGGTTTCCGCGCGAGCCACGCGTAAACTATTTAAAGTAATGAAACCCTATTTGGTCTTGCTCCGGGTGGAGTTTACCCTGCTGCGAACTGTTACCAGCCGCCCGGTGCGCTCTTACCGCACCCTTTCAGCCTTACCTGTGCTGCTCTTATAAATAAGAATAGCCATCGGCGGTCTTCTCTCTGCTGCACTTGTCGTGGGCTTGCGCCCCCCAGGTGTTACCTGGCACCCTGCTCAATGGAGCCCGGACTTTCCTCCCCTCAATCTGTCTATCTGCCGCTTACACAGCAGATACAACGATTAAGCAGCGATTGTCTGGCCAACTCGCTGCGCATTCTACCGACTCAGTAGCCGCGAGTAAATAAGATTAAGACAAATAAGCAATACTTGTCATCTTGCTGTCATCAACCAATCACATTAACTTTATATTTTTGACACAAATTTGTAACTCAAGGCACCTACTCTTTGCAAGTCAATTTTAATAGTTAATATACCGAGTAAGGATTGTAAATGAACAATAAAACAATGTTAGCAATGGCGTTATCGTCATTAATGCTGAGTGCTTGTGGCGGCGATAGTAATGACAGCCAAGTCGCAGGAGTCGATTTAGCACAAAATGCGATGGTTACAGAAGATGCAACACCAATTAAAAACGTCATTCTAATGATAGGCGACGGGATGGGAGCACAACAGGTTGGCTTACTTGAAGAGTATGCTCGCAGAGCACCTGACTCCACCTACAATAATAAGAATAACAAAACCGCTTTATCAAAATTTGCCGATGCCGGACAAATCGGACTTTCTCTCAATGCACCGTATGGCTCTAGTGGCAGCTTAGTGGTTGATTCAGCGTGTTCAGCAACTCAATTAGCGACTGGCTTTGCCGCAGGCTCAGAAATGATCGGTTTGGACAGCGATGGCAATATAGTGGAAACCATTTTAGAAAAAGCCAAAGCTCAAGGTAAAGCCACAGGATTGGTTTCTGATACCCGTATTACCCATGCCACACCTGCAGCATTTGCCAGTCATCAACCTCACCGCTCTTTTGAAGCGACCATTGCAGAAGAACTGATTGAATCAGGCAATGTCGATGTTATGTTATCCGGTGGTGCTCGAGTATTCTTACCGCAAAGCATTAAAACCGATACGCATGAGCGGTCTGTTATGGCGGCATTAGGGGCTCCGGATAGCATTTACAAAAAATCGAAACGTCGCGATAATCGCAACTTGCTGGTAGAAGCAAAAGACAGCTATGGCTATCAGTTGGCTTTTGATAACAACCAGCTTGAGCAGGCACAAGGTGATAAGTTACTCGGTTTATTTGCCAATTCTGGCATGCTTGATGGCATTGCTTACACAGAGTGTAAAGCTGACAATAGCTGCAGCCAGCCATCACTGAAGGATATGACGTTAAAGGCCCTGGAGCTGTTATCAACCGATCCTGATGGCTTTTTCTTAATGATTGAAGGCGGGCAAATTGACTGGGCAGGTCATGTCAATGATGCCGGCTGGATGCTGCATGAGTTATTAAAGTTTGATGAAGCCGTTGATGCCGTCTATGAATGGGTGAAGGATAGGAGCGATACCTTAGTCGTGGTCACTGCCGATCACGAAACCGGAAGTTTTGGTTTCAGTTATTCTCGAAAAGATTTGCCTGAAGCTAAATACTTAACCGGTGATGGTATGCAAGGTTATGATTATAAGCCTAACTTCAACTTTGGTAGTTTAAACACACTCGATAAACTCTATGGGCAAACAGGTACTTTTTACGACATGATGAACAGGGTCAATGCCGATTGGGACTTTACCGATACCACCGGAGAACAATGGTCAGCAGCGGTTAATGAGTTCAGTCAGTTCAAAATCACCGCCGAGCAAGCACAGCCGATCAGTGAACGCGAAGTAAATGAGTACCAGGTTGCAGATCATAAATACCTTGATAGCTATGAATTTCCGAAAATAAATGACTTTAAAGAGTTTTATGTCTACGGTGATGAACTTCACGGCAATTTGATTGGCCGCGCTTTATCTGCGGGTCAAAATACGGTATGGGGAACAGGAACGCATACTGCAGCACCGGTACCCGTGTATGTGTTCGGTCCGGAAGCTGTCAGTAAGCAGTTTGCGACCATGCAGCACCATGTAGATATAGGCAATAAAATGATCAACGCCATGCTAGCGAATTGATAGACTCACGCCCGCGATTGCGCGGGTGGCGCTTTTTGGGTTAATAAGCAGACTCTATATAGTGATGACAAAGAGTCTGTTTATTTCATCGCCAGTGCCAATTGATAGAGAGCATTTTTCTTTACGCCGTGAATTTCTGCGGCGATGGCACAAGCTTTCTTCGGTTTCATTTCACCAAGTAATAATTTCAAGGTTTTGATTGCTACCTCGGGTATGTCGTTGGGGTCGATATGCGCGCCTTCAATGATTAACACCATCTCACCTTTCAACTGATTAGGATCTTCATTTAACCAGGTTAAAATATTGGCGGCCGTGTCAGCATGTATGGTTTCAAAGGTTTTGGTTAGCTCTCTGGCGATAACGATTTGTCGCTCACCGCCGAGCACATCATTAATGTCTTGTACCGTATCGATGGCACGCCGTGGAGCGTCGTAAAAGACCATAGTTCTTGGCTCAGAGGCAAGTTCATTCAGTTTGCTTTGGCGAGCGCCCGATTTTGATGGTAAAAACCCTTCAAAAGTAAAGCGGTCGGTGGGTAAACCGGCAACAGACAACGCCGCAATGGCAGCACAAGCGCCCGGGACGGGAACTACTGTAAGGTTTTGCTCTCTAAGATAGCGCACCACATGAAAACCGGGATCAGAAATAAGTGGCGTACCGGCATCGGACACCAAAGCAATACTCTTGCCTTGCTGTAATAATTCGGCCACATATTCTTGCCTCTGCCGTTCATTATGATCGTGCAAAGATAGAGTTTTATTCTTGATATTATAGGCCGATAGCAATCGGCCGGTGTGGCGGGTATCTTCACAAGCGATTAAGTCTACCTGGCTTAACACTTCTATCGCCCGTTGGCTAAGATCTAATAAATTGCCTATTGGCGTTGCAACCACATAAAAAGTGCTTGGGTTCACAGTAATTTGACTCATAAATTTTTATACCAACTAAAGACAGCTATTGCTCAACAGCGAGCAGGCATTTATTATAATACTAATTATATTTACGGACCAATTGCCGGTGACAAAAATTATCCATTCAGTTTGCAAATTTCCCTTATTTCTTTGTTTTTGCTTAGTAACCTTGCTTTTTGGTTGTAGCACACCAACAAGTGACAAAAAAATAGCACCGCCCGCAGCGCCAACCGAACAGATTGAAGTCATTGCACCAACACAATTAAGCGGTGATAGATTAGTTGCCAAGGCCAAAAATGAAGAAAACCAGCAAGCAATCGTTTTTCTTTTACAAGCCGCGACGCAATACATAAAAGAACAACAATTGGCAAAGGCCCTGCATATAAGTGCGCAATTGCGAAAACTGCCTTTAACCTTAGGTCAAAACAATTATAACCAATTAAATATCGTTCAAGTGTTGTTTGAATCTGGCGAAGTTGAATTGGCGGCAAAACAATTACTAGCAATTGAGACCAGTACCCCGTCTAAGCGCCATTTATTCTTATTAGCCAACATTAAAGTCCAACAGGGCTTATTGGTAAAAGGCATTATTAGCTACCTAAACTATTATCAGCAATTCCCTTTTACCGATACTGAGCAAGTTTACTACCTGAATTCATTATTTGCACAATTAACGCCCTGGCAATTTAAGGCATTAGAGAAATCTACTGCCACGCATTTATCCGGCTGGCTAGCCTTTGCTAAAATCGTGGCGACATATGGCCATGAGCCGAAAGACTTAACTAGCAACTTAAGCAGATGGCAGCGCAGCTTTCCTGCTCACCCGGCAACAGTATTAGTAAGCGGTTTAAACAGCAAAGGCATAGAGTTTAACGACAGCAGAGCAATTGAAAACATTAGTGTGCTTTTGCCTTTGTCGGGGCGAGAAGAGCCGTTAGGAAAAGCCATTCAAGCAGGCATACTCGCCGCATATCAGTTACAAAACGCAAATACAGGAAAGTCGCGCAATATTCGTTTTTATGATACCAATGCAAAACCTATGGCCGACATCGTTGCCCAACTACACCTGCAGCAACCTGATTTTGTCATTGGCCCTTTACTAAAGCAGCATGTGGATGATTATTTGCTCGCCGATGGCAGTGCTCTAACAGTTGCTACAGCACCAGCTGAGAACAATAAAGTTGCATTAATGCCAAAAGAGCACAACTGGACCACGCTATTATTGAATTTGCCAGAACATGGGAATTTAACCGAACAACAATTTGCGTTATCCATGCTGCCAGAAGACGAGGCTAAACAAGCCGCGTTTTCATTAAGTCAAAAAGGCTTTAACAGTGCCATCATTCTCAGTCAAAATACCGCGATTGGCAAACGTATGGCGACAAGCTTCGCGGAGCAATGGCAATTACAAACCGAGATTAAACCGAGCATCATCTATTACCCCAGCGGTAAGCAAATGCAAACCGTGGTAAAAAAAGGTCTGGATGTTCATCTCTCTGACGAACGTATTTATTTAATGCGCAATCGCATTAAAGAAAACCTGAAAGCAGAAGCTCGAAATCGCCGTGATATCGATATGATATATATGTTTGCTACACCCGATCAAGCAAGGTTGTTAAAACCTTATATCGATGTCAACATTAGCCCCTTTGCCAATGCAATACCTATGTATGCCAGCTCTCGTAGCCATAACATAGACTCAAATAGTAATACCCGTCGCGACTTAAATGGCTTAACATTCACTGAGATCCCCTGGTTACTCAATGCCCAACAAGTGAATCAAAATTTGGCGGTTGAAGCCAAACAACTGTGGCCAGGTCGCAGCAGTCAACTGGAGCGTATTTATGCCATGGGTATCGACAGTATGCAGTTAGTTGATAAGGTAGATGATATGCAGTTAATTCCTATGTTACGCCATAAGGGTGAAACAGGGACATTACAAATGAACGCTAACCGTATTATCAGCCGCAGTTTTTCCTGGGGTAAATACCGCTCATCGAGAGTGCAAAGTGTCAACCTTGACTGAGTCATTAAACAATAGCAAACAACAAGGCAGCTTCTATGAGCAGGCTGCGCTAAACTATTTATTGGAACAACAGCTCGAGCTGATCGAAAAAAATTTTCAATGTAGGTTTGGTGAAATTGATTTAATTATGCAAGATCGGAACACGCTGGTTTTTATCGAAGTGAAATATCGTAAATCAGCACACTTTGGTGACCCGCTGGAAATGGTATCAAAGACCAAACAACGAAAAATATGCAAAACAGCGCAAGTTTTTCTGCAAAAACAAGGGATGAACGAATATAATACCTTTTGCAGATTTGATGTAGTATCGATAAAAGGCCCGGCAGCGTCTACTGAAATTACCTGGCTCAAGAATGCCTTTAATGGAGTTTAAAAATGTTAGAACGTGTAAAACACAATTTTCGCGAAAGTATTGAAACCAAAATTGCCGCCAGTGAAGAACTTCCGGTTGCCATCGAAAAAGGCGGCATGGTTTTGGTGGAATGCTTACTGGGTGGCCATAAAATTTTAACCTGTGGTAATGGTGGCTCTGCTGGCGATGCCCAACACTTTTCTTCGGAATTGTTAAATCGTTATGAAACTGAACGGCCAAGCTTACCTGCGATAGCACTTACCACCGATAGCTCAACCATCACCTCCATTGCCAATGACTACTCCTATGAAGAAGTATTCTCTAAACAAGTGCGTGCTCTGGGTAACGCCGGTGATATCTTATTGGCGATTTCCACCAGTGGTAATTCGAAAAATGTGATCAAAGCGATTGAAGCCTCGGTGGCCAGAGATATGAAAATTATCGCCTTAACCGGTAACGATGGTGGTGAAATTGCAGGTTTGCTTGGTGAAAACGATGTTGAAATTCGCGTACCATCTACGCGTACTGCTCGTATCCAGGAAGTACACCTGTTGGTCATTCACTGCTTATGTGAAATTATCGATACCACTCTTTTTCCGCAAGCGGAAAGCTAACAATAAATATTTTAACCATTTAAAAATAGAAGTATCACCATGAAAAAAATAGCCATCGCATTAATCAGTTTAACTTTACTGCAGGGTTGTGCCGTTGCCCTGTTAGCGGGTGCCGGTGCCGGTGCCGCATCTTATCATGATCGCCGTACTTTAGGATCACAGGTTGATGACCAGTCGATTGAAGTTAAAGCCTATAGTTTGCTTGCCGACGACAAGGCTCTTGATGAGCAAACCAGAATCCAGATTGTTAGCCTAAATGGCACGGTTTTGGTGGTTGGCCAGGCGCCAACAAAACAATTAAAAGACAAAGTGATAACAACGATTTCGGGAATTCAGGGCATAACTAAACTGCATAATCAAATTCGCATTGCCCGTTTAACGACGATGGGAACGCGCACCAATGACACCTGGTTAACCACCAAAGTGAAAACCGAATTATTAGCGTCAGATAAAATTGACGGTACTGCCATTAAAGTGGTTACCGAAGACTCTGAAGTGTTCCTGATGGGCTTAGTGAAAGCCAATGAAGCGAATATCGCCGTAAATATTGTTCGCAATGTCACAGGCGTTGCCCGTGTTTATAAGGCGTTTCAGGCGATATAGGGACGAGAAACGAGAAACTAAAGCTTTGCTCTTCGTTTCTCGCATAAAAAAGCCGGTCGCAGACCGGCTTTTTTGTGTTCTCAGAAAAGTCATTAGCTAATGACTTTTCGACCTTCTACTTTACGATTGATAAACTCGGCTTGCCTTTCTTTTCCGGCTTAACCGCTTCGACTTCTTCAATGCCATCAGCATCGGCTTCGGGATAATCAACGGAAAAAGATGAACCTACACCATTTTCTCTGGCGTATATAGCCCCTACGGCTTCAAAAGGAACATAAAGATGTTCCACTTTTCCACCAAAGCGCGCCGAAAACTCGATGACCTCACCAGCCATTGAAATAGCCCCCAAAGATGCAGGGGAAATATTTAAAATAATTTGGCCATCTTCAATATATTGCTCTGGCACCATTACATTAGGGTAGTTGGCATCAACGGCAATATATGGCGTTAGCTCGTTATCTAAAATCCAATCGTAAAAAGCCCTGATTAAATAGGGCTTGTTTGACGTCATTTCTACAGACATAAACGGCTATTATGCTGGACGACCAAAACGTAATTCACGTTCTGCTTCGGTTAATGATGCCTGAAATGATTCTCTATCAAACAAACGTAACATATAGTTTTTCAACTCTTTGCTACCTTGGCCCGATAATTCAATACCAAATGCAGGTAAACGCCATAATAGCGGAGCAAGGTAACAATCTACCAGGCTGAACTCTTCACTCATGAAATACGGGGCTTCATTTAATACTGGAGCTATGCTTAACAAGCTCTCACGCAATTCCTGACGGGCGCTGTCAGCAGCTTCGGCTGAGCCTGAAATAATCGTTAAAGCAAGGCTATACCAGTCACTTTCGATGCGATGCATCATCAAACGGCTACGGCCACGAGCAACAGGATATACCGGCATTAATGGTGGATGAGGAAAACGCTCATCTAAGTATTCCATAATGATTTTAGCTTCATAAAGCGCTAATTCACGGTCAATTAATGTAGGTACGGTTCCGTATGGATTTAAGTCGATTAAATCTTCAGGTAAGTTATCCATTTCCACTAAATGTATATCAACGCCTACGCCTTTTTCAGCTAATACGATACGTGCCTGGTGGCTATACATATCATCAGCGTGTGAAAACAGGGTCATTACCGAACGTTTGTTGGCGGCTACAGCCATATATCCTCCAAAGAGTTTGTCAAATAGTTGTATTAAGCAATACAACCAGGTTGTGCAAATATTGCAACAAGGTCATAACAGACAATTTAATTGTTATCAGTTACGACAAAGGGGCTATCTACTAATATCACTTAGCCAGTGACAAAAGTATAGCCCCAAATTTATCATCTTAAGATAAAAATATTAGTGCACGTCGCGCCAATATTCTTTCTTCAATAAGTAACTAAAGATAAATAGGATCACTAAGAAACCCAGTACCCAGTAACCTAAACGGTGACGCTCAACTTTACTCGGTTCACCGGTATATTCTAAAAAGTTAACTAAGTCACGAACCACAACGTCGTATTCAGCTGGTGTTAATTCACCTGGCTGAGTCAGCACAAGATCCGAATTGGCAAGCGGACGTTGTTGATCAGCGGGTAATTTCAACATCGCTTTTGCTTCATCCGATAACTCTTGTACACCTTGTAACTGTTGGAAAACATGCGGCATACCAACATCTTTAAAGACAATGTTATTGACGCCAAATGGACGATCACCATCACTGTAAAAAGAACGAAGGTAAGTGTATAACCAGTCGCTGCTTCTGAAACGAGTCACTAGCGTTAAATCTGGTGGCGCAGAACCAAACCAGGATTCAGCTTCTTTTTTCGGCATGGTATTGGTCATGTGATCACCCACTTTTTCACCGGTGAACATCAAGGTAGCAATGCCTTCTTCTTCATCGATATCTAAATCGGCAAAAGTACGGTTATAACGTTGATATTGTAACTCATGACAACCTAAACAATTATTGACGTAGGTACTAGCACCATTGCGTAAAGATTGTTTGTCAGTAATGTCATTGTTGGCGTGGTCTAATGGACCACCGCCGCCTGCAGCTAGCGCCAAAGAAGGTACTAGCGTTAATAGAGCAATTATTATTTTTTTCATTATTTAGTCACCCTTTCTGGAACCGGCTTAGTATTCTCATCTTTCGAGTAGAACCAAAGCGCTACGAAGAAACCAAAATAACCAAGTGTGGCAATTCGACCAATCAAGTTTGCAAGGTCAGAGGCTGGCATCGTACCTAATACACCTAACACGATAAAACAAATCGTGAACTGAACCAGGTTAGCAAAGTGAGCCTTGCTGCGGAAACGGAACGATTTAACCGTGCCTCTGTCAAACCATGGCAGGGCAAATAGCATACCGATAGCTGCGAACATGCCTAACATGCCGATTAATTTATCTGGGATAACACGTAAAATGGTGTAGAACGGACCAAAATACCATACTGGCACTATGTGCTCAGGAGTCTTCAAACCATTGGCAGGCGTAAAGTTCGGCGCCTCAAGGAAGTAACCACCACCTTCCGGAGCAAAGAACATTACCCAGCAGAACAATAGTAAGAAACCAACAACACCCATAATGTCTTTTACCGAATAGTACGGGTGGAATGGTATCGCATCGACAATATCGTATTTGTCGGTATACGCTTTATGGAAAGTAAATTTACTTTTCTCACTGTCACTCACACTACCTTTCTTCTTCTTAATGTCGGTACCTTCAGGGTTGTTTGATCCCACTTCGTGCAGCGCTAAAATGTGCAAGAATACCAGGATAACCAATACCAGAGGTAAAGCGATAACGTGTAAAGCGAAGAAACGATTTAACGTAGCGCCAGAGATAACATAGTCACCACGGATCCAGGTAGTCAAGTCATCACCAATCACCGGAATTGCACCAAATAATGAAATAATTACCTGTGCGCCCCAGTAACTCATGTTACCCCAAGGCAATAAGTAACCCATGAATGCTTCAGCCATCAACACTAAGTAGATCAACATACCGAAGATCCACAACAATTCACGTGGTTTTTGGTATGAGCCGTACATTAAGCCACGGTACATGTGTAAATAAACAACGATGAAAAATGCCGACGCACCAGTTGAATGCATATAACGTAATAACCAACCGTAGTCGACATCACGCATGATATATTCAACAGAAGCAAATGCCCCTTCACCTGAAGGTACATAGTTCATTGTTAACCAAATGCCGGTAACGATTTGGTTCACTAGTACTAACATGGCCAGTGAGCCAAAGAAGTACCAGAAGTTAAAGTTTTTCGGTGCCGGGTACTGGGCTAAATGCTTATTCCAGCAGTCGGTGACCGGTAAACGCTTGTCGATCCAAGCCATAAAATTAGCAAACATTATGCATCTCCTTTGCCGATACCAATAATTAAGGTACCTTCAGATGGGAAAGAATGCTCTGGAACCACCAAATTAAGTGGTGCTGGAACACCTGCAAAAACGCGACCAGCCATATCAAATTTTGAACCGTGACATGGACAAAAGAAACCGTAATCTACGCCTTCAACCTGTTCAGAAAAATCGCCTTTGTGATACGTTGGGGCACAACCTAAGTGAGTACATACACCTTCAGCGACTAGAAATTCTGGGTTAATTGAGCGATGCTGATTTTTAGCATACGCAGGTTGTTGTGCTTCAGCAGATTGCGGGTCACGCAATTGATCTTCAACAATTGATAAGCTATCAATGATTTCTTGGCTACGACGTACGATATACACTGGTTTGCCACGGTATTCCGCACGAATTAACTGACCAGTAGCAATCTTGCTAACATTTACTTCAACTGGAGCACCGGCAGCTTTCGCCTTGGCACTTGGATTCCAGGAAGCAATGAATGGCACAGCAGCACCTGCAACGCCTGCAGCACCAACTACCGAAGTAGCAGCGGTCAGGAAACGTCGACGGCCGTTGTTCACGGGCGCATTGCTCATTTCATTTCTCCAATATTTAATAGACACATTTTTAGAATTTGTTTTTATATAACAACACTTTACGTCGCTATTATGGCTGCACCTTGTATTTTATTAGCAAACGTAAACTAAAGATGACAAAAGGCAGTAAAAAAATTTTGTCTATGATAAAGAATTGGGCGTTTTTTTACAAGATAAAACCTTACCTTAACTGCGCTTATTTTGGAGTAATACAGGCATTTTATTGTGCTATCGCAAAGTTATGGAAAATAAAGTGAGTTATGAAGAATTGGTTGAGAGAATGTGCAAAAAAAAACCGACGCAAGCGTCGGTTTTTGTATTCGATAAGTTGATACCCGAAGGTAAATATTAACGTTTTGAGAATTGTGGACGTTTACGCGCTTTGTGTAAACCAACTTTCTTACGTTCAACTTTACGAGCATCACGAGTTACATAACCAGCTTTACGTAAACCTGAACGTAAAGTTTCGTCGAACTGCATTAATGCACGAGTGATGCCGTGACGGATTGCACCGGCTTGACCAGAAATACCACCACCAACTACCGTGATGTTAAGATCAAACTTTTCAACCATTTCAACTAATTCAAGTGGTTGACGAACAACCATACGAGCTGTTGGACGACCGAAGTATACTTCGATGTCACGATTGTTAATTGTGATTGCACCGTTACCAGCTTTCATAAACACACGAGCTACAGAGCTCTTGCGACGACCAGTACCGTAATATTGATTATCAGCCATTGTCTATAACTCCAAAACTTTAGGTTGTTGTGCAGTATGCTTGTGCTCAGCACCAGCGTACACTTTTAATTTACGGAACATGTCACGACCTAGAGGGCCTTTTGGTAACATGCCTTTAACGGCAAACTCAATTGGACGTTCTGGAGCTTTATCAATTAGCTTCTCGAAGCTGATTTGTTTAAGGCCACCAACGAATTCAGTGTGCGAGTAGTAAATTTTGCCTTTCGCTTTGTTACCAGTTACTTTGACTTTGTCGGCATTGATAACAACAACATAATCGCCAACATCAACACTTGGAGTGTATTCTGGCTTGTGCTTGCCACGCAAAATGCTGGCAATTTGAGTAGAGATACGGCCTAAAGTTTTACCTTCAGCGTCCACTACGAACCATTCGCGTTGTACGCTTTCTGGTTTAGCTGTAAAAGTTTTCATTAAAAAACCCATTTTAAATAAAGTTACATAAATTAGTAATTAGTCACCCAATTACCGGTTTAAATAGGCTGCGCTATTACCCCTTCGAGTATCGAGCCCGGTGCTTTTTCAAGCGTAGTAACGTTGGGAGCCGCGATTATATAGATAAATGAATAAAAGATCACCTATATTTTTAAAATATAGGGAGTTTTTTACTTTTTTTCGTAAAAACATTAAAAAAGAACATGCAGACCACAACTTCGTTGTTTTCTTAGTTCTAGAAACGGGAAACGAGAAACGAAGAGCCATTGTTTCTAAGCACGTTTTGAATTTAGGAGGTCCCGTTCAACAGCATAACGGGATGCCTGTTATTAGCTTTTGTCAAATTTCTAAGCTGGAAAAGCTATGTTTGGATCATATTTTTTGTGATTCACCATTATCTGGTACGCTATCCTCAATATCTTTTTCGCAAGAATGCAAAG
>NZ_JQDZ01000008.1 GCF_000764205.1 Thalassotalea sp. ND16A
TATTTAGCCTTGAGATTATTGCAGCACCAAGGAAGGCAATATCGACTAACTAAGAGCGAGCTTAGGCTCGCTCTGATTGAATTAGTGAATGAAACATGAGATTAAAGTTGTGGGGATCCTTCCGGTTTTAACCTCGCGGCCTTTGATAAATTCACCTACGGGGTGACAATACCAATGCTGCTCGTAGCCCGTAGCCCGTAGCCCAAAGCCCAAAGCCCGGAATCCGCAGCCAGCAGATAGGAATTCTATTGGGGTTAATTGGGCGATGATAAAAAAAGAGGAATAAGTTGATGTCTGTAGAAATAATGCTGTCAGCATTTGCCCTGATGCTGATCATGGAAGGCGTAGGGCCACTATTATTTCCGAATAAATGGCAAAATTTTATGCTGAAACTGGCCAAAGAGAAACCAAATACGATCCGACAAATTGGTGGTGTTATATTTATTTTTGGCTTCATCTTATTGTTTTTTAACAACTAAAACAAATTACTGTGATGATTCTATTTCACATCGAATCCGTCGTTAACAATTAAACTTCAAAAAAAATCATAAAATAGGTGATCTAGCCAAATGGGTCTGGTAAAATCCCCGCCTAATTTTCTTTCGAAATATACAAATTTATTATGGGCAAAAACGTCGTTGTGTTAGGCACCCAATGGGGTGACGAAGGTAAAGGTAAGGTTGTAGACCTGTTAACGGATAAAGCAAAGTTTGTTGTGCGTTATCAAGGTGGTCACAATGCTGGTCACACATTAGTGATTGACGGTGAAAAAACCGTTTTACACTTAATTCCATCTGGTGTGTTACGTGATAACGTAAAATGTTTGATTGGTAATGGTGTGGTATTGTGCCCGAAGGCACTGATGACTGAAATCGGCATGCTTGAAGCTAAGGGCGTACCAGTACGTGAGCGCTTACTTATCAGTGACGCATGTCCACTAATTTTGCCATATCATAATGCCTTAGACGCAGCCCGTGAAGCGGCTCGTGGTAACAAGAAAATCGGCACTACCGGTCGTGGTATCGGTCCAGCTTATGAAGATAAAGTAGCGCGTCGCGGTTTACGTGTTAGCGATTTATTTGATAAAGAAGCATTTGCCGTTAAGTTAAAAGAGATCATGGAATACCAAAATTTCATGTTAACCAATTATTACAAAGCAGATGCCGTTGATTACGATACCGTATTAGCCGATGCTCTCGCGGTTGCCGACATCATTAAAGATATGACCGCCGATATCAGTGAAATATTAGATCAAGCGCGTATTAATGGTGAATCGATTATGTTTGAAGGTGCACAAGGTACACTTTTAGATATTGATCACGGTACCTACCCATACGTAACGTCTTCGAATACGACTGTTGGTGGTGTTGCTACCGGTTGTGGTTTTGGTCCTCGTTATTTAGATTACGTGCTCGGTATCACTAAAGCCTACACTACCCGTGTTGGTTCAGGCCCATTCCCGACCGAACTCGATGATGACATCGGTAATCACTTAGGCACTGTTGGCCACGAATTCGGTGCTACCACTGGTCGTGAGCGTCGTTGTGGTTGGTTTGACGCCGTTGCCATGCACCGTGCTGTACAAGTAAATAGTATTTCAGGTTTTTGTCTGACTAAGCTAGACGTACTTGATGGCTTGAAAGAATTAAAAATCTGTACCGGTTACAAAACCGCATCGGGTGAAATTTTAACTGTGCCGCCAATGGCCGCTGAAGGTTATGAAAACATCACCCCTGTGTATGAAACCGTACCAGGTTGGTCAGAAAATACTGTGGGTGCCACCTCAGTTGCAGAGCTGCCGGCAAATGCGAAAGCTTATATCAAGCGCATTGAAGAAATCACAGGTGTACCAGTAGATATTATTTCAACTGGCCCTGATCGAAATGAAACCATGATTTTGGTTAACCCTTTCGACGAATAAAATTCTTGCGAACTTTATTAGAAAAGCCGAGCTCTGCTCGGTTTTTTTTGTTTTAAGCTTCGAGCAACTAGCAACTAGCAACTAGCAACTAGCCACGGGCAGCATATTTGTGAATTCACCTATCGTGTAACAATACGAATGCTGCGCGTAGCCCGTAGCCAGAAGCAATTAATTACCCCTGTAGGCAGGATGCCTTTAGAGGGTGATTAGATAAAGAATTTTATCAAGCTATAACCTATTATTATGGTACTGACTGTAAATGATATGAGTTATTACCAATTATGTTAAAAATTGTGTAACTTCGAAGAAAGTTTTCAGGTACTATCTCAAACCCGAAAGGTCCATCACTCTATTAGTAAAGGTATCTGCTATGACCGACTTCCGCCAGCAAGCACTCGATTATCATGAACACCCAACACCAGGAAAAATTGCCCTGGCGATCACCACGCCCGCAGAAACAGCTTATGATTTAGCTCTTGCTTATAGCCCTGGTGTGGCTGAGCCGGTACGAGCAATTGCCGAAAATCCTGATGATGTTTATCGCTATACCAGCAAAGGCAATACCGTTGCGGTAATTACCGATGGTAGCGCAATTCTTGGCTTAGGTAATCTCGGCCCGTTAGCATCAAAACCGGTGATGGAAGGTAAAGCGTTATTGTTTAAACGATTTGCCAATATTGATTCATTTGATATTGAAGTGAAGCACAATACGGTTGAAGATTTTGTCAATACAGTAGCGAATATTGCCGATAGTTTTGGTGGAATTAATCTTGAAGATATTAAAGCGCCTGAATGTTTTGCCATTGAAAAAGCACTAATTGAACGTTGTAAAATTCCTGTGTTTCATGATGACCAACATGGTACCGCCATCGTTACTGCTGCCGGTATGCTAAATGCGTTAGATGTACAAGGGAAAGTATTAAAGCACGCCAAAATTGTCTGCATGGGAGCAGGAGCCGCTGCGATTGCTTGCATGGAGTTATTAATCAGTTGTGGTGCGCAACGTGAAAATATCTATATGCTTGACCGTAAAGGTATTATTCATACTCGCCGTGATGATTTAAATGAGTATAAAAAATTGTTTGCCAATAATACCGATAAACGCACATTAGAAGATGCGATTGACGGTGCCGATGTATTTGTTGGCGTATCGGGCCCTGACGTATTTACTCCGGCGCAATTAAAACTGATGGCACCTAAACCTGTCGTTTTTGCTTGTTCGAATCCTGATCCTGAAATTAAACCGGAACTGGCGCATGCCACTCGTGATGATTTGATCATGGCTACGGGTCGTTCAGACTACCCCAACCAGGTGAATAACGTATTGTGTTTCCCATTTATCTTCCGCGGTGCGTTAGATGTTAGAGCCAGGTTAATTAATGCCGAAATGAAAGTTGCGGCGGTAAATGCCATTCGCGCCATCGCTAAAGAACCAGTGCCAAAAGAAGTCTTGAAAGCCAGTGGCGATGCCCGCCTGGAATTTGGTGCCGATTACATTATTCCAAAACCTATGGATCCAAGACTGTTGCAAAATGTCGCTTATGCCGTAGCGAAAGCCGCAGTAGATTCTGGGGTTGCTACCATTGACATGCCAGAAAATTATATGGGCAAAAGTTAAAATAAATTTTAACTTAATAAAAAAGCCGCAATCTGTGATACAGGCTGCGGCTTTTTTGTACAATGGTTGGCGGGGTTTGAATGCTTTGCATAGAAGCCTAATTAAACGGCTTTAACCTCGCGTACTTTGCTGAATTCACCTATCGTCTAACAATACCAATGCTGCCCGAAGCACGTAGCCAGAAGCTATTAGTCTTGTTCTTCAAACTCGGAAAAATCGGTGATGCCTTGCGCTTCCAGAATTTTACGCACACTTTCTGGTAACACGTTTTCATTATCTTTTGCTAAATCACCGTCACCGGGTAAAGGTTGACCAGTAAAAGCATGTAAAAACGCTTCACACAATAATTCACTATTTGTCGCATGACGCAAGTTATGTACTTGTCGTCTGGTTCTTTCGTCAGTTAACACCTTTAACACACGTAATGGGATTGAAACCGTAATTTTCTTTACTTGCTCACTCTTTTTACCGTGCTGTGCATATGGGTTGATGTATTCCCCGTTCCATTTAGCCATGGATATTCCCCAAATTTAATATTTATCACTACACTGTTACATAATCGCGCTTTTTTGCTAAAGCTGTTCTATAAATTGGCAATTATGCAATTTAGTCACTTTTGTGATCGTAAGTAAATTGTACTGGTTCTCATCATCGAGTCAACATCTAAAAGCAAAGATGTTTAGATGGCTAAAACTCCTTGACCTGAGCGGTAAAACCGTTTAGATTTATAGACGTCTAAACATCCAGGTTAAATTTTCGATAAAAGAGTCAACTATGAAGCAAGATAAATTAACGACTATTGCGGTAAGAGCCGGCATAAACAGTGATGAACATCATGGTGCTGTAGTGCCAGCGCTGCATTTATCCAGCACTTATAGTTTAAAAGGCTTTAATGAAAAACGTCAGTTTGATTACTCGCGCACCGGCAACCCAACTCGCGCCACTCTTGCGCAAGTTATTAGTGACCTGGAAAACGGTAGTACCGGTATCATCACCAGTACTGGCATGTCAGCTGTTCATCTTATTTGCCAGTTATTAGCCACTACCGATACGCTATTAATTCCTCATGATTGCTACGGTGGCAGTTACCGTTTATTTACTTATTTAGCCGAACGCGGTTTATTTAAATTATTGGTGGTAGATCAAAACGATGAGCAACAACTGCAACAAGCGTTAGCACAAAAACCAAAACTGGTGTTATTAGAATCGCCAAGCAATCCTTTACTGCGTATTGTCGACATCAAAGCCATATGTGCGCAAGCCAAAGCGGTAGGCGCGTTAGTTGCGGTAGACAATACGTTTTTATCACCACTATTGCAGCGGCCACTGGATTTGGGTGCAGACATCGTCATTCACTCGACCACTAAATTTATCAATGGACACTCTGATGTCGTGGGCGGCGCAGTCGTCACCAAAGATGCCGAACTGGGTGAAAAGCTGGCCTGGTGGGCCAACTGCATCGGCATCACCGGCGCAGCATTTGACAGTTTCATGGTTTTGCGCGGCATTAAAACTTTGCCTATCCGGTTAAAGCAGCATCAACAAAATACTGAGCAGTTGGTGGCATTTTTGCAAAACCACCCGGCCATTGAAAAACTTTATTACCCGGGCTTAACCGATCATCCAGGCCACGATATTGCCAAAGCACAACAACAAGGTTTTGGCAGCATGTTTTCTTTTGAAATAAAAGGTGGCGAAGCACAGGTACGCACTTTATTCGCCAATGTTAAGTTATTTACCCTGGCGCAATCATTAGGTGGTGTTGAAAGCTTGATCTCTCACCCATCAACCATGACACATGCGGGAATGAACCTTGAAGCACAAATCGCCGCCGGTATTGGCCAAAATTTGATCCGCGTATCGGTAGGTATTGAAGATATCAGCGATATTATCGATGATTTAGATAACGCCTTAAATGCCTCATTAGAGGTGGCATACTAATGACACAAGTTCAACTTCAGCAGCAGGGTGTAGCAGGTAAGCCAATCAATTATTTCAGTTCACAACAACAGCCTAAACTTAGCTGTAGTGTACATAAATTTGGCGGCAGCTCACTGGCCAATGCACAGTGTATAAACCGCGTAGTCAGTATCATTAAAGAGCATGGCAAACAGGAAGATTTAATCGTGGTTTCCGCCAATGGCAAAACCACAGATCAGCTATTTAAATTATTAGACGCAACTGATGAACAAGCCGTTACGCAGTTGGGAGATATTGAAGTTGAGCAAATAGCGCTAATTTCAGATTTATTATCGACCAAAGGCACGGCAACATTAAGCACACAGCTTTCGGCAGATATCGAGCTAATTGATCGTTATTTTATCGACAGCAAGGTGGCTGAAAATCGCAATGATATTTTATCATTCGGTGAAGTCTGGTCAGCGCGTTTGCTTGCTGCTGTGATCAGTGAGAGTTTATGCCCGGCAACAGCGATTGATGCCAGAGACATACTGGTGTTAGATTCACAAAATAACTTTACCTTGAATGAGGCGCTAAGCCAGCAAAATCTAACTCAGGCAAAACAGCCTGGCAAGTTGAATATCTTAACCGGTTATATCGCCAAAGATGAATTGGGCGATACCCAAACGTTAGGTCGTAATGGCAGTGATTATTCGGCCACCATTGCCGCGCATTTACTTAATGCCGACAACGTAACCTTATGGACCGACGTGGATGGTGTTTACAGTGCCGACCCGCGTATTATCAGTACTGCACGAAAGTTGCACCGCCTAGAAAATTCGGTGGCGAAAGAATTAGGTCGCTTAGGTAACCCGGTGTTGCATGCCAAAACCTTAAATCCACTGGCAACCCACAGTATTCATTTGAATGTTGCCAGCAGTTTTTTGCCGGAAGATATTGGCACTGAAATTGGCGCTTTTGGCGAAATTGCCAAGAGTGAAATCTCGGTAACTCATAATAACGAGTTAATTAAAATTAATTCGCAACAGTTTACTACGCGGGTGCTTGAGCAGATCAATGCCAGATTTTTACCCATTTACCAGTGTAAAAAAAATACCTGCGTGGTAATTTCCCAACAATTTGCTGATTTAGCGATTCATTATTTGCGCGAGCAAGATATCGATTACAGCACGCAAGATGTGTCATTAATAGCGGTGGTTGGCTATCAAATTGCTAACCGTGGTGAAATTAAAGCCCGTTTTAACCGGGCCCTTAAAGGCACTGACATCAGCGAATTTGTCGGCTCAGACAATGGCCACAGTTTACTGGCATTTTTTGAACACCAAAGTTCAGTGGAATTGATCAACCAAGTACACTCACAGGTGACCAAAGATAGCCGTAATATCGGTTTGGTGATTGTCGGTTTGGGCAATATTGGCCAACGCTTTTTAGAGTTATTGCCCAGTCAGTTAGAAAAGGTTGATGCCCTGGATAATGTTCACCTTGTCGGTTTGGCGAGCTCAACACGGGCATTATTTAACACCGATGGTATCGATGCCACTCAGGCGCTGGAGTTGTTTAACCAAAATAGTCTGCAATACGATAATCAAGTGTTACTTGAATGGTTAGAGCAGCACCCATACGACGAATCGGTGGTAGTCGATATTACCCCGAGTGAAGCATTCAGTGACTTGTACCAAAGCTTTTTCCAGCGTGGCATCCACGTGATCAGTGCTAACAAGTGTGCCGGCGCAAGCAGCACAGAAAATTATAATGCATTGCTTAATAGTCAAAAAGCCAGTGACAGCCAATGGCTAGTGAATACAACCGTAGGTGCAGGCTTACCGATCAACTACGCGATTAGCGATTTACAAAACAGTGGCGATTGTATTGAAGAAATTTCGGGAATTTTTTCCGGAACCTTATCCTGGTTATTTGCCAATTTTGATGGTTCGCAACCATTTTCACAATTATTAAACGATGCTCTGGCACAAGGCTATACTGAACCAGACCCTCGCGACGACTTATCTGGTCTTGATGTGCAACGCAAACTATTAATCTTAGCGCGATTAGCCGGCTTTGAGCTCGAACTTGACGATATTGAATGTCAAAATCTAGTGCCGGCAGCGGCTCAGCAATTAACTTTGCGCGAATTTTTACAGCAATCATCCCTGCTTGATGATTTCTTTGCCGAAAAATTAAAACAGGCAACGGATGAAAACGCTTGCTTACGTTATGTAGCGCGATTCACCCAAACCTTTGATGATGCCAAAGGTAAAGGCTATAAAGCAAAAGTAGGGCTAGAGGTGCTGCCGAAAGGCCATGCCTTTGCCAATTTAACACCATGTGACAATGTCTTTTTACTGAACTCGGTTTGGTATCAAGACAATCCATTAATCATTCGTGGCCCAGGCGCTGGCCGTGATGTAACCGCCGGGGGCTTACATTCAGATTTAGTTAATCTGTGTCGTACACTCGAAAACAAAACCAAAGAAGTAGTAATCAAGGGGATTAACTAATGAATGCCAGAGCTCGACAATTAGATTTGTTAAATCGAACGATAAGAGATATTGATAACGATTTAAACGTATCGTTTGAATTTTTTCCACCCAATTCGCCCGAAATGGAAAATACCTTGTGGAATTCGATTGAGCGTTTGGCGCCGTTAAACCCAAGCTTTGTCTCGGTAACCTACGGAGCGGGCAGTGGTACTCGTGATAGAACTCATGGAGTGATTAAACGTATCCAAAAAGATACCGGATTAATTGCCGCCCCGCATTTAACCTGCATTGATGCCGGCCGTGAAGAGTTAATTGATATTGCCAAAGATTACTGGGAAAGTGGTGTACGCCATATTGTTGCCTTGCGTGGTGATTTACCGAATAACAGCAGTAAGCCAGATATGTATGCCAATGATCTGGTAGAACTATTAAAAGGTGTAGCCGATTTTGATATTTCCGTTGCGGCCTACCCAGAAACCCACCCGGAAGCACCGAATGCGCAATTTGATTTAGTGAACCTAAAACGTAAAGTTGATGCCGGAGCGAACCGTGCCATCAGCCAGTTCTTCTTTGATATGGATTCATACCTACGTTTTCGCGACAGATGTGTCGCTGTCGGTATTAACGTTGAAATTGTTCCGGGCATATTACCAGTATCTAATTTTGCCACATTGAAACGCTTTGCCGATATGACCAATGTGCATGTGCCTGACTGGATGGGTAAAATGTATGAAGGCCTGGATGATGACCCGACAACCCGTAACATGGTTGGCGCTAACATTGCGATGGAACAGGTGAAGATATTAAGGAGTGAAGGCATCAATGATTTTCATTTTTACACATTGAACCGTTCCGAGCTTACCTATGCTATTTGCCATACCCTAGGCGTGCGTCCTTAATACTGGTTAAAAGTTAAAAGTTAAAAGTTAAAAGTTAAAAGTTAAAAAAGAAACGAAAAAGGAGAACTGTTCTCCTTTTTTTATTATTGTTTTTCAACCGATTTAAGCTCAGCTTTAATCGGTTTAAAAACAATAATGTTGGATGAAGTCGAGTAAGATCTTTTCGGTCGGTTTTATTTGATCAAACGCCAAAAATTCATTCACCTGGTGTGCCTGTTCAATCGAGCCAGGACCTAGCACTATGGTTTGGCAGCCAAGCTCCTGAATGTAAGGTGCTTCGGTGGCGTAGTTTACCGCCTGACAACAGTGGCCTGAAAATTTCTCCGCCAGTTTTACCAACTCACTGTCTTCACTTTCGGCAAAAGCGGGGGAGCTGGCATGCAGCTCCTGCATTGACACTCTGCCAGGATATTTCTCAGCCACCGGTTTTAGCGCTTGTGATAACCAATGCAAAAGCTCTTCATCCTTAATGCCGGGCAGGGCGCGCAAGTCGATATCCAGATAACAATCACCGCATATTCTATTGGCACTGTCGCCACCTTTTATCGCACCAAAATTGAGCGTTGGCTCGGTGACCGAGAACGCTTCATTTTGATAATTGGCAATCAAATCTTGTTTCAATGCCATCAGCTTTTCGATCACTTGATAAATCAACTCGATGGCATTTACCCCTTTATTGGGTAAACTGGAATGCCCCGACTTGCCCTTAATCGAAATACGGTGTGACATATGACCTTTATGCATGATCACCGGCTGTAAATTGGTTGGCTCGCCAATAATGGCGACATCGGGCTTGGCCAGTTGTTGCTCAATAAAAAATCGAGCCCCGGCCATGGTGGTTTCTTCATCTGCGGTAGCTAGAACATACAAAGGTTTTTTCAGTTGCTTAACTGGCAGGTTTTTGCAAACTTGTAAAATAAAGGCGAAAAACCCTTTCATATCACAGGTGCCTAAGCCATAGAATTTATCGGCTTTATCGGTAATGGTAAAAGGATCACTATCCCAGCCTTTTTCATCAAAAGGCACAGTGTCACTATGCCCCGATAATAATAATCCGCCAGTTCCCTCGCCAATTTTGGCTAATAAATTATACTTATTTCGAGAGTCTGGAACTTGTTGAATGGTAATGCTGAAACCCAGGTCGGAAAACCAACTTGCCAACAGTTCAATGACGGCTTGATTACTTTGATCCCACTGCGTACTGGTCGCACTTATTGATGGGCTGGCAATCAATTGAGTCAGTGCTTGTTGAAAATTTGGTAAAGACATGGTTATCCTTAATTAATAGTGAGATATTTATGTTAAAAAGTTGCATAAATAATCATAAATTGTTATTTTCTCTCTTACAGTTTAATCAAGCACAGGTTTTCTGGCTAGTAAATAATTATCTTACTTATAACATCAGGTAACTAAGTTGCCTCTGGTTGTTGTTAGAGAGCGATTTTCCCAGCTGAAACTGCGATTGATGAATAAAATTTAATGAATAGAATTGCAATTAAGGGTTTTGATGAAAGTAGCGATTGTAGGTGCTAGTGGCTATGCTGGCGCTGAGTTGGTAGAAATATTAACTAAACATGACAAAATTACCGATTTTCAACTGCTGGTTTCTGAAGGTAGTGCGTCGAGTGGCCGGTTATTTTCGGAGCTTTATCCGCGGCTGCAATCAATTTGTGATAAACCATTACAACCATTCACTTCGTCCTGGCTGGCCAGCAACCAGGATTTAGATGCGGTATTCTTTGCCACACCTCATGAGTACTCACAACAATGGGCACATGAGTTCGTTACTGCGGGTATTAAAGTATTCGATTTGTCTGGCGCGTTTCGGTTAAATAATGTTGAAGATTATCCCAAATATTATGGTTTTTCACACCAACATGAAACGTTAATTGACGCAGCCATTTACGGCTTAGCAGAGTTTAACGCTGAACAGATCAAAAAAGCAGATATTGTTGCTGTGCCGGGTTGTTATCCAACGGCTAGCCTTTTAGGGTTGAAGCCGATCACCAGTAATGGCTTAAATCAACCGGATGGCTTAATTGTGGTAAACGGCATTAGTGGCGTAAGTGGCGCCGGCAGAAAAGCGGCATTAGCGACCAGTTTTAATGAGCTTAGTTTAAAGGCTTATAATGTTTTACAACACCGTCATCAGCCGGAAATTAGTCAGGAATGCGGCCAGCAAGTTATCTTTAACCCACATATCGCACCATTCAAGCGTGGTTTGTTATCCACAGTCACCCTTAATTTAAAAGCAGGAGTGACGACTGAACAGGTTGAGCAGGCTTACAATAATGCCTATGCCAATACGCCTTTGGTCAGGATCAGCAAATCCTGGCCGCAAATCGACGATGTTGCCGGCTCGCCTTTTGCCAGTTTACACTGGCAATACGATCCAGGAAAATCTGTCCTGGTAGTAAGTTGCGCCATCGATAACTTATTAAAAGGCGCCGCATCGCAGGCAATACAATGCTTTAATTTAAATATTGGCTTAGATTCCCACTATGCGTTAGCAAATGCTGCAATCAGCAACGTATCAGCGCAAGGAGTTAATTCATGACTTCGCCTTTAGTCATTAAAATTGGTGGTGCGATTATGGAGTCGCCTGCCGCACTCAGTGAATTGTTTAAGGTGATTAAAACCCTACAAGATAATCAGCAACCAGTGATTGTGGTACATGGTGGCGGTTGTGTCGCCGATGAATTATTGGCAAAAGCAGGCTTTACCAGTAAAAAAGTGAATGGTTTACGAGTGAGTGAGCCAGAGCATATGCCGATTATTACCGGTGCTTTAGCGGGAACGGTAAATAAAGCATTAGTGGCAAGTGCAAATTGCGCAGATATTTCTGCCGTGGGTTTGGCCTTGCACGATGGCCAGATGATCAAATGTACCGCTGCCGAAGCATTTCTGGGTTGCGTAGGTATTCCGCATGCCAACAATGATAAATTTTTACAGTGTATGATGGCCGCCGGTAATACAGCCATCATTTCTTCTATTGGCAGTTTAGAGAATGGTCAATTGGTAAACGTAAATGCGGATGATGCCGCGGTTGCCATTAGCCAGTTAGTGCAAGGTGATTTGATCTTACTTACCGATGTTGCTGGCGTTAAAGGTGCAACCGGTGAGTATTTAGCGAATTTAACCTTTGATGATGCCCAGGATTTAATTGCCAGCGGTGTTATCGCTGGTGGTATGGTGGCAAAAGTGAACGCTGCCTTTACTGCTGCAAATCAATTACGACGAAGTATCGCGGTGGCCAGTTGGAAAACCCCTGAGCAATTAATTCAATTGCAACAAGGACAAGGTTTTGGCACCCGCATCGAACCTAACCTTTAATTATATTAGTAAACAGGATAGTTATGTCGTTACAACATTTTTTAGCAGATCAACTGCAAGATAAACAACAGCTTGAAGCATTGATTGCACAAGCAATAGATATTAAAAGCAACCCTGGCAATTATTCACAAGCACTTGCTGGCAAGTCGATAGTGATGTTGTTTGAAAAGCCATCGTTAAGAACACACATCAGTTTTGATATTGGCATTGAAAAACTTGGTGGCCACAGTCTTTATATTGGTCAGCAAAATGGCCAGCTAGGTGAACGTGAACGGGTGAAAGATGTTGCTAAAAACTTAGCCTGCTGGAGTGATGCCATTGTTGCCCGCGTATTCAAACAACAAGTGTTGGATGAAATGGCAGAGCATGCCGGTGTGCCGGTGATCAATGCGCTGAGTGATTTATACCATCCATGTCAGGCGCTTGCCGACTACATGGCGCTAACGGAAACCTTTGGCAGCGTAGAAAATTTAAATGTTGCCTATATTGGTGACGGTAACAACGTATCCAATTCATTAATGCTGATGGGCTCTATTTTGGGGGCAAATGTTACAGTAATAACACCACAGGGTTATGAACCCGATAGCTATTTGGTGGCGATCGCGGCGGAATTAGCTGAGCAAAGTGGCGCAAAATTAACAGTATCGACTAATATTGAAGATGCGAAAAACCAACAAGTGATTTATACCGACACGTGGATTTCTATGGGGGATAACACCAAGGTCGATGCGATTTTAGAAAAATTTATGCCCTATCAGATAAATGCCCAATTGATGGCGAAAGCCGGGGCAACGGCAGTCATGCACTGTCAGCCGGCGCATTTAGAGCAAGAAATCACCACAGAAGTGTTTGATTCGGAGCAATCATTAGCGTTTCTACAAGCAGAAAACCGCATGTGGGCACAAAATTCAGTACTGGTTAGCCTGTTTAAATAACGCTAACCTATTTAAAAATTTAACATCGAGATTAACAACATGAGTAAACAGATTAAAAAAGTGGTATTGGCGTATTCTGGTGGTTTAGACACATCGGCGATCATTCCTTGGTTAAAAGAAAACTACGAAGGTTGTGAAGTTGTGGCGTTTTGTGCCGATGTTGGCCAAGGCGATGAAGAGTTGATTGGTATTCAAGAAAAGGCCATAGCCTCTGGCGCTTCTGAGTGTCACGTGGTCGATCTAAAAGAAGAATTTGTCAAAGATTATATCTATCCAATCTTGAAAACCGGCGCAGTATACGAAGGACAATATTTACTGGGTACATCAATGGCTCGCCCTGTTATTGCCAAAGCACACGTAGAAGTGGCGCTAAAAGTTGGAGCGGACGCGGTATGTCACGGTTGTACCGGTAAAGGTAACGACCAGGTAAGGTTCGAGTCATGTTTTGCTGCCCTGGCGCCGCAACTAACCGTTATTGCGCCATGGCGTGAGTGGGACATGGTATCTCGTGAAGACTTATTAGATTATCTGGCCGAGCGTGATATTCCTTGTTCAGCGTCGCTGACTAAAATTTATAGCCGTGATGCCAATGCCTGGCATATCTCGCACGAAGGCGGAGAGTTAGAAGACCCGTGGTGTGAGCCAACGAAAGAAGTGTGGACGATGACCACAGATCCTCTGGATGCGCCGAATACACCGGACACGGTAATGCTGAGTTTCGATAAAGGTGAGTTAGTTGCCGTTGATGGTAAAAACTTATCTCCGTATCAAGCTCTGGTTTATCTAAACGATAAAGCCGGTGCCCATGGTGTTGGCCGTATTGATATTGTCGAAAACCGTTTGGTGGGGATGAAGTCTCGCGGCTGTTATGAAACTCCTGGCGGTACGGTATTGATGGCGGCCTATAAAGGCCTGGAGTCATTAATTTTAGACAAAGAGTCGTTAAAATTCAGAGAGTCGGTTGCGCTTGAGTTTTCTCACGTAATTTATGATGGTCGTTGGTTTACCCCTCTGGCAAAATCACAAATGGCAGCAACCAACTCGTTTGCCGAGCAAGTGACTGGTGATGTCGTGGTGAAGCTTTATAAAGGCCAGGCGACTGTGACGCAACGTCGTTCACCAAACAGTTTATATTCAGAAGAATTTGCTACCTTTGGCGAAGACGATGTTTATGATCAAAAACATGCCGAAGGCTTCATTCGTTTATTCAGCTTATCTAGTCGTATTAACGCACTAAAACAGCAGGAGAAATAATATGGCAGCATTATGGGGTGGTCGGTTTAAATCGGGCAGTAGTGATATCTTTAAAGCATTTAACGATTCGCTGCCATTTGATTATGTGCTGGCACAACAAGATATCCAAGGTTCGATTGGCTGGTCAAAAGCGATTCAAAAAGCGGGCGTATTGACCGTTGAAGAGCAGCAAAAAATGGAACAGGCTTTGTTAGATCTTGCTGCCAAGGTTGAACAGGGTGAAGTGGATTTTAGCGCCGCTACCGCAGAAGATATTCATAGCTGGGTTGAGTCTGAACTGATCGAAGTGATTGGTGATACTGCCCGTAAACTGCATACTGGCCGTAGCCGTAATGATCAGGTTTCTACCGATTTGCGTTTATGGTCACGTGAACAAGTTGATGTATTGTTAAACATGCTGAAAAATTGCGTGCAGCAGTTGATCAATTTGGCTGACAATAACAAACAACATATCTTGCCAGGTTATACCCATTTACAGCGGGCCCAGCCAATTCGGTTTGCTCATTGGTGTATGGCCTACGTAGAAATGCTTAAACGTGATATCTCACGTTTAGAAGATGCTCGCAAAAGAATGAATCAGTCACCGCTAGGTTGTGGCGCATTAGCCGGTACCACTTATGATATTGACCGGGTTGAACTTGCTCATTCATTAGGCTTTGATGGCCCATGTATGAACTCGCTCGATGCCGTATCGGATAGGGACTACGTATTAGAGCTATTGTTTGCCGCAAGTACCGGCATGATGCATTTATCACGTTTTTCAGAAGATTTAATTTTCTTTAATTCTGGTGAAGCAAACTTCATCACCTTAGGCGATCAAGTTACCTCAGGCAGCTCGTTAATGCCACAGAAGAAAAACCCGGATGCTTTAGAGCTAATTCGTGGCAAATGTGGTCGTGTCTATGGTTCATTACAAAGCTTACTGGTGACGTTGAAAGGCTTACCGTTAGCCTATAACAAAGACATGCAAGAAGATAAACAAGGACTATTTGACGCTTTAGAGCAATGGTTAAGTTGTTTGGTGATGGCAATCGAAGTGGTTAATTCTATCGAGTTAAACAGTGCCGAATGTCAAAAAGCCGCTCGTGGCGGCTATGCAAATTCGACCGAACTTGCCGATTATCTGGTCTCTAAAGGTGTACCGTTCAGAACTGCGCATGACATTACCGGCGCTGCCGTTTTGTATGCGATCAATCAAGGCGAACCACTGGAGAGTTTACGCTTAGATGAATTTAAGCAATTTTCACCATTAATTGAGGCCGATGTTTACCCGGTGCTGGAACTGGAATATTTAGTCGATAAACGCAATATTCTCGGTGGTACAGGTATCGAACCGGTAGAGAAGGTGATCGAACAAAATCGTCATCAATTTGGTTCCACTGATTATGTAGTCCGAGATGCCAAATTAACCGATTTAAGAGCTATCTTAAAACTGGTGAACTATTGGTCATCACGCGAAGAGAACCTACCGCGCAGTGAAGACGATTTAATTAAATCAATTCGAGACTTTGCTGTGGTTGAAGTGAATGGTCAAGTTTGTGCCTGTGCTGCATTGTATATTTACAGTACCGGCCTTGCCGAGATCAGATCGCTCGGAGTGTCTATCAACAACCAAGGTAAGGGCTATGGTCAAAAACTGTGCCGATTTTTACTCAACAGAGCGAAAGATTTATCATTACTGAAAGTGTTTGTGTTGACCCGCAAACCAGACTTCTTCAAACGCTTAGACTTTATCCCTGGGGATAAAGATGCGTTACCTGAAAAAGTGATGAAAGATTGTGATTTATGTCCTAAGCAAGATAATTGTGATGAAGAAGCCTTGTTGTATAACTTGAGCGATCATCAATCGATGCCACAAATGCTAGGCAGTATTGAAGTAGTAGAAACTTAATTCAGAAGGGATGAATTAACTTAGAATTTAAAAGGCCGCTAAATTTCATTTAGCGGCCTTTTAAATTAAAATAGCTCTTCTTCAGTCGTTTCTTCTTCGCTTTCTAAGATTTCTTCAATATTGTCATCACTTATCCAGTCTTTTGGTGCCGTGCCTTGGATGAAATACTCAAAGCGAGAGCTTCGGTCAGTTTTATTGGTGCGTTTCCCGGTTAGCTTATCGATGCGAATTGAGACTATATTTTCCGGTTGTTCAAACGCTTCATAGGGATATTGATTTAACGCCACTGCCATAAACTTAATCCATGACGGCTGCGCGGCATTGGCACCCGCTTCACCGCCAGCGGTTTGATTACGGCCTAAATTACCGTTGACCACGGTACGGCCCAAGTTGCGGGCGGGATCATCAAAACCAATCCAGGAACTGGCCGCTACCCTGCGGCTGAAACCACTAAACCAGGCATCTTTTGACTGGTTGGTGGTGCCGGTTTTGCCGGCTAAGTCGCGACGGTTAAGGGTTTTAGCGCGCCAGCCAGTGCCACTCCAGCCGGTGCCTTTTGACCAGTCACCACCACCGCCCCAAATGACACTATTCATCGCCTCGGTGACCAAGAAGGCATTTTCCCGGCTAATAATTCTTGGTGCTATTGCCTGGGTGATCAACTCAACATCAACATCCTCAATCGATTCAAAACTGTTGGCGTATTCTGCTTTTGCCAGTTCACACTGATAACAAGCCATTTGTGGTTCGGCCTGATAAATCACTTCACCATTGGAGTCTTCAATCCGGTCAATAATATATGGCTCTACCAAATATCCCTGATTGGCGAATGCGGAAAATCCGGTGACCACTTGCAGCGGCGTCATCGACGCTGAACCTAATGCTAATGATTCATTTTTCGGTAGCTCTTGGCTATTGAAGCCAAACTTGGCTAAATGGCTGATTAGGTTTTTTAACTTAATGCCCCGTAACAGTCGCACCGACATGACATTTTTCGATTTTGCTAAACCGGTTCGTACTCGCAGTGGCCCTTCATATACTGCCGGAGAATTTTTCGGACGCCAGGCAAAGCCAGAACGCCTATCCCATTGGTTAATCGGAGCATCATTAACAATAGAGGCTAACGTATAGCCATTATCAAGGGCAGCGGAATAAACAAATGGCTTAATATTTGAGCCCACTTGACGATTGGCCTGAGTAATGCGATTAAACTGGCTTTGTTTAAAACTATAGCCGCCGACACTGGCTAAAATAGCGCCTGAGTCTGGTGAAATCGCCACTAAGCCTCCTGATACATCAGGGAGTTGGCTTAAGCGGAAAATATTATCCTCTGCCGCTTTTACGTAAATGAGATCACCGGCAGTGATGATTTCATTGGCAAATTTTGGTGCCCTGCCTTGTGATTTGTCATTAACATAGGCACGTGCCCATGACATTCCCTGCCAGTCAATAATGGCTAATTCACCCGTTTTCAATAAAATTTCAGCCTGTTGTTCATCAACGTTAGTGATAATTGCCGGCAGTAATTCATTATATAAAGGCACGCCTTTTAATATTTTTACTAACTCTTCTAGCTCAGGTTTTTGTGTACTGACTTTTGTTATTTGCTCTTTATACTGTGCAAATTGGTTATCATTCAAGCTAAGTGCAGCCCTGCTTGTTAACAACTCTTTGTCGCTCTCAGATAGCCACAAGTGCTTTATTGCACCACGGTAGCCATGTCTCTCGTCATAGGCATGAATATTCCCTAATACCGCAGCCGTTGCTGCTTGTTGTAGTTCAGATTGTACCGTAGTGTAGACTTTTAAGCCCTTACCGTAAGCCACTTCAGTGCCATACATTGCCAGCGCTTTTTTGTTCGCCATTTCGGCGACATAAGGGGCATCAAGCTCGATATCAACGCCATGTCGTTTGGTACGTATGTCTTCATTGTTGGCTTGTTGGTATTCTTGTTCAGTAATATAGCCACTGACTAGCATTCGTTGTAACACGGTAGTGCGACGAAATTTAGCGCGGTCAGGATTACTGATCGGATTGTATGTGCTTGGTGCTTTTGGCAAGCCGGCAATAACGGCAATTTCCGCTAACGTCAATTGTTTTAATTCTTTGCCATAATAAACCTGTGCGGCAGCGCCAACACCAAATGCACGGTGGCTTAATTCAATTTTGTTTAAATATAATTCTAAAATTTCATCTTTGCTTAACAGGCTTTCCATGTGTAAAGAGATAAAGATTTCGCGAATCTTTCTGACATAGGTTTGTTCTCGGGTTAAAAAGAAATTTCGTGCAGTTTGCATGGTGATGGTACTGGCACCACCCGCATCGTTGCCAGTAATTTGACCGATAATGGCGCGCGTCATGCCTATCGGATCAACGCCAAAGTGCTCGTAAAATCGGTTGTCTTCGGTGGCCAAAATGGCATTGATCAACTGCTCCGGCATGTCTGCAAGTTTTGCTGGAATTCGCCTTTTGGTGCCGAATTGCGAAATCAATTCACCATCATTGCTGTAGATCTGCATAGGTATTTGTAATTGCACATCTTTTAATATTTCTACGCTGGGGAGCTCGCTCCGCATACTGAGATAGAAACCGCCGATAACCAAGCTTAATAAGGCGGTTCCTAATAGGGATAATTGCATGAAACGCTTGAGAATTTTCACTAAGAATAATACCAATAACAAAGAAAACAATAATTATATTACTAGTATATAGAGATAATTAGTGTAATAAATGGTTTTTTGTCTATATTATGTCTATATTAAAAAAATAATAAATAATAATAAACACAGGAAGTTATGCTCAGTCGATTTTTCAGCAAGAATGTATCTTTAATGGTCGGGATTGATATTGGTTCACACTCGGTTAAAGCGGTGCTTATTAGTGAAGATAAAAACGGTTATCAACTCGATGCATTCTCTGTAGAACCTATGCCCAAGGGCGCAATCGTTGATCGAAAAGTACAGGATATTGAAGCGATAGGAGCGGTAATTCGCAAAGTTCGCAAGCAAGTTATGTCTTCTGTTCAGCAAGCCGCCGTCGCCGTTTCTGGTTCAACCGTGATCACCAAAATCATCTATATGGATGTCTCTTTAAATGATGACGAACTGGCCAGCCAAATTGAAATTGAAGCGGACAGTTTAATACCATACCCTCTTGATGAAGTTAGCCTGGATTTTGAAAAGCTTGACGTCAATGAAGCCGACCCAAGCAAAGTTAATGTCTTACTGTCTGCAGTGCGTACCGAAACGATTGAAGCGAGAGTCTCGGCGTTAGATGCGGGTGGCTTTTCTACCAAAGTCGTGGATGTTGAATCCTATGCGTTAAGCCGGGCATCTGAACTTTGTATGCCAATGCTTCCGGATGATGCCAAAGACAAAGTCGTGGCTTTTATCGACCTTGGCGCCACCATGACCTTATTCACGGTAAATGAAGGTAATAATTCGATCTATACCCGTGATCAACTGTTTGGCTCTGAACAATACACCCGTTCTATTGTCTCTTATTACAATAAATCTTACGAAGATGCCGAAACTGAAAAAATATCCGGTGAATTACCACCGACCTATACCTTTGAAGTACTGGCACCATTTCAAACGACCCTGATCCAACAAATTCGCCGGGCGATACAAATGTATCTGACTTTCAGTGGTAAAGATAAACTCGATTATCTGGTCGTTTCTGGTGGCACCGCGGCGCTGGAAAATATTCAAGAGCTATTATCGGCAGAGCTGGGTATACACACCATAATCGCAAATCCATTCAATAATATGGTGCTTGGTGAGCTAGTGGATGAAGATGCTTTAGCACTGGCTGCGCCTCAGTTGATGGTGGCATCAGGCTTGGCAATAAGGAGTTTTTCGCCATGCCACATATAAATCTACTGCCTTGGCGTGAAGAAGCGCAACGCTTAAGGCAGCAACAGTTTTTCTCAATATTAACATTTTTAGCCTTAATTAGTTTTTTGGCGGTGTTTTTAATCAGCCAATATTATCAGGCAAGGATCGATGGCCAGCGAGCACGCAATCAATTTTTAACCAACGAGATTAAAGTGCTTGATGCGCGGATTGTTGAAATTGATACCCTTGAACAAAAGAAAAAAACCTTAATTCAACGAATGACGTTAATTGAGCAATTACAAAAAAGTCGTAACATTGGTACCCAGGTACTTGATGAAATTGCAAAAATAGTTCCATCCGGGGTTTACATTATTAAACTTGAAAAACAAGGTAATGTGTTGTTATTGCAAGGTAAGAGTGAATCCAACAATCATCTTGCCAATATGATCCGGGAAATACAAAGTTCCACTTTACTCGCCGATGCCGAGATTGAATCCATTATTAATTCCGGTAAATCGAGTAAGTTATTAAGCGATTTCAAGATGAGTTTACGGATTCAAGGTTTATTGGATGATAATCAAATTAGTAACGCAGGAGGTTAATGATGAATTTAGACCTTTCCCAATTTGATAATCTGGACCTGAATAATATTGGTCAATGGCCAAAACTGGCGAAAATTGCACTGGCGATGGTGCTGGTGGTTTTCGTTTCTTATTTTATTTACTTCTTATTAGTGAGTGATAAAATTACCGAGCTGGAGCGTGAAATAACGCAAGAAACCAAGTTAAAAAATGATTATCAAGCGAAATACTTCGTTGCCGCAAACCTTGAGTTATTTCGCGAACAAATGGAAGAGGCAGAAGAGATATTTGCTAAGCAAGTAAAACGATTGCCAGAGAGCCATGAAACTCCTGGTTTATTGGATGATATCACTTTTGTTGGTACCACCTCGCGTTTGGATTTTGTTAAGTTAAATTGGCAGCCAGAGATACATCAAGAATTTTATGTAGAATTACCGATTGAAGTGCAAGTTACCGGTGCTTATCATGATTTTGGCGAATTTGTCAGTAAGATATCGGGTTTGCCGCGTATTGTAACCTTACATGATTTCTCCATCACCGGTAATGCTAATGGTCTTGAGAACTCATTAACCCTGACTTTGCAGGCAAAAACATACAAATACAGGGAGAGTAAGTAATGCGTTATTTATTGTTACTTTCGGTATTGTTACTGAGTGCATGTTTTGACGATTTAACCGATCTGCAAGCGCACATAGATAAGGTTAAAGAGTCTACCTCCAATAAAATAAAGCCGATACCACTGCTCACCGATTTTAATCATTTTGATTATTCGGCGTTTGCGTTGCGCAGTCCGTTTGTGGCACCGAAACCAGAAGCGATTCAAGAAAAAATGCAACAAATGTCTGATTGTTTGCATCCTGATCCCAGACGGCGTAAACAACCACTGGAAAAGTTTGCTTTAGAAAGTTTAGATATGCGTGGCACCTTAGGGGAAAAAGGCATCATTTGGGCTTTGGTAGAAGCTGCTGATGACACTCTGCACAGAGTCTCTATCGGAAGTTATTTGGGGTTGTATAATGGTCGTATCACCAATGTCGGCCAGGAAGAAATAATCATAGTTGAATTAATACCAGATGGCGCTGGCTGTTGGGTAGAACGAGAAACAACCGTATCAATGGTTGAACCGGGCCAAGAGGGGTAAGGGAATTCATGTTTCATATCAAAAAAATAATAAAGTTACCTTTCAGGATGAAACAAGGCATAGTCACTGCCGTATTGTCCTTGCTCATGTTGTCACTACCATTTAGCAGTTATGCGCAAGGTAAACTCAACGACATCTATTACAACACGCTGATAGCCGATGAAATTGAATTTACCTTTGGTTTTGAACAATCGCTGAGCGCCGAGCCCGTAGTGAAAACCTTTACCGACCCTGCTCGTATTGAAATTGTCTTTGATGCTTCAGACTTTGTCGCGCCTTTAGCCGATACTCAGGTCAATCATGCCGGCATTAAATATATCGATGTGCAGCAACTCGCCGGCAAAATTAAAGCGACAATTTTTCTCGATGAGCTGAAATTATATCAGGCACAAATTATCGAAGGTAAGTTTGTCTTATTATTAAATAGCTTGTCGACGTTTGATAAAACTGACCCGCAGGCAGATATCGCCAGTGAGTTTATCAATAATATCCAGGCCATTGATTTTAGAAAAGGCGAAGCCGAAGCGGGGCAAGTATTAGTATTTTTAGATGATAGTATGTCGGCAGTCGATGTAAAAGACCGGCTCGGCAAAATTCATCTTGAATTCCATAACACCGAGATTATGGAAGAGCTATTGTATAAGCTGGATGTGACTGATTTTGGCACCATAGTGACCAGTATTGAAACCTTTAAAGAAGGCAATAATGCTCGCCTGGAAATCGGTACCAGCAAACCATTTTCTTTTGAGCACAATCAAATTGATAATATTTTTTCGTTAACGGTGAAAGAACAAGAAGAGAAAAAATCGTATCTGGAAGACGGCGAAAATTTTAACGGCAAAGCCATATCATTGAACTTTCAGGACATTCCAATTCGTACCGTGTTACAAATCATTGCCGATTACAATGGCTTTAACTTAGTCACCTCAGACACGGTTAACGGTAGTATTACCCTACGTCTGGATGGTGTACCGTGGGATCAGGCATTAGACATTATTTTAAAAGTAAAAGGCCTGGGTAAACGCCTGGATGGAAACATTCTGATGGTGGCACCTAACGATGAACTGGTTGCCCGGGAAGCGAAAGAGCTACAAGCGCAACAACAGGTTGCCGATTTAGCGCCTTTATATTCTGAGTTTGTGCAAATTAACTACGCCAAAGCCGGTGACTTTGCCGGTTTACTGAAAAATGAAGGCACAAGTTTAATGTCGGATCGAGGCAGTGTCACTGTTGATGAACGTACCAATACGTTATTGGTACGTGATACTGCGAAAAGTATTGAAGACATTAAACGTATGATCAATGTGCTTGATATTCCCATTCGTCAGGTGGTGATCGAATCACGTATGGTCACGGTGAAAGATAATATCAGCGAGGAGCTGGGCATTCGTTGGGGCGTTACGCATAACGGTGGTGATACTGCAACTTCAGGTAGCCTTGAAGGCGCTGATCTTGCTAATGCTGGTAATATTCCATCAATTAATGACAGATTGAATGTAAATTTACCGGTTGCCGACCCTGCCGGGGCAATTGCCTTTCAGGTGGCCCGCTTAGCCGATGGCACCATTTTGGATCTGGAATTATCGGCGATGGAACAGGAAAACAAAGGTGAGATTATTGCCAGTCCACGGATCACCACTTCGAATCAAAAAGAAGCTTACATCGAACAAGGTACTGAGATCCCGTTTGTACAAGCGGCCTCAAGTGGCGCCACCTCGGTAACGTTTAAAAAAGCGGTATTAGGTTTACGGGTAACGCCACAAATTACTCCGGATAATCGCATTATTCTGGATTTGGTTATCACGCAGGATACTCGCGGTGACACCGTTTCAACCGGTACCGGTTTGGCTACTGCCATTGATACTCAAGAAATTGGTACTCAGGTACTGGTAAATAATGGTGAAACTATCGTTTTAGGTGGTATTTATCAACAACAAGTGATCAATTCTATTTCTAAAGTTCCAATCTTGGGTGACATCCCTTATCTTGGTTGGTTATTTAGAACAACGACTGAATTTAACGAGAAAAAAGAACTACTTATATTTGTTACACCAAGGATAGTCACTGAAAAATTCTAACAAGAAATAGCAAAAATCAGTCAGGATAAGTTCATAAACTGCTTATGAATTTATCTAGATGGTGTTTTTTTAAGGCGCATGCTTGCAATTAGAGTCACTTAATTGCGATAATTGCGCCCTTAATTTTTTCGAGGAGTGTCCTCAATTTCGTTAACTTATACCATTTGATTCAACTTGGTATACCTTTTTACGAGTATTAAAGAAATCTCATGGCAGAAAAACGTAATATTTTCCTGATTGGCCCGATGGGCGCAGGTAAAAGCACAATTGGTAGAGAATTAGCCGACAAACTACACCTGGAGTTTTTTGACTCGGACCAGGAAATTGAGCGCCGCACTGGTGCCGATATCGCCTGGGTTTTCGATTTAGAAGGTGAAGAAGGCTTTCGTCTGCGCGAAGAAACCGTAATTGAAGACTTATCTCAGCGCCAAGGCATTGTCTTAGCAACTGGCGGTGGTTCAGTGATTAGCGATCAAATTCGTAACCGCCTATCCGCTCGCGGTATCGTAGTTTATTTAGAAACGACGATTGATAAGCAAGTGGCTCGTACCCAACGCGATCGTCGTCGTCCATTACTTCAAACTAAAGAAGACCCACGTACCGTGCTAGAAAATTTAGCGGTTGAACGTAACCCTTTATATGAAGAGATTGCCGATGTCATCGTGCAAACCGATGATCAAAGCGCGAAAGTCGTTGCTAGCAAAATCGTTGAACGGTTGGATTTTTAAAGAAAATGGCCGATTTGATAGTTTCATTAGCGGAGCGCAGTTACCCTATCTATATCGAGTCGGGGCTATTATCTGACAACAGCCAATTAACAGAACATATCGCCGGTAAGCGAGTATGCATTGTGACCAACGATGTTGTCGCGCCACTGTATTTGGCCTCATTAAAACAACAATTATCAGCATATACTGTTGATCAGTTGATTTTACCGGATGGTGAAGCACAAAAGAACTTGACCAATTTTGAAGTGATTATGGCGCATTTACTGGCTAATGGTCATGGCCGAGATTCCACCTTAATTGCACTGGGCGGTGGCGTTATCGGTGATATCACCGGATTTGCCGCAGCATGCTATCAACGCGGCATAGATTTCATCCAAATTCCAACCACCTTGTTATCACAAGTAGATTCTTCCGTGGGCGGTAAAACCGCGGTCAATCACCCATTAGGCAAAAATATGATAGGCGCTTTCTATCAGCCGAAAGCGGTACTTATCGACATTGATAGTTTATCGACCTTGCCAATTCGTGAATTTAATGCCGGTATGGCCGAAGTGATCAAGTATGGCATTCTAGGCGATAAGCCATTTTTCGACTGGTTAGAAACCAATAAGCAAGCGATTAAAGCCAAAGAGAGTAAAATTCTGGCTGAAATGATCCAACGTTGCTGCCAGGCAAAAGCGGATATCGTCAGTGAAGATGAAAAAGAAGCTGGCGTTAGAGCGTTATTGAATTTAGGTCATACCTTTGGCCATGCCATTGAAGCAGAACAAGGCTATGGCGTTTGGTTGCATGGTGAAGCCGTGGCAACGGGCATGGTGCAAGCATCACAATTGGCTGAGCATCTTGGCTATCTATCCGCTGCTGAGACCAATCAAATTATCGAATTAATCAGTTATTTCGATTTACCAATCAAAGCACCAGATGACATGAGCTTTGCTGATTTCATCAAGCATATGGCGCGAGATAAGAAGAATTTAGGTGGTAAATTACGCTTGATCATTCCTACCGCGATTGGCAAAAGTGAAATTTTTGATAACATCACCGAGCAACAATTACAGCAGGTTATCTAAACCAAAAAATCACCGCCGGCTTTTCTTCGTGGCATATTTTCCGTAATTCGAATAATTAGCCGCTACAGGCAATTGAGCAGTATAAGAATAACAAGATGATCAATAAGCAAAGAGCTTTTCTTAAATGGGCTGGTGGTAAATATACCCTTAGCGATGTGATCAGAAAAATGCTGCCCAAAGGCAATCGCCTTATTGAACCGTTTGCTGGCGCTGGCTCTATCTTCTTAAATACTGATTTTGATCAGTACCTGCTTAACGATATAAATAAAGATTTGATCAATCTTTATAAAACCCTGCAATACCAACCGGAATTGTTTATTCGTGATTCAGCCCGGTTATTTACGCCTGAATTTAATATTGCCGAAGAATATTATCAGATCAGAAAGCAATTCAACGCCACAGATGACCCCTATCAGCGCTCTTTAATGTTTTTGTATATGAACCGTCATGGTTACAACGGTTTGTGTCGTTATAACTCTAAAGGCGGCTACAACGTACCATTTGGTAAATACAAACGTCCCTACTTCCCTGAAAAAGAATTAATAAACTTTGCCGGGAAAGCCAAAAAAGCGGAATTTGTTTGCGAAAATTATCGAGAAATATTTGCCCAGGCCAAAGATGGTGATGTGATTTATTGTGATCCACCGTATGTACCGCTGAGTAAAACCGCCAGCTTTACCAGTTATGCCGGTAATGGTTTTGGTTTAGACGAGCAAGCCGATTTGGCCAATGCGGCGGAAGAAGTGACCGCAGAGAAGAAAGTTACCGTGCTGATTTCGAATCACGATACCATTTGGACGCGAAAAATATATGAGCATGCGGATAAAATAAAAACGCTGAAAGTGGCAAGAACCATCTCGCAAAAAGGCTCTAACCGTAAAAAAGTTGGCGAGCTGTTAGCCTTGTATAAACCGAAAAAACTGTAGGGGTGAATTCATTCGCACAATTTATTCACACATTTAGGGCAACACCAAGTTCACAATAGCCACTAAAGCCCCAACAAATAATACCACGCTAATCAAGCCAACCACGACAAAGTGACTGAATTTACCCCCTTTGAAATCTCGTTCGCGGTTCTTATCACTTTGTACGCCAAAAAAAGCGGCAGCCACACTACTTGCAACTTCTTTTATCGAAGGCTGCTTTTCATTGTTATGTCCAGCCTCTTGCTCTGACTCTGCTTTGTTGCTTGCCATTATGACTCCTTTTATGCAGACATGGATCTACAGTAGCAAGCAATGACTAAAAAACAAACTATTTTAAAATAGTGGTTGGACCAGTTTGATTTTCTGTTATACTCGATCGCTAATGAATACGATAACAAGGTTAGGATTTACACTATGCTGAGCTACAAAGCACCAATAACTGACATAAAGTTTCTGCTTGAAGATGTTTTTAACTATTACGAACACTACCAGCAGCACCCCGAGTTTGCCGAAGCAACTCCGGATTTAGTCGATGCTATTGTTAGTGAATGTGCCAAATTTTGTGAAAATGAATTACTGCCATTAAATCAAAGCGGTGATAAAGAAGGTTGCACATTTAAAGATGGTACAGTTACCACTCCTAAAGGATTTAAAGAGGCGTATCAGCAATACGTTGATGGTGGATGGCAAAGTTTGTCGCACCCAATCGAACATGGTGGACAGGGGTTACCACCATCATTAGGCATGGTGAAATCAGAAATGATGGGCACCGCTAACTGGTCATGGGCTATGTATCCGGGGCTAAGCCATGGGGCGATGAATACCATTCAGGTCCACGGTACTGATGAGCAGAAAGAATTATATTTAACCCGACTTACCGAAGGTACCTGGACCGGTACCATGTGTCTAACCGAGCCACAATGTGGCACCGATTTAGGGCAAGTAAAAACCAAAGCGGAAGATAACGGCGATGGTACCTACAACATTACCGGTACCAAAATATTCATTTCTGCCGGTGAGCACGACTTAACCGACAATATTATTCACATTGTGTTAGCAAGATTACCTGGTGCGCCGGCGGGTACCCGCGGAATTTCATTATTCATCGTGCCGAAAATGCAAGTTGATCAACAAGGTAATATCGGTGCCGCCAATGGTGTCATTTGTGGTTCTCTGGAAGAGAAAATGGGCATTAAAGCCTCTGCCACGGCGGTGTTAAATTTTGATAACGCTAAGGGCGTGCTCATTGGCCCGGAAAATAAAGGCCTGGAATGTATGTTCACCTTTATGAATACCGCCCGTGTTGGTACCGCGTTGCAAGGCGTTTGTGCGGCGGAACTGGCTTATCAAAATTCGCTTATTTATGCCAAAGAACGGTTATCGATGCGGGCACTAACCGGTAAGAAACAGCCTGATCAAATTGCCGACCCGATCATTGTTCATCCTGATGTTCGTAAAATGCTGATGACGCAAAAAGCAATCAGTGAAGGCGGTCGCGCCATGATCTACTACACCGCCAAATTGGTCGATGATATCGAAATGGCAAAAACCGAAAAAGAACGTAAGCGTGCTGATTATCGCTTGGGCTTTATTACGCCAATTTTAAAAGCCTTCTTAACCGAGCTGGGTTCTGAAAGTGCCAATCATGGCCTGCAAATTTTCGGTGGTCACGGTTATATTAAAGAGTGGGGCATGGAGCAAATTGTTCGCGATGCACGAATTTCTACCTTGTATGAAGGCACCACAGGTATTCAGTCATTAGATTTATTGGCTCGTAAAATACTGTTGAACCGTGGTAAATCGTTTAAACAATTCGCCTTTGAAATTTTAAATTTCTGTAAAGACAACTCTATGGTGTCGAGTAACCCGCATAAAGCCGCAATGAATCGCTTTATTTGGCCGTTAAGTAAAGCGACAGCAAATTGGCAGCAATATACTCTGCGCCTGACGTTAAAAGCGAAAAAAGACAGAGACATTATTGGCTCTGCCTCGGTCGATTATTTAATGTATTCAGGTTATGTGAGCATGGCTTATTTTTGGGCGCAAATGGCGCAAGCCGCGTATGAAAAACTGGCAACCGATGTGGAAAACCGGGACTTTTATCGAGCGAAAATCAAAACCGCCGAATTCTATTTCGAGCGCATGCTGCCCAGAACCAAGTCGTTGGCGGCAACCATGATGGCAGACCCAAAAACCTTGATGCAACTCGATGAAGAATTGTTGAGTTTTGTCTAAATCGACTTTTTGCACAAGGAAGTGCTTATCCTCCCGAGCCATGGATGGCGGATAGGGAGGGATTATAGAGATAATTAACTCACTATCCCTTGATTAAGTAAGGCGTTAATTTCGCGCTCACTATAGTTAAGGCGTTGTGACAAAATTTGCTGGCTATGTTGCCCCAACGCTGGTGCTGCACTCTTGTATTGCAATGGTGTAGCAGAAAGGTTGATCGGAGATGCCACCGTTTTCATCAGATTGCCTTCATTATCGGCAACTTCTCGCACCATTTTTCGGTGTTTGACCTGTGGATGCTCAAATACCTGTTCTAAGGTGTTAACCGGCCCACAAGGCACATTAACCTGTTCCAGTTGTTCTACCCAAGTTCTTGTCGTTTTCCGAGCCAGTATACTTGCTAGTATAGGGATCAGAGCCGCTCTATTGTTTACCCGTTGCTCATTAGTGCAAAACAATGGATCTCCGGCGAGCTCAATGCATTGGCCAACTTGACAAAACTTGCTAAATTGTTGGTCATTGCCAATGGCTAAAATAAGACTGCCATCTTGAGTGGCAAACGTTTGGTAAGGTACGATATTCGGGTGGCTATTGCCTAGCCGTTGTGGATTTTTAGCCGTAGTTAAATAATTCATCCCCTGATTGGCTAACACCGCCACTTGCACATCGAGCAAGGCAATGTCTATATGTTGCCCTTGGTGAGTATGCTGACGAGCCATCAACGCCGCTAATACGCCATTCGCACTATAAAGTCCGGTCATTACGTCAATGAGGGCAACCCCCACTTTCATTGGTGTACCATGTGGCTCTCCGGTTAAGCTCATCAATCCGCCCTCCCCCTGGATCATGCCATCATAGCCGGCTTTATGCGCACTCGGGCCATTTTGGCCAAATCCGGTAATGGAACAATAGACCAGTCGCGGGTTAAGTTGCTTTACTTGTTGATAATCCAAACCATACTTGCTCAGGCCGCCAACTTTGTAGTTTTCAATGAGCACATCGGCCTGAGCGATTAAGTCTTTAACTACTCGCTGCCCGGCACTGCTGCTGATATCAATCGCTATAGATTGCTTGTTGCGATTCGCACAGTGGAAATAGGCAGCTTGCGGCGGTTGTTGCTCACTTGCCTGTTTGACAAAAGGAGGTCCCCAAAACCGGGTATCATCACCTTTGACCGGGCGTTCAATTTTGATAACTTCAGCGCCCATATCGGCCAACATTTGTGAGGCCCATGGCCCGGCTAAAATTCGGCTTAAATCAACAACCTTGATCCCATCTAACGCGCCTGCCATTATTTAAATACCTCGCTAAATGCCTGTTTTAACAAGTCGACTTTATTGACCTCTCGTGGTGATTTTTTTTGTACCAGAGACAAGTTAAACTGGTAAGTACGGCTACTTGGCTGGATCAATCGAATCTCCCCCTGGTTTAATTCTTCTTGTATGTAGCTTTGTGACATAAAACCAATATAGTGACCAGATAGAATCATCGCCTTACGAGTATCAAATTGATAGGCCTTGGCAGCAAGATTTAATTTTTTCAGTTGTTGACGTCCTGAACCGTCGATATCAATGCCGGGATGGATAGCGGCAACTGCAGCTAAATCGTCATCACTGATAGCACCATCCACTTTATTAAAAAATGGATGGCTTTTACCACAACACAAGTAAATCGGCTCACTGTATATTGGTGAATAATTCAAACCTTCGATTTGCTGATAGCCAGGGAATAAGCCGATATGGGCCTTATCTTTAAGTAATGAACGTTCAATATTCGAAATAGAATCACCATCTAATACAATGTGTAAATTAGGCGCATTGTCGTGGATGATACCGATTACTTGTGCCAACTTTTGTTGGCGTCCAGTATCTAGCTGGTCGGCACATAATATCACTACTTCACCGCTGAGCTCTTTGCCCAGAGTACCCACATACAAAGAGAAATCATTCAAAGAATCGAATAAATCGATTACCGCCCGGTATACCGCCTGACCTTCTTCGGTCAGGGAAAAGCCACCACGACCACGCAAACACAACTTTAATTTCATCCGTGTTTCAAGGTTAGACATGTGCACACTAATGGTTGAGCGAGTTACGCCTAATGCAGTTTCGGCGGCAGCAAAACCACCATGTTCAACCACAGCAACAAAGATCCGCAATAACCGCAGATCATATTCGGTAATGGGTTTAGGAATAATAGAATCCAGATTCAAAAGTTTTATCTACTCAAAACATAAGGTTGAATGTTTAGTATTTAACATCAAATCGATTTGTTATTCAATGGCTACAGCCGTGATAATTTAAAGTCCGGAAAAATATTTAGCGTTGGAGATAGACATGCAGCAGTTGCAAGATAAGCATTTAGTTAAACCTTTTTCATACATTAATGGTAGCTGGCACAGTAGCGAATCATCGTTTGTCGTAACTAACCCGGCAAATGGCGAAGAAATCGTAAAAGTAAGCGATGCCGGTGTCGCCGAAACTGAGTTGGCGATTAAAGCGGCAAAAAATGCGTTAAAGTCGTGGTCGGCAAAATCGGCCAATGAACGCGCAAACTTGCTGCGTAACTGGTTCAACCTGATGATGCAGCATCAAGACGATTTGGGCCGAATTTTGACCTCAGAGCAGGGCAAACCACTAGCGGAAGCGAATGGTGAAATTGTCTATGGCGCCGCATTTATCGAATGGTTTGCCGAAGAAGGCAAGCGCGTTTATGGTGACACCATTCCGGGGCCTGCCAATGATAAACGCATCGTAGTGATCAAACAGCCGGTGGGTGTAGTGGCATCGATACGCCTTGGAATTTCCCGAATGCGATGATTGCCAGAAAAGCTGCCGCAGCATTGGCTGCCGGTTGTACTTTTGTTGTACGTCCAGCGACACAAACACCGTTGTCAGCGCTAGCGATGGCAGAACTGGCCGAGCGAGCGGGTATCCCTGCTGGCGTATTCAACGTAGTGGTTGGTACGAATGCACGTGGTATCGGTGAAGTGTTAACTCAGCACCCCGATGTGGCGAAATTTACCTTTACCGGCTCTACCGGGGTTGGTAAATCCTTGATCGCCCAATGTGCAAGCACAGTAAAAAAGGTGTCGATGGAGCTCGGTGGTAATGCGCCATTCATTGTGTTCGACGATGCCGATATCGACGCTGCCGTGCAGGGCGCAATGGCATCCAAGTATCGCAATGCCGGCCAAACCTGTGTTTGCACCAACCGAATTTTTGTCCAGCAAGGTGTATTGGCTGAATTTACCGAAAAATTCACCGCAGCCGTTGCCGCTTTATCGATAGGCAATGGTTTGCATGATGGTGTTAACGTCGGACCAATGATTTCAACAACCGCGGTTGCCGACGTGGATAAGTTGGTGACGGCTTCTATTGACGCCGGTGCCACCCTGGTTCTTGGTGGTGCAGGCCATGCGCAAGGTAATAATTTTTACCAGCCGACAGTGCTAACCAATGTGACTAATGACATGCCGATTGCCAATAACGAAATTTTTGGACCGGTATCGCCAATCATCGCTTTTGCTGATGAAGATGAAGCGCTTGCCATGGCAAATGACACGGAATACGGCCTGGCGGCATATTTCTATACTCGCGACATTGGCCGGGTTTGGCGTGTCGGTGAAGGTCTGGAATTTGGCATGGTTGGCATCAATGAAGGCATTATTTCCAATGCTGCCGCCCCCTTTGGTGGCGTTAAACAATCGGGTAACGGTCGCGAAGGCTCTAAATATGGTTTAGACGACTATATGGAAATCAAGTATTTATGCATGGGTGGCATAGACAAATAGAATTGTTGAATAGCACACCGATGAACATTAATTGTTAGCGTATCGCGCTAACTGTAAAATAGATTTAGAACAGGTAAAGAACAATGAATAACTCACAATTACAGGCAAGAAAAACTCAAGCAATCGCCCGCGGCCAAGGCAACATGTATCCGGTATACGTTGAACGTGCCGAAAACTCTGAACTTTGGGATGTAGAAGGCAAACGCTATATCGATTTTGGTACCGGCATTGCCGTGTGTAATACTGGTCATAGCCACCCCAAAGTGGTTGCGGCAGTAAAAGCGCAACTTGATAAGTTTAGTCATACTTGTGTGATGGTGAATCCTTATGAAGTTGCGGTTGAGCTGGCTGAAAAACTGACCGCCATTGCCCCGGGAAATTCAGAAAAGAAAGCGATTTTTGTCACCACTGGCGCCGAAGCGGTAGAGAATTGCGTAAAAATTGCGCGTGCCCATACCGGTCGTCGCGGTGTTATCGCCTTTAACGGTGGTTTTCATGGTCGTACTAATTTGACCATGGCCTTAACCGGAAAAATAACACCCTATAAAAACCTATTTGGTCCGTTCCCCAGCGATATTTTTCATGCACCTTTCCCTATCGAATGTCATGATGTCTCGGTAAAGGCGTCTTTAAAAGCGCTGGAAAACTTGTTCAAAGTGGACATTGCAGCAACCGATGTGGCGGCAATAATTGTTGAGCCGGTGCAGGGCGAAGGCGGTTTTTATGCCGCACCAAAAGAGTTCTTACAAGCCTTACGTAAGGTATGTGATCAGCATGGTATCGTGTTAATTGCCGACGAAATTCAAACGGGTTTTGGTCGTACCGGCAAAATGTTCAGTTTTGAGCATGCCGATGTGGAGGCCGACTTAATGACGATGGCCAAAGGTATCGCCGGTGGCTTCCCAATTGCTGCGGTAGTTGGCAAGAGCGAGATCATGGACGCGCCATTACCAGGTGGTTTAGGTGGCACATATGGTGGCTCACCGGTCGCCTGTGCCGCAGCATTAACCGTTTTAGATGTGATTGAAGAAGAAAATTTAATCACTCGTTCAGCAGAGATTGGTGCACTATTCAATGAGCGCTTAACCCAGTTACAAACGCAGTTCCCTAAACTGATTGGTGAGGTTAGAAATCAAGGGGCGATGATCGCGATGGAATTGGTGCAGCAAGGAGATTTCGAGCAACCAAACCCAGAGCTAACGCAAGCAATCATTGCCAAGGCGGCTGAATATGGTTTAGTACTGCTTGCCTGTGGCTTCTACAGTAACGTTATTCGTTTTCTGCCGGCATTAACCATCAGTGATGAATTGGCCAATGAAGGCTTAGATAAATTTACTGAATTGTTTGCTTCTGTTGCAAGTTAGTTAAATTCATACGCCTTTATAGATGCAGAGCAGGATTTATCATTTAATGAGTGACAGTAAATTAACACAAACCAGTGTGCCTATAGTGATAACTGAACAGGCACAATGTATGCCGAAAACGCCAGCAAGTAACGAGCAAGCGGCTAGGGAATTTTCTTTATCTCTGGATTTTCAGGATGCTGATCAACAATGCTTTGTTTTAGGGTATAACTAAACAAGTCACAGCTATCGAGGTTCTATACTCGTGCTACTGCAAGGTGCTCTGAATCGGGAATTTTGCAGTGGTACGAGTATAATTTAAATTGAAAAAGTATTTTTCAATTGTTTAGAAAGTTTTACCAATACTAAATACTAATGACTCTTCACCTTCACCAGTTTCTACATCAAGTTCTTCAGAGTTAGCTATAACGGCGACACCGATATCAAAACCAGAGACTTCAGTACCGTAGCCAAGTTCTACGTAATCACCCTCAAAGTCATCACCCCAAGTACCAACAGTGGCATAAAATCCTTCGTATTCAACCGTGGCAGAAAGAAAGTCATAATCAGCTTCTTCAATGCCTAAATCGTCATCGTCTTCATGAGTACCAACATTGTATGACAGTGAAAAGAAGCTGTAGCTTAACCCTAAATTCACTTCGTTATAAGCCGAATCGAAATCACCGGTATATTGATATGAAGTAAACCCTGCGCTTAAGCCTAAGCCTGATTCTGTTTCAATGCCGTAACCGCCGTAAAAGTCAATTTCAAGGCCGTCTTGAACGTCTGCGGCCCAAGTACCTAAATACAAACCGCCATTCTCAAAGTCAACACCAGCACTTGCGGAAGCCGTACCCGTTTGTGCAATACCACGGAAAAAGTATTGAGATACCACACCAGCGTTACCGCTAACGCCTTCAAGTGCTAAAGCAGACGTTGAAACTGTTGAACCTAAAGCCATTGCTGTAAGTAATAATGAAGCAGTTAATGTTTTTTTCATGTTTTCACCCTGTTTTATTTTTAATAATTTTTGAGTTAAGTAACTAACTGGTTGATAAAGTGCAAAGTCGATGCCGAGTATTAAAAAAATGAAAAATTTAGCTGTAGCCCTTTCATAGCAGAGAAAGTTAAAAGCAAGTAGCGCAGAATCGATCGCTGAAGAAATTGTTGCTGCTCGAAAATGGTGCATGCTGTGCACTTTTTGTGCGCTCTCTTTGCATATTTTCAACACGAACGCTGGTATTAGCGCGATGCGGGAAGCAATTGCCGGGATATACTTATACTCGACCGGCAGGAGCCTTTAGATAATCTGTGCACATGGGTGGTGGATAGGGACTGTTTGTTTAGGGGCGCATGAAGGCCTGAGATACCAGCAGTCATTGAGGGTGTTGTTGAAAGTGATTTACGTTAAAATATCGGCAATTTGTACATTGTTACTTCAACTTAGCACTGAGTTTAGGTAAAGTAGCGGCAATAATTGTATTGATTCATATACTCAACCTGAATTCGGGATAAGCAGCACTTGCTCAATACTGCACTTTTTTCGATTTTCGGCGTTAAAACAAAGGTAAAAATATGTCTTTTTTGATTGCTCCATCGATTTTATCCGCAGACTTTGCGCGTTTAGGCGATGATGTTGCTAAAGTGTTAGCGGCAGGGGCCGATGTGGTTCATTTCGATGTGATGGATAACCATTTTGTGCCAAATTTAACCTTTGGCCCTATGGTTTGTAAATCATTGAGAGATTACGGCATAACGGCGCCTATTGATGTGCATTTAATGGTGAAGCCAGTTGATAGTCTTATTCCTGGTTTTGCCAAATCGGGCGCCGACATTATTACTTTCCACCCGGAAGCAACAGATCACGTTGACCGTACATTGCAATTAATTAAAGATCACGGTTGTAAAGCAGGCTTAGTGTTAAACCCGGCAACGCCATTGCAAGTACTTGATTTTGTCATGGATAAACTTGACGTTATTTTATTAATGTCAGTAAATCCTGGTTTTGGTGGCCAATCATTTATTCCATCAACCCTAGACAAATTAAAACTGGTTAAAGAGAAAATTGTTGCCAGTGGACGAGATATTCGTCTGCAAGTTGATGGTGGGGTGAAAGTCGACAACATCGCAGAAATCGCAGCAGCTGGCGCGGATATGTTTGTCGCCGGTTCAGCAATTTTTTCTCAAAACGATTACAAATCAGTAATTGATAAAATGCGCAGCAATCTTGCGCAAGTAGATTCAACGAAATAAATTTTTAAAGGACAGTTATGACTAAGCCCGTTGTTTTAAGTGGTTGTCAGCCATCAGGTGAGTTGACTATAGGTAATTATTTAGGTGCACTTCGCCAATGGGTGAATATGCAAGACGATCATGATTGTTATTATATGTTGGTTGATCAACATGCCATTACCGTTAGGCCAAACCCAGAAGCTTTACGCAACGCGACCTTAGATGGCCTGGCATTGTACTTAGCTTGTGGTGTGGCTCCGGAAAAAAGTACGATATTTATTCAGTCGCATGTGCCGGAACATGCTCAACTTAGCTGGGTGCTAAACTGTTACACCCAAATGGGGGAACTGAATCGAATGACTCAATACAAAGATAAGTCACAAAAATCTGAAGCCAATATGAATTCAGGGTTGTTTACTTATCCGGTATTGATGGCGGCAGATATTTTACTTTACGGCGCCGACAGGGTTCCAGTTGGGGACGATCAAAAGCAACATTTAGAGCTCGCTCGCGATATCGCCACTCGTTTTAATAATTTACATGGTGATATCTTTACCATCCCTGATCCGTACATTCCGAAATTTGGCGCCAGGGTAATGAGCCTGCAAGAGCCAACGAAAAAAATGTCAAAGTCGGATACCAATCCGGGCAACTTTATTGGTTTATTAGAAGATCCGAAAAAGATCACTAAAAAAATTAAACGAGCGGTAACCGATTCCGATGAGCAAGCACGAATTTATTTCGACACAGCTGAAAAACCGGGTGTATCCAACTTGTTATCTATGCTTTCTTGCACAACCGGTAAAACGGTAGAGCAGTTAGTGCCAGAATATGAAGATAAAATGTACGGTCATTTAAAAGGCGATGTGGCTGAGGCTGTTGTCGCGATGCTTGAGCCGATCCAGCAAAAATTTCACCAGTACCGTGAAGACCAAACATTTCTGAATGATGTAATGCGTCAAGGTGCTAATAAGGCTTCAGAGCGAGCCGCTAAGATAATCACTTCGGTATATGATGCGGTAGGTTTTATCCCTCGTCCATAACGGCAACAGAGGCAGAGTCAAATTATGGTTAATTTAATTTGACTCTGACCCTCATTTATCTTGTTATTTCTTCTTATCTATCTGTTTTTCAGCAGCAATAAATAACTCATCACTTTGTTTGATAAAGGCTGCCGTAGTGCTTGCCGGCGCAACTGAAAATACGGGTGTTAAAATGGTTGCATCGTAAACCGGGAAAGGATTAAATTCAGGCTTATCACTCAAGTCATTCATGAATAATCCTCCGTAAACCAATGCGGTGATGCCGGCGGCAATTTTGAACCTGCGTTTGCCACTTTGGGCAAAGGCGATATAAAGGTTAAACCAAAACAGGCAAAAGGTTAAGGCAATGGATATTATTGCTATCAGCCAACCCCAAGCCCACTGACTTGATATATTGAAACTGAAAAATGCTTCAACAAAGTCAGTAAGCCAAAATACATTGATAATGACAAAGCTGACCCCAAGTTGACTACCCACCCTAGGTTCATGCTTATTTAGAAATGCCATTAACGAACATAACAATGGCCATAATGCATAACCGATTGTCACTGAAATTAAGCCGATCAATATTTGGCTATAGACGATTTCTTTATTCGGGTTGTTTAAATATAATAAGGCAAAATTGATCACACTAAATAGCGCTATCATGGAGATAATCATTGACCAGCGACCAAATCTCTCGACCAAATTTTCCAGCTCACTAAAAGCGACACTTTCTACTACCGGATGGTTAGCAAAATAGAAACGAAGCTGACTTTTACCTAGCTGGATAATATCTCCAGACTCTATTGTATGACGTCTGGTAATACTTTGTTTGTCGGCGAGAATGCTGCCATTTAATGATTCCAGGTCGTCTACAAACCAAATTCCATCTTCACATTGCAGTGATAAATGTTCCGGGCAAACATGTGGATCAGATAGAATAATATCGTTATTAAATCCTCGGCCAATATTGACCGAGGAAGTGGCAAATTTATGACGGCCAATCAGTTTTTTACCGCGACTGATTTCTTCAATAATTAATTCCATTTTACTGACTCCATAAACTTCTGACTAAAGCTTTGAGCAAAGTTCTTATCAACACCGGATAAGGTAAAGTGGCTTACCAATGCTTGTTTATCATGGTCAATCGAAGCCGATAAATACATCACATCGTATAATCCGCGATACTTTTTAAATGCTCTGATACATAAAATCGCTTTATTGCGAATGCTCTCATCACTATCCGTGGTGATATCGTGCTGGCATTCAAATTCACTGACGTCCTCTTTACCTGCGCGGTTACTGGCACCGGCTCGATTAATTTGCGTTTGGTAAATTTGGTAAAAACGAGTACTGCTGATTTCTTCGCTTTCAAAGAAATGGAATTCCATATCAATACTGCCAGTAGTAAATGCTTCAGATATGTAGACATATTCTTCCATCTGGCAATTGGTTGCGGCTTTGAACAATAAAGCATCAGCTTTATCGGCATTAGAGTCGCCCCAACAACGAATATAATTTACCCCGGTATCCGGAATTGAAGCACCGGCGAACGATTTAGTTTGCCAGTCATTCGCCATAATTTCTGTTAACAAACGGTTTTGATTGGCCTTTAGTTGCTCGGTGATTTGTTCATCGATGGTTTTTTCCACTTGTACATCGAAATTATTAATTAGTGCGGCGAGTTTGTCATGGGGGATTAAAAAGCCTATTTGGTTGCCAGAGGAGGCTACGTTTATGCCAACGACTTCGCCAAAGCGGTTAACCACCGGGCCGCCACTCATGCCTGGGTTTACGGAACCGGTAAAATGGATTCTGTCATTAAATGCTTCTTTTTTTAAGCCGTTATAAGTGCCAGGCACCACTATCATGCCGAGATCATGCGGATTGCCCAATGAATACAGCTCTTCTCCTTTTTCCGGCGCTGTTTCAGAAATCATAAAATGTTGTGTGTGCGGGTTTTCGGCTAATAAAACAATGGCTAAATCATTTATTACATCAACGGTTTGCAATGATAACTGACCTTTTTTACCTTGATCATTTTCGTATTCAATGATGTATTTTTCAGGGTGCTGGGCATAACCTGAGATAACGTGGTAATTGGTGGCGATATAGCCATTCTCACTGATTTGAAAGCCTGAGCCAATAGACGATTTCTCGCTGGTGGCTTTGTCGATAAGTCGAATTTGATAAAGAGATGGCGCCATATCCTGAAAAATTTGCTGGGCTTGTTCGGTAGCGCCTAAGACAAAGCTATAAAAACTGAACACCAGTACAACAAAACGCTTCATTAATCATCCTAAAAATAGTTTTTATTCATTGTGCCACTTAAACCCAATGGGTTAAAGCATTGCGGTTTGTATTTAATTGATTTGCAATAAATGAACGGCTGCAGTGAGTTTCTTTACAAAATCTTACAATATACTACATAAATATTACATAAATATTACAAATCAGATTGGATTTTATCTTCAACCTAATCTACCTTTATATGTGTAAGTATAAATATAAATATATAAGAAACACCTTTTGCGCTAAAAATTCAAAATTCCCGTTCAATACCACTTAATCGTGGTAGTTTTTGTGTTGCCATGAACATAGTTATGAATTTTATTGTTTGTATATGTGAACAAATGGAAATTAGCGAGTATTTTTTCATCACATTTTTCCGGAGTTACCATGAAATACACCTTAAGTTTTGGTTACATTAATAAAGTCGCCGATAACATTGCCGAAGTCTTAGTCGATAACAGTGCCACTATTAATAATGAAATGTATGCGGAATACAAAGACTTTCTTGAGACTCATTTTACTAAACCCTATGCCGTTTTGATAAACAGCATAAATGAATACTATTTAACCCCTGAAGTAAAATTGCAATTGGCGAAGAGTAAAGAATTAGCTGGCGTTGCAACCGTGAGTTATACCAATAAAAATAACAAGGTAATCGATGATTTCTTACAGGTAAGGGCGAATGATAATATCAATTTGAAACAATTCTCAGCTTTTGAAATGGGACGAAACCATGCCATCAGATGGCTTGAACTTGAGCTTACCAAAATGAGCGCTAAGGCATAATTCTTTTTCAAACTAGTTGAGTAATTTAACATGAAATATTATCTAAGTTTTGGTGGCATCAACATTATTGGTGACACCATAGCAGAAGTTATCATCGAAGAAGGCGTTGTTATGACGTTAGAAATGTGTGAAGAGTATGATGCCTTTCTGCTTGACCATTTTCCTCAGCCTTTTGGCATTTTATCGAATAGATTACACAACTATTCTTACACTTATGAAGCTAAGTTGCATACGGCTTCATTAGAAAATTTAAAAGCCATTGCGGTTATCACCTATAATCAAGAAGCTAAAAAAGAAACCGAAAATCTGGTCAAACATCGCCTTCAAGACAATTTGAACTATAAAGAATTCTCTGGTTTGCAACTTGGGCGCGATAATGGAATAAAATGGCTAGAAAACGAATTAGCAACAATCATCGTTGATTCTTGATGAGCGTTGAACAAATAGCAAGGTACCTTTTAGCAAAACCAAACAGCACTCTCGATTACCCTTTTGGTGAACAGGTAAAAGTTTTTAAAGTCAAAAATAAAATGTTTGCCACCATGGCCATTGGCAAGATGGGCAAAGGTGATGACGCCGGAAATATGCATTGGTGGATGAATCTAAAGTGTGATCCAGATGAAACGGTTATGCTGCGTGATATATTTCCTTCCATAATTCCGGGCTATCATATGAGTAAGCGGTTATGGAATACCATTATCCTTGATGGTTCAATTCCGCAGGGTGAAATTGAACGTATGATGGATAATTCTTATTTACTGGTGGTCAGTAAAATGACCAAGAAAGATCAGCAATCCCTATCTATACATATATAGTTGGTGCATTTGTAGTTTCCGATTTTTAATGTCGCGCAGGTCAATCTTTTTATTAAATCTGTAGAGAAAACCCCGAGATCCGAGCGAAGCGAGATCGCGGGGGGAGTTCACTAAAATCCAGCTTTGCCCATGTATGCTTCATGAAACTTGGCTACTGCATGATCACCCATAACCCTTCTAACACCTCTATTGAAATCTGCATCACTGGTAGGGGCGCAAGACATTGTTTGCGCACATGTCTTTCCTATAATTCTTGAGCCTGTAGTCTGGGCACCCTTTTCAGGATAGGTATTTCTCAGGCTTGCCAATTGAGCATCAAAAATATCGTTCAGATTACCATAAACAGTTATCACTTCGATGTCACTTTTCTCAGCATTTTGTGCTGTTTGGCCAGATGTTTTCGTTGAAGCGGTTGATTTAGCCGGTGCAGCTATAGCCGGTGCAGCTACATCCGGTGCCACTATAGCCGGTGCCACTATATCCGATGCAACTTTAGCCGATGCAACTTCAGTTACCGCAATCGGGGCATCTTCGATTGCCTCCATAAGATCGGGGAAATCAGCCTCCTTAAAGTGGCCAGATTCTTTCATGAATTCTATATAGGCCGGCATTTTTTTAAAGCCTTTTCGATAGGCCTTGCTTAACCATTTATCTGCTTCGTCAAAGTCCTGCTCATAAAAATCCGGGCTGAAATACATGATACCTAACAAAAATGAGGAACTGACATTATTGTTTCTTGCCGCTTTTTTTAAGTATTTGACGCCTTTGTCCAAATCCATAAATTCTGCGTTATTAATGTACATCATCGCTGTTTTGTACTGGCCTTTAACCGAACCGTATTTCGCCGCGCTGCGGAATTGCTTGAGCGCACTTTTCATGTTTTTTTCGGTGCCATGACCGTAATAATACATTTCAGCCAATGTCACCATCGCGTCGGCATAGCCCATGCGAGCATATTTCTTATATTGTTTGAAATAGTCAACGCAGCTGCTCTCCTGACATGGGCCCATAGTCGCAGTAGCTGCAAAAGTATTGCTGCTGAGCAAGCACGCAACAAATATTGAAATCAATGTGAGCGTTTTCTTCATGTTGTATTCCTTTATCTTGTTTGAATTTTAAATGATTGACGGCATGTTGAACCGTCGGACAAATCTACTTCATTAAAAATAGACTACAACGATTAAAATTAAAATGCCAGCGAAGATTTTTTAGCTGGATGTTAGGCGTAATGTTCTAATTTTAAAAAAGAAATTATGAAAGTAGGCCCTTCCTGAAATAACCAATCCCCGGGTAAAACCAACCTATATAAAACATCGTTTTAGCTGTGACTGATGAGGTTATTTTAGCAATTATCCTTGATGGTGGTCAGTAAGGTGACCAAGAAAGATCAGCAATCCCTATCTATACATATACAGTTGGTGCATTGCTGATACCAAAACCAAGCGGCTGTCTTTTTCAATGAATTTCGCGGTCATACGAGCATTTACTATTGGAATTATTGTTTTTGGGTTCGGGGTAAGTCGCACACGCTGCTCATGTCGTTAGCAAAGCTGTCAATATTACATCCGATCTATCGAGGCTTAACTGTTGGCAAGCGCCGGCTTATCAATTACTCCGTTATCATTACCTTACAGCCTTGGTGAAGGTGTACCATAACCAAAATATAACGAGATGGGTTGCAATGTCATCTTGCCTTTTTGACTCAACAAAATAGCGATACCCGGTGATTCTTCTTCAGCGTAACATTGATGTATTTCTTAGGCTGGCCAATTGGCTTCTGAATAAATCATGTAAATTGGAGGTAATGGTTATGACTTCTATGTCGGATTGTTGCGGGTAAGTGGCTTCAGCTTTTGCCTTCAATTGCTCAGCTTTTACGGTTTCGCTAGCGTTAGCTTCTACTTTATCCGCTTCTAACGCGGCGGCCTGCACTTTGGCGATTGCAACTGGCATTGGATTATCTGCAATTTCATCCGATAAGTCAGAGGAATTTACCTGAATTAACATAGTATTAACAACATATAGCCAGTTGTAATTTTACAAAAGCTGCTCTGTTAAGAGCTTCTTTGGTAAAGAATACATTACCAAATCTTTATTGTTGGCATGCTTATCTAGAACCAAGCGTTGAAGAAGTGGTAAACTATAACTTATTAAACGTTACTAGAGATAAACCATGCCTTGGATACAATTGCGCCTGGCGGCCAATGAAGAAACAGCAGAAAAATATAGTGATTGGCTAATGGCTTGTGGCGCACAAGCGGTTACCTTTATCGATGCCCAAGATACTCCTATTTACGAGCCTCTTCCGGGGGATGAAGTGATCTATTGGAATAATACCGTGGTGATGGGCCTATATGAGGCTAGCCATGATATGGACATCGCGATTGCTTATTTAAAAGGTATTCACCCCGATAAAGAGCAAATGCAATATAAGCTGGAACAGCTAGAAGATAAAGATTGGGAGCGTGAATGGATGGACAACTTCCATCCAATGAAGTTTGGTCAGCGCTTATGGGTTTGTCCTAACTGGCGTGAAGTACCAGAGCCGGATGCGGTAAATGTGATGTTAGATCCCGGGCTTGCTTTTGGTACGGGTACCCATCCGACTACAGCGCTTTGTTTAACTTGGTTAGATTCTTTAGATTTAACCGATAAAACGGTGGTCGATTTTGGTTGTGGTTCAGGCATACTTTCTCTGGCGGCATTAAAGCTTGGTGCCAAAAAAGTGATTGGCATTGATATCGACCCACAAGCCTTACAAGCAAGCCAGGCCAATGCTGAGCGCAATGGTGTTGCCGACCGCTTAGAGTTGTTTTTACCGAAAGACCAGCCAGAATTTAAAGCCGATGTGGTGGTGGCCAATATTTTAGCCGGGCCGCTGCGTGAACTGGCACCGGTTATTATCGATTACGTCGATGACCATGGCTTGTTAGCGCTTTCTGGAATTTTAGAAGAGCAAGGTGAGCAGTTGCAGGGCATTTATGGTCAATGGTGCACCATGGATGCGATTGCCGTACAAGATGAATGGGTCCGCCTTAGTGGTGTGCGTACAAGGTAAACATCAACAAATTCAAACTTGCTAATGATGCTCTACAAAGGCAGTAAATAATTTCTATTTACTGCCTTTTATTTTTCATCAAAGTGATTCAAAAAAAGTCAATAAGAAAAACTACAAAAAAAACTAAATTGTTCAATTTATATGCTTTTCTTTCGCGGAAAAAACACGTAAACTTAGCGCCCTTTTGAACAGTAGCTCAAAAAAGCATCACGTGAATATAGGTTCTTATCAGTTAAACAGTAATGTTATTCTAGCCCCTATGGCTGGAATTACCGACAGACCTTTCAGGCAACTGTGTTGTCGGTTAGGTGCCGGTATGGCTGTGTCTGAAATGCTTTCTTCTAACCCTAAGGTATGGAAGAGTGGCAAATCGAAGTTAAGAATGGAACATGGTGATGAAGCCGGAATTCGTTCGGTTCAGATCGCAGGGTCTGATCCAACTGAAATGGCTTATGCTGCAAAAGTAAATGCTGACAACGGCGCGCAAATTATTGATATCAATATGGGCTGCCCGGCAAAAAAAGTAAATAAAAAATTAGCTGGTTCAGCGTTACTAAAAGCACCAGAACAGGTTGAGCAAATTGTTAAATCTGTTGTGGCGGCGGTAGAGATACCAGTAACCTTGAAAATTCGTACTGGCTGGTGTGAAAACACTCGCAACGGTATCGAAATAGCCAACATCGCCGAAGCAAATGGAATTCAGGCGTTAGCTGTACATGGTAGAACTCGCAATGACTTTTATAAAGGCAATGCGGAATATGACACCATAAAGTCAATCAAAAGCGCGGTAAACATACCTGTTATCGCTAACGGAGATATTACCAGCGTAGAAAAGGCCAGGCAGGTACTAGAATATACCAATGCCGATGCCATTATGATTGGTAGAGCAGCGCAAGGTCGACCATGGATTTTTAGAGAAATTAACCATTTCCTAAAAACGGGTGAGCATTTAGCCCCACCCAAAGTGGAAGAGATACGAGCTATACTACTGGCTCATGTGCAAGAGTTGCACAAATTTTATGGTGATTTTATGGGCGCAAGGATTGCTCGTAAACACGTATCCTGGTATTTGCAAACGCATGATCAGGGTAAACAATTTCGTTCCATATTCAATGCGCTTGAATTGCCTGTAGAGCAACTAGATGCGTTGAATGTATTTTTTGATAATTTAACTTAGAAAGAGTCTGAACTTTATGTTTGAACAAAATATTACTTCTCCATTTGTTATCGGTGACCTGCAAACTCAGACCAAGGCCTCACCTTTACGTACCCAAGCTAAAGTAGCAATTAAAAACTACTTATCACAATTAAACGGAAACGACGTTGATGATATGTACGACCTTGTACTGTCAGAAATTGAAGCGCCAATGTTAGAAGAAGTAATGCAATATACTCGCGGTAACCAAACTCGCGCTGCTAACTTACTGGGTATCAACCGTGGTACTTTACGTAAGAAACTTAAAAAGTACGGCATGAACTAAAATCAAGCAGGTTCGCCTGCGACAAAGCACCTTCGGGTGCTTTTTTTTATACAGGGATGTATTTATGCCCGGCAGGCAGGAAGCCTAATGAGGGTGCTACTTTTTAGGGCTTTAATTTTTAGCGTTAAAAAGCATACCTAATTCAAATTTAATTTAAGCAAACAAGGTAAACAAAACTATGGATACTCCACGTCCTATTAGACGCGCACTATTAAGCGTTTCTGACAAAACCGGTATTGTTGAGTTCGCTCAGGCTTTATCGAAACAAGGTGTTGATCTTTTATCAACTGGTGGTACTGCCAAATTATTAGCAGACAACAACATTCCAGTTACCGAAGTGTCTGATTACACCGGTCATCCAGAAATCATGGATGGCCGCGTAAAAACTCTTCACCCGAAAGTGCACGGTGGCATTTTAGCTCGTCGTGATATGGATGAAGCGGTAATGGCTGAAAACAACATTTCAGCAATCGATATTGTTGTCGTTAACCTTTACCCGTTTGCAAAAACTGTTGCCGCACAGGATTGTAGCCTTGAAGATGCTATCGAAAACATCGATATCGGTGGACCAACAATGGTTCGTGCCGCGGCAAAAAACCATAAAGACGTGACCATTGTAGTAAATGCATCAGATTACGATCGTGTATTAACCGAAATGGCTGCGAATAATGGTTCATTAACCTATCAAACCCGTTTTGACTTAGCGATTGCTGCTTATGAGCACACTGCAAGTTACGACGGAATGATAGCCAACTACTTCGGTAAAATGTTACCAGCCTACGGTGATAAAGATGAAAGTGTGAGTAAATTCCCGCGTACTTTCAACTCTCAATTCGTTAAAAAACAAGACTTACGTTACGGTGAAAACTCGCATCAAAATGCGGCATTTTACGTAGAAGCGGAGCCTGAAGAAGCATCAGTTTCAACAGCTAAGCAAATTCAAGGTAAAGCCCTTTCTTACAACAATATTGCCGATACCGATTCTGCATTAGAGTGTGTTAAAGAATTTGATAAACCGGCTTGTGTCATTGTTAAGCATGCTAATCCATGTGGCGTTGCTTTAGGTGACAACATCTTGGAAGCCTACGAAAAAGCGTATAAAACAGATCCTACATCAGCATTTGGTGGCATTATCGCCTTTAACCAAGAGTTAGATGCAGATACAGCGGAAGCAATTGTTTCTCGTCAATTCGTTGAAGTGATCATCGCGCCAAGCATTTCTGATGGTGCAGCGCAAATTGTTGCCGCCAAACCAAACGTACGTTTATTAGAATGTGGTCAATGGTCTAGCAAAACTACTGGGTTAGAGCAAAAACGTGTTAACGGCGGTTTATTAGTACAAGATCGTGACAATGGCATGGTTGGTTTAGATGATCTTAAAGTCGTAACCAAGCGTCAGCCTACAGAACAAGAAATGAGTGATTTATTATTCTGTTGGAAAGTGGCGAAATACGTGAAATCAAACGCTATCGTTTATGTCAAAAATGACATGACCATTGGTGTTGGTGCTGGCCAAATGAGCCGCGTATATTCCGCAAAAATTGCTGGTATCAAAGCCTCCGATGAAAACTTGGAAGTTCCTGGTTCAGTAATGGCATCGGATGCATTCTTCCCATTTCGTGATGGTCTAGATGCAGCTGGCGCAGCCGGTATTACCGCAGTAATTCAGCCTGGTGGTTCAATGCGTGATGCGGAAGTTATTGCTGCCGCAGATGAGCACAACATCGCTATGGTGTTTACCGGTATGCGTCACTTCCGTCATTAATTGCTAAATACCCTGAGTTCAGATTAATTAAACTTAGTTTATTTACTATCTAAAAGAGAGTCGGTGGATAACACTGACTCTCTTTTAAATATCTGCTATAACATAGCAAGTAATCATTTTTGACTAATCAAGTTTGGAAATACAGCAATGAAAATAATAACATCGTTAATCACCGCTTCAGTTTTGTCAGCTTCATTCATTACCAGTGCTTTGGCTCATGATACCGGGCACTCGCAATTAGAGCAGGCAATAGCCGGTGAGCACCGAAGCGCAAAAAATAGTGCTCGTGATCAGTATCGTCATCCACAACAAACCTTAGAATTTTTTGGCTTTCAGTCAACTATGACCGTTGTCGAAATCGCGCCAGGCGGCGGTTGGTATACAGAAATTTTAGCTCCTGCTCTTAAAGGTTCTGGTATTTTTTACGGTGCTCATTACCCAGATACCGGTAAAGATGATTATTACAGTAAATCACGGCGTCGGCTTGAAACAAAACTTGCCAGTGATGCGGTATTTAGTGAAGTTAAATTGACCAACTTTACCCCAAAAGTGGCAAGTGAATTGGCACCAGCCAACAGTGCCGATTTAGTCTTAACTTTCCGCAATCTGCATAACTGGGGCGAAGCCGGTGTTAAGCAAATTTTTGCAGACAGTTTTAAAGCATTAAAACCTGGTGGTGTATTAGGTGTGGTAGAGCATAGAATGCCGACATCGCAAAAGTTTGCCGATAATATGCGTAGTGGCTATTTCCCACCGCAACTGGCCATTGATTTAGCCATAGCTGCTGGTTTTACATTAGCTGACAGCAGCGAAATTAACGCCAACCCGAAAGATAGTGCAACTCATCCAAAAGGGGTGTGGACATTACCACCGGTATACCGTTTAGGTGATAAAGATAAAGCGAAATACTCAGCCATCGGTGAGAGTGATCGCATGACATTAAAATTTATTAAGCCGGCTAAATAAGTCGGTTTCAATTTCAGTTAGGAACATAAAAAATGAACGTTTTAGTTATTGGTAGCGGTGGTCGTGAACATGCTCTTGCATGGAAAGCCGCGCAATCTAACAATGTTGAAAAAGTATTTGTTGCGCCGGGTAATGCCGGTACTGCTACTGAACCAAAATTAGAAAATGTAAATATTTCAGTGGGTGACATTAAAGCATTAATCGATTTTGCCAAACAACAAGATATTGCGCTAACTATCGTAGGCCCGGAACAGCCTCTAGTAGATGGCGTGGTTGATGCTTTTCAAGCCGCTGGCTTAACCATATTTGGACCCAGTGCGAAAGCAGCACAACTTGAAGGGTCAAAAGCTTTTACTAAAGATTTCTTGGCTCGCAATGATATCCCTACAGGCTATTATCAGAACTTTACTGAAATTGAGCCTGCTCTTGCTTATGTTCGTGAACAAGGTGCACCAATTGTTGTTAAAGCCGATGGCTTAGCTGCTGGTAAAGGTGTGATTGTTGCGATGACGCTAACCGAGGCCGAAGATGCCATTAAAGATATGTTAGCTGGCAACGCTTTTGGTGATGCTGGTCATCGTGTCGTTATTGAAGAGTTTTTAGAAGGTGAAGAAGCCAGTTTCATCGTCATGGTTGATGGTAAGAATGTATTAGCGTTTGCCACCAGCCAAGATCACAAGCGTGCCTATAATGGTGATGAAGGTCCTAACACTGGTGGTATGGGAGCTTATTCTCCGGCGCCGGTGGTGACCAACGAAATTCACCAACGTACGATGAATGAAGTGATCATGCCAACGGTTGAAGGAATGGCCAAAGAAGGTGCCCCTTATACTGGCTTTTTATATGCCGGCTTAATGATTGCCGCTGACGGTACACCGAAAGTGATAGAATATAACTGTCGTTTTGGCGATCCAGAAACACAACCGATCATGATGAGATTGCAATCAGATTTGGTTGAACTGTGTTTATTAGCCTGTAATGGCGAACTAGATAAAGCGGCTATTGAATTTGATCCTCGCGCTGCTGTAGGTGTGGTACTAGCCGCAGGTGGCTATCCTGGTACTTATGCCAAAGGTAAAGTGATCTCAGGTTTAGATACAAACACGCTAACCGATCGTAAAACGTTCCATGCTGGCACAACTGAACAAGATGGCAACATAGTTACTTCTGGTGGACGTGTATTATGTGCAACGGCATTAGGTAACAGTGTGACTGAAGCGCAACAAGCCGCGTATGAATTGTTACACCAAATTGACTGGCAAGATGTGCAGTTTCGAACAGATATTGCGTATCGCGCGATAGCTAGAGAACAGTAGTCGATATCGTTAACGTATTCTAGGACGGGACATTTAAATAAAAAGGGCTGCAGTACTGCAGCCCTTTTTTATTTAAAGAAGAATTATTAGTTAATCTTGCTGACCATTTGGCTCTGGTCTCTCTTTTGCTTCTCGTACTTTCAAAGTGCGTTGTTGAAACTCAGTGTCATTTAATGAATCAATGGCAGTTGCGGCATCAGCAGAGGCAATTTCAACAAAACCAAAACCACGGCGCTTACCTGTTTGTTTGTCTTTCATTAAACGAACAGAATGTACCATTCCATATTCAGCAAATAAACTGCGAACAGCAGATTCATTTGCGCGGTAAGGTAAATTACCGACATAAAGAGTTTTAATGTCACTAGAGACGGTTTCTTCACCTTTCATAAGTGTTATCAATGAAGGGGAAAGTAAAGCACCAATAAATAAAGCAACCGCAACAGACATAGGATCACCTAAAGAAGCATACTCAGAGATTAAGTAGCCAATAACAGTTATGCCAGTTGCAACGAATGCAGAGGTTAAGATAAGTGGAGATTTCATGATTATTACCTGATTTTTATTTTTTTAAATAGTGATAAGTATTTATCTAATCAAAACCTATGTTAACCACATTTTAACAAACTGCAATGGCATTTGGTTAAAAAGTAGCTAATAACAGTGGATTAGGTACAAATAAGCACTAATAGTTAATGACTAAAGTAAAAACTGAAAATTAATACAGTGGAAAATTATTGTAGCTAAATGACATCGGAATATTAATCAGACGTTACCTTTTGTATGGAAAACAAACAAAAATACCGTTATTTCAATTTATTTCAATTTATTTGCAAAAAGCAGTTGACCCCGGCGTAAAAATCCCTAAAATGCGCATCCACTTCCAAGGCACTTCTCAACGAAAGTTAAGAGGCAACCTGGTAAGGGTTTTGATAAGTTTGTTCACCTTTATAGATAAACAAACCGTCAACAAAAATTTGAAAATTCGCTTTTAAAATTAATTGCGAAATACTTCAAAAACATGTTGACATCAAAACTGAGATGCGTAAAATGCGCATCCTACTTAAGGCAAGCACAGCGCGCCTTACAGTACTAAAGAGCAGCGAATGCGACTGACTCTTTCCATAAGTTTTCAACTTATGATTCTTTAACAATTAGTTATCATGCAATTTGTGTGGGCACTCACATTGAGATTAATTTACATAGTCCTTCGGGACACATAATTACTTAATGATGAATGAACACACAAACATATTAGTCAGGATTTATTTTAGCGATAAAGAATGATTAGTACGTTTTAGTTATTGCGCTTCGACTTCGGTTGAGGTGTGAGTAACGAAAC
>NZ_JQDZ01000009.1 GCF_000764205.1 Thalassotalea sp. ND16A
CAGCCGAAATCTACGCTGCTGGAGATAACGGCTCTGCGCTTGCTACTTAGCAAATGCAACCAGTATCGTTGAATGCAGAAATAACCTAAAGCCTGATGATCAGGTTTGTGTAAGTGTTTTAGAACGGATGAATAGTGTTTAGCAACGGCTGGCATCACCATACAAGGTCAATCAAAGTTAATGATTTCTAGTTCTGTGAGAAAAGGAGCAAAATGCTCCTTTTCTAGTTAATAAAAATGTTACTTCCTTTTGCGTCTGGCTTGCTGCTGGCCTTGCGCTTGCCGTTGTTGATGTTTTTTCACATTTTTTCGAATTTTTCGGCTCTTGGTGTTGTCGATCTTCTTTTCATCGACCTTCACTTTCGATTTCGTCTCTGCTGGTAGTTGCACTAACTTGCGATAGTAATTGACGTCTTTTAAACCCAGTTCTATCCAACCACCAAGCGGCAGGCGACGTTCCATCGCCAAATCACCATAACGTACCCGAATAAGTCTGCTAACCTGTACGTCCTGGCTTTCCCAAAGGCGGCGAACTTCTCTGTTTCGGCCTTCGGTTAATACCACATGAAACCAATGGTTGCGGCCTTCACCACCTTTGTAGGTGATCTTGTTAAATTTCGCCATGCCATCTTCAAGCTTAACGCCATGACGTAAAGTTTGTAGCATAGCTTCATTAATTTCACCAAAAACACGTACCGCATATTCGCGTTCAACTTCATGTGAAGGGTGCATCAAGCGGTTCGCTAATTCACCATCGTTGGTAAAAATTAACATGCCAGAAGTGTTGATATCCAATCGGCCTACGGCAACCCAACGGCTGCCATCGATGCGCGGAAGTCGGTCAAATACCGTGGGCCGACCTTCTGGATCTTTGCGAGTACACATCTCACCTTCGGGCTTATTATAAACCAACACACGACAAGGCTGCTCATCGGCGTCAGCAATTTTTACCGGATGACCATCAATACGAATTTGCTCAGTGCCATCGACGCGGTCACCAAGGTAGGCCACTTTGCCATCCACACTGACGCGGCCGGCACCAATAACAACTTCCATTTCACGACGCGAGCCTTTACCCGCTCGTGCTAGCACTTTCTGTAATTTTTCAGACATTGATTAAACTCATTCTGTTTGCGTTGCCTTCTCGGCAAGTGATGCTGCATCAACAGGGTCAATGTTGATGTCGAGCTCGGTCACGTTCAGCAACTCGGGGAGTTGTGCCAGTGATTTTAAGGAAAAATAATCGAGGAACTCTGTCGTTGTCGCAAATAATGCCGGTTTGCCTGGCACTTCTTTATGGCCAATAACGTGGATCCAATCTCTTTCCTGTAATGTTCTAATTATATAACTACTTACCGCAACTCCGCGAATATCTTCTATTTCGCCGCGAGTGATCGGTTGCCGATAAGCAATTAATGACAGTGTTTCCAGTAAAGCCCGTGAATATCGTGGCGCTTTTTCTTTAAATAACAGGGCAATAAAATTGCTATATTGATCTTTTGCCTGAAAGCGGTAACCCGAGGCTACTTCGACTAAACTAACACCGCGCGCATCATAATCTTTTTGCAGCTGTTGTAACATAGCTAATAGTCGTTTTTTGCTCAATTTAACCTGTTCGGCCATGGTTTCTTGAATATTCTTTACCGATAGCGGTCTTTGCGCAACAAATAACATCGCTTCGATTAACGGCTTTAATTCTTCGTCGGTTATTTTTTGCATAGTTTTACTCGAACGTCACCATAAACTTGCATCTGCAAACATTCTATTAATGACTCTTTAACCAATTCCAGTATGGCTAAAAATGTGACCACAACGCCAGCCTTACCCTCTTTGACATCAAACAGTTCGCTGAATTCTGCATATTGCTGTTGCCGCGCTCTGGCGGCCAACAACTTCAAAATATGGCTCATTCTTTCGCGGGTAGACAAATATTCCCGTTGAATATGATGGTGCTCAAACGCAGCCACCCGCTTGAGCACACCTTGCATTGCCAACACCAGTTCTTGCAAATCAACATCGGCTTGTACCAATCGCGGTTTAAAACTATCCGGCAATTTTGCACTGGCCTGAACAGTATCACGTTCCATGCGTGGCAACTGATCCAAATTTTGGGCGGCATGTTTGATAACTTCATACTCTTGCAACCGTCTGATAAGTTCGGCGCGGGGATCATGCTCATCATCTTCAACATCGGTTTTCGGCAATAATAAACGAGATTTGATTTCTGCCAAAATTGCCGCCATGACCAGATATTCGGCGGCAAGTTCGAGTTTTAAGTCTTTCATTACCTCTACGTACTCCATGTATTGGCGGGTAATTTCGGCAACGGGCAAATCGACAATATCAAATTTTTGCTTACGAATAAGGTACAACAATAGATCGAGCGGTCCTTCAAATGCTTCCAGAATAATTTCCAACGCATCGGGCGGGATGAATAAATCTTGCGGCTTTTCGACAACCGCTTCGCCATGCACTAGTGCCAGAGGCAGTACTTGCTGAACCATGGTGCCATTATTAGTTGTGCTGTTACTCATAATATTGTTATTGATATACGCTTTACCCTTGCCCGCGGCTTAAGTGAAAGGCGCGGGGTCGCCCTCTCCGACTCTGATCACTTGTGGGGTTTCTTCGGTGCAATCGATCACTGTGGTGGGTTTTTCACCTAGATAGCCACCATTTAAAATTAAATCCACCTGTTTTTCCAAGTTATCACGAATTATCTCCGGGTCATATTCTGCCATATCGTTGCCTGGCAATATCAAGGTTGTCGACATTAACGGCTCGCCCAACTCTGCCAATAATGCCATTAGGATATTGTTATCGGGAATGCGAATACCTATGGTTTTCTTTTTCGGATTTAATAATCGCTTCGGTACTTCTTTGCTACCTTTAAAAATAAAAGTGTAAGCACCTGGGGTGTTGTTTTTTAACAAACGAAAGTTGCTATTATCCACTTGTGTATAAATCGAAAGCTCAGACAAATCTCGACAAATCAAAGTGAAATTATGATTTTTATCGATATTACGAATACGACAAATTCTGTCCAATGCTTTTTTATCCCCAATATGACAACCTAGAGCGTAGCCTGAATCTGTCGGGTAAACAATCACTCCACCTTGCTGAATAATCGTTACCGCTTGTTTTAATAACCTGGGTTGCGGGTTATCAGGGTGCATGTAGAAAAACTGGCTCATTTTAGTTCCTTGGTACGTTAATTTTTATCGCCGTTGGTAAACGAAAGCTAATTGCCACATATCACTGGTACCCACTGATCACTGGTTTTTATTCCAATGCTGCCATATTACTGACAAATTATCGGGAACGGATAAGTTTTTGCCTAGATCACTCCATCGATTAGGATAATGAAAGTCCGACCCTACCGATGCCTGTAAGCCATATTGCTGACATAGCTCAATCGATAACAGCTTTTGTTGGGGGTTCATTTGTGCAGATACGACTTCCATCGCATCCCCGCCAGCATCATTAAAATCAACTATCAATCGGCGCAGCCATTTAGTCGATAAACCATACTTCATCGGATGTGCTATCACGCTGTAACCACCAGAGGCATTAATTACCTCTATCGCATGTTCGATAGAACACCATAGCGGCTTAACATAGGCCCGTTGGCCCTTACCAATATATTTATCAAAGGCTTTTTGCAATGTCGAAACTACGCCTCGATTATGTAAAACTCGGGCGAAATGGGCACGCGTGATGGTGCCATCCTGAGCAAGCGTCTTTGCATCTTCATAGCAATTTTCGAAACCGGCTTTGGTTAACTTTTCCGCCATTAAATGCGCTCGCTCTTCTCTTGCTTGTTGCTGTGATGCAATTAATGAAGTGAGCGCGGGATGCTGGACATCCATATTTAAACCAACGATATGAATTTCAAAGTTTTGCCACAGGCTAGATATTTCTATGCCAGAAATTAACCTTATCTTTAAATTATTGTCACGAATATGCTGCTCAGCGATGGTTACGCCGGCGACGGTATCGTGATCAGTAATGGCAAACTGCTCAATCTGATAATTACTGGCTCTGTCGATTAATTCAGCAGGGGTTAAATGGCCGTCAGAGCATTTAGTATGGCTATGGAAATCAACTCGAATAGAATTGTAACTATTACTACTTATTTGTGCGTTATCAGTTGACTTCATTGCGATTTTGGGTTTTCCTATAGGCAGAGTCATTATTTTACGTGCTAAAGTGTTAAATTGGTACTTAATAATTGTTTCTTATAATACTTAGGCAACGAAGTTAACCTTAATTAATCAAAGTGAATAACAAATTACCATGAACATTACGCAAGCAACCGTTTCAGCTGTATTCAATATTTGGTGGTGGCATAACCTTACATAGTGGGTTGTGGACTTTGTGCTAAGCAAAAAATTCTAAAAACCCGCTTACTTAACAGGCGGGTTTTTTCGTTTTAGAACAGAAAGAGATTGAATAGACTATTAAAGTAGTTAAATTAAGACATTAGAGACATTAAAATAGAGAAAAATATGTTGAATAATCACGTAAAAGCATGGTTTATCTGGTGGCTGCAGCCACTTTACGCCGGATGACACACTTAAGTTAAACAAATTAGGACAAACCATGAGAAATATCACAAATTTTACACTACAATCTTTGACAACACGAAACACTGAAGGGGCAAAAAAATGAGCCACGAAAACCTTCATCACCAGCAAGTGCAAACAACACGTTTAGGGGCGGTAAAAAGCCAGTTGTTAAGCACTCAATATCAAGCAGATCCATTAGCACTGTATCGCACCTTAAGTGCCAAGAGTAATAATTCATTATTGCTGGAATCGGCTGAAATTTCTGACAAGCGAGCGTTAAAAAGTTTGTTACTGGCCGATACCGCATTAAAAATAGTGTGTAATGGCAATACGGTAAGTCTCTGGGCCAAATCCATAAACGGTGAGTCTGCCCTGGCCTATTTACAACAGCAATTTTCCCAAGAAAGTTACCAACAGGCGGTCACTATTACGGCGCCGAACGAGAGCACATTAACCCTAACATTTCACCCAGAAAGTGTTGAACAAGATGAATTATCAAGGTTGTTAACGATTAATCCGCTGCAGGTGCTTCGAGAACTGCAAGCGCTTAACACTGACGATAAACATCCTTTTGCAGTGTTTATCGGTGGCGCCTTTGCCTTTGATCTTATCGGCATAGCTGAGCAATTGCCTGCTGTTGAAGACAGTGAAAATAGTTGCCCGGATTATGTTTATTATTTGGCCGAAACATTGATCGTTATTGATCATCAACAACAAAGTACCGAAATACTGGCCAGTATATTTTCCGGACCAAAACAAGCGTTGGCTGAGCAGCAACTTGCGCAGCGTTTAATTGCCCTAGAGCAGGTCTGTCAGCAACAATTAACCAGCAAAACACTCGATTTACAACAACGCCTTGAAGCTGAAGTCCAGGTCAATATTTCCGATCAGCAGTTTTGCCAGCAAGTCGAGCAACTAAAAGAGCACATTCGCGCCGGTGATATTTTTCAAGTGGTGCCTTCGCGTACCTTTGCTATTGATTGTAAAGACGATTTAGACGCCTATCAGGCATTAAAATTAACCAACCCCAGTCCTTACATGTTTTATTTAAAGGATGATGATTTTTCATTATTTGGCGCATCACCTGAATCGGCGTTAAAATTTTCGGCCAGCAATCGACAAGTTGAAATTTATCCTATCGCCGGAACCAGGCCACGGGGGTTTAATGAAGCCGGAATATATTCTGCCGACCTTGATGGTCGAATTGAGCTCGAACTGAGAAACGATGAAAAAGAAAAAGCGGAGCACTTAATGTTAGTCGACCTGGCACGCAACGACATTGCCCGGGTGTCAAAGGGCGGCACCCGCCACGTGGCCGAGTTGTTAAAAGTCGATAGATATTCGCATGTTATGCATTTAGTCTCTCGCGTCATCGGTACGTTGGCGGATAAATTGGATGCCTTACACGCGTATCAGGCATGTATGAATATGGGTACTCTGTCAGGCGCACCAAAAGTAAAAGCGACAGAGCTTATCCGCAATATTGAAGGCAAACGTCGTGGCAGTTATGGTGGCGCGGTGGGTTATATCACTGGCCAGGGCGACATGGATAGCTGTATCGTCATTCGTTCTGCCTTTGTAAAAGATAACATCGCTTATATACAAGCCGGTGCCGGGGTTGTTTATGACTCTAATCCGCAGGCTGAAGCCGATGAAACCCGACAAAAAGCGCAAGCGGTGATCAAGGCTGTACAAATTGCCAATGCCAATTCGGCGGCAAAGGAGATGCACCATGACAGCTAAATCGAACACCAAACTTTACATGTTAGATAACCTCGACTCATTTACCTATAACCTGGTGGATGAATTTAAAAGCTTAGGTTTTGAGCCAATCATCTATCGCAATACCGTTTCGGCGGAATTCATTTTTAACAAAATGCAGCAAGAAACCGCGCCGGTGATCTTAGTTTTGTCCCCCGGGCCTGGCGAACCAAGAAGCGCAGGCAGTTTGATGGAGCTAATTAGACTGAGTTTAGGCCACTACCCTATTTTTGGTATTTGTTTAGGTCATCAGGCCTTGGTTGAACATTATGGCGGTAAGGTAGATAGAGCCGGTGAAATCGTCCATGGCAAGGCATCTTTGATTGAGCACCGCGGAACAGGAGCTTTTCAAAACTTACCCTCGCCTTTACCCGTGGCCCGGTACCACTCATTGGTCGCGACTATCATGCCTGATGATCTGGAGATGATAGCTCATTACCAAAACCTGCCGATGGCAATTGCCCATGAGCAAGATAAAGTATTGGGCTTTCAATTTCATCCTGAGTCATTACTCACCTCCAAAGGCAGTTTGCTGATCAAGCAAAGCTTTGACTATTTGCTGGCACAACCATCAATTGAAAAGGACATTTAAGATGAACCATGTATTGCAACAACTGCTCGACGGTAAGGATTTAAGCCAAAGCCAAACCGAAGATTTTTTCAGTAAAGTAGTGCAAGGCGAAATAGAGCCGGCATTACTAGCCAGTGTGTTAACCGCGTTAAAAATAAAGGGCGAAACGCCTGATGAGATAGCAGGCGCCGCCGTGGCAATAAGAAATGCAGCAAAAGCATTTCCAGCAACCGATGAAATGCTGGTTGATTGCGTTGGCACCGGCGGCGATGGTCACAGCACCATTAATATATCAACGACGGCAGCAATTGTTGCTGGCGCTTGTGGTCTCAAGGTTGCCAAACATGGCAATCGTAGCGTTTCCAGCAAATCTGGCTCTGCCGATTTACTCGAAGCCTTTGGCGTCAATTTAATGATGTCACCTCAGACGGCGGCAAAAAGTATTGCACAAAGTGGCGCGTGTTTTTTGTTTGCACCTAATTATCATCTCGGCTTTAAACACGCCGCCCCCGTTCGGGCGGCAATGGGAGTGAGAACCCTGTTTAATATTCTTGGTCCATTGGTTAACCCGGCAGCACCTAAAGTTATGTTATTGGGAGTTTATACGACAGAATTGTTGATGCCGATAGCCAAAGCATTGCAACTTACCGGTGTTCAGCGTGCCTGGGTGGTGCATGGTAGTGGCCTGGATGAGGTCGCGATTCATGGCAGCAGCCAAATTATCGAAATTGATGGCGATAGATTAATTGAAAAGACGGTAAAACCGGAAGATTTTGGTTTAGCCACTCATGTTTTAGAAAGCATCAAAGGTGGCACACCTGAGCAAAATGCGGCCTACTCGCTAGCAATTTTACAAGGTGGTGGTGAACCCGCGCATATTGATGCGGTAACGATAAACACGGCGGCCTTATTATATTTAGCTGGCAAGGCTAAAAACCTGATTGATGCCACAAAACAAGTACAATTAGTGTTAAAATCGGGGCAAGCAGCAGAAACGTTAAAGGCAATGGTTGCAATCAGTAATGGGGTTGAGAGTAGTAATGACTAATACGATAGAGAAAAATATTTTAGAGAAAATTGTCGCAGATAAACGCATTGAGCTTGTTCAGCTGAAGCAAGAGTTACCTTTAGCAAATTTTATTGATCAGCTACAACCTACCAGTAAAGATATGTATAAAGCCCTGGCTGAGGAAAATGCCGGTTTTATTTTAGAGTGTAAAAAAGCTTCACCGTCGAAGGGCTTGATCAGAGAAGTGTTTGATGTGACTGACATTGCCGGTGTATATAGTAAGTACGCCAGTGCCATTTCGGTGCTCACCGATGCGAAATACTTTCAAGGTTGTCACGACTATTTAAAAACGGTGAGTGACATGGTGGACTGCCCGGTACTGAATAAAGACTTTTTTATCGATGAATACCAAATACATTTGGGCCGTTATTATGGTGCCGATGCAATTTTACTGATGTTAAGTGTGTTATCCGATGAGGAATATAACGCGCTGGCGAAAGTAGCAAAAAGCTATAACATGGCCATTTTAACGGAAGTCTCGAACGTTGCAGAAACGGAGCGAGCGATTGCCCTTGACGCCAAATTAATTGGCATTAACAACCGAAATTTGCGCGATCTTTCCACCGATTTAACCCGCACCTTCGAATTAGCACCGATGATCCCGGATGATAGGTTAATTATTTCCGAATCGGGGATTTATACCAATAAGCAGGTAAGAGAATTAGCGCCTGCGGTAGACGGTTTTCTAGTGGGCAGCTCAGTGATGGCAAAAGATGATATTGACCTTGCTTGTCGTGAGTTGATCTATGGCACTAATAAAGTTTGCGGTTTAACGTCTGTTGCCGACATTAGTGCCGTGATTGATGCCGGTGCGATTTATGCCGGCTTGATCTTTGCCGAAAAATCACCACGTTGTATCAGTTTTGAACAGGCAAGACGCATTAAAGATGAAATTTTTGACTCGCCTATTGCCGGAATCAACTTTGTCGGTGTCTTTAAAGATCAAAGCCTTAGTGAAGTTGCCAACATTGCCAATCACTTAGCCCTTGATGTAGTACAATTGCATGGTAGCGAATCTGACAGTTATATTGCTGAGCTACGAGAGCACTTGTCATCGAGTTGCGCAATCGTGAAAGCGGTAAGTGTGAATGACAGCATTCCACCGTTTAGCGATGTCGCCGATAGCATCTTGCTCGATGCCAAACAAGGCGGTAGTGGCGAAGCCTTTAACTGGCAATTGTTAGAGCAAAGTCAGCAAGATCTTAGCAAAGCGATGCTTGCCGGCGGCTTATCAACAGACAATATTGCTAGCGCACAACTATTATGCAACGACCTGGATTTATCGGGTCTGGATCTTAATTCCGGCGTTGAAAGCGCGCCAGGCATTAAAGATCATCAGAAACTTACACAAGCGTTCGCGCTTATCAGACGTTATTAACGAGGCAGTCGTATCATGACTCAAACAACTCAACACACATTAGATCCCTATTTTGGCGAATTTGGTGGCATGTATGTCAGCGAATTATTGGTGCCAGCGTTAGAGCAATTAGAAGCGGCGTTTATCGACTCACAGAGCGACGAAGCGTTTCAGGCTGAATTTAACAAACTGCTCAACTCCTTTGCCGGTCGACCAACACCACTGACCTTATGTCGAAATATTGTCGATAATCCGCTGGCAAAGATTTATTTAAAACGTGAAGACTTACTACACGGCGGAGCCCATAAAACCAATCAGGTTCTTGGTCAGGCGCTGCTGGCAAAGAAAATGGGCAAAACTGAAATCATCGCCGAAACCGGTGCTGGCCAGCACGGTGTTGCGACCGCAATAGCCTGTGCCCTGCTCGGCTTAAAATGCCGGGTTTACATGGGTAAGGTAGATTGTGAGCGCCAACAACCTAACGTGTTCCGAATGGAATTAATGGGTGCAGAAGTGATACCAGTGACCGCTGGCTCTGGTACGTTAAAAGATGCGGTAAATGAAGCATTGCGCGACTGGTCGGCAAATTATGACAAGGCTCATTATTTGTTAGGTACAGCTGCAGGGCCGCATCCGTTCCCAACGATAGTAAGGGAATATCAAAAGATGATCGGTATTGAAGCGAAAGCTCAAATTTTAGCAGAGCAAGGCAGTCTTCCCGATTACGTAGTCGCTTGTGTTGGTGGTGGCTCTAATGCCATTGGCATGTTCCATGATTTTATCAATGATACTGAGGTTAAGCTCATTGGCGTTGAAGCCGGAGGTAAAGGCATAGACACAGCACAACATGGTGCGACTTTAGTTGCCGGCAGCAAAGGTATGCTGCACGGCGCCTACACTTACATCATGCAAGACAAATATGGCCAAATTGAAGAGTCATACTCTGTATCTGCAGGGCTTGATTATCCGGGCGTGGGCCCACAGCATTCGCTGTTGAAAGAGATTGGTCGCGCCACTTATGTCGCAATTAATGATGATGAAGCCCTGGATGCTTTTCAAACTCTGTCTAGGACTGAAGGGATCATTCCAGCGCTTGAATCATCGCATGCTTTAGCGCATGCGTTAAAGATTGCCGAATCCGCAACTATCGAGACGGTAATACTGGTGAATTTATCAGGCCGAGGCGATAAAGATTTAACTCATGTTCATAGTATTTTAAGTGGTGAAAACTACCGGGAGAACAAATAATGTCTAGCACTTTTACAGCCACAACATCGACTGCCGGTCAGCGCTACAATGAATGTTTTGCCAGTCTCGCCGACAAGCAGCAAGGGGCATTTATTCCATTTGTTACCATTGGCGATCCCAATAAAGAGCAATCAATCAAGGTCATCAAAACCTTAATTGATAACGGTGCCGATGCATTAGAGCTTGGCATACCGTTCTCTGACCCAAGCGCCGATGGTGTTACCATTCAAATGGCAGCCAAACGTGCCTTGGATGCGGATATTAACACTGATGTTTGTATTGATATTCTCAAAGAAATCCGAGCGTATAATAGCAGCATTCCTATCGGCTTATTACTGTACGCCAATTTAGTGTTTGCCCGAGGACTGGATAAGTTTTATGGCGATATGAAAGCGGCTGGTGTTGATTCAGTACTGATCGCCGATGTGCCGATGCGCGAAAGTGAAAAGTTTGAACAGGCAGCACTAAAACATGATGTGGCGCCAATATTTATTGCCCCACCAAATGCATCAACTGACACTTTGAAAAAAGTTGCTGCGCACGGCCAGGGTTATACCTATGTGCTGAGTCGCGCCGGGGTGACTGGCACAGAAGTGAAAGCCAATATGCCCGGCGCTGAATTAATTAATACCTTACGCCAATACGATGCCCCGGCACCAGTACTAGGCTTTGGTATTTCCAGCCCGAAACAAGTCTCTGAAGCGATGGAAAATGGTGCTGAGGGGGCGATTAGTGGTAGTGCAGTAGTTAAAATTATTGAAATCAATCTTGATGACGAAGATGCAATGCTCAATGATTTGGCTAAGTTTGTGCGCGAAATGAAAGCGGCAAGTTAAGGAAAAGCCACGAGTAGCGGGCTTCGAGCTACTGGCAGCTGTTTTTTAGCCCGTAGCCCGTAGCCCGTAGCCCGTAGCCACAAGAACATATAAGGTAAATTATGACAACAACAATCTGGTTAATCATTGCTACAGTATTAATGTTTATTGTCAGTGGCATTTATCTGCTTTATAAAAGCGCGAAAAAATTTAATTTATCAAAACAACAACTGGAAAAAATAAACCAACGCAACAGAGAACAAGATAAGAAAGACAAGGAATAAACTTCAGGGCCAAGATTATATAGAGCGAACAGCAGCCCTACACGATATAAGAAATAACACACCGTCATCCCACCGTGCTTTTGGGTGGGACCTCCTAAATTCATAATGAGCCTTTAATAAAACCACCTTAAAACTGGAGGGGGTTCCGCACAACAACATCACGGAATGACGGTGCTTATTTTCCATTAATGTGCATACTTCAGGGATGTCTCTCGCTTCTGATCCCTACGTTCGATATAACGTTTTGATAATATGATAGCCAAATTTGGTTTTCACGATAGTTGGCGTCAAAATTTCACCGCTAAACACGAATTTATCAAATTGGACAACCATCTGCCCCTTCTTAAATTCACCAAGATCTCCGCCTTTTTTCCCTGAGGGACAAGTGGAATATTTTTTCGCTAACGTTTGAAATTTTGCTCCTTTGTTAAGCTGTGTCAAAATATCTTCAGCTAGTGTCTTATGCTTTACTAAAATATGAAGTGCGTGTGCTGCTCTGGCCATTATCCATCCCTTTAAGAAGATAAAATGATTTGACATCATTTTATCATGGAAAACTGCTTTACATAATCATTAGATTTAATGACAATATCGATTAACATTCAGTTTAATTGAGCAATATAACATATGGCGTCATTAGAGCATTTATTTGAAAATAATAAGGTGTGGTCAGAAAAAGTAAATCAAGAACAACCAGGCTTTTTTGATAAACTTGCCAAACAACAGTCCCCTGAATATTTATGGATTGGTTGTTCCGATTCCAGAGTACCGGCGAACCAGTTACTTGGATTGGCCCCCGGTGAGATATTTGTACACCGAAATATTGCCAATCAGGTAGTTCATACCGACCTTAATTGCCTGTCAGTGATACAATACGCCGTTGAAGTATTAAAAGTGAAGCATATCATCGTTTGTGGCCACTTTGGCTGTGGTGGCGTAGCAGCTTCCCTCGATGACCAGCAACATGGTTTGATTGATAATTGGCTCCGTCACATCAATGACGTCTACCGTTTCAATAAAGACGAATTGAATAAATTATCCGGGCAAGAGTTAACCGATAGATTGTGTGAGCTAAATGTGGTGGAACAAGTTGCCAATGTGGCCAATACCACGACATTGATCAAAGCCTGGAATGCAAATCAGGAAATAACCATTCATGGTTTTGTTTATAATTTACATGATGGTGTGTTGAAAGACTTGAATGTGAGTATCGATACGAGACCATAGTTTTCGTTTATCGATAAACTAGAGAACATACCCAAAGGAGCCGCAGGCTCCTTTTTTTTACGATTAAACTTGATATGTTATCGAAGCACATTTTGAATTTCGGAGGTCCCGTGGCAAGCACGGGATGACGGAGTACTTTTTCTATAAATATATGATTATTCGAAAGATATTTTTACTAATTTAGTGGTCAATTCAACAATTTTTATTAATTTAAGCCACGTCATTCCGACGCAGGTCGGGACCTCCTTGCTTCACAACGAGCTTAGTTAACTGTCCTCTGAAAATAAAAAAACCAGCCTTAAGCTGGTTTTTTATTGATGCTATAAAAAGCGAAAGACTAAATCTTTTTCTTACGTTCAGCAGTGTCTCTGATGTAAGAAGCCCACGCACGCGCGGCTTTTTTCGTTTTAGGATCTGCTTGTGCTTTTTTAATCGCAACCGTCGCTTGTTTATATTTTTCCTGGTAGAAGTAAGCTTCAGCCAAGGTCATATAAACACGACCCGGGTTTTCGATACCTAAGTCAATTGCTTTTTGCAGCGCAACTGTAGCGGCATTGTACTGCTCAGATTGCTGTAACAACATTCCTTGACGGCGGTAATGTTTTGGATTGTTAGACAGTTTCGCCGTTTCACCAAAGTATTTAGCTGCGTTTTCAATCTCTTGCGAGGCATGAAAGGCATTTGCCATGGTGTAAAGGTTGGTATCTGTACGCGCAATCAAACCACTATCGATGTACTTTTCCAGCAACATAGCTGATTTATACGGCACATCATTGGTGGCATATAAATTCGCAAGGGTTTTAATTTCTGACTCCTTGGTCAGGTAACCTTGCTTGTAAGCTAAATCTAAGGTGTAAAGTGCTTTGGTGTAGTCTTCAACTAACATGTAGAACATGCCTAATTGCGTCCACCATTGCTTATTCTCAGGGAATATTTGCAACACTTCTTCAAGTACTTTAACCGCTGGTTGATACTGTTTACGTTCGTAATAAGACGTTAACTTTAAGATGTATGGATTTTGATTCGGCTCTTTAAACAAACCGATTGCTTTATCGGCAGGGCTGATCATTTTATCCAATTGCTTTAACTCATAATGAGCCTGGGCAATTTTTACATAAGTATTGGCGTCTTCTTCACAGGTAAAATCCATCCAAGACTGATAATTCGTCAACGCATTTTCATATTGCTTTTCCTGCATTTGCAAGTCGGCCAATAATTTAATGGTATCGGAATGCTCTTTCTCGTTAAGAACGTTATTTTTTACCGAACTTTCCAGATAAGGAAGTGCCTTTTTCGAATCATCACCACCTTTCATTGCATACATATTTGCAATAAAGCGATCAAGATACGCGCGGTCATATTCTTTACTGGTTTCAATATCCAGTAATATTGTAATCGCATCATCAACTCGATCTTCCGAATAGGCAGTGAAAGCTTTACCCACTTTTTTACCTACCGATGGACCAACGATCTTAGTACGAGCTTTCTTCTTCGGCACTTCCTTCGGGCACGCCGCAGCTGCATTAGCTGTGGTTGCCAAAGGTAGAGTCGCCGTAGCGACAAACGCAACCATCATTGAAGAACTGATAAGTTTTTTTAACATTACTGTGCTCCCCCTTCCTGGTTCATCTTGAAGTCAAGTTGTACTGTCATGCCTGGTTGCATAACCGGTTTGCCATCAACCATTTTAGGTTTGTATTTCCACTTGCGAAGCGCACGTCTGGCTTCTTTATCAAAAATACGTTTTGGTTGAGCTTTAATGATTTTTACGTCTTCAACTCCACCGACTAAGTTGATGGTAAAACTCAGTTGCACCCAACCTTCTTTACCGTCTCGCGCTGCTTGAATTGGGTATTTTGGTTCAATACGAACGATTGGCGTTGCTTCACCGTCGCGACCAAAACCTGCACCTGGTCCTTCCATACCTGCCGACGCGCCTGATAACTCAACACCCGGTACGTTAAACGTCATACCTGCGTTGTCGTTACTAACATCCGGTGTCGGAGCCTGAGGCTTCGGCGGAGTTTTCGGCGGCGGTGGTGGTGGTGGTGGCACACGTTTGCGTTGTTGTACATTCGACTTAGGTGGCGTAGAAACGATATCAATAATGATCTTATCTTGATCATCAACATTACGCTTTGCACCACCAGAAATCAAGAATGCCATAAAGACAAACAAGCCAAAGGTTACAGCAACGCCCAATAGTATTGATACTAAAAAGCGAACCATAATTAACCCCCTGAGGCTGCAGCAATAGAAATCTTATCGATCCCTGCATCCTTGATAGCATCCATTACTTTCACAACGACACCGTGTTTGGCGCCTTTGTCAGCTTGAATGATTACAATATCAGTTGGTTGTTCTGCTAGTAGTTTTTCGATGTTTGCTGAAACACGTTCAACATCAACTACACGCTTGTCCATCCATATTTCACCGTTCTCACGAACAGCAATAAAGATGTTCGCTGAAGGTTTTTTACTTGCATTAGCCGCTTTCGGCTTTTGCACATCAATACCAGCTTCTTTTACGAATGAAGTGGTAACGATGAAGAAGATAAGCATGATAAACACGATATCTAGCATCGGTGTCATATCAATTGCAGCTTCTTCGTCTTCACGTTTTATTTTACGAGCCATTAGAAAATCTCTCTAGTGATGAGGTAAGCTATCAATCAGCTTAGCCTTCGCCATTTTAACTTTTGCGTCCAATCTAGAGCTAAAAAACACTCCAGATAGTGCTGCAACCATACCTGCCATTGTAGGAATTGTTGCCATCGAGATACCCGCAGCCATCAGGCGAGGGTTACCAGTACCTTGTACTGCCATAATTTCGAATACTGCAATCATACCGGTTACAGTACCTAGCAGGCCGATAAGAGGACACATAGCCACCAATGTTTTTATGGTTAACATGCGCGCGTCTAATATCTCTGTCGCTTCAGAAATCCATGTATCTCTAATTCTGTGAGCATACCAAGATGTCGTGTCGGTTCGAGCGTCCCATTTAGCGATAATATCTCGCTTCAATTTTGGGTAAACTGCTGATAAGAACCAAAACTTCTCGATCATTAGTATCCACATTAAGAAGAGTGCCAAGGCGACGAAGTATAATACGCTGCCGCCAGTGGCAATAAATTCCCTGACAGATTCCCAAAGCTCTATCAGGAAAATCATTACTGTTTCTCCTTCTCGGCGATAGAAGCAACGATACCGGCGCTTTGCTCGTCAAGAATGTGGAAGATTGATTTACCACGACCTGCCACAATAGAGTGAACCAGGATTAGCGGTAAAGCAGCGATTAGACCTTGAGCTGTAGTTACAAGCGCCATCGAGATATCGCCAGCCATGATTTTAGGATCACCAGTACCGTATAGAGTGATTGATTGGAATGTACCAATCATACCTACAACTGTACCTAATAGACCTAATAGCGGAGCAATAGCGGCTAAAATCTTGATGATGTTAATACCACGTTCAATTTTCGGCGTTTCACGTAAAATAGCTTCATCTAATTTAAGCTCTAATGACTCAGCATCGATGCCTTTGTTGTCATAGTATACTTTTAACATACGACCCAGAGGGTTGTTTTCATTAGGTTGTGAAGTATTTTTAAGTTGTGATTTGATTTTCGCGCCTACGGCACCTAAGAAAATCATACGTTCAAGAGCAATTAAGAAACCAAAGGCAAGAACAGCTGTGATTACGTAACCCACTGTACCACCTTGATGGTAACGCTCTTCATACGTTGCTTTTTGTGTTTCCAGGTTAAGAATTTGGCCTTTTGACGGGTCAAGGTATAACGGCGAGTAACCAGAAGAGTTAGCTAAGAAAGGTGATACTTCACCTAAAATTGCACTGTCAGGCTGTTTACCTAGCGGTTGAATTTGACCGGCAGAGTCGTTGTAGTTTAAGTAACCTTGTTCTGAAATAAGGTTAAATGAACCAACACGAGTCACTTGCGCTGAACCTTTAGAGCCGTCAAGTTGGGTAACTTCAGATTCGAAAGAAACAATTTTTCCTGATTCAGTCATTTCAGTTTGCATCGCAAACCAAAGTTCTTCAAGTTCAGATAAAACTGGGATTTCTTTCGCGTTTGCCAGTTTATCAAGAACGGCTTCACGACCAGGGTATTGTGAACTTACGATTGAAGTTGCAATACGGCCATAGGCATTACCTGATGCACGACGAACAACACCAAACATTTCACCTAAGTCACCTTTTGCAGCTTCAAGCTCGGCTTCTTTAGTGGTTAGCATCGTTTCGTTGTCAGCAAATTGCTTAGTTAAACGCTTGTTACGAGCATTCTCTGCTGTTAAGTCTGCTTGTGCTTTACTAAGAAGAGCTTGTTTGTCAGCTCGTGCTGATAAAAACTCTTGCTCGCGTTGTTTATCAAGTTTAGCAACCGATACGCGGTCAGCTTTAACTTGCTTTAATAAGTCGTCTAATTGGTTCGCTGCTGCATTTGAAGAAATACCGGCAGTTAACGTTAGAGTGGCAGCAATCGCTACACTTTTAATAAATTTATTCATTATTCACCAGCCCCCGCTGCATATACTGGTAGTTTGATAAGATCAGGAGCAGTTTGTTTACGCGCCATACGAATTGCTTTAGTGATTGGGCTTAAGTACTCATCACCTAAAGCTTTCCAGCTGCGAGAACTGTGTTCCCAAATCCAAGCATTTCTTAAATCAAGAGATTGAGCGACAAGCGCAGTACGCCCCATGTGGACGAAATCTACTGTGATATTTTGTCCTTCAAACTCCAGATCACCTTGGTAGGCTGAGAACATTGAACCGTAATCGGTTTCAATTTCGTAGGCTTCCAGTACTAAACGAAATTGCTCAGCTACAGAGATACCTTGACGAGACATTACATCTTTAAGGCGCTCTAGGCGTACGGTACGATCAGCCAGGTTTACCGGAATATCCGCAGTAATGAATTGCTCTAATGAGTCAATCATTTTGTACATTAACGGTACAACGCCTTTTTTCGTTTCCTCGATAGTGCCGATTTGACGAATTAAAGAATCAATACCTTTTTGCTGGTCATTCACTAAACGTTGAACGTGATCGTTATATACTTTCAAGTTCTCAGTTTCGTCAACCACTGTACGATACTCAGCTAAAAGCTCTTGAGACTGCTCGTAAATGTTATTGATTTTTTCTTGAGATTTGGTAGAAGCTTTCATAATAGAAGCTTCACTCTTATGGAGTTCCTTAAGGTCTTTAGCTGCAGCGATGTTGCTGCCGGCTAAAGCCAGTGCGCCAATAATCGACGATGCGATAAGGCTTTTCTTGCTTATTTTGGACATAGTTCCCAACCAATTGCTAATTAACTTTTCCCAAAAAATCCATTAAAGGGTATTTAAGGACCCAAACACAAACGGTTACAGTTGTAATTAATTTATGCTCAGTATTTTGAGTTGTTATTTTCTAGAGACACAATTTTGTTAACCTTGAATTACAAGTTAAACCTGTAAAGTTAACCAAATCGTTATTTCTAAGCTGCTTTTATAATAAAGCAGCTCTATATAAGACAATAGCTACACGCTAATGTCAAACTTTTTGCTTTTTTTGAATAGAAACAGTTAAAAAACAACCATTAGAGTTTGTTTTTTAACCGCTTTTTACCAAATACATATAAGAAAATGCATTCAGCACAGATTTTGACTAACTGAAATTAGTTAATCAAGCTCATTTTTTTTAAAGTTGTAGCTGTAATTGTACAGTTAATACTTACTACTTAAATTATAATCGGCTTCCGCCATTTAGCCATTTACAAAGAGAAATTTACTGCATAATATTGCCTTTAAGCCTTTGTCAGCAGTATTTTCCAGGCCAAAATGTTGTTTTGATCATCAACAACGGCTGAAAAGTCAACGATTGTTAAGTGATTTTGTTTACATAAGCTGCTGACTTTACTTTGTTCCACCTTACTAATGGCGGCATTGGCCAGATCCGTTAACCGGGCGATGGAACCTTTTAACTCTTGCTCAAAACCATTAATTATTTCACTTTGTTTTGCCTGATTTTGTAGTACAGCCTTTACAAACAGGTGAAAATTTGTCGCCATAAAGCTATTTTTATCCGTTTTTAATAGCTTCTCCATGTATTTATTTAACTTATTTCGCCAGTTTTCCGACTTTGGACTGCCCTTACCGGTTTTATCGAGTTCTGCCAATAAACGTTTAACGATAGACATTCCGCCAGATTTACTCTGTAATTCAAGTGACATCATTAAGATGGCAAGATTAGGCTTAACGATGATTGAGTCATGATGATGACAAATAAATTGCGCTTGACCAGTTTCGGCAAGAACACGAGCAACTTCAGCTAAAGATTTTTTTAAATTTGAATATTCAATACCAAACTGCGAAATGATTAAGTTGGCAGAATTATCGGTAAAGGGTAATTGCTCACAATTAATGCCACCGGCAAAATGAGTTTGCTCAGATTTATTTAGCAATGGTTCTTTTATTTGTATTTTTGCTAAATCGATTGCATCGATATAAGGAAGGTTGTCTTGACGTACGGCGTCATAAATAAGCCCTACTAACGCACCATTCCCTGTGGCGATATCAATTACCCTGTCATCCTTATTAAGCGCAGAAAATACCTCACTCCACACGTTTTTAAGGGTACCCACATAGTTATCTTTAATATCGTCCCCAAATGAGGTTAAGTGGCCCTGGCGCCAGTATTGGCTCCAATAATTACTCATTGCTTGTTTCCTTTAAAAAAGTGCTGCAGGTTTCAGATATATAGCTCCTAGTTCCTAGTTCCTAGTTCCTAGCTCATAGCTCATAGCTCATAGCTCATAGCTCATAGCATTATGTAATGATTGTGAAACATCTTTCAATAAAAAAGGCCGCTAAAAGCGACCTTTTTCAATCTACTATGTATTAGCTACATAAGTTCTTAGAACTTGATGTTGTAGCTTACACGGTAGTCACGACCGTAGTTGTTGTACAGGTTAGCATCATCCCAAGTACCAACAGATGATAATACTGGATCTTCATCAGTTAGGTTGTTCACTTGTAGAGTTAATGCGCCGTAGTTACCAGCATCGTAAGTGTAAGTGAAGTGATGGATTAACCAACTATCTAACTTACCTTCTTCAACAAGCTTGTCATCGATAACAGAATCAGTTTCTGAAGTATCAGCAGTGTACTGTGAAGTCCATGCTAAGCTGTGGTCACCCATAGTCCAACCAAGAGTAGCGTTGGCTTTGTGATCTGGAGCACCAGCAGTTCCTGAGTAATCAAACTCATCACCCCAATCCATTACGAATGAATTGATCATGTTGAAACGGAAATCACCGAAACTAGTTTCTAGACTAGAGTTAAACGTTACGTCAACACCTTCGATGTCTAATTGGCCACCGTTGAAGTAACCAGTACCGGCTTCAAGAAGTTTGCCGTCTTGAGTACGAATTAGGTAGAAAGTATCACCAGAAACGTCAGCACCAGGTGCTTTAGCTGAAATTTCACCTTGGTCTTCATCAGTTAATAATGATTGCACTGACTTGGTTGAGATCACGTCTTCAATTGATAATTGGAAGTAATCCACTTTCAAGCTAACGTCATCTGTAATGTCCCAAGCAACACCAATGTTAGTGTACTCAGACGTTTCTGGACCTAAGTCTGGGTTAGACTTGTAGTAGGTATCGTGCTGTTGTGATGTACAATCTGCACGGTCAATACCCGCAGATTCACAACCTCGGTAATCGATAGCTGACTCTGCAGAGAACGTAGTTGCAGCATTTAGCTCATCTAGACCAGGAGCACGGAATGCTTCTGAATATGATGCACGGAATACTAAACCGTCAAGAATTTCCCAACGAACAGAGGCTTTAGGCGCAGTGTTATCGCCGAAATCAGAGTAATCATCGTAACGAACCGCTAAGTTCACTTCTACCGTGTCAGTTACAGGCAATGCTGCTTCGTAGAAGAATGCAGTAATATCACGAGCACCTGATGAAGAGTTACCGGCAGAGCCACCGACTAAACCAGCTTCTGATTGACCGTCGTAAGTATCAGCAAATGATACTTCCATGTACTCAGCACCGAAGAAATGAGCTACGTCACCGCCAGGTAGTTCGAACATGTCAAAACCAATGCCACCGTTGTATTGGTCAAACGTTGATTGAGAGTTTTGTAAAGTGGTTGCTTTCATATTAGCAACACCTTCGTTTAAGTCGATATCGTTAGCGATGTTGTATGCTAAACCACCGTATGCTAAGTAGTACTCACCAACTGATTTGTTATCGGCAACGTTTCTGTGGTAGTAAACTTCCCACGTAGCATTGTTCCAATCTAACTCACCACGAAGACCGGTTAAGTAATCTTGGTTGTAATCAGAGATGTTACCATCACGAGTACCGATATCTACCCAACGGTAGTAACCTGTAGTCGTAGCGTAAGCCATATCTTCAAGCCATACACCGTTATTATAAACATCGCCTTCACCGAACTCACCATCGCCATCATTATCTTGGTAAGTAGGATCGCCATTTTCGTCATAGTCGTAGTATTGGTAATCGCCGTTAGCATCAGTGAACATTGGAGACCAGGCTAAACCATCAGTAGTGTTAGGGTTAGCAAAACCTAAACCATCATCAGAGATTCCGTAAGGGTTTTCTGGGTTGTCATAACCCATGTTACGCCAAGGAGCCGCTGGTGGTGCATAACGACCGAAAGAGTTGTTTTGCACGAACATTGCACGACCAAACCATTCAACGCCATCGGCAACTTCATAGTTAGCGTCAACGAAAACGGTGTTACGATCTACTGATGCAGTGTTGTAAGAAACGTTAGCGTAAGCGAACATACAGTAAGTTGAACCTGGTGACCAATCTAAATCGGCCTTAACTTTACGGAAAGTATCTTCACCGTACTGAGCAACTTTATCATCACAACTAGTTGATGCTTGTGCTTGTGAGAAATCAGGAGCTGCAACGTTTGCACCGTAGATAGACCAACCGCCGGTATCAACGTATGCTTGTGGATCATCACCACGCATTACTGCTTTGGTGTAATCACGAGCACCATCTGAGATGCCTTTACGTGACTGATGATCGAATGAGAAAGTGATGTTACCTTTATCAGTAGAGTAACCACCGATTACAGAGAATTCTTTTGAAGTTTGACCTTCGTCCTGGTCACGATGACCTGAACCAATGTTAAACTCTAAACCTTCGAAGTTCTTTTTCAAGATGATGTTAACAACACCAGCAATGGCATCTGAACCGTAAGTTGAAGAAGCACCATCGGTTAAGATTTCGATGCGCTCAACTGCCGCCATTGGGATGGCGTTAAGGTTAGCAGATTGACCACCAAGCGTTGGAGAACCTGGTAAACGCTTACCGTCTAACAATACTAAAGTACGGTTTGAACCAGCACCGCGTAAGTTAATTGTTGCTTGTGATTGCGCTGAACTACCTGAACGTTCTGAGAACGAACCGAAAGAGTTGAACGATGAACCACGTAACGCATCGGCTACGCTGAAGTTACCTTCAATTTTCATATCATCAGCTGTCATTACTGTAACAGGTGATGCACCTTCAAGGTCAGTACGCTTGATGCGTGAACCGGTTACTTCAATACGTTCGACTTCTTCTTCAGCTGTTGCTTCTTCTGCCGCGAATGCGTTTGCAGAAATACCAGCTGTAGCACTTGCACCAAAAACTAATGCAAGACGAACTGCTTTAGCAAGTTTATTATTGCTATACATGTTTACTCCCTGGACCACTATACGTGATTCTATTGTTTGAAAATCAAAGCTATGTTGCTTTGTTATTTACTTTCTTATTAATTAGGTGATTAGACCTGATCTGTCGACAGAGATAATAAAACGATTTTCTTTAACAGGTCAACAACATAAGTTACATAAATTCAAAATTCCTAACATTTAGACACACTCTATTAACATTTTGAACAGAAGATATTGCATACTTAATGCGTTTTTTTAGCTTTTTATGCACAACATAAATATCCAAAGAGATTAAATCGGTTACTAATCGAACACACACAACAAAGCAAAATAACCAAATAACAATGAGTTACATGTAAAGTTGAATTTTAACAGCTGTGTTTTGGATACTTTTCTGTACAAATTAATTACTTTTCATTTATTCAATTTAATTATTTTGCAATTCAAATTGCAAACACACAGTTTTTAATAAAAACACTGGCTATTTGAGCGTTATTCCTTCACTCTATCGGCAATTATCAAATCTCTTCAACCACTTTTGAGTTACCAAATTCTGCATGTTAGAGCTTTTTTCAGACCCCTATCTTTTACTTACCTTGTCATTAGTCGCATTTCTTGCGGGTTTTATTGATGCCATTGCTGGTGGCGGTGGCCTGCTCACAGTGCCAGTTTTGCTAACATCAGGCTTACCGCCGCACCTTGCCCTGGGCACAAATAAGCTGGCGGCTTGTTTCGGCTCTTTAACGGCTTCCCTTACCTTTTATAAAAAGAAACTGTTTAATCCCTTGTTTTGGTCGTTTGCTGCAATCGCAACGGCCATAGGTGCAACTGTTGGCACAATAATCGTTAACCTGATCAGTGCCGATATGTTAAATAAAGTATTACCGGTGGTGATTTTATGTTGTGCTTTATATACGTTCTTTTGCAAAACGGTATTTAACGAATCCGCAGCCTTGCCCACTCAATCTTTGGTTTTAAAGATAAAGCAAAGTATTCAAGGCTTTTTACTTGGCTTTTATGACGGTGCCGCAGGACCTGGTACGGGAACATTCTGGGTAGTATCCTCGCTTGCATTATATAAAATGAATATTTTAGTAAGTTCTGGATTATCCCGAAGTATGAATTTTATCAGTAACTTTGTTTCTTTTGTTATCTTCGCTTATTTGGGACAAGTGAATGTTATGCTGGGTTTAGCGATGGGCTTGTTCATGTTGCTTGGCTCCTGGATAGGTGCTAATTCTGCAATCAAATACGGCAATAAATTCATCAGACCCATATTCATTATCGTGGTAATGTTAATGGCAATAAAACTTGCTTACTTAGCATGGCTGTAAAGAGAGAATTAATGGCACAACCATTACACCGACTAAAATCCATTTTGGTACAGCTGGCGGCTGATGCTAACGCTGCCGATCTAAAAAACAAACAGAGAAAGTCACACTATTATTTGCAAGACCAATCTTTGTTTGATGAAAAGCTCTTCCCCATTGCCAGCTCGACTTATTATGCTTATGTAATGTACACGCAAAAACGCTTAGAACATTTACAAAAGCTGATGAACTCAAATCATGCTGAGTTTAGTGATGTGTTACTGAGTGAATTGGAAGCGCAAATATCCGCATTAATTACTGCGATAAAATCTAATGACAACCTTCATCATGACAGTGAATACCGACTTGACCGACGTAAACGGCTTAATCAGCAAAAGAGTTTGAAAAAATATAAAAAGGCCGCGAAAACAGCATTTGCCCCGTCTCACCAATTATATCAGAAACTGGCAGAATACCATGGCTTTGAACGGCGATTAGAAATAATGCTTAACGACAAAGAAGCGGCACTGGCAAACACGAAAAAGCACGACACGAGCATGATGCAACAAGAAGTTCTGACATTACATCAACGACTGGGAAGATGTCGCAGAGCCATCAGTGATCTGGAAAAGCAAATCGAGTTATCTGAAAAATCTCGCTGATCCTCAATTTGCTAATTCCCCAATACGACTTTCCTAAGCCCTTTGATTTGCCACTTACTTATCGTATTCAAACACCTCTATAAAGGGTGCTAATGTCGGCAGGATCACTTGTAAGTTTGGCTGATAGGCTTGCCATCTTGCTAATGCGTTTCGGTTTATTGGTGCAGTTACATCACGGTAGCTTGGCGTAGTTATCGCTCTATTTTTAGCACCTTGTCGATAGCTGTTTATGTCTTCATGCCAATCCACACCGATAAACTCAAGTACAGTGGTTACGGTTGCGTCAAAGTCAGCTACCAGATCCTCATATTTATATTCAAACCAGGAGCCCTGAAGATAGTCACGATAACTCAACCACAAGTTCATCACGGCTTCATAGGCAGCTGCCGTTTTCTCAATATCGAGAAAATTTGCCATAGCATTGTTTAGATCGAATTTTTGCATGAAACAACTCAGGCATGCATCGCGCGGGTCCCGCAAAGCAACAATGATCCTGGCCTGTGGAAACAATAATTTTGCCAGCCCTAGATGGACAATATTCAATGGCAATTTATCCACTACCCGTTTGGTGCTTAGATCGTCAAAATATCGATGACAAATATCGATATAGTGCTGACGCATACGCGTTATATCCTCAGCGGTTAAATTTTCCAGGCCCTGTGGATAGGCACCTGCAATTGCTCGTATTTCGTTAATAATGATAGCCAAAGGTGAGCGTTCATCGGTAGTCACCAATTGCGGATGCGCTTTTAAGATTTGTTCCATTAACGTGGTGCCAGAACGAGGGAAGCCAACAAAAAAAACAGGGCTAAAATCAACTGTAGCAGCATGTTTAGCAGATAGCTGCGCTAATTTATCATTGCTGAAATAGCTATTGATTGCTTTGACATCGTTCATAAACTTATCGGCATCAATATCGTCGTTAGCGCATACTTTGGCCATAATGTTATTGGATTGTTGAAAGGCCTTAAACGCTTCTGCATTTTTACCACTGGCATCTAAAGCCAAGCCAAGTTGATTGAATGCTTCTATTTGTTCTTTCGGTGAGAGCCCTTGCATAATCGCAGTTTTTAAACTTTGCTCGGCGCCGGCAAGTTCTTTTTGCCGTCTAAGAATAATTCCTCGGATCAAAGACGCTCTCGGCATTTTTGGCTGCAATGTTACGACTTCTTCGATTACCAGCTTGGCTTCATCGAGCTGATTAATTAGCTCTAAATTACTGGCCAGTTGAATTTTTAATTCCACATTGTCGGGTTCAATAACTATGCCTTTACGGATCACCGCTATTGCTGAATGAGTGTCATGTTGAGCTAGGTGTACTGAAGCTAAATTCAGCAAAGCTGAAATATCATCTGGAAAAGCGGCTAAAATTTTCAAGCACAGTGGCTTGGCCTCATCGCTCCGATCTAGAGTTAATAAAGCAGTCGCGGCATTACCTAATGCGGAAAAGTTATTGGCATCTAATGTTATCGCCTGTTTAAAACATTCATAAGCTTCATCAATACGGTTTTGCGCGGCGAGTGCATTGCCTAAATTTGAATAAAAGTCAGTTTGGCTATGATCTAACGCAATCGCTTGCCTGAAACTTTTTTCCGCTTGCTCAAACTGCCCTTTTTGTAAATTAACCACAGCAACCATATGATGCGCATCGGCGTATTCAGGCTCTTGCTCTAATATCTCTAAATAGACGGCTTCGGCTTGCGCGATGTTGCCCTCACGATGGCGCTGTTTGGCAACATTTAAACGTTCAACAGCCGCTGCAGAGGGTATTTTGTCTGTTATTTCGTTTTTGCTTAGGTCTTTATTTTCAACGGCTAAAGAATTAACTTTTGGCGTTAAAGCCGTTGTTTTTTGTTGCGGTTTGGCTTCCGTATTCACGGTTGGCTTTTTACGCCTAAATAAGTTCATCCAGCTCATAATTTTTTCATCGTAATAAAAATACACAGATGCTGAAATGTAGCATTATCAATGACAAAATCATACCAATTTGATTATGTATATGCTCTACTTTTTCATGAGGAAAAACGGATAAATACAATGCATAAAATTTAGTAAGTAGTTATTCTACTTATCAATTTTATAAAGCAGTAGTTATTTGTTTTATCTCAGGCATCCATGCCTTCGGTTCTTAGAACTGCTTCGCAAAGAAGAATTGTTCCATACAATTCTTTAACCATTAAAAATGAGTAGATATTTAATCAACTTGGTATTTACCCAAAGAGAAGCGAAAATTAATTGTTGTTAACAGACGATTGGTAAACAGATAATTCTTCTAGCTATCTAGGAGGAGGTAGACGAAAACAGAGTGATATTGTGAGTTGAGACTGTGATTTGAAGTTGGGTGGCCCCCCTCCTAGCCAACATCCCGGCACATGAGTCGTCTGCTGCGGTTGCTTCCTTCCGGACCTGGCCGAGTTCACAGAGTATCATTGCGGGAGGACCAAGAGAGGCACCATAATGGCTACCAACAATTTGCCGATAGCGAGGCGCATTATGGCGAATTGTTTACCGCTGCGCAAGGGCTATTTTAAGAAATGGATTAAAAATTATAAGCGTTAAAAATATTGAGGGTTTTTTGCACAATCCTTGTTGAAAATTTGCTTAAAGTGACGCAACTCAGCACTGATCTCTGCGGTGATTAATCTCGGTTGGTAAAACACCACCTGTTTATTGATAAAGTCAAACTGGACTGGCAATACTGGTATCTTGCCTTGTTTGGCTATGTGCAAAAAGCCTGATTTCCATTCGATGACTTTTGAGCGTGTACCTTCAGGAGCAATAACTAAGATAAGTTGCTCTTGTTTGGCGAATTTTTCCACCATTTGCCCCACCACACCATGCGCTGATTTACGGTCAATCGCTATCCCGCCCAGAGCTTTTAGCCAAATTTTAAATGGCCAGATAAAGATAGAGTCTTTACCGAGAAAGTTTAATTTCACCCCCAACGCCAGTTTGACAATTACACCGATAACAAAATCCCAATTTGAAGTATGTGGCGCTACTGCCAAAATCAACTTCTTCTCATTGGGGAAATTACCTTTAATCTGCCAACCCGATAACCGCAGCAATTTTTCGCCTAGCCATTTAGTAAATACGCCCTCAGTTTTAGGAATATTTACCGGTAATACCGGAATATTAGGACTCATAGTCTTTTCTACGCTCCGCGCTGACTCTTAAAAATGAGCAGATATTTAATCAACTTGGTATCACTGTTGCTGTTGCTGTTGCTGTTGCTTTAATTGATTATCAATTTCTAAGGCAATGGCTTTAACTTGTAGCAAGTTTTCTTTTCCCAGTCGAAGTAATAATTTATCGGCGTCGGATAGCTCTTCATACTGTAAATTTGAATATTTATAAACCACATTAGGTTGGTTCAATAATGGCTGTTGGACAGGCACTTGCAAGTCTAAAACTCTATCTAGCGCTTGTTGCAATACCTGCTGAAAATCCTTATCCGGATACCCAAGCTCGCCATAGGCTTGTTCAAATAAGGGTTTGGTTGCAAAAAAGGCTTCAACCAAAGTGCTCGGTTCAAAAGAGTGCAGTAGTTCGATGTACTGTAAATAACGATTGTAATTTTGTTGATCAAAACGAAATAACTCATTGTTATTGGTTATCAGTTCTGGCTGTTCGATATTATTGATCTTTAATACTTTAAAAGATCCCGCTAATGGCTGTAAAGGCATATGAGTATAGGCCAAGTCACCACGTGCAAAGTTGTCAGTAAAAACAACAACCCTGCGTACGATATCATCGGTTAACAATAAATTTAGTAATTCCTTTCGCCAGGATAACTTAACTATTTTTTCATTAATGAAGGCATCACTGTTATTAAGTTCAGGCAGAATGACGACCGGCTCCGGCAGTGCTTCAGCTTCAGTTTCAATTTCGGCTTCCACCACTTGCGGTTGCTCTTCTACCGACTCAACTTCAATAATTTCCGGTTTTCTTTCAGCAACAACGATTGCAGGTTCAGAAGTAACAATCACTTCGTCTTCATTATCCCCGGCAACAAGCAAATAAATAAACACCGCCGCTACGGCGACAAAAATAAGAGTAAAAACAATCAAAGATAATGAATTTTTTGTAGTTGATTTAGACAAGTTCATTCCTAATAAAAAGAGGTTTTACCATTATAAAGATAGCCAAAACTGGATTAAGTTCCAAGCAAAACCATGTTAAATGTTAAATGTTAAATGTTAATTGTTAATTGTTAACTTGCATCGTCTTGGTTTTCTGGCAAGGCTTCGATGAAAGCGTGAAGCTTGTTACAATTTTCATGGATGCTATTGATTAATGGGAACGCTTGCATATTCACGTTAAAACGCTGGGCATTGTAAATTTGTGGAATCAAACACAGATCGGCAATAGTAAGCTGATTACCAAAACAATATTTTCCGGCGCTACTGACTAAGCGCTTTTCTATGGCAGTAAAGCCTTGTTCTATCCAATGGTGATACCAGGCCGTTTTTTGATCATCGGTTACGTTAAGTTGCTTCGATAAATACTGCAGAACCCTGAGATTATTTAAAGGATGAATATCCATAGCCAAATCATAAGCGAATGCCTTTACCAGTGCTTTATCTTTTATGTTCTGTGGATAGAGAGCCACTGAATTGTCCAGATCTTCCAGGTAATCGATAATGGCTAGCGATTGATTGAGGCTAAACTCCCCGTCAACCAAAGTTGGTACTAAATGATTCGGGTTTAATTCAATATAATCTTTACTGTGCTGTTGGCCACCATCTTTTACCAAATGCACCGAGATCAATTCATGTTCAATCTGCTTTAAGTTTAAGGCTATGCGCACTCGATATGCCGCAGAGGAGCGCCAGTAACCATATAATTTTATCATTGTTGCAGTATCCCTTAATGTTACAATATTAAATCTTCACTGTTTTTTTGTTGATATTATATTCTCTGAGCTTGTTGGCGATGGCGGTATGACTTAAGCCCAGTTTATTCGCTAATTGTCTGGTACTTGGAAACGCCGGATATAATTTTCGTAGTAAGTCGGCTTCAAAGCCTTTAACCGCTTCTTCTAACGTGCCTTTGAATTCTTGCTCTAAATAGCCGTGATCACGGGTATAATTAGGCAATTGCAGATGGGCAATTGAGATGATATCACCTTCAACTAAAGATACTGCTCTTAAAATAACACTTTCGAGTTGGCGAACATTGCCGGGCCATGGATAATGTTCGATAAATTCACTACAACTGTTATCAAAATTCACCATAGAGCGGTGATTGAGTTGTGCGGCTTTGCGCATAAACATATCGGCTAATGGCAAAATGTCCTGACGACGTTCACGCAGTGGTGGGATGGATAATCCTAAAACATTCAACCGGTAATATAAATCTTCTCGAAACTCGCCTTTTTCAACCAAAGATAATAAGTCTTTACTGGTGGCACTAATAAAACGAATGTCGACGTTTATTTCATTTTCATCATCCACCCGTCTGAAACTGCCATCTACCAGTACCCGTATTAATTTAGCTTGCAGTTTATCTGACATTTCTGCGACTTCATCGAGGAAAATAGTACCACCATCGGCAATTTCAAAAATGCCTTTTTTAATATCATCGGCATTGATTATTTTACCGAAAAGTTCGGTTTCACTGGCATCATCAGGAAGCGCCGCACAATTTAAGACCACAAATGGTTGCTCACCGCGATCGCTGGCATTATGACAAGAGCGAGCTAATAGTTCTTTACCCGTGCCTGTTTCACCCATCAGTAAAATTGACGAATCTAAATGTGCCATTCGGCGAGCTTCTCTAACCACTTTGCGCATCGCGGTAGAATTGACTAATACGTCAGAAAAGTCATTATCTTTTGGGTTATTAAAGGCATTGATTTGCTGCCCTAATCGAGCTTCTGATTTCAGCATTAAGATCGCGCCAGCAATGACTTTATCGTCATTTTCACCCGGTACGGTGAATGGCAAAATATCAGCAACATAATCTTCATCTAATAATTTTAATTTGCGGGTGTGTGGCAGAACTTCGTCGGACTCCATATAACGAGTAAAATTAAAACCTTTTACCCATTGGCTGATTGGCTGGCCGACAATTTCATCCAACTCGCTGGCAATCTTTTGTTGCGCAACGTCATTAAGACCATAAACCGAAGCCTTAGCATCGATAGAAATTACCGGGTCGGGTAACGTTCGTACGATTGTATCGAGCACCTTGCGTTCACGCTCTGATGGCATAAAGGTGGTCGTTTTTACATCTATCACGCCTTCAATCAAACGTAATTTCGGCATAAAATCTTGCAATTGAGTGAATTCTAAATCAGGAATATGGACAAATATTTGTCCAGATTCGGTCATCGCATCGATACCTTTAATGTTTATTTCACGATCAACAAATATCGCAAAAACTTGCTGAGCAATTCCTACTCGATCTTGACAGGTAATTTCTAATCGCACGGTTATCTACTTAATATCATTATTGTAAACTTAATTTTACAACAAAAAAGACGATCAATACCAATAGATATTGACCGTCTTTGTTAAAAAATTAAAGAAACGGAGTTTCTTTAATCTAATAACTGATCGGTTTGAGGCTAGCAAGTACGCCAGAAACCTCTCAGTTATTTAAAGAAACTTCGTTTCTGCTAGTCTAATAACTGATCGGTTTGAGGCTAGAAAGTACGCCAGAAACCTCTCAGTTATTTAAAGAAACTTCGTTTCTGCTAGTCTAATAACTGATCGGTTTTAGCCGCGCAGATGAAATCGTTTTGGTGTAAGCCGCGAATCGCATGGGTCCACCAAGTGACCGTTACTTTGCCCCATTCGGTTAAAATTGCCGGGTGATGAAATTCAGCTTCCGCCAGCTCTGCCACTTTATTGGTAAATGCTAATGCTAATTTAAAATTTTTAAATTTATATACACGTTCCAGCATCATTACTCCATCGCGTACTTCCGGGACCCAGTCTGGAATTTGGCCAATAAGTTGTGCCAGTTCTTCATCGGATACTTTCGGAGCATCGCCGCTACACGCGATACATTCTTGTTTTGCTAATGAGTTTGTCATTTTTATCCTTAGCTTGCTTCTGCTATTTGTTTTTTGGGAAATCGTGGCGCATGCATGCCAAGCTCTTTTGCCTGGGCAAGTAAGGCCATTAAATCAAGTTTGCTAATACTTTCTAAATCATTAATGGTATTTAACATAAAGTATATTGGCTGCATTATATCGATGCGATAGGGGGTTCTGAACACTTCCACCACATCCAACATTTCTCGTTTCACTTTATCATCATGCATCGCGTATAAGGTTTCACCTGGTGAAGATAGAATACCGCCACCGTAAATCCGCAACCCCTTGTCCGTCGATAATAAGCCAAATTCAACAGTAAACCAGTATAGACGCGCGAGAAAAACTCGGTCTTCTTTACTTGCCGTTAATCCTAATTCGCCATACATTTGAGTAAAATTTGCAAACGCAGGGTTCGTCAATAATGGGCAATGGCCAAATATTTCATGGAAAATATCAGGCTCTTGTAAATAATCAAAATGTTCATCACGACGGATAAAAGTAGCAACGGGAAATTTTTTCTCAGACAGCAGTTTAAAAAATTCACCAAAACCGATTAATGCCGGCACTTGATGACATTGCCAGCCCGTCGCCTTTCTTAGTACCTGACTGACTTCTTCTAATTGTGGAATGCGATCTTCTGGCAAATTCAAATCGGCCAACCCCTGGACAAACTCATCACACGCTTTATTGTTAATGCAAGCTAACTGACGCGCATATAATTTTTGCCACATTGAATTTTCTTCATCGGTCCATGGTATAAAACCTTGCTGGTCAGCATCTTTAGAAACATAAGATGTTGTTTTAGCCATATAGTTTGATCCTTATATTTGTACCTGTATATTGAAGTTTTTTTTTATTAGTACAGGTCTGATACCAAATTGGTATAACAGTCAATTAAAGCAGTGCAAAAGACGAGACAACACTGCAGGTAAAATGTCTGTTTATTAGTTGGACTTAAGACTATAAGAACTGGTTCAGGATGAACAATTTTTACTAACGATGGTGAATTGCCAAGCGTATAAAATACTTTACAACGTTTTTACACAACAGCTTTACGTTGTTGAATTGACTAATATTGGTATTATCATTATTCAACCTGAGTTGAGGTTATTTAACTATTCTTTGCTCGCTGCAGGGGGAAAACCTTTACTCGATAATAAACTTTTCACCTGGCCTATGACTTGTTGTCGTACTTGCGATATACCCGGTTGTTTCTCGGCAAAAGGTACTGGTCGGCATAAACTAATGGTTCTCAGACCAAGGCGCGCCGTTAACATCCCTGCCCCTAAGCCTTGTGCCGCTCTAGTCGACAACCTACCTAATGTATCAACACCGAGCATTTCCAGACCCACATCGGCAATAATTTCACTGGCGCCAGCATAGATCATATTAGTAAATACTTGTTTAATCAGCCTAATTCGACTCCAATATCCTAGCCGAACGCCATATAGGCCAGCAACTTTATCCAACATTCTTAAGTTTCGCCACATCAACACCATCATATCTATGATGGCAACCGGACTAACTGCGACTAATACCACCGCTTCGGTTGAAAACTTGGCCACCTGGGCCAGAGCTTTATCATCAACTTTACTGAGCACTTGCTTAGAATACAGGCTGAGTATTTCTGGTTCAGAGAGCTCCGATGAAATATGCTGTTGAAATGATTCCTCTTGTTCAAAAATATCGTCGGTAGGCAAGTTTTTGCTAATTTTTTGGCAAAAGCCCTGAGCATCAAACACAATTTCATTATTCAACAATTGTTTCGCTTTGCTTTGCATTTTACTCTGTTGTTTAAATTGCCTTAAACCGCGAAACTCTTGCAACAATGTCAAGCCACTAATGCCAGCAATGGCGGCAAAAAATATCGAATAGATGCCGGTAATAATAGGCGATGTGGCAAAGCCGGTAATGACAAAATCGATTAACTCATAAATAATAGCGACAGACAGTGATGCGGCCGCAATGCGCCATAACCATCGTGGCTTTGTTGCTTTAATTTCAACAGCGGCATCATCAAACACTTCATCTATAGGTTGCCATGCGGCCTCTGGCAAGATCACCTGGTTATCCGGCTGATTATCGCTATCGTCTGCTAATTTGCTTAAATCAGGGCCTTCATTAAATAATATTTGTTGCTGATATTTTTCTTTTTCCGGATTCATTTTAATTTGTCTCCAAGTAAAAACTGTAACACTTGATCGAGGCGAATATTCGGTAAAGCCTGATGCTCCTCAACTCGTTCCATAGGTTTAAAAGCAATATAGTTAAACCCTCGCTCTGACCAAAAATCTTGATTCGGCAATTTATCCGGTACCGCCCCTGGATATACGGTGATCATTTTTTGCGTATCTAAGCGCTTTCCTTTTAACACCGATATTGGTTTTCCCTGGTATTCACTTTTTCCTTGTTCAGTCGTTTTCACCGATGCTATTGCCAAGGTTTTCATTGTTATCGCGTCAAAACTTAATTGTTTTTTAGCCTTATAAATGACTCGCTCCAGCAGCGAGGTTACATTGCTATGCTGTTCTCCTGTTATGTGATCAGCCTTAGTCGCAGCAAACAAAAGTTTATCTATTTTCGGTGAAAATAAGCGAGAAATAATGTTTGATTTTCCATAAGCAAAGCTTTCCATGATCAGGGTGATGGCTTGCTGTAAGTCTTGAAAAGCATGTGGACCATTATTCAGAGGTGTTAAGCAGTCAGCCAAGATAATTTGGCGATCAAATTTTACAAAATGTTTTTTATAAAACTCTCTGACAATTCGTTCACGATACTCTAAATACCGGGCCCTTAACATGCCAATAAACGTGCTTTGTCCCGCCGATTGATATTCATTTTTTTCAATATTGGCAAAAAAAGGATAAGGCACAAACTGTAAGATTGGCGCACCTTGATGTTCACCCGGTAAAACAAAGCGTCCCGGTTGTATCACGGAAAGGCCTAATTCATGGCGAAATCTATGTAATAGCTCAGTATAGTCATTGGCAATTTCCGCCAGTAACTCCTCGTTAGCAGGTCCCAGCGGATCGATAGACTCAAGCCTAGTTAAAAATTCTTGGGCAAGTTCAGCTCTTGGTTCTGCTTTGAGTAATTGCCCCATATATTCAGACCACTGTTCAAAGGTTTGATTTAGCATCGGCAAATCCAGCAACCATTCCCCGGGATAATCGGTAATATCAAGGTAAAGCGTCGCTCTTTCTGTGGCATATTTGAGTAAGGAATCATCTGGGCTATAGCGCAAAGCCAAACGAAGTTCACTGATGGTCTTAGTTGGCTCTGGCCATATTGGTTCTTCTTCACCAAGGTTTTTCATCGCCGCATCGTAGTCAAATCGACTGATGTGCAAATTGTTTTGCGGTACCCGTTTTGCGGCGATAAACCGGCCTTCATGGACCACATTAAAAAAGCTTAACGGTTTGCCATTGCCTTCATTAACTAGCTGATTTACCAATGAAGTGATAAATGCCGTTTTACCGCTTTGGGATAAACCGGTCACCGCTAAATTGACATGCTGATCTAAGCTACGGTTAAGTATTTGTTGGGCGCTACTGGTGACTCGTTGCTGAAGGTCTTTCAACGATTTTTTATTGATAAGTGCCATAGAGTTTACGCTATTGAATCGCTTTTCTTTTTGCTATTAGGAAACATCTGGGTGAATAACTAATGTAAAACAAAAGCTTAAATAAATAAAGGAGGCAGCGCCTCCTTTATTTATAGTTTGTTGATTTCTCTGGAAACGGTGAACTCTGGTGAGGTCACGTAGCGTTCCATGTTTCTCAGTTCATGCTCCAGCGATTTAAATTTCAGGTTAATGTCTCTGATAGCTTGCTTTGGTGGTTCACCTGCTTGCCATATTTTTGCTTTTACCTTAATCGACTCGCCAAACACTTCTTCCTCATGCAATTTTTCTTTTACACTTTTGGCCACATCTTTAGCAGAGTACTTACTCGGCTTTTTATCAAGAATAAACCAACCGGCAATATAGAGGATGACAAACCAGCCCATCCCTAACAATACTCCAGATACCACCAAGATCCGTACTAACCACGCTTCCCAGCCAAAGTATTCCGCCAGGCCGGCACAAACGCCAGCAATTTTACCCTTTACCGGGTCACGGAATAGCTCACCTCTTGATTTACTCATACCTTAGATCTCCAGTCTGGAGTTTCCGCATCTAAGATGGCTTCTAATGTGCTAATTCTATCCGCCATTTTATCTGCGGTTTCTGACAACTCCGATAATTGTGCATATTCTTCAGCACTCAAACCTTGGCTGATTTGACGCTTCGAACGGTAATGTAAAATTAACCAAATAGGGGCAACAACAACCATGAATATAATAATTGGTGCCATTAAAATATCTGGGTCCATAGAATCTCTCCTTATTAACGAGCTTTTGTTAGTTAACTATTATTATTTTTTGGCTTTGCTTGTTTTTTTAGTTTCAGTTTTTTTCGCCGCAGATTTTGCCGGCTTTTGCTGTTTCGCCTGCGCATCCATTTTCGACTTTAACGCTTCTAGCTCATTATCTATTTGATCATCAGTTTCCAATTCGGCAATCTCATCGGCCAGAGACTTTTTACCTAGATCATAAGAATCTACTTGCGCTTCTAAATCATCAATTTTACGTTCATAGCGATCAAAACGGCTTAATGCATCGTCTACTTTGCCACTATCGAGTTTCGTTTTCACTTTTAATCTTGAACTGGCGGTTTTGCCGCGCATAACAATCGCTTTTTGGCGGGCCTTGGCATCTGCCAGCTTTTCTTGCAGCTGCGCAATTTCGTCTTGTAATTTGCTAATGTGACCGTCAAAGTGGCTAAGCTCTTCGGTTAATGACAATGCCGCTTCTGCACATTTGTTTTTTTCAATTAATGCCGCTTTGGCTAAATCCTCTCTGCCCTTACTTAATGCCAATTCTGCTTTTTGTTGCCAGGTTTGACCATCAGTTTCTAATCGAGCTACCTGCCGGGTTAATTCTTTTTTATCTGCTAAGGTGCGCGCTGATGAAGAGCGAACTTCGACTAATGTATCTTCCATTTCCTGGATGATTAGACGCACCATTTTCTCAGGATCTTCAGCCTTGTCTAATATGCTGTTAATGTTTGAGTTGATAATGTCTGTAAACCTTGAAAAAATACCCATAATAACTACCTCGTATTATTAAATTTTAATTAATTTTAATTTTCATACCTATGCCAATACATACATGATTGATGCCAAGTTTAAAAGATAACATAAACCATTGTTTTTCTTGCATTAAATATTTTAAAAAAAAGACTTCTAAGTTTACGGTTAATGAAATACACTATTTGTTAGTGAAAAAAACCAATAATTAGGTCAAGCTATGACCCGTTTCAAACAACAAGATAACTTGATAGGCCAGTCGAACAGCTTTTTAGAAGTTCTGGAACATATCTCGCAAGTCGCGCCATTATCAAAACCGGTATTATTAATAGGTGAGCGTGGTACAGGTAAAGAACTGGTTGCCGCCCGTTTACATTACCTGTCAAAACGTTGGGATCAAAACTATCTCAAACTCAATTGTGCCGCCCTAAACGAGAATTTATTAGAGAGCGAACTGTTTGGTCATGAGGGCGGTGCCTTTACCGGTGCCACTAAACGCCATGAAGGCCGATTTGAACGCGCCCATGGTGGCACTTTGTTTCTTGATGAGTTGGCTAATACTTCCGGCTTGATCCAGGAAAAACTGTTACGAGTGGTCGAGTATGGTGAGTTTGAACGCGTTGGCGGTTCAAAAACAGTAAAGTCAGACGTGCGTTTAATCGCAGCAACCAATGAAGATTTACCGCAACTTGCTGAAAAAGGTGAATTTAGAGCCGATTTATTAGATAGACTGGCGTTTGATGTGATCACCCTGCCGCCGTTAAGAGAGCGCTTGGAAGATATACCAATATTGGCCGAACACTTTGCCATTGCCATGGCCAGAGAATTAGATTTCGAATTATTTAGTGGCTTTACCGAGAAAGTAAATAAAGCCTTATTGGGCTATCACTGGCCCGGTAATATCCGTGAATTGAAAAATGTGGTTGAACGTAGCGTATATCGCCATAACAACCCGCACTTACCGGTAAATGAATTGATCATCGACCCCTTTGAATCGCCGTTTAGACCGAAAAAACGAATCAAAACCAGTGACCGGCAATCAACAACTGCGCCGGCCACTGAGGCAAGCTCTGCCGTGAGCCCTGAAGTAACCAAGAATGGCAGCGAACAGATTGAAGTTGCAACCAAACTCTGCCCTGAGATTGTATACCCGGTATCACTAAAATCGTTATCCCAAGATTATGAAATTAACTTGTTACAAGAGGCACTCGCCGCCTGTCAGTTTAACCAAAAGAAAACGGCAGAAGCATTAGAACTGACCTATCATCAATTAAGAGGTTATTTGAAAAAATACAACTTATTGGAAAACAGTGAAACTGATGAAAGTTAAAGCTGACTCAGTCAAAGTAAAGGCTATAAATACCTTATTTATGCTTAGTTTGGTGCTATTGTTAAGCAGTTGTGGCAAAGTCAGTGATGACTCAGCGTTAACCAAAGGCATCATCTATTGCTCAGAGGGTTCGCCTTCTACCTTTAATCCGCAGTTGGCCACTTCCTTTATTACTATCGATGCAACCTCAAAGCAATTGTATAACCGGTTGATGGACTTTGACCCGACAAATTTTGATAAAATACCGGCGTTAGCGCGCTCCTGGCATATGACCAAAAACGGTAAGTTGATCACCTTTTATTTACGCAAAGATGTGCCGTTTCACCAAACCGATTATTTCACCCCAAGCCGCAATATGAATGCCGATGATGTTATTTTCAGCTTTAACCGCATTATTGACGAAAGCAACCCGTTTTATCAATCAGTGGCTGGCAGATTCCCCTTCTTCCAAAGCATTAAATTTAGTGAGTTAGTGCAAGACATTGAAAAAATTGATGAGTACACCATCAGGTTTCGGTTGGCATATCCGCAAAGTTCGTTTTTGACAAATCTGGCGGCACCTTTTGGTGTTATTTTATCAAAAGAGTACGCCGATACGTTATTGGCACAAGGAAGAGATTTAACCGAACTGGACAGTAAACCCATAGGTACCGGCCCGTTCAAATATCGGGAGTATCGTAGTGGTTCACTAATTCGCTACGTTAAACATGAAAATTATTGGCGCTTTGATGTTCAAATTGAGCAATTATTATTTAATATCAGTCCCGGCAATACCAGCCGCTTAACCAAACTGTTAACTCATGAATGTGACGTTATCGCTCATCCGATTGCCATGCAAGAAATTGCTTCTCGAAAGGATCTGGCGCTCGAAGAAGTTACGTCATTTAATGTCGCGTTTCTGGCATTTAATACGCAAGTGCCGCCATTTGACAACCCTTTAGTACGAAAAGCCGTTGCCCACGCGATTGATAAAAAAGCGATAATAAGTGCGGTCTATTATGATCAAGCGGAGGTTGCTGACTCTTTACTGCCAAAAGCATCATGGGCCTATTCAAAAAGTAGCAAAACCATTGAACATTCGCTAGAAAAGGCGAGACTATTGTTGGCTGATGCCGGCTTGGCCGATGGTTTCACTCTCGACATCTGGGCCGGTCCGATCCAGCGTGCATACAACCCAAACGCGTTGAAGATGGCAAAGTTAATCAAGGCCGATCTTGCCAGCATAGGTATTGAAGTCAATATCATTACCTTTGAATGGGCCACCTTTTTGAAAAAACTGGCCAAAGGTGAACACCAGTCGGTACTGATTGGCTGGTCGGCAGATCACCCTGATCCGGATAACTTTTTTTCTCCGCCGTTAAGTTGTGCGTCGTTAGCAACAGGGACAAACCGTGCGATGTGGTGTAATGAAGAGTTCGATCAATTGTTGAAGCAATCGTTAGCAACGAATGACACCACAATCCGTAAAAATTTATATAAGCAAGCACAACACATTTTAGACAAAGAAATTCCGCTGCTGCCAATTGCCTACGCCAAACGAGCTCAGGCCAAAGTCGCCGAAATTGAAGGCGATATATTAACCCCATTTGGTGGCATCAGCTTTGAAAATGTAAATAAGAAGGCGTTACAGTAATTATGCTAAATTTTACTTTGCGACGCTTAAATTTACTGTTTTTTACCTTGCTAATGCTATCAATAGTATCTTTTAGCTTGAGTTATTTTTTTCCTGGGAATGTGCTGGTTAATTTGAGTGGCGAAGTAAACGCTGATCAACAAAGAACTGAGCAGTTGGTCGTCCTTTATAATATGGATAAATCTATATTTCACCAATACACCGCCTACATTGGCCAGATATTTAGCGGCAATTTTGGTCTATCCATGTCGAGCCAGATGCCAATCAGTTATGAACTCAAAACATTCTTACCAGCGACCATAGAGTTATGTTTATCGGCTTTGTTTATTGCCCTGTTCTTTGGCGTACCCTTAGGTTTTATTGCGGCAATATTTCACAATAAACCCTTAGATAAAATCATTTTAACCTTTGCCATGGTAGGTTATTCGATTCCGGTATTCTGGTTCGCGTTGATCTTAATTTTAGTATTTTCTATTACCTTGTCCTGGTTTCCATCTTCCGGCCAACTAAACTTATTATTTGAAATAGAGCAAGTGACCGGCTTTAAGTTTATCGACATTTTGTTGAGTGACAGCCAATACCAGGCGCAAGCGCTAAAAGATGCGTTTATGCATATTGTCTTACCCGCCATCGCGGTCGCAACCGCGCCGATGACTATTTTTATCCGCTTGGCACGAACTTCGATGCTTGATGTCTTAGAGTCAAATTACATAAAAGCGGCAAAAGCGAAAGGCCTGTCACAAGCCCATATCATTTATCATCATGGCATCCGCAACTCCTTGGTGGGTATTGTCCGCTTAATTGGTTTGCACTTTGCTAATTTGGTGACGGTGGCGATGATTGCAGAAGTGATATTTAATTGGCAGGGCGCTGGCAGTTGGTTAATCGAAAGCATTTTTGCCAGAGATTACACCGCAATACAAGGCGGGTTAATTGCCTTAGCCACTTTTACCTTCTTCATCAATATTCTTGCTGATTTTCTTTACGCAGCGTTAAACCCGTTAGAAAGGCATAAACAACATGGCGCGTGAAAATATATATCAAGAAGAAGAGTTTCCATCGCCGATAAAACAGCTATGGTATACCTTTAAGAATACACCAGTGGCAATTATTGCCTTTGGTTGCTATTTGTTTTTAGTATTTTTCAGTGTATTTGGCAGCTTTATCACTCCGCATGACATCGTCGAAAATAATTTGGATAAATTATTGGTACCACCAGCATGGAACGACGACGGTGATGTCAGTTATCTGCTGGGTACCGATGATTTAGGCCGAGACATGCTATCAAGGCTAATCCATGGTACTTCGCTTACTTTTGGTTTAAGTTTTGTGGTGGTCTTTTTTGCTTTGGCTATCGGGGGAATTATCGGCTCCATCTCCGCCATTAACCGAGGCATAAAAGCCAGTTTCCTCAATCACTTTCTCGATGTTATTTTATCCATTCCATCACTTTTGCTGGCAATAATTATCGTCGCGATCTTGGGACCGGGTCTGGGCAACGTACTGTGGGCAATTGCTCTGGTTTCGATACCACAATTTGTTCATGTAACCCGCAACGCCATTAAAGAAGAACAAAAAAAAGGTTATGTATTAATTCCTATCCTTGATGGTGCGTCAGAGACCCGAGTGTTGATCACTTCTATTTATCCAAACATCATTGATAAAGTCATTATCCAGGCGACATTAGCGCAATCGGCAGCGATTCTGGATATTGCTGCCTTGGGTTTTTTAGGTCTGGGGGCGCCAATCCCGATGCCAGAATGGGGTTCGATGTTAGCCAATTCTCTGGATTTATTTTATATTGCGCCCTGGACCTCGTATTTGCCTGGGTTGGCAATTTTATTTACCGTTATCGTCACCAACCTGGTTGGTGAAGGCTTACGTCACTCATTAAAGATACAAAAAGATAGATAATGAATTTATTAGACATTAAAAACCTGAGTATTGAACTTACCAGCCATGGTGAAAATATATTAGCCGTGGAACGAGTATCTCTAGCTTTAAAAGATGGTGAAATACGCGGATTGGTGGGCGAATCCGGCTCAGGTAAATCGATTTTAGCGCAAGCGATAATTGGCGTATTAGACGATAAGTGGCATGTCACCGCCGATAGATTTCACTGGCAAGGCGTCGATTTATTACGTTTGCCAATAGAAGAGCGTAAACAAATCATCACCAAAGATGTGGCGATGATATTTCAAGAGCCGATGAGCTGTTTAGACCCCACTAACAGCATTGGTGAGCAAATTGAAGAAGCACTCGATGGCAGTAAATTTAGCGGTTACTTTTGGCAAAAGGCGCAACAGCGCAAAGAAGCCGCAGCTAAGTTACTGCATAAAGTCGGGATAAAGCAGCATGACATCTGCGCCAAAAGTTACCCGCATCAGTTAACCAATGCTTTATGTCAACGTGTAATGATTGCCATCGCATTGGCGAAACAGCCAAAATTATTGATTGCCGATGAGCCTACGGCATCAATGGAAGCCACCAACCAGGCGCAAATATTCAAGTTATTGGAAAGTTTAAATAAGCTTAAGAATATGTCAATATTACTGATCAGTCATGAATTGGAAAAAATCAGTCATTGGACTGATTACCTAACGGTGATGTACTCAGGGCAATTTGTCGAAGCCGGTACCACAGAGCAAATATTCAACACGCCATTTCACCCTTATACCAAGGCGTTAGTTGCCAGTACTCCGCGCACAAGCACCAATTTAATCAAAAAGTCACTGCTACATACTTTGCCTGGCAGCATTCCCAGTTTGCAACATTTACCCATTGGCTGTCGGTTAGGGCCGCGCTGCCCGAATGCGCAAAAGAAATGTGTACTTGCACCACAAGTAGAATCTTTCCAGGGCCATCAGGTCAGTTGTCATTTCTCCCATCGCAAGGAATATTGATATGGCAAGCTTGATTGAAGTAAAAGATCTCAGTAAAAAATATAAAATAAAGTCAAACTGGTTTAAACAGAAAGCCGTAACGGTATTGCATCCGATTTCATTTAAATTGGAAGCGAAAGAAACCTTAGCGGTAATTGGCGAAATTGGCTCAGGCAAATCAACCCTGGCGAAACTTCTTGTCGGCGCAGCACGACCTACAACCGGTGAAATCAGTCTGAATGGTCAACACTTGCAAACCGGTAATTTTAAACAAAGATGCCAACATGTACGGATGATATTTCAAAATGCCGCCGATACCTTAAACCCCAGTTTAACCATACGCCAGCAACTGGAAGAGCCATTATTATTAAACACTCGCCTCGATGAAGAACAACGCAATAATATGATCCGGGCAACTCTGCAAAAAGTTGGATTACTGGCTGATCACTTACACTTTTATCCACATATGTTTTCTGGTGGACAGAAACAACGTATATCGCTGGCCAGAGCCATTATCTTACAACCACAGTTAGTTATACTCGATGAAGCGCTAGCGTCTTTAGATTTATCGCTAAGAGCGCAAATGATAAACTTGTTACTCAAGTTACAGGAACAAATGGGCCTGGCGTATTTATTGGTATCACACGATATTGACGTAGTCGAACACTTTAGCGATAAGATCATGGTGTTACGTGAAGGTAAAGTGGTCGAATATGGCAATACCCGTGACGTATTAGCCAACCCGAAAGATAAATACACCCGTAAGCTAGTGATGTCGCAACGAAAGACGAAGATGAAATAGAAAGCTGCGGGCTAAAAGCTACGAGCTACGGGCAGATAGTGTTAGCGATAAGTGAAGGGATATTAGGTACAAGGTACAAGGTACAAGGTACAAGGTACAAGGTACAAGCAGTATATTTTAATATCGATTAGAGTAATTGCCACTATACAATATCAGAAAAAATTCACCGTCATCCCATCATGTTTTTGGATGGGATCTCCTCCAGTTACGAAGAGACTTTAAACGGTAGCCCCACCGCACGCTCAGTGAGATCCCGTGCAAAAACATCACATATGACGTGGTGTAAGTAAACCGAAATAGTTGATTATCATACACTTAGAAAAATTACTCCGTCATCCCGTTATGCTTTTGAACGGGACCTCCTAAATTCAAAACGTGCATAGCAACAATGGTTCTTCGTTTCTCGTTTCTTAAGAACCATAAATTATCAATCAAAGTTGCTATTAGCATATATAGAGAGTTCTCTGAGTAATGCGCTATCTGCCTGTACCCACTAAATCAGCTAAGGGCAACTGGCTGCGAGCCACGGGCAGATAGTGTCAGCGATAAGCAAAAGTATTGTTCAAACTAGAATAAACAAACCAGGTTTTGGGATAAGGGTGAATTCTAAACACCAACCATACTGCTTGTACCCTGTACCCTGTACCTCGTACCCTTAATCTAATTCATACGGGATCTGCTCGTGGCTCGTGGCTCGTTGCCCGTAGCCAGTTGCCCGTTTCTTGTTGCCAGTTGCCAGCCACAAAAAAGGCCGCGTTAGCGACCTTTCAAGCAAGTGACTATTAACGTCTAAAACTGCGGGGCAGCGTTAGTCGGTAAATTACGAGAGATCTCAGCATTCGCTTTCAAATTGCTAATGTAGCCTTCAAAAGCCGATTGTGATAATGCCATTGTTTGTTGTTGGGCAAGATTAGCATCCGCTTCAGCGGCAGCACCTTCAACCACACTAATTAATTCAACAATCGCGTAATCACCATTAGCCATCACAGTATTGGCCGCAGATACTTGTCCGTCAACCGGGTGTGCTAAAGTAAACGCTTGACGAGCAATATTATTGGCAACGTCACTACCGTTACGAGCAATGTTCTGCGCCGTAACAAATTCAGCGCCAGCAGTGGCTAAATCTGTAGTGGTATCTTCACCGGCAATTAATTTCGCTAATAATGCATCGCTTGCCGCTTGTGCCGCTAAGCTTGCTTTATCATTGACAAGTTGCGTTTTGATTTGAGCACTTACGTCGATAAGTGGCTTAGTGCTAGCCTCTTTATGCTCTGCCAGACGAACAACCATCGCTTGCGCATCACCAACAACTTCAACCACATCGGAGTTCATTTTATCTAATAACACAACATCCGAAAAAGCAACGTCAATAACATTACCATTATTAAATGGTGCCGAATTGCTACCGCGAGTTAACCAGTCACTGGTTTTAATTTCAGCATTAATCACCGCTGCCGCATCATCTAGAGAATCTGGCGATTCAAAGGCAATTTCAGCCATTTGCGTTTGTAAATCATAATAAATTTCTAACGCTTTATCGTTCGATAACTGAGTAAGGATTTCGTCTTTTACCTCAATAAACTGTTTCGTTTTAACCGCTTCTAAGTCAGTTAATTTAATAATATGAAAACCAAAGTCAGATTTCACTACGTCACTGATATTGTTTTCTAAGGTTAAGGCGAAAGTGGCTTTGTCAAATTCGACATCCATTGCTCCTTGTTCGAACCAGTCCAGATCACCACCATTTTCACCAGAAAAACTATCGGCAGAAAACTCTTTCGCCAATGCGGCAAAATCTTCACCAGCTTGAACTTTGGCAAGTAGTTCTTTGGCTTGCTGCTGCGCCGCAGCTTCATCATCAGCAAACTCGATTAAGATATGCGATGCACGACGACGTTCTGTCGTAGAATAGGCATCCATATTATTGTCGTAATAAGCTTGCACTTCCGCAGCTTCTACCACCACATCTTTGCTAATGTTGGCAATATCTAAACTGATATATTCAACTTTGACCTGCTCTTGCGTGGCAAACCGGTTTTGATTGGCTTGATAATACTCGTTAATTTCGGCGTCAGTGATTTCGCTATTAACGACAAATTGTTTGGCTGAAACAGTCGCGTAACGAATACTACGAGTTTGATTGGTTAATTTTACTGAAAGCTCTTGCTGGTATGGCAGGCTAAACTCAGTTGCCATGACACTCTGCATTAATTGACGACGCGCCATATCAGTACGTAAGTAATCTCTAAACGTAGAAGGCTGATAAAATCCGGCCTGATTAATGACCATTAAATAACGATCGTTATTAAACACGCCATCAACCTGAAATTCAGCCATTGCATAAATGGCTTCTTTTATTTGTTGATCACTAATGCGGATGTTTAATTCCCTGGCATTTTGATCTAATAATTCTTCGTTGATCAAGTTTTCTAATACATTTGAACGCATTGATTGCATGTAAACATCATTTGCTGCTAATTGCGCAAACATCTCACCATATTGTTGCTCCATACGAGCACGTTGGTTTTGATACGCTGATTCAAATTCTTGCTGGCTAATTTTTTCGTCATTAACCGTAGCTGCAGAGGTATCAACAGAGTTGGTATAACTACCGACACCAGCAAACACAAATGTAGCAATCACTAGGCCTAAAATAACCTTAGCGGTAACTCCTGAAGAGCCTTCTCTTATTCTTTCTAACATATTGTTCTCTTGTCACTTAACATCAGGACATAAATTTTTGATGCTCGATTGTAGCAAACACTATGGCGAGCTTGAAGTGTTTATCTTTAAAATTATCGTCTTATTGCAGTTAATTTATTAATTATGCAAATTTTGCATATATTTCTTCTATAAACAAAAAAAGCTGGCATAAGCCAGCTTTTTCACTCTAAGAAGTAATTCTTAGTTCACTGCATCTTTAAGTGCTTTACCGGCTTTGAAAGCTGGAATTTTAGCTGCAGCGATTTGAATAGTCGCACCAGTTTGTGGGTTACGGCCAGAACGAGCTGCACGATCACGTACAGAGAAAGTACCGAAACCAACTAGAGCAACTTGCTCACCTGATTTTAATTCGTCAGATACAGCATCGATAAAAGAATCTAGCGCACGGCCAGCTGCTGCTTTAGAGATGTCAGCGCCTGCTGCAATTTTTTCAATTAGTTGTGACTTATTCACAATGTGTTCCCCTTTAATTGTTATTATTTGGAGCTTTTCAGAAATGCTCGATAGTTTTTATATCAGGCATTTTCATTAACTGCAAGCTCCGAGTTCCAAAAAATAAGATTTAAATCAAATTTCATTTTTTTAATTTGCCTATCCCTTGCTATTGCTAAGCTGTAGCGCAGGTTTAGCTTGGCTTCGGTATTCAGACTAACACAGTTAAGTCGTTTGAAAACCCCTAAATAGCAATTTTTTTCATTTTTATTGAAAAAATCGCTTATTTTTCAAGAAAACCAGCAGTGATACCACGAATTAACTCGCTACAGACCACTTATCCGGCGATTCTAACAGGGCAAGTTCAAGTACATCATCAATCCATTTTACCGGATGAATGGCCAAATCGGCTTTCACATTATCTGGAATTTCTTTTAAATCGCGCTCATTATCTTTTGGAATAATTACGGTTTTTATACCACCTCGGTGTGCTGCCAATAGTTTTTCTTTTAAACCACCAATCGCTAATACTTCACCACGCAAGGTAATTTCACCAGTCATCGCGACATCCGCCTTAACCGGATTACCGGTCAAACTTGAGACCAGGGCAGTACACATGCCAATACCGGCACTTGGGCCATCTTTTGGCGTGGCTCCCTCAGGTACATGAACATGAATATCACGCTTCTCATGAAAGTCTGAATTGATGCGCAAGCCTTCAGTTCGGCTACGCACTACCGTCATTGCCGCCTGAATCGATTCTTGCATCACTTCGCCCAATGAACCGGTAAACGATAATTTTCCTTTGCCCGGTACTGATGCAGCTTCAATGGTCAATAGCTCACCACCGACTTCCGTCCAGGCAAGACCCGTAACCTGGCCAATGCGGTTCTCGTCTTCCGCTTTGCCATAATCAAAACGCTGAACACCTAAAAACTCTTCCAGGTTATCCTGATTAATGATGACTTTTTTCACCTCGTCATTAAGCAATATTTTCTTCACCGCTTTTCGACAAAGTTTTGAAATTTCACGTTCCAGGCTACGCACCCCGGCTTCGCGGGTGTAATAACGAATGATGCCGATAATGGCACTGTCTTCAATTTGAATTTCGTTATCTTTCAAACCATTGCGTTTAATTTGTTTGTTCATTAGATGACGGGTAGCAATATTAAGCTTTTCATCTTCGGTGTAACCTGACAAGCGAATCACTTCCATGCGATCGAGTAATGGCCCTGGAATATTCATGCTGTTCGACGTTGCCACGAACATCACATCCGATAAGTCGTAATCTACTTCCAAATAATGATCATTAAAGGCATTGTTTTGCTCAGGATCTAGGACTTCGAGTAATGCCGATGCTGGATCTCCACGCATATCGGAAGCCATTTTGTCAATTTCATCCAGTAAGAATAATGGATTTTTTACTTCCGCTTTCGCCATTTTTTGTACCAGCTTGCCCGGCATTGAGCCGATATAGGTACGACGATGACCACGAATTTCTGCTTCATCGCGCACACCACCAAGTGCCATGCGCACGTATTTGCGCCCGGTTGCTTTGGCGATAGACTGACCCAGTGAAGTTTTACCAACGCCAGGAGGGCCGACTAAACACAAAATAGGGCCTTTTAACTGGGTAACTCGTTGCTGCACGGCTAGATATTCTATGATCCGTTCTTTTACTTTTTCCAGGCCATAGTGGTCTTGCTCAAGCACATCATTGGCCAATTTTAAATTACGCTTTAATTTGCTGCGTTTTTTCCAGGGTACCGAAATCATCCAATCAATATAGCTGCGCACTACCGTAGCTTCAGCCGACATTGGCGACATCATTTTTAATTTATGCAGCTCCGCTAAGGTTTTTTCTTTGGCTTCGGCTGGCATCTGTGCATCTTCAATTTTTTTGGCCAGCTGTTCTGCTTCATCTGGCACATCATCCATATCACCAAGTTCTTTTTGAATGGCTTTCATTTGCTCATTCAAATAATATTCGCGCTGGCTTTTTTCCATTTGCTTTTTAACCCGACCGCGAATTTTCTTTTCCACCTGCAACAGATCTATTTCACCTTCCATTAAGGCCATTAAATATTCAAGTCGCTCACCAACATTAATAATTTCCAGGACGTGTTGCTTGTCCTGTAATTTTAAAGGCATATGGGCAGCCATGGTATCGGCAAGTTGTTCGGCATTATCGATACCGGAAACCGAAGTAAGTACCTCAGGGGGAATTTTTTTATTAAGCTTAACGTAGCCTTCAAACTGAGAAACGGCTGAACGCACCAGGACTTCATGATTATCAGTCTCACTCTGCTCAACTTCTAAATAGTCGACGTTGGCAATAAAATACTCTTCAGTTTCAACAAATTCTTTGATGCTGGCACGCTGGATACCTTCGACCAATACTTTCACCGTACCGTCCGGTAACTTCAGCATTTGCAAAATAGTGGCAATGGTTCCGACTTCAAATAAATCTGTCGCTTGCGGTTCATCGACACTGGCATCTTTTTGTGCGACCAAAAATACTTTTTTATCGCTCTCCATCGCTAAATCTAAACAGCGAATGGATTTTTCACGGCCTACAAATAATGGAATGACCATTTGCGGGTAGACTACGACATCACGTAAGGCTAGTACTGGGGTTTCAAATGGTCCTGAATGCTCTGTGCTCATAGGGAATACTCTTGGAAAGGTGATGTGTACACTAACGGATTATCACAATATTATTTTTTCTTATGTGGAGTTATCGTTAGCAGTTATTAAGCTCTACTTGAGTATATGGGGATTTGGATGAACTATTCAATAGGTTAAACTGTTTTTATTACAGATTTAGCTGAACCCACTCTAAAGGCATTCAGTCTGCTGTAGATAAGTATCTCCGTATACAAAATAAAAATTGCTTCGGGCTACGGGCTTCGGGCAGAATTCGTATTGTTACACGATAGGTAAATTCATCAAAGATACAGCCCGTGGCCAGTAGCTCGTTGCTAGAAGCTTAAAAACAATCACCCTCTAAAGGCTTCCTGCCTGCCGGGTATAAGCACATCCATGTACAAAAATGCCAGTCTGTTGACTGGCATTTGTTTGACTTTAAACGACTTCGTCGTTTATTGGTTTGCTTGTTTTTCTTCAACCGTTTCATACATGATAATAGGTTTTGATTCGCCTTTTATCACTGACTCATCAACCACCACTTTACTGGCATCGGTTAGTGATGGCAGGTCGTACATGGTATCTAACAGTACAGCTTCAACAATTGACCTTAAACCACGGGCTCCGGTTTTACGGACCATGGCTTTATTGGCAATCGCTATTAATGCATCTTCCCTAAATTCAAGCTCAACACCTTCCATATCGAACAGGGCGGTAAACTGTTTAGTTAACGCATTCTTCGGTTCTTGCAGTATTTGAATCAATGCACTTTCATCAAGCTCAGTTAACGTGGCAACTACCGGAAGACGACCAATAAACTCAGGGATCAAACCATATTTCACTAAATCTTCAGGCTCTACTTCCTGAAAACGCTCGGTTAACGATTTTTCCGAATCCTTGCCTTTCACTTCGGCACCGAAACCAATACCGGTACCAGTGATCAGGCGCTGTTCAATGACTTTATCAAGACCAGAAAATGCACCGCCACAAATAAATAAGATTTTAGAAGTATCGACTTGCAAAAATTCTTGTTGTGGATGCTTACGACCCCCTTGTGGTGGTACCGCAGCAATAGTGCCTTCAACCAATTTTAATAATGCTTGTTGAACACCTTCACCAGATACGTCACGGGTGATTGATGGATTATCGGATTTACGTGAAATTTTATCAATTTCATCGATGTAAACAATACCGCGCTGAGCTTTTTCAACGTCGTAGTCACATTTCTGTAACAATTTTTGGATGATGTTTTCAACATCTTCACCAACATAACCCGCTTCGGTTAATGTGGTGGCATCAGCCATAGTAAATGGTACATCCAACATCCGCGCTAGCGTCTCAGCCAGTAAGGTTTTACCTGAGCCGGTAGGACCAATAAGCAGGATATTTGATTTACCTAATTCAATGCCATTATGAGTGTCACCATTACGTAAACGTTTGTAATGGTTATAAACCGCTACCGATAACACTTTTTTCGCATGCGTTTGGCCGATCACGTATTCATCTAAATTTGCTCTGATTTCTTGCGGCGTTGGCAGTTTTTCAGACTCTGTTTTCGGGGAAATATCTTTGATTTCTTCACGAATAATATCGTTGCAAAGCTCAACACACTCATCACAAACAAACACAGAAGGGCCTGCAATCAGCTTTCTCACTTCATGCTGACTTTTGCCACAGAACGAGCAATACAATAACTTTTCGTTATCACCGCTACCTTTAATTTCGTCGGTCATACGGTTTTCTACCTCAATTTAAACGTAACCTATCAATTAATATCATTGATAGTGCCTCACTGTTGAGGCTTTATTTTTTACCACTATCTATATAGTATTTCACAAAATAAGCAATTAACAACTTAGCTAACTAGCCTACTTGTATTAACTATGGGGTTTTCTGCAGATAGTTACTATCTTTTGGTTAATATGCCATCAACCAGGCCATAATCTACGGCTTCTTGCGCACTTAAGAAATTATCACGGTCAGTGTCTTTGGCAACCTTGTCAAGATCTTGACCGGTATGCTCAGCCATTAAACTATTAAGCTTCTCTTTAATAGACAGGATTTCTTTGGCATGAATTTCAAAATCTGACGCCTGGCCCTGGAAACCACCCAAAGGTTGATGGATCATCACCCGCGCATTTGGTAAACAAAAACGTTTGCCCTTTTCACCCGCGGTAAGTAAAAATGCGCCCATGCTTGCCGCTTGTCCCATACATACTGTACTGACATTGGGTTTGATAAATTGCATTGTATCATAAATCGCCATACCTGCTGTTACCGAGCCGCCCGGAGAATTAATATAAAGGAATATATCCTTATCTGGGCTTTCCGACTCAAGGAATAACAATTGAGCAACGATCAGGTTCGCCATGTGCTCTTCCACCTGGCCACAAAGAAAAATAACACGCTCTTTTAATAAACGTGAATAAATATCAAACGACCGTTCCCCCTTTGGTGTTTGTTCAACCACCATAGGAACTAATGCATTGTCGATTTGCTGAGAATTATTATTAGTAAACAAAGAAAAATATCCTTAAAGAAATAAAAATGGCTTATATGCAGTCATATAAGCCATTTAAGCTATTGCCAGAGACAATGTCAATGCAAAAGACGATTAAGCGGGTTAATTCCTAAAAGAAATTACGCTTGTGGGTTCATCATGTCTTTAAATGCTGTTGCTTTGTCGGTAACTTTAGCTTTTTCAAGAATTAGTTCAACCGCTTGTTCTTCGAGAGCAACGTGTTGCATTTGTTGTAGAAGTTCCTGGTTGTTCATGTAGTATTCAACCACTTCTGTTGGATCTTCGTAAGCAGATGCTGCTGACTCGATTAATGCTTTAACCTTGTCATCATTCACTTTTAATTCGTTAGTTTTGATCACTTCACCGAGTAACAAACCAACTTTTACACGACGCTCAGCTTGTTCCTGGAACATTTCAGCTGGTAATTGCGGCATGTTTGCAGGGTCCATTTGACCACCAAAACGTTCCATTGCTTGTTTACGCAATACATCAATCTCTTGGGTGATTAACGCTTTTGGCGTATCAATTTCGTTAGCTGCAACTAAACCTTCAAGTACTTGCTCTTTAACTTTACCTTTAACGGTTTGTGTTAATTCGCGTTCCATATTTTTCTGAACTTCTTCACGAAGAGCGTCAATTCCGCCTTCTTCTACACCGAACAATTTCGCAAATTCTTCGTCGATTTTAGGAAGTACAGGACCTTCAGTTTTGTGAACAACAACATCAAACTCTGCGTCTTTACCTTTTAGGTTTTCAGCATGGTAATCTTCCGGGAAAGTTACGTTGATAGTTTTCTCTTCGCCAACTTTCATACCGGTAACTTCTTTTTCGAAACCAGGGATCATGCGACCAGCGCCTAGTTCAAGTTCGAACGCTTCGGCTTTACCGCCTTCAAATTCTTCACCATCAACACGACCGTTGAAATCAATCGTCAACTTATCGCCTTTCTTGGTTTTACGCTTGTTTTCTTTCCAGGTTTTGTGCTGGTTTTGTAAAGTAACAAACATTTCATCAAGATCTTTCTCGGTTACTTCAACTACAGGCTTTTCAACGTTAATCGTTTCTAAACCGGCTAATTCAACTTCAGGGTAGATTTCAAACGTTGCATCAAACTCTAACTCTTTACCTTCTTCGTTGCTTTTCGCTACGAATGCAGGACGGCCAGCTGGGTTTAATTTTTCAGCCATGATAGCTTCAACGAAATGACGTTGCATTAATTCACCGGCAACTTCTTGACGTACCGATTTACCGTAACGCTTCTGGATCACTGAAGGTGGAACTTTACCAGGACGGAAACCGTTAATTTTTTGTGTTTTTGCGATTTGACGTAGACGGTTTTTTACTTCTACATCTACTGTTTCGGCTGGAACAGAAATTGATACTTTACGTTCTAAGCCTTGAGTAGTCTCAACTGATACTTGCATTTTTATACCTCAAATTCCGACGTGTTAACGCCTGTTAATGCATCTTATATATTTACCAGTAAACAAAACGCTTACCGTCAGTTCATAGCCCGCCCTTTAGGTGGACTATGAGTCGAGAGATCAGTTCACTGATCTCTCGATAAAAAGATGTTCTAGCGCCTATTAAATATAAGCGTGTTGATACCAACCGATATGAATATATGGTCAACTCAGTGTTTATCAAAGGTGCTAGAACAAATGAAATTTGAAAGAGATAGTTTTTCTATCTTTTTTAAATTTCCTGCAGTTATAGTGACTTTGATAAGCACCCAAAGGGCGAAGTTAAAAGATTTTGATGCTGCGTTATACATTTTTTCAGTGGAATAACCACAGTACAAAATGAAAGCCTTGCCTAAAACTCTTTTACCAATCGCTGAGTGAGCAGATATTTATGTCGCTTGGTATTAAATGTGACGCGGAATTATAGCGGTGCAATGCACGACTGTAAATAGCTGATAACTAACTTATGCGCTTTGTAACAATTACAACGAGTGTTCTAACACCTGCGATTTCATCAGAAATGCTTGTAGCCCTTGCTAGCATAGACATCGTTATTATTTATTAACAATAACTTAGCAAGCCGATACGTCACGTTAAGGCATATATATGGGCAAACAAAGCGAAAACAACCAGAAAAGTAAAAAAATTTAATTTTTTGTAAGAAACGCGGAACGCGGAACGCGGAACGCGGAACGCGGAACGCGGAACGCCAGGATGATAATCCTCTCAGATTAAAATACAACAAAAACATTACCTTCGTTTCTCGAAGAAAAACTTATGAAATAAATTTGATTGTTTTAAGAGAATTAACGAAGTAAATCGTAAGGTTTAGTATCTTGAAGAAAAATTTACGAAGTAAAATTGAATATTTTAAAAATAACGGAGTGTAGTATTTTTAAAATAAAGAAAGTGGTCGGTGATGCAAGATGTATTAAGTACGTCCTGTACTTAACCCTTCGGGCGTACTGCGTACGTGAAAATTTGTTCCAGACAAATTTTTTGAACTTGCCAAGTAAGTTCTTTATACAAACCGAGTTGATTTTAAATTGGAAATTTAAAAGAAAGTGGTCGGTGATGCAAGATTCGAACTTGCGACCCATTAGACTGAGAGCACCCAAACGTTGGTTTGGTCATAGATAGTAAATATATTTAGAATAGAAAAAGAAAGTGGTCGGTGATGCAAGATTCGAACTTGCGACCCCTTGGACCCAAACCAAGTGCGCTACCAAGCTGCGCTAATCACCGATATTTCTTTCCATTTAAAAAATGGGGTGGCTAATGGGATTTGAACCCACGACAACCGGAATCACAATCCGGGGCTCTACCAACTGAGCTATAGCCACCACTGTATTGAACCATAAGAAATGGCACGCCCTGCAGGATTCGAACCTGCGACCCACGCCTTAGAAGGGCGTTGCTCTATCCAGCTGAGCTAAGGGCGCAAAACCTCTTACAGGGTATATTAAGTTGAAAAAAATTCAACATTAATATGGTAGATAAGAAAAAGTGGTTGCTAATGTATAAATGCGTCAAGATTCGAACTTGCGAATCATTATCAGCATAAAACACACTAAATCCCACCAAAGAAAAAGTGGTCGGTGATGCAAGATTCGAACTTGCGACCCCTTGGACCCAAACCAAGTGCGCTACCAAGCTGCGCTAATCACCGACATATTTTCTGGCTAACACATCACTGTGTCAACGGATGCGCATATTACCTATGAGAGATAAGTCCGTCAAACACTTTTTGATATATTTTTGTCGTTCGCTCAATTTTAACGCAGTTTGTATAAAAAGCCGCTCATATTGACGCAAAATTGATTTTTTGGGGGATTAAAATTTAATGAGAAGTGAATTTCTTCCGCTCAATATCAAAAACTTTAAAGTATTTGCCAATTACTTCCCCCTTTACCTACACCCAGCTTAAAAACTATGCGAAAATAGCCGCGTTTTTTTCTAACTCCATTTAAGGCTTTATGAGCGCACAGTTAATCGACGGCAAAGCAATTGCCCAGCAGATCAGACATTCTGTTAAAGAAAGAGTACAACAACGTATAGGTGAAGGTAAAAGAGCCCCTGGCCTGGCCGTTGTTTTAGTCGGTAATGACCCGGCTTCTGAAGTCTATGTTGGCAGCAAACGCCGCGCCTGTGAAGAAGTAGGCTTTGTTTCTAAATCTTACGATTTACCAGAAACAGCAACTCAAGATGACTTATTTCAGTTAATCGATCAGCTAAATAATGATAATGACGTTGATGGCATACTGGTACAACTGCCCTTACCCGCCGCTTTAGATGCCAATTTGATCATTGAACATATTCACCCAGATAAAGACGTTGATGGTTTTCACCCAGCCAATGTAGGTAAATTATGTTTACGCCAACCCGGTCTTCGCCCTTGCACCCCTAAAGGTATCATGACGTTAATTGAATCAACCGGGGTTAAGCCCCATGGTTTGGAAGCCGTTGTAGTTGGCGCGTCAAATATAGTTGGCCGGCCAATGACGCTAGAGTTGTTATTGGCCGGTTGTACTACTACAACCACGCACCGTTTCACCAAAAATCTCGAAGCCCGTATTCGCCAGGCGGATTTGGTGGTAATAGCTGTTGGCAAACCCGAATTTATTCCAGGAGACTGGATCAAAGAAGGTGCGATCGTGATCGATGTAGGCATTAACCGTTTAGACAGCGGCAAACTGGTTGGTGATGTTGAATTTGCCGTTGCCAAAGAAAAAGCCGCGTTTATTACGCCGGTACCCGGTGGTGTTGGTCCGATGACAGTTGCAAGTTTAATTGAAAATACGTTAATTGCTTGTGAAGAGTTTCATAGTTCAAAATAGGGACTGGGTACAAGGTACAAGGTACAAGGTACAAGGTACAAGGTACAAGCAGCATTTTTGCAGCCCAAATTTTGTTTACAATACAAGCTTGGGGCTTATTTAATATTATCAGAGCAGATAGTTAAAAATACAAGCGCTCGCTGTCAACTTGGGGGGTTCCAAAACAAGTTTGGAATGACGGAGTATTTTTTCTAGAGTTTATATCTTTTTCAGAAAATTTACACCAGGTCATCCCTGATTTATTCAGGGACCTCCGGTCGGGTATAGTGCGTAAATTAGCTCAAGCTAGTTGTTCTTAGCCTCTGCGCCAGGTGGTTTTACCGGCGCTGTCTTCTAAAATAACCTTCATCGCTTTTAATTTATCACGAGCATCATCTGCCATGGCCCAGTCTTTATTGGCACGCGCGCTATTACGCTGTTCAATTAACTGTTCAATTAGCCCAGCATCTTCATCGGCCTCACCATGAAGGAAGTCTTCCGGATCACTTTGGGCAATACCAATAACGGCACCCAGTGTTATCAAGACGAATGCTAACTCGCCGGCTTTTTGTGAGTCTTCGTTTTTAAGGCGATTTACTTCTTTCGATAATTCAAAGATTACCGGCAAAGCTTCCGGAGTATTAAAATCATCATTCATTGCCTGCTCAAAGCGAGCGACATATTCATTACCTTTGAGCTCAACTTCAATCGGGGTAACATCACGCAGTGCGGTATAAATGCGCTCAAGCGATGCTCGTGCCTGGGTTAGGTTCTCTTGCGAATAGTTTAATTGACTGCGGTATTGGCTAGACACTAAAAAATACCGAACAGATTCAGCATCATAACTTTCTAATACACTGCGCAAGGTAAAGAAGTTATTTAACGACTTTGACATCTTGACCTTATCCACTTGCACCATGCCGCCGTGCAACCAGTAATTTACGTAAGGTGTGTCGTAGGCACAGCATGACTGGGCAATTTCATTTTCATGATGAGGAAATTGTAAATCGCTGCCGCCGCCATGAATGTCAAAATGATTGCCTAAATGCTTCGAGTTCATTGCCGAACATTCAATATGCCAGCCAGGACGACCTTCACCCCAGGGTGAAGACCACGCGGGTTCACCGGGCTTGGCCATTTTCCACAAAACAAAATCCATCGGGTTATTTTTTGCATCATCAATATCGACACGAGATCCCGCTTGCAGCATGTCCAGGTTTTGCATGCTTAATTTGCCGTAATCTTTATAAGACAATACATCAAACATCACATCGCCATTGGTGGCGACATAGGCATGCTTGTTGGCAATAATGCGTTCGATCATATCAATGATCTCTGGCATATGTGTCGTCACTTTCGGGTCGATATCCGGGCGAGCAACATTCAACGCATCCAAGTCCGCATACATATCTGCGGTCATCCGTGTGGTTAAGCTTTCACAACTTTCATTGTTTTCGGCTGCGCGTTTGATGATCTTATCATCGACATCGGTAATATTACGAACATGAGTTAAGTCATAACCAAGGTGACGTAAATAACGGGCAATGACATCGAATGCGACATAAGTACGGGCATGCCCAATATGGCAGTGATCATAAATCGTAATACCACAAACATACATGCCCACTTTTCCAGGATTAATTGGTTTAAACTCTTCCTTTTTACGGCTTAAGGTATTGTATATCTGTAACATTGGCTCTCTCATGTTTTAGCATCAGTAAAATGAACTGATTATATTTTAAAAATTTGCGCGCAATTGTACCCGAACTACTAAGCAGAAACTAGAAACGAGAAACTAAAAGCCGATAAATATTAATATTTAACGCAAATGCGTTCAACTTTCACCATAATGTTATTCACAGTACAAGGGTTTTACCTTTTTAACCTTTACAGATTCTGCGAGTAGGTTACAATTCATCGCATAATGTCGTACGGCAGTTAACAATTAAATCAAGGAAACGAAAAATGATCACGTTTAAAACGAACTTAGGTGAGATTAAAATTGCATTAGATTTTGATAATGCCCCTAAAACTGCAGCAAACTTTAAACAATATTGTGAAGAAGGCTTTTACACAGGTACTATTTTTCACCGTGTAATTAAAGGCTTTATGGCGCAAGGTGGTGGTTTTGAATCTGGCATGGGTGAAAAAACGACTCGTGCAGCAATCGATAACGAAGCCAATAATGGTTTAAGCAACACTCGTGGCTCTTTGGCGATGGCTCGTACTCAAGATCCTCATTCAGCTTCTGCTCAATTTTTCATTAATTTAGTCGATAACACTTTCCTAGATTTTAAAAATGAGTCGGTTCAAGGTTGGGGATACTGTGTATTTGCTAATGTTGTTGAAGGTATGGATGTTGTTGATAAAATGACACTTGCTGCAACAGGCCGAAATGGTCACCACGATGATGTACCATTAGAAGACATTACCATAGAGTCTGTTGAGGTAGCATAATTGCTAACCTATTTTATTGCTGACTTACACTTAACTCAGGAGCGAGCGGATATTACCGATTGCTTCCTGAGTTTTTTGCATAATGAAGCACCAAAAGCGGAAAAGCTGTATATTCTCGGTGACTTCTTTGAGTTTTGGGTAGGCGATGACGATGACTCACCATTCGTATTAAACATTGCCGCCAAGCTAAAAGCACTCAGTGAAACTGGCACGCAAATATTTTTCATTGTTGGCAATCGCGATTTCCTGCTCGGAAAAAAATACGCAAAAAAATGCGGTATGACCTTATTGCCTGACAGTTGTTTAATCGACTTATATGGGCAAAAAACCTTGATCATGCATGGCGATTCCTTGTGTACCCGCGATCTGGAATATCAACAGTTTCGCAAGAAATCTCGTTCCTGGTGGTGGCAAGGTGTCATTAAATGCTTACCGTTAAAAGTGCGCAAGAATATGGCACGTAATTATCGTCAAAAAGTCGCGATGACTGAAAAAGATTTGGCACAAGATATTATGGATGTTACCGAGAAAGAAGTGGTTAAAGTGTTAGCCGAAGTTGGTTCTACATTATTAATACACGGCCATACCCACCGTCCGGCAATTCATCAGCTTGAAGTCAACAATCAAGCGGCTACACGCATAGTGCTTGGTGACTGGTATGAACAAGGTGCCTGGCTAAAGTTCAGTCCTGAGGGGTATGAATTATTGAATCAACCATTTTCGTCTTAACCCTCGCTGAACCATTTCGCTGCGTTATATCTGTCGCTTCTAGCCTCGGGCTTCGAACCTCTGGCAGACTTAGTATTGTTACACCATAGGTGAATTAATCAAATACACAGCCCGTAGCCAGTAGCTCGTTGCCCGCAGCTTAACACTAGTTCTTAGTTGCGATCCACTCGTTGACTCTACGCTCGAGAATTTCCAGCGGCATTGCCCCACCACCTAAAATGGTGTCATGGAAGCCACGGATGTCAAATTTCTCGCCTAGTTGCTGTTCTGCGTTGGCGCGCAGCTCTTGGATTTTTAACATACCAATTTTATAGCCAGTTGCTTGCCCTGGCCATACGGTATAGCGCCTAACTTCAGAAACAATGGTGGTTTTCGAGGTTGGTACTTTCTCTTCAAAATAAGCAATCGCTTGTTCTTCAGTCCAGCCTTTAGCATGAATGCCGGTGTCTACCACTAATCGTACGGCACGCCATATTTCATTGATCAGTCGGCCAAAGTCTGAATACGGGTCTTGATAACCGCCCATCTCTTTCGCCAATAATTCAGAATATAAGCCCCAGCCTTCGCTGTAGGCATTAAAACCTGCCTGAGTTCTAAATTGAGGTACAGAGGTTAGTTCCTGAGCTATCGATATTTGCATATGATGACCGGGGTTACCTTCATGGTAAGCAACACTTTCCAATTCGTTTTTTGGCATTGCCGTCATATCGGATAAGTGCAGGTAATATACGCCTGGTCGTGAGCCATCTGCGGTACCCGAGTTATAATGTGCTGCGGCACCAGGTTGCTCACGAAACGCTTCCACGCGTTTAACCACCAAACCAGCTTTTGGCAATATACCAAAGAACTTAGGCAGCTGATCGGCAACCTTTACGTAAAATGCTTCGGTATCATCAATATAGGCCTGGCGACCTGCGTCGGTATCCGGATAGTAAAACTGCTCATCAGTTTTGATAAAGTCGAAAAACGCTTTTAAGCTGCCATCAAATTTAACATCGGTTTTGATCTGTTCCATTTCTTTGGTAATACGAGCGACTTCATCTAAACCAATTTGATGAATTTGTTCGGCAGTTAAATCGGTGGTCGTACTCACTTTTAACTGATGGTTGTAATAGGCTTGACCATTGACTTGCCCACCAACACCTTTTGCCATCTCATCGGTATTTGCGATATCGGCTTTAAACCAGGTAATGAGCTCTTTATAGGCAGGTAAAAAGCTATTCATCAATGCCGCTTTAAAGTCGACCAATAACTGATCTGCCGCTGCCTGGTCGATAACCTCGTTGCTCACCAATGCTGCAACCTTGCGCTTGCCATCGGCCCATAACGCTGCGTCTTCTTCACTTTCAGTAAATGGCGCACCGGTGATTAAATTTGTCGCTTGTTCGATAACGCCTTCATAGGAGTATCTTGGTGCTCTTACACCTTTTTCGGCATGTAATTGAGCTCGGCTTAATAACGTCGTAATACCATCAGACATGCCGTTGACACGTTTGCTATACGCTTGCATATCGGTGGCATCATCTACGTTATGAAAGTTTATTAAAAATTGCGCGGCAAAAGATTGCATGCCTTGCATTTGGGTAAATACATAGTTGTTATATTTGAATTCTTTGCCGGCAAGTTGTTGCTCGTACTGATATAGCCAAATATTGTAGGATATTTGCGCCTCGTTGCTAAGCTTTGCATAATCAAAGCTGGCTTTTAACTCTTTAACAGTGTCGCCTAACCAGGCCAATTGCTTGTCTTCTTCGGCTTCTGAGAAGTCATCAACTTCATCGTATCGCTCTTTTCGACCAAGAAAAGTCAAATACATCGGACTCATTTGCAATTGCTGTTCAAATTTTTCAGCAAACCACTCATTTAACCGCTCTGTTTCGGTTAACTGTTTTTGTACGACAACAGTGGGTTCTGGGGTTGAAGTTTCGAGGTTGTTGGTTTTTGCACCCTCACTACAACCACTTAGCGCTGCAGCCAGGGTTAAAGCGATTAAAGACTTTTGCATATTATTATTATCCTTGCAGTATTTTCTCGTTTGCCAACACGGCAAATAAGGATAAATAATAAACATCCGGTTACATAATAACAACTTAATCAAGAAAATTGATTGATAAATTTTGTAAGAGAAAATTAATTTAAGATTTATTAAGCCGGTAAGCCACTGTGGAATTTAAAATCAGTATCACAAGATAAAATTAATTCCGCCTCTACTTGCCCAAAAAAGCGAATTCTGTCGCTGATGTCTTCATCGGCAATGTCTGCCGCCAAAGTCAAATAATCTTGATAATGACGAGCTTCAGAGCGCAATAGCGATACATAAAACTTATTTAACTCATCATCTAAATGCGGCGCAAGTTTGGCAAATCGCTCACACGATCGCGCTTCAATGTAAGCGCCAATAATTAACTTATCAATTAATGCTTCTGGTTCGTACGTTTTTACGTGTTTAAGCATGCCTTTGGCATATCTGCCGGCGGTAATGTTTTGATAGGGAATATTGCGATTGATCATGATCTCTAATACTTGATAGAAATGATGCAGCTCTTCTTTAATCAGTAATACCATTTTATCAATTAAGTCCTGACCATAGGGCGATTCACTTTTAGGCAGGATTGATTTAGTTAATTTTTCCGCTTTTTTCAGTGTTGCCAGCGTGCCGGTTTTTTTATAAATGAACTGCTCAAAAGGTTTTAACCATTCCAGTAGCACTTTACTGCTGTCTTTATCGACCGCATATTTTCTGATTAAAAACATTGCACTTTGCGCCGCTTTTAATTCACACAGCATATGATCGGTAAGGATTAATTGTAGGTTTTCTGTTTTTTTTGCCTCATCTACCCAGGCATCTGGTGTAGCACATTGTAAAAACTTAAGGATTGGCACGAGTAATTTTGAATTTGGCATTATTTAAATTAACAACAAAGAAAGTAATTGGTTAATTTTATCATGATAAATCCCGCGACAAAAAGTATTCTTAGATTAAATATACCATCATCCGGCAACGTCGTTATTGAATTTACAGACCATGAAAAAGAGTTGCTTATTTTCGCCCTAGCCATTAACGTATATTTCTAAAATTTTTCTTCAAATCATACCAATTTGATTAAGTATGTGGTCTACTTTTTAACCATTGAAAATGAGCTGATATTTCTTCAATTTGGTATTATAACCTCAGGGTTAACTGTTAATCGAAACAGGGATAATATGACAACAGTCAATATAAACCGCAGAGCAAAGGGCGAGAAAACCCGTCACAAAATTTTAAAAGCTGCGATAGAAGTCATAGCCAGATCTGGCATCAAGGGAACAACACACCGGGCCGTTGCTTTACAAGCTGAGACGCAACTGTCTCTTACCACCTATTACTTCAAAGATATTCAAGAGTTGATTAGAGAAGCGATAAGTTTAAGTTCCGAAATCATCCTTAATTCTTCTCAAGATGAATGGTCTGAAGTTTTCAATATACTCGACAGTTTTGATGCCGCAACGTTGCGTAAAGTTTCGACTAAAGAGAAAATTTGTCAACAGTTAAGCCATATTGCTGCCAGTCATATGTATGACAACATCATTCATCGTTCAACCGGTTTAGCGGTAGAGCAAATATTTTTTACCGAAATGCTGTATTCCGAGGAATTGAAAGACTTAGCCAATCAGCACATTAGTGCATTATTAAGCCCATTCACCCGTATTGCTGCTTATTTCAACAAAGTGGATCCTGAAATTGATGGTGAATTAACCTTGATTGCAATTACCCGAATTCAATATAAGTATTTGGCGACAGCAAAAGAAGAGGTTAAATTTGACCATATTCATAAATTGATCCGGCGCCAGATAAGTTGGCTGTTAGGGATCAAACGCCAATAACTTTTAAGCAGACTTCAGCTAAAAACAACACTTTAGGATTGTATTTTGAACTATCAGCACATATTAATTGCACAAAAAGACTATTTTAATTCTAACATCACCAAAGATTTAGATTGGCGAATTCAGCAACTGAAACAAATTAAACAGTTAGTGCTTGATAATGAAGCTGAGATTTTAGCGGCTTTGTACAGTGACTTAAAAAAGCCTGCGCAAGAAGCCTGGGTTACTGAATTATCCTATATTACCCTCGATGTTGACCATGTATTAAAACACCTGAAAAAATGGAGTAAACCGCGTAAAGTGTGGACGCCACTGATTGTGCTGCCCGGAAAATCTTATATTCAGCCGGAACCGCAGGGCTCCGTACTTATTATGGGTGCGTGGAATTACCCACTGCAGCTAGTGTTAGCACCACTTGTCGCCGTTGTTTCAGCGGGTAATTGTGCGGTGCTCAAACCGTCTGAACTGGCACCGGCAGTATCAAGCTTGCTGGCAAAATTGATCCCACAATACTTGGACAACAAAGCCTTTAGCGTAGTTGAAGGCGCGGTCGCTGAAACCACGGCCTTATTGGAACTTCCTTTTGATCATATTATGTACACAGGCAATGGTATGGTGGCGCGTATTGTCATGAGTGCTGCGGCAAAACATTTAACTCAGGTTACCTTAGAGCTGGGTGGTAAGAGTCCGGTTTTTGTCGACGAAAGCGCGCATATTGATATAACCGCACAACGACTGGCCTGGGGCAAGTGGATGAATGCTGGACAAACCTGCATTGCCCCCGATTACATATTAACCTCTGCCGCTATGGTAGAGCCACTGGTCACAGCTCTTAAAAAGCAAATTAAGGCGATGTTTACAATAGACCCCAGTAGCAGTGACAGTTACGGCAGGATAGTAAATTCTCGCCATACAGAGCGCTTGTCACAGTACTTAGACAGTGGCGAAATTGTTCATGGTGGTGCATTTGATATCGATAATAGATACTTCGAGCCAACCATTATCGTCAATCCGGCAATGGACTCTACCTTGATGAGTGAAGAGATCTTTGGTGCCATTTTTCCAATCATCACGGTTGATGATTATCAAGGAGCAAAAGACATTGTCATTGGTCGAGAAAAACCGCTCGCTTCGTATATCTTTACTCGCGACAAGGCACAACAACAAGACTGGGTGAAATCTATCGGCTCAGGTAGCCAATGCATCAATGATGTGATCATGTTCAACGCAGTGCCCGACTTACCCTTTGGTGGCTCAGGTCCCAGTGGTATGGGCCAATATAGCGGCAAAATTGGTTTCGAAAACTTCAGTCACTTAAAGTCGGTGTTACACCGCCCGTTTTTAAAAGATTTAGCCGTACGCTTTGCGCCCTACTCGAACTTTAAGTTTAAACTTTTACGAAAAATTAGATAAATAAAGTGATGACTAAAGATATCAAAAAACTTTTACACAACCATAAGGATTTGATCCATAGCGATGATCTTAAAGTGGTGTCGCATGTGCAGCGCCAGGAAGACGATTGGTACATCAATACCATAATGATTGCAGATATCGATGTCCCTTTTAAATATAAACGTAAACAACCTTATCAATCGTTAAAAGGCTCAAGATTAAATTTAACCTATTATCGGCAAGTGGAACTGATTGCCGGTATGGAATTTGAATTTATGAAGGTGGTTAGGCTTAAAAAAAGTTAAAAAAGCAATCTTTTTCTGCTTGATTTTCAAACAAGTCTTGACGAATAGCGCTACATGTTACATAACTAAGTTAAGCAGATTAATAATAACAATAAAATAACAACCAAATCTGCTAAGTAGTAGTTCAATTTTAATTCGATAACAACACAATTAAATTTGAACATGGGGATAGCGAAAGAGGAAGTTAAAAATGATACTAAATCATATTTGGGGTTTATACGCACATCCGAAAGAAGAATGGAATGATATAGATACACGTCATGAAAGCATGATGTACGGCTTAACTCACGTTTTGCTAGTAGCCTTAATTCCATCAATATGCGGTTACTATGCTGCCGCCCATATCGGCTGGAGTATAGGGGCCGGTGATCCGGTAAAAATAACGGAAGGTAGCGCATTAACGCTGGCCGCCGGCATGTACGGAGCAATCATTGCCGGGGTTTTTGCCTTAGCCTATTTAATTCAATGGATGGCAAAAACATTTGATGCCAATCCAAGTTTTACGCAAGCATTAGAATTAGCCTCATATGCCGCCACACCGGTATTAATGGTAGGCTTAGCCGCGCTCTATCCGGTACTTTGGTTTGTCGCCCTGGCCGGCATGACAGCAGTTGCATACTCGGTATACCTACTATATTCGGGGGTACCTATCATGATGCACATTCCGGAAGAGAAAGGCTTTATTTACGCCAGTTCGGTTGTTACTGTGGGCTTGGTATTATTGGTCACCATACTTGCTGGTACGGCGATGATATGGACCTTGGGCTTTGGCCCTGAGTTTATGGGATAAAGACTTACCTTACGACATCAACAAAAAAGGCTGCAAGTTTTGCAGCCTTTTTTTGTCGTAACTCTGTCGAGAGACGAAGAGCTAAATTTACAAGACTCACTGTCAAGCAGGGAGGTTCCAAAATAAGTTTGGAATGACGGCGTATTTTTTAAAGATTGGAAACATAAACGGTTAGTGTTAACTTCCGCCGTCATCCCGTTTCAACTGCGCGCTGTCAAGCATGGAGGTTCCGACCTTCGTCGGAATGACGGCGTATTTTTTAAAGATTAGAAACATAAACAGCTAGTGTTTACTTGCGCCACGTCATCCCGTTGAAAAACGGGACCTCCTAAATTCAAAACGTGCTTACAAAATGTAATCGAAAAAAAAGGAGCCGTTGGCTCCTGTTTTTATTCTCTAGCGTACCGCTACTCTGCACCTTCGTTATGCAAATCGAGAATTGAGTCCGCTTCTTTATCAGAATCTTCTTTATTCTCATTGCTGCGCAAGGCATCAAGCTGTTCAAGATAATCATTGTCTATGTCGTTGGTAATATAGCGACCATTAAATACTGAGGTTTCAAACTCTTTAATGTCTTTATTGCCTTTGCCTACGGCAGAAATTAAATCTTCCAGGTCTTGATAAATCAGTTTATCAGCACCGATTAATTGACAAATATCGTCTAATTCACGACCATGCGCAACAAGCTCGGTGGCACTTGGCATATCAATACCGTAGACGTTCGGAAAGCGAACCTCAGGAGCCGCAGACGCAAAATAAACTTTTTTCGCGCCAGCGTTACGTGCCATGCTGATGATCTGTTCAGAGGTGGTACCACGAACAATGGAGTCATCCACTAATAATACGTTTTTGCCCTTAAACTCTTGGGTAATGGCATTTAATTTACGCTTTACCGATTTTTTGCGTTCAGCTTGGCCTGGCATGATAAAAGTTCTGCCAACGTAACGGTTTTTAACAAAACCCTGACGATAAGGAATATCTAAATGATTCGCTATTTGCAAAGCAATATCGCAAGATGTTTCCGGGATCGGAATCACCACGTCGATGTCGACGTCTTCCCAGTCTCGAGAGATTTTTTCACCTAACGCTGTTCCCATTTCAACTCTTGAACCGTATACCGACATTTTGTCAATGGTTGAGTCTGGACGAGCAAAATAAACAAATTCAAAAATACATGGATTGTAGGTTGGGTTTTCAGCACATTGATGGCTAAATAACTGCCCGTCTTCGGTAATGTAAACCGCTTCTCCGGGGGCCACGTCACGGATGAACTCAAAATCGCAGGCATCTAAGGCTACTGACTCAGATGCCACCATGTACTCAGTGCCTTTTTCGGTTTCTCGCTTACCGAACACTAACGGACGAATGCCATACGGGTCACGAAATGCAACCATACCATGACCAACAATCAGTGCTACTGTGGCATACGCTCCGCGAACATGACGATGCACTTTAGAAACGGCTTTAAAAATGTCTTCCGCCGTTAAATCCAGGCTATCCGACTTTTGTAATTCATGACCAAACACATTTAACAATAACTCAGAATCAGAGGTAGTATTAACATGGCGACGGGCATTCGTATAAAGCCAATCGGTTAATTCTTTGGCGTTGGTTAAATTACCGTTATGGGCTAAAGAAATTCCGTAAGGAGAGTTTGAAAAGAAAGGTTGAGCTTCTGAAGAACTCGACGTACCGGCAGTAGGGTAGCGCACATGGCCAATACCTATGTTGCCCTGTAACCTAAGCATATGCCTGGTATGAAACACATCTTTAACTAAGCCATTTCCCTTTCTCAGCCTAAATTTATTATCACTGATCGTTACAATACCGGCAGCATCTTGGCCGCGATGTTGAATTACAGTTAAACCATCATATAAAGCTTGGCTTACCGGTGATGTACCTACTATGCCAACAATACCGCACATGAATTTTCTCTCCGCAAGAAATTTGAATTAAGATAAAAAACTTGATGATGCTTTAATGTAATCAAAGAACCATTCTATCACTACCCTAAATTCGGGAATTAAAACTGCCTGTTGCCACCAGGTACTTGACGGAGCGGGAGTAAATGCATCCATAAAGAAGAGAATAGCGCTTACCACTAATGCTCCTCTTAATGCACCAAACGCTAAACCAAGAACACGGTCGGTACCAGACAATCCAGTTTTTGTCACTAGTTGCCCTATCATGTAATTGATCAAGGCCCCCAGAATTAATGTTGTAATAAACAATATCGCGATCGCTGCTGCATTTCTGAACATGGGATCACTGATATTGGTTAAATATGCTGCCAGATCATGATAAAAACTACTGGCTACAAAAAAAGCGGCTATCCAAACAATTAATGAAACGGCCTCTTTAACAAAGCCTCGAACTAAACTGATCAGTGTTGATATACCTATTACAATTAAGATGGCATAATCTATCCAAATCATACGTTGGTCTTCCTACTTTTTATGCGGCGCATTCTAACAGAATCACCGCTTTAGTTACTAATGATTATTACTTTTTTCTCATCATCTATTATTAGTTAATAGGTTGAAAAACAGCAATCCGTCCTTGCACACCACTTATTTGTTTAAGTTTCGGTAACTTAGCTTGCAGTGATGGTTTATTTATTTCTGGGCCGATAAATACTTTGGTCAAAGTTCCCGCGGCTGTTTTTACCGGTTTAGTAAACACCGTATATCCAGCCGTTTTTAACTTTTTAACTAATTGCTCAACATTTTTACGATGTTTAAAACTGCCCAATTGAATGGCATAAGCCTGTGTTTTTTTAACGTCTGCGGGTGTCACATTCAGTACTTTCGGCTGCTCTTTTATAACTTTTGCCGTGGTTTTAACTTTTGCTTTAGGTTCAGCTTTGATGTTTTTAGCTGCAATGGAGGTAGACCCTTGTTTAATTTCAGGGTTAATCACTAACTCATCATCGAGGGCAACATCGGTGGCTAACGGCTTAGTCGCATTTAACTGAGCAAAAGACTGCTCTGGAAATTTTTGAATGTCTATCTTTTGAACGGGTTTAGCGCCATTAGGCACAGTTTCGAACTGAGCTTGATAGGCCTTTTTTTCACCGTCAAATACATCGGGTAAAAAAATAATAGCGGCAGCAGCAACAATAATAGTCCCTACTATTCGATTTTGAAACGGCGTCGACAAAACGGCTCCTTAAAGCTTAGCGGTTAAGCTTTTTAATACTCTGATTTTTTAATTTCGGCTACGGTAAAAAACGAACCAAAAATGATAATCATGTCATTATTATTAGCATTCTCTAACGCTATTCTATAGCCATCAACCACATTGTCAAAGCTATTACAGATAATATTGGCATCTTTAAGAATTTTGCCGAGTTTTTCCTGGCTCGCACCGCGAGAATTATTCAAACTTGCCACATACCAATGATCGACACAATCAAACATCTCAGTCAACGTGCCCTTAATGTCTTTATCGGCTAACATCGCAGTTATCGCGAAAACCTTGCCTTTGGCATTGGCGGTTACATATTTGTTTAAATATCTGGCGGCATGGGGGTTATGAGCCACATCTAGCACAACCATAGGTTGCTGCCTTACCACTTCAGTGCGCCCCTGCAGTTTGGTCGTTAAGATCCAGCTTGATACTTTCTCAGTGGTTAATTCAACATTTAACTGCTTCAGCACCATCAATGCGGTGGCGACATTATCTCTGGGAATAAATGTTGGCGGTAAATCGTTAAGCACAAAATTTGAACATTGCCAATCCCAGCAGCGGTCTAATCCCTCACTCTGAATATCAAAATGTTGTTTTCTGACTATCGGTAAGCATTGTATTTGCTGACAATATTCAGTTACGCTGGCTGGAACTTGCAGGTCGCCAATAATGGCAGGCCTGCCAGAGCGAAAAATCCCAGCCTTTTCAGAGCCTATCGCTTCTCGGGTATTCCCTAAAAATGCCTGATGGTCAATATCAATACTGGTAATTACCGCAATATCACTATCGATCAAATTAGTGGCGTCCAAACGCCCGCCTAAGCCCACTTCTAAAATAACATAGTCAGGCAGGAGGTTCTCAGTAATGAGCAATGCCGCCAAGGTGGTGTATTCATAATACGTTAAAGATATTTCAGCGCGACTTTCTTCAATGCGAACAAACGCATTAATTAAACTTTGATCATCGATATACTGATGATTGATGCGTAAGCGCTCATTAAATTTTTCAATGTGTGGTGAACTGTACACGGCAACACTATGACCGTCACTGATTAAGGCGTTTTCCAGAAAAGCACAGGTAGTGCCTTTGCCATTGGTACCCGCAACAGTAATGACTGTCGATGTGGTCAGTGCAATGTTTAGCCGCTTAGCAACCACCGAGATGCGAGCTAAGCCCATGTCAATTTCAGTGGCGTGGATAGACTCTAAATAAAAAAGCCACTCATCTAAGCTCGATAGCGATGAATGGCTAGTTGTTTGATTCATGATAAATCTTTCTTTAGCGCTGAGAGTAAAAGGATTGAACCGATGCGATTAAATGCTTGGCTCTGGATGTCCCATAAATTTGGCAATCATACGTGCCAGGGTTGAGCGCATTTGACGGCGATCAACGATCATATCAATAGCACCGTGCGCTAATAAAAATTCAGAGCGTTGAAAACCTTCGGGTAATTTTTCACGAACCGTTTGTTCAATAACACGCGGACCGGCAAAACCGATCAGAGCTTTTGGCTCACCTACGTTAATATCACCCAACATCGCTAAACTTGCCGATACGCCCCCCATAGTAGGGTCGGTTAACACCGAAACAAATGGTAAGCCTTTTTCGCTCATTTTTGCTAATGCAGCACTGGTTTTCGCCATTTGCATTAATGACATTAACGCCTCTTGCATCCGTGCGCCACCACTGGCTGAAAAACACACTAATGGTAAATTATGCTGTAAACATTCTTCTGCCGCTTTCACAAATCTGGCACCAACCACCGATGACATTGAACCACCGATGAATGAGAATTCAAAAGCAACGGCAATTATAGGCATTCCCGCCAACTCACCACGCAAAGCAACTAAAGCATCTTTTTCGCCCGTCGCTTTTTGTGCCGCTGATAGTCTGTCTTTATAGCGTTTTGAATCTTTAAACTTCAACACATCTTTTGGCGCTAATTCAGCGCCAACTTCAACTCTTTCGCCTTGATCTAAAAATGACTCTAACCGTTTACGCGCCGTTAAACGCATATGATGATCACACTTAGGGCAAACGCCTAACTGACGGTCAAGTTCAGTTTTGTAAAGTACCGCACTACAAGAACCACATTTAGTCCAAACACCCTCTGGGATGTTGCGCTTACTCGAAGATGAAGTCTTCGGTTTTGGTAGAATTTTTTCAATCCAGCTCATAATTGAGTATGCCTATTATTGGTAATTTTAGTCAGCCGCTGTTTAATCTAGTCGGATAAAACTAGCCACTGAATAATTAAATTTTTTATTTACTGACAAGGATTTAACCAGGTCAATAAGCTTGAAAATATATAGCCGCCAATTTAACCACAAATCACCTAGTGAATTATAGTAAAAACTGGTCTGTTTTCTCGAATTTTACTTCAAGATCGCAACTTTTGCATAACTTTTAACCAAAAATGGCATCAACTGATACTTAATTACAAAAATAAAGGGCCATTTTCAGGTTGCGGAATATTAAATTTATCAGGGTAAGTAACATCGACAAAATACAGGCCGCCAGAAGGCGCCGTCATCCCCGCCTTACAACGGTTTTTATGGGCCAATACTTCATCAATCCAGGCAACAGTTTCTAACTTCCGCCCTACCCGCATCAAGCTGCCAGCAATATTTCTCACCATATGATGCAAAAATGCATTGGCTTTTATATCTATGACCACATATTCACCGTGTCGATGAACATTGAGATGTGAAATGGTTCTTATCGGCGAATTAGCCTGACAGTGTACGGTACGGTATGAAGTAAAGTCATGCTCACCGACAAGGTGCTGAGCGGCTTCATCCATTAATTGTGCATCGAGGTGATCATAGCAATGACTCAAGCCTTTATAGAAAATTGCTGGACGTTTTGTGCCGTTATAAATGATGTACTTGTATTGTCGTGCCGTGGCACTAAAACGGGCATGAAAATCATCGCTAACTCTGTGCCCCCACTTTACCGAGATGTCTTTCGGTAAATTGGTATTTACGCCGAGGGTCCAGGCTCGTTCACCACGATCAACGGGAGAATCAAAATGAATCACTTGCCCGGTACCATGCACACCAGTATCCGTTCTGCCAGCACAAATCACGCCCACCGGTTGATTAACAACAACAGACAGTGCTTTTTCCAGCTCTTGTTGCACACTATTTACGTGATTTTGTCGCTGCCAACCACAATAATTACTGCCATCGTATTCAATGCCTAACGCAATTCGCATCAATTTATTGCCCTTGTAAAAAATAAGGTGCGCATTATCATATATTTTCCAGTCTATTGCTATTAATAGCAATTGCTATAATGACTTTAACGGATTGAGTATAATAAGTGTTGAGCTTTCTGCTGTTGGTTCGAATTACCAAGATTCATCACGTTCTTAAGAATGACGGCGGCATTGTCTAAATCACCAATCTCAATGTAAACCTGCGCTAAATCCAATTTCGCATTGATGCCATTTTTATCATCATCAACGTTGACATGATTTACCTGGCTAGTGAATTCTGGAAATTCATCAAGGCCCACATCAATTTCGTGTTCCGCATAAACCCCATCGGCTAACTCTTCTGCAGCATTAGATTCATCAAGTAATTGATCAACGGGGATAAAATTTTCACTTTGTTTAACAGATATCGCCGACTTAGCCGTTTCTTTATTTTCAGCTCGGCGCAGCTGAGTCACATTACTTGGCATTTTTATGTGTTGAGATTCGGCTGAAATTTCTGCTAATAACTTGTCAAATTCAACGTCATCATAATCATTAATTTCAGGTACTTGCTTATTATTCTCTAACCATTCTTTATCTTCAAAATCTTCTGTAGGTAGCACCAACTCATCTTCTGGAGACCGTGCAGATCTTAATTTGGCAGGCTTTGAGGCTTCATCAAGCATGCCATTAATAATTTGATCAATATCCAGATCATCTTCATTCGCCTGAATCGCTATTTTTTCTTCGTTTTCTACCTGGGTGTCATTTCGGACAGTTTTGGCAGGTACTAATTTTGCTAATAAATCTTCATCACTAAGTGGCTTAACGTCTTGCTCACCCTCTGCAGATAACTCTAAGGTTGATAAAGCCCTTGCCACGCTTTGGTTTTCAGCAAGTGGCTCGACCTTTACTGCTGAGTTACCGGTTGGCTTTAATTCAGTTGCCAGCGCAACCGCTTCATTTTCGTTGTTATCCGTTGTATTGGTAAGCGTTGGTTGAGTTATTTTATTTACTTCACCATTAAGCTCTAAGGACTTGTCAGCTGTAGTCTGGATAACGTTCTCAAGTTGCTCTGACTCAAATTTTTCTTGCGTCTCGTCAGTAACCTCTTTGTCGTTAGACTGCATAGATTGCAGTTCCATTTTTCGACGACGAGATACCAACACAAACAAGACCAGAACTAAAACTGCCAGTACGCCGTTGATCGACCAATACGTTAACGGATTATTAAAGAATCCCTGTTGCTGTTCAGAAAACTTACGCTGCTGGGCGAGTAATTTTTGTTCGCGTAGCTTCGCTTCTTTTAATAAGGAATTTTGTTGAGCCAATTTATCATCCATTTGCGCTTGCATCTCTGTCGCTTTTGCCACTTCAAATTGCAAATAAGATAATTGGTCATCGACAGCGGTCAAGCTTTCTTTCAGTTCGGAATTTTCCGCGGCTAACTGTTCGCGATTTTCCGTCATCACCTCGGCATTCAAGTTTTGATTAACCGCCTCAGCTGCAACCGCATCTGTGGTAGCAACAACTTCAGCTTGTTGTGGTTCACTCAGTGGTTGTGATGTCACCGTTTCGGGATCCGTATCAGAGCTTGCATTGAGAGCAGTGATTAGTGTTTGTGACTGTGTTGGTGAAGCAGTGTCAACGACTAACTTTGATTCCACTGTTTTACTGCTTGCATAGGCGTACGGCGCAATTTGGCGAATCTCTGTTATCGCAGGAATGCGCAAAAACTGACCGACTATCATGGTATTAATGTCTTCACGTAAGAACGCATTTGGGTTGGCATGAAACAATGCCTGCATCACTTGATAGTTCGATACCGTGCTATCGGGTCTATGGGCGACCGCAATCTTCCACAAGGTATCAGATTTTTCAATCGGTCCATAAGTTGCTTTATTGTCATCAACAAAACTTTGTGTATTGTCATCTTGGCGTGCTACGCCTTGTTGCGCATTTAGGGAATGAGGTATAAATAAACTGATAATGGTGGCAAAGAGCGAAAAGATTATCGTTTTGTTCAACGATTTTTTATTATTCACGGCCATGAATGAGAGCCTTCCTTTCTATTCTGGGGCACTGTTTACGACAGATAATTGTATCTGCGTACAAAAATGTGGCTAATTATTCCAATTAATTACTATAAACCAGAAGTTATCTGGAGCCTAATATTATTTTTCCAAACAAACGGCTGCGTTATATAAAAAAAACATTGTCCCAGAAAAGTGCTTTCCAAGACAATGTTTAGTTAGTTTCTCTTCCAGGCAGATATTTAATCAACCTGGTGTTCGGCAAATATTAAGTTAAGTGATCTTTAATCAGTAGCTCAGCTATCTGAATACTGTTGGTAGCCGCACCTTTGCGCACGTTATCGGCAACAATCCACATATTAATGCCATTAGCATGGGAGATATCTTCACGAATACGACCAATAAATACTTCATCTTTACCACTGGCATGGCTAACCTGCGTTGGAAAATCTTCATCATTATTGGCCACCACAATACCCGGAGCTGCCGCTAATAAAGATTTCACTTCTTCTGCCGATGTTTGCTGGCTGGTTTCGATGTGTAAGGCTTCACCATGACCGTAAAATGCCGGTACCCGTACTGCCGTTGGGTTTACCAGAATGTTTTCATCGCCAAGAATTTTTTTCGTTTCCCAAACCATCTTCATTTCTTCACGGGTATAACCGTTTTCTTCAAACGAATCTATTTGCGGAATGGAATTGAAGGCGATTTGTCGGGAAAATGCTGCCACTTTTACCGGTTTGCCCGATAATAAATCGGCACATTGCTTGGCAAGCTCTTCAATCGCTTCTTTACCGGCACCCGATACCGATTGGTAAGTGCTAACATTGATACGCTCAATACCTACCGCATCATAAATTGGTTTTAGCGCTACCATCATCTGAATGGTCGAACAATTTGGGTTGGCAATAATATTGCGGTTACGGTATTCCGCCAATGCTTCAGGGTTAACCTCTGGCACCACTAATGGAATTTCCGGGTCGTAGCGGTATTCGGAAGTATTATCAATAACAATACAACCCGCTTCGGCGGCAATTGGGGCAAACTTCGCAGAGGTGGCACCACCAGCAGAGAAGAAGCCAATTTGCGCTTGCGAGAAATCAAAGCTATCGGCATCGAGTACCTCCACACTTTCGCCGTTAAATTCAATAATTTCACCAGCACTGCGGCTACTCGCTAAAGGGTAAAGTTTATTTACTGGAAATTTTCGTTGTTCCAAAATTTCCATCATGTGCTTACCAACAAGTCCAGTTGCACCTAATACCACTACATCAAATTTTTGCGCCATCTTCTCATTCTCTACTAAATCTAATTTTTTGACTGGGTTAATCTTTTATCGTAAAACCAAGTTCGCTCATTATTCCCGGCCACTTTTCCTGCTGGGCTCTTGATTCTAACGCACTAAACTCTCTTCTAACAGGGTAATTTTTACGTAAATAGTCAAAAGTTTTTGATTCCAGCTGACTGCGAAAAATTTTATCATCTCGCTGTACATCGTAAACATCAAAAACTCGCTGTGTTATTACGTCTAATTGCTCATTGCTAGCAGATTCGTTTTGTTCAAAAACGGCGTGCGGAAGAAAATCTGTTAAACTTTTGTTTATTGCACTAGCTAACCGTTTTGATAATGCCTGATAAAGCATTTCAGTGCCACGAGCTTTTCCTTCTAAGCTATAACCAGCAATATGTGCCGTACTTATTGCACACAGCGGTATTAACTCAGTTAAAATGTTCGGCTCCTTTTCCCACACATCGAGTATCAAGTGTGGTCCTTTCGCTTGTTGCTTTAATGCCAATAACGCCTGATTATCAATCACTTCGCCACGACAGGCGTTGATTAATATTTGCTGCTCATTCAAGCTTGCCAGTCGATGTTGTTCAAACAAATGAAGTGTAGGATAGGCACCGGTTTTGGTCAGAGGTACATGTAAAGAAATAATATCGCATTGGCTTATCTGCGCTAAAGATGAAAATTGCCGGTTATCGCCTTGGGCCTCGAGTAAAGGGTCACATAAAAGATACTCGACACCTAATGCCCTGAGCTTTTCCGCTAGTCGGCTACCGGTATTTCCCGCTCCCAGGATGCCAACCGTTTTGCCTCGAAGATCAAATTGTAAGCGCTGTGCCATTACCAACATTGCACTTAACACATATTCCGCCACCGACACCGCATTACAACCTGGCGCATTGGTAAAATTAATGTTTCTTGCTGCAAGATAGTCTTGATCGATATGATCTAAGCCGATGGTCGCAGTGCCAACGAATTGAATCTTGTCATTTAACTGTAATAATTGCTGATTCACCTTAGTGATGGAACGAACCAGTAAAACATCGGCGTCTTGTACTTGTTCAGCACTAAGATCTCGTCCCGAAAAAGCGATCAATTCCCCAAAATCGGCAAAGAACTCCTGCGCATAAGGTATGTTTTCATCAAAATATATTTTCATAGGTAAATGCTTCGGGCACGCTTCGCTTTTGGCAGCGAGTAACGAGCAGTAATTTGTGGATGAATGGATTATCGCCATAATTGGCAGCAAGGTAAATAAATTTTATTGAGTAACAAGCAGCGAGCAACGGGCATCGAGCTTCGAGCTTCAGGCAGATTGCGTTAATTTAAATACAGCTTACAGCAAACACAATATGCCAGTAGCCAGTAGCCAGTAGCCAGTAGCCAGTAGCCAGAAATTATAAAAAAGGTTGCCGTTTAGGCAACCTTTCTAGTTTTAATGATTGCAAACAGTTACTAACTTTTCAGCTTTTCTCTCGCGCTCTGCACCATCACATAACATACCGGGATAATGATAGTACCGATCACCAGAGCTATCAGCATACCGCCAAATACAGTAATACCTAACGACTTTTGACTGAACATCCCGGCCCCAGTGGCCAATACCAACGGAATGATACCGACAATAAAAGAGACCCCGGTCATACAAACCGCCCGAAAACGTAAATCCGCCGCCATGCTTGCCGCTTCTAATATCGATTTATTTTCATCTTCGCGCAGGTTTTTCGCAAACTCAACTATCAAAATGGCATTTTTTGCCGCCATGCCAATTAACAAAATCAGCCCGACCTGGGCGAATAAATTTAACGAAAAACCGACCAAGTTTAATGATAATAATGCCCCGCCCATAGCAACTGGCACCACCAAGATAATGGCTATAGGTATTGACCAGCTTTCATACTGACCGACCAGGAACAAATAGACAAAAACGAGCGCTAAGGCGTAGGCATAGACCGCCATATTGCCCGCTTCAATCTCTTGGTAGGTCATCCCGGTCCACTCGTATTGAAAGCTTTGTGGTAACACTTGTGCGGCAATTTCTTCCATTGCCGCAATACCATCGCCAGAACTAAAGCCAGGGCTGGCTGATGCCCGAATACTTATCGAGTTAAATAAATTATAACGGTCACTAATATCCGGGCCGTGGATCGCTTCAATTTCAGCAATGGTGGTTAACGGGATCATATCACCGTGATTGTTGCGAACGTATAAGGCCTGTAAATCCGATATATTTTGTCGATATTCCGATTTGGCCTGCATGATCACCTTATAGGTTTGGCCAAATTTATTAAAGTCATTGATATAGACAGAGCCTAGTTGTGCCTGCAAGGTGCTATAAACATCAGCAATATTTAACCCTAATGTCTTCGTTTTCTTGCGATCTACATCGACAAGGTATTGCGGAACATTGGCTCGAAACGTACTGTAAACAGCAGTTAAAGCCGGGTGTTGATTCGCTTCAATAACAAATTCATTGAGGATACTGGCCATTTCTGTAGGTGATCTGGCCAGTTTATCTTGCAAAATAAATTCCAAGCCGCCAACCGCTCCCATGCCAGGAACCGCAGGTGGTGCAAGGGCAAATACTTGTGCTTCCGGGATTTGCGTAAAGGCCAGATAATTCACTTTTTGGGTGATGGCAAACACAATATCCTGGCGGCTTTCTCGTTCATCCCAATGTTTTAATACGATAAACATTGAGCCGGCATTACTCTGTGCAGCACTGTTCAAAATACTATAGCCGGAAGCTGCAGTAATACTTTCAATACGACTGTCTTGCTTCAATTGTTCGGTCAGTTTGGTCAATACCTCTTCGGTCCTACCTAACGAACTGGCATCTGGCAATTGCACACTAACAATGAATATGCCTTTATCTTCCGGCGGAACAAAACCCGTTGGCGTTTTTACAAAGCCATAACCAAGCACCGCAAACACCACACCTAAAGCCAATGCAATGGCAAGCGTTTTTCGGATCAACGTGGCGACAACGGCGCCATATTTGTCTTTAATAAAATTAAAACCAACATTGAATTTTTTAAACCAGGAAGCTTGATTTTCCTGACGTTTTAATAATAATTTACAAAGCGCCGGCGATAAGGTCAGTGCATTTATCGAGCTGAACAGTACTGCCACACAAATGGTTACCGCAAATTGGCGATACATAATTCCGGTCAAGCCAGGCAGCATGGCTACCGGAATAAACACTGCCAACAGCACCAACGTAGTCGCAATAATTGGCCCGCTCACTTCTTCCATGGTTCGGGTTACTGCTTGTTCAGGGCTGATATTCGGATCTTCATCTAAATGTCGTTCGGTATTTTCCACCACCAAAATCGCATCATCAACGACAATACCTATGGCTAAAATCAAGCCAAACAAGGTTATGGTATTGATCGACATTCCAGCTAACAACAGCACCGAAAAGGAAGCAATGAGTGAAACGGGAATGGCAATAGAAGGCACTAATGCTGCGCGCCAACTACCAAGAAAGACGAAGGTGATAATAATAACCAAGGCGATAGCTTGCAGTAATGATACCACCACTTTGGCAATCGAAGTACTGACATAACGCGTAGTATCATAACCAATCGAGTAATCGAGACCTTCGGGGAAATCTGGGGCAACCTCTGCCATTAACTGCTTCACTCGTTGACCGGTATCCAAAGCATTTGCGCCGGGCAGTAAATAAAGGGCAACCGTACTCGAATCTTTTCCATCTACTTTCGTGACTATCGAATAGTCTGCTTGCCCCAGCTCAATCTCCGCGACATCTTTTAGTAACACCAAAGCACTGCCGGCACCGGCTCGTATCACAATATCTTCAAATTCTTCAACGGTAGCAAGTTTACCTTGTGCTTGCAGGGTATATTGAGTTTGCACTTTATTATTAAAAGGTGGGGCACCAACTTTACCCGCCGCAACTTGAATATTTTGTTCTTGTAAAACCGACTGAACATCGCTTGGGGTAACACTCAATGCTGCCATTTCTTGAGGGTCTAACCAAATTCGCATTGAATAGGCCGCTTCCCCCATGATGGAGGCTTCAGAGATGCCATCGACCCTTTTTAAGGCGTTGAGCAGGTTGATTTTCACATAATTTGAAATGAACACACGATCAAAACCATCATCCGTGGCGAACAGGTTAACTAAAAATAGCATATCCGGGGATTGCTTTTTAATCGTTAACCCTGCTTGTTTAATTTCTTGAGGTAATTTCGGTTCAGCCATCGACACCAGGTTTTGCACCCGCACTAGCGCCATATCAGGATCTGTCCCGACCGCAAAAGTAACGGTCAGTTTATAGCTGCCATCGTTGGCGCTTTTTGAAGACATGTAAATCATCCCTTCAACACCATTTACCGCTTCTTCAATGGGCAAACCGACACTTTCTTGAACCACGGCAGAAGATGCCCCTGAATAGTTCGCAGACACCACCACCTGCGGCGGTGCCACACTTGGGTATTCTGATATCGGCAGATTTACCCCAGAAATTATGCCTATCAGGGTTAATATAACGGCAATCACTAACGCAAGTTTTGGCCGAGTAATAAAGGTTTTACTGATCATTGTTATCGCCTATTAATGATTAATTGCAGAAGGATCAGCGTCAGACGTTGGCGCTACGGCGAATTTGGTTTTTACTTGCTGACCAACGCGAATTTGTTGCACACCGCTAATCACCAGAATTTGATCAATCACTAAGCCTTCTTCCACGATAACGGAGGTATCCACCCGCTTGCCCAATTTTACGTTGCTGCGTTTTACTTTATTGTCATCCACAATTATCATCACAAAATCACCTTGTTGATCCGATTGCACCGCACTTTGCGGGATCATAATCGTCTCGACTGGCGTCGGTGATTTCAGGATCACCTGAACATATTGTCCGGGTTTTAAAATTCCGTCGGGGTTTGGTACTATCGCCCTGACTTCCATTGAACCGGTTTCCGGGTTTACCCGATTTGAAATAAACTCGATCGAACCTTGGTGCTCATAAATGTCACTGGCAGAAAATGCAATTTCCACGATGGGTTTTCGCGTCCCCATTTTAATGTTTTCTTTTTGGTAACGACGGACAATTTTCCAGTAGACTTTTTCGCTCAATTGAAAAGGTACCTCCATCATATTGACCGCCACAATTGTCGTTAACGAACCGGATTCGGGACTGACAATATCGCCAACACTGAATTTACTGCGATCTATGGTACCCGACAATGGTGCTGCAATTTTGCTGTAAGCCAGATTCACTCGGGCATTTTCTAATTTCGCTTTTGCCGCTTCCAATTGCGAACTCGCCTCGGCCAGTTGTCCTTCTAAGTTGTCCAGTTCAGATTTTGATATGTAACCATCTGGAGCTAACTCCTGGCCACGATCATGGTTCTTTTGAGCCACACTTAATGCCGAAACGGAACGTGAAACCTCCGCCTTAACCTGGCTATATTCAGCTTGCAATTCATCATCATTGAGTTCAAACAAAACCTCGCCGGCAGCCACCTTAGAGCCTTCTTTAAAATGTACGGCGGTGATTTTAGCTTTCACTCGAGCTTCGATAGCCACATCGCTGGAAGCGGTTAAATGACCAACAAAAGTTGAGGTATTTTGATAGGGGAATTGTTCAACCTTTTTCACCACAACTTCTGATTGAGGTTTTTCCCGTTTTTGTTGCTCACAAGCCATCAGGCTAAACAACAGAATTATCAGTAGCGAGGTTTTCGCTGATGATGTTTTGATTAGAGCTGCTAATTTCATAGAAAGGTTCCATTTATTTTAGAATGAGCAAGATTTCAGAGTCAATTTACTAACATAATATTAACGTTAAACTTGCTTTTATACCAATTAAGCCATTAACAATGTTAGTTAAAATATTTATTAATAAGATAATTTTACAGCAAAAAGTTCAATCAAAACTGTACGGCTTAGTGATGAATTGTTACTTATCGTAACCAAAGTGCAATTGACCCTATTTGAATGTCATTTGTACCAGTAACTCTTACAATATAAGCACAGATAAACTTAGTGAAATAATTAGAAACACTTTGCTGGTGTTAATGAATTGTTAACTCACTATAATGGCTTGCATTAAATTGTGCACTTATACCAATCTTCATAAGTAATGCGTTGACCATATACAGACTTCAGATTGGTATTTGATACAAAGAAAGAGATACCGATAGATGAACTTGACTCGCAGCTCGTTAAAAAACCCCGCCGCCATCTTGGTAATTGTCGCCTTAATATTTGTCTTTGGCGCGATTAGTATTGCTAAGTTGCCGATTCAATTAACTCCAGATATTGAACAGCCACAAATTACCATATCTACCGGCTGGCGCAGTGCGTCGCCACAAGAAATGGAGTCCGTTATTATTGAGCCACAAGAAAACGTGGTAAAAAACACTCGCGGTGTTACCGATGTAACCACTAGCATTAACAGTGGCTTTGGCAACATTACCTTAACCTTCGATGTTGGCACCAATATGCAGCAGGCCATGCTTGATGTTATCAATAACCTCAATCAGGCTCCGCCATTACCTTTAGATGCGTTTGAGCCGGTGGTTGCTGCCGGTGGTGGTAGAGGTGGACCCAATGCCGCATCACTGTTGGTCAAAGTGCTTGACCGTAATCCCAACAAAGATATTGCCAGTTATCAAAAAATCATCGAAGACGTGATTGAGCCCCGCCTTGCCCGTATTGACGGCATAGGCCAGGTGAATTTAAATTCAAAAAGACCAAAAGAATTAAGGATCAGCTTTGATCCCTACCAAGCAGCCGCCATGGGCATCGAGATAGGCAAGATAAGCAATAAAATTGCCCGTTCTTCGGATGTTTCCGGTGGATTTGCCGACGTTGGTCGTCGTCAATATACGGTACGATTTATCGGCCAATACGATGTCAATAACTTTACCGATATGATTATTGGTTTTCAAAACCAACGTCCGATTTATTTGAAAGACATTGCAGAAGTTGAACAAACCTTAGTCGATAAGTTTGGTTTAACGCTACGTAATGGTGCGCCCGCCTATTACATAACGGTGACTCGAAATAGCGATGCCAATACGGTAAAACTTTTGGATAATATCAACCTTGCCATCCAGGAACTCAATCAAGGCACTCTTGCTGAGCACGGTTTAACCATAGATTTAAGTTTTGATTCATCGGTACATATTCGCAACGCATTAACTCTGGTGAAGAGTAATCTCGGCTTAGGGGTATTACTGGCGTTAGGCATTTTATGGCTGTTTTTACGCGGTTTAAAACCGACTTTGATTATTGCCACCACCATTCCGGTGTCCTTGATGGTGGCGTTTTTAGGGTTAAGCCTGTTTGACCGAAGCTTAAATGTGATATCGCTTGCCGGTCTTGCCTTTGCGGTTGGTCTGGTACTCGATGCCGCCATCATAGTACAAGAAAACATTGTCCGGTTAAAAGCCAATGGCTATGCCGATCATAAAGCCATCGTAAAAGGGGCCACACAAGTCACCGGGGCGTTGTTTGCCTCAACAGCGACCAGTGTGGCGATATTTTTGCCGATATTATTCATGCAAGGGATTGAGGGCCAGTTGTTCTCTGATCTCGCCTTAACCTTGTCCATTGCCGTAATCGCCTCTTTGGTGGCGGCGATCACAATTTTGCCTATCGCCAGCAAATACTGGTTAACCGCCTTACCCGAAGCCGACCCGTTTGAGCATTATTGGCAAAAACTGACCAATTTAGTGATGCGCTTAACCAATTCCAGTGTTAAACGTTTTACCTGGATAGGTATGTTGCTGGGCGGCTCATTGGTTGTCAGTGCGCTGTTAATCCCAAAAACCGATTTTATGCCAAGGGCACCTATTGATGGCTTCTTTTTCAATATCAGTTTACCACCGGGGGGAAACCTGGAATTTGTTGAAAAAGAAATGGCCGAATTGGTGAAACAACGTGTTGCGCCACATTTAAGCGGTGAAAAACTGCCGAAAATTAAAAGCTACAACTTCTATTCCTACGGCGCCAATTTCAGCGGTGGTTTTATTTATGCCGATGATCCTGGCAAAGTAGAAGAGTTGATGAGTATTGTAAAAGACGACATCCTCGCCGGCTTACCAGATACACGTGTATTTTTGTTTCGCGGTTCAATGATTAATGTCAGTGGCGGCGGTAATGGCCGTTCAATAAACCTTGATATCCAAGGCTCAAATCTTGATGAACTGATGCTCACCGCCCAAGCCGGGATTGATGCTATCCAGGAACATTTACCAGGCGTGGGCGCACAACCTATTCCAGGCTTGTCAATGGCAGAGCCTGAGTTGCAACTGATCCCAAATGATCGTCGTATTACCCAGGCGGGATTAAACCGCAGTGATATCGCCAATGCGGTGCGCGCCTTTACCGATGGCTTGTTTGTCAGCGAATACTTTGATGGTAACGATAGGATGAACGTTATTTTACGTGGCTCCGCCTGGTCCAACCCGGACGAACTGGCAGCCATGCCAATTTATACGCCACTTGCCGGCGTACAAACCTTAGGTGAGCTTACCCAAATTAACCGTACCGTTGGCCCTACGCAATTACGCCGGGTAGATGGTAAGCGAACCATTAGTTTGATGGTGTCACCGCCGGAGAATATGTCGATGGAAGAAGCGTTAACGGCATTGAATAGTAAAGTTATCCCGCAAATGAATAAGCTGCTACCGGCGGATGCCAGCATTAAACTCAGTGGCAATGCCAATAAAATGAAAAATGCCATTACTGACATGATGTTAAATTTTGCTCTGGCGCTGGTCATTTTATTCTTGCTGATGACGGCATTGTTTAAGTCTGCCAAAGACAGCATGTTGGTATTATTCGTCATGCCAATGGCGGTTGCCGGTGGCGTTATCTCGCTTGCCTTATTAAATTTAGTAACGTTTCAATCGCTCGATTTACTGACCATGATAGGCTTTATCATTTTGTTAGGCTTAGTGGTAAACAATGCCATTTTATTAGTCGATCAAACTCGTGCTGCTGAACGTGAAGGGGCTAATCGCCGCGTCGCCGTGGCACAAGCCATACGTATTCGTGCCAGACCGGTATACATGAGTACTCTCACCAGCTTATTCGGCATGTTACCACTTATGGCAATGCCTGGAGTTGGAGCAGAAATCTACCGAGGCTTGGCAACCGTGATTGTTGGCGGTATGGCAATTAGTGCCATTTTCACTCTGATTTTACTACCCAGTTTATTACGTCTTGGTGAAGGCAATAGTGAAAACCAAAATGAAAAAGACAGTTCTGCCGACCTGCAAACCAATAACAACCAACAGCCGCATTTAACCGCAGCTAATGAGTAAAATATGAATATTGTAAAAATGAAATACGCATTATTATTTAGCAGTGCCCTATTAGTTAATAACTTCGCGCTAGCACAAGACGAGCGCCCGGCGAGCCCGGTAAAAGTTGAGCCGGTAAAACAAACCAAACTCTCCCCCAGTGCCAATTTATTAGGTACAGTGTATAGCCAGTCAAATGTTGCCATCACCGCCGGTGTTAATGGTCAGTTAGAATGGATTATCGAACCGGGCAGCTTTGTTGAACAAGGTGATACGCTGGTAAAAATGGACACCTTACCGTTAAAGTTAATGCAGCTGGAAAAACAGGCGCAGATAAAACGCGAAAGCATTAATTTAAATTACTTAAAGCGTGAATTAAAGCGCTTGCAAACGTTAAAAGCACAAAACAATACCGCTGAATTTCAGTTGGATCAGACTCAGTCAAAATACGAATTGAGCCAAGCCGATTTGGAAATCGCCGAATTAAAGTTGAAACAAATTAACGACCAGTTAAAACGCGCTCATATTCAAGCTCCGTTTGCTGGTGTGGTAACTGAACGCCTAGAGCGTGAAGGTACTGATGTGAATCGTTCACAAGTATTGTTGCGCATGCTCGATACCGAAAACTTACAAGTGCGCTTATTTGTGCCGATCAGATACTTAGCGTTTATCAAAAAAGATAAGCCGTTAAATGTATTCAATGAACATTACAACACCTTGGCTAAAATCATTGCCATTATCCCTGCAGCCGATCCTCGTTCACAAACGTTCGAGTTGCGGGTGAGCTTAAATGCTGAAAGCGTTGATAACTGGACCGCAGGAGAATTAGTCAAAGTGGAAGTGCCAGTCCAAGCGGATATAGAAACCTTAGCCATCCATCGCGATGCGTTAATATTGCGCAGTAGAGAAACCTACGTAATGATCATCGACAAAGACAATGTTGCTCACAAAATGCCTGTAGCAGTGGGTAATGGCCAAGGGGAATGGGTATCGGTTGATGGTGAACTTAACCCCGGCGATAACGTTGCAACCCGTGGCGCTGAGCGTTTGCAGGATGGGCAGAAAGTTAGTATTCAGAAGAGTTAGACACGAGAAACGAGAGGCTAGAAACGAAAAGCCTTTGAACGATTGCAGTTGGTTAAATAAAAATGAGACTGTATAACTACATTATTATCGCTCAAACTAGCTCTAAGAACTTTAGAGCTAGAGTGCTATTTATTCCTGCACCTTTTGATCACTTTTGCGACAAGACGGTCATGAAAATTTTCAAATAATGAGTAATTAAATGGTCGATTTAGATCTACAGCAGCGACGCTTTATTTTTCTATGATACCTAATGCCACATTGCTGACGGCTTGGTTTGGGCTATTGATGTTCAGGCACAGCACAAATGCCATCTCGGAAATTGCTTTAGGAGATCCCAAAAGAGCCTTTAACAAAGCCACCTTGAACCTGACAAAGATCCCCCCCAAAAGCACGGTGGGATGACGGTGCTACTTTTCTATTAATGTGCGTGCTTCTTTGGCGCTTTTTAACAGGTTAAGTGAATGGCTCTTGCTGGCACTTTTCAGACCCACAGCACGCTCAGGGAGGTCCCTCATCTCGCTCCGCTCGTGGGGGATGACGGCGTATTTTTTCTATTTCCGTTAATGGCACAATTTGCACGGTTACAGAATTTAATTTAAACGCTTGAAAGCTTGATCGTACACTTTGCCTCTATTTCGCTTTCCTACTGCAATCACTGTGACCGTTACTATATTTTCTTGAACTTCATACACTAAACGGTATCCAGCTTGACGTAATTTTATTTTGTATAAATTTTCAGCACCAGAAAGCTTATCTGATTTTACATGTGGTGTTACCAATCTCTCAATAAGCTTTTTTTTAAACAGGGCCTGTAAAGTGGAGCCTAACTTTTTCCATTCCTTTAATGCCGATTTTTTAAAATCTAATTTATAAGTCATCAATATTAACCGAGACTGTCGCTTCTTTTCTGCGCTCTTCTACTAAAGAAAGTAACTCAATATCTTCAAGTTTATCCATTAGCATTTCGAACGCTTCAGCAGGCACACAATAGAAAGCTGGTTCATTTCGATTCAATACAGCAATGGCTTCACCGTGAGCGCTCGACACAACTTTCATTGGGTTGGCTTTTAATTCAGTGATACTTGCTGCAACTTCAGTAAGAATTCTAGCAGTCATGGTAAGTCCTATTACGAGTGTTTTTAACAGGTCTAATAATAGGTCTTTATTGTGGTTTTTGCAAGTGAGGCCTGTATGGCGGGTTTTGGCACTGAATGACCGGAGCAAGCTTTACACCTTTCCTTCATTTATAGAACTTAATCGAATAACTGAAAATGCCAAATTTTAAATGTCCGCTTAGGGGAAGTAGATTTATTTTCTACCGCAATTTCCGAGATGGCATTTGTGCTGTGCCTGAACATCAATAGCCCAAACCAAGCCGTCAGCAAAGTGGTATTTATCGACCTAACCTACTTTACGATTAACTCAAATATGAGCTAATACTGCTAATCCTACTTCATTATTCGGTGTAACATTCATCTGATTCGACCAGTTTGTTCTGAGTTTTGAATTCAAAATCACTAGCATCATGGCGTTCATGCAGCTGCTCGTCCAATTCTCCCCAAGTACGATTAACCATTATCCCACGTTTAACCGCAGCCCGCTTCCCGATTTCTTCAGTCCAACGTAGTAAGTTTTTATAAGAGTGGGTTTGTAGAAATTCAGCGGCTTCATAGACTTTGTTTTGCATTAGTGCACCATACCAAGGCCAGACAGCCATATCAGCAATAGTGTATTGTTCTCCGCACATATATTTGTTATTAGCCAAATGCCGATCTAGCACGTCAAGTTGTCGTTTTACTTCCATGGTAAAACGCTCTATCGGATATTCAAATTTTTCGGGTGCATAGGCGTAAAAATGACCGAACCCTCCGCCTAAATAGGGCGCACTACCCACTTGCCAAAATAGCCAAGACAAGCATTGTGACTTAAGCAATGGTTCTTTGGGTAAAAAAGCGTCAAACTTTTCTGCTAAATACAACAGTATCGCGCCAGATTCGAAAATAGGCAGCATATAATCACCGGTATTATCCACTAGAGCGGGAATTTTAGAGTTTGGATTAACCTCGACAAACCCTGAACTAAATTGAGTCCCTTCCATAATCTCAATCAAATGAGCATCATACTCGGCTTCTTTGATCTTCAAAGCTAATAACTCTTCCAATAAAATTGTCACTTTAACGCCATTAGGCGTAGCCAACGAATAAAGTTGTAAAGGGTGTTTACCCACGGGCAAGTCCGCTTGATGTGTAGCCCCTGCTATAGGGCGATTAATATTGGCAAACTCGCCACCAACCTCGGTATTCCATTGCCAAATTTTTGGTGGTTCATACGTATGTTCAGACATGTCAGCTCCATAATTATTATTCATGCATATTGAGTTAATATTAATCAATGTCGAGATTTTTATAGTCTCCATATTGAAGCATATTGGTGAATTTGAGTTAATGCCCGCCTTTATCTGAATAAATTTCGTTAGTAAAACAGCCGTTAACATCAGCAATGCGCACTTTCCTGAACTAGGAAATGGCTAATTCGACCGCTTCTACTACAGAGTCCACACAGGCAAATTTTCCACTAATTAAATTTTCATCGCCCGTTTGGTACTTGCCCGTTTTTACTAAGCAAGCTTGCATGCCAGATTTGATTGCACCATCGATATCACCAAATACGTCGTCTCCAATCATCAGGATCTCATTTGTTTTAACACGAGTAGAGGCGGCGACTTGACGAAAAAAGTCAATGGAAGGTTTGCCCATAATTATCGCTTTTACCGAAGCGGCATATTCGATGGCATGAATGAATGGGCCGGCATCAAGATGCAATTTTCCATCATGTTTAAAATAACGATTACGTCCTATGCCAATCAAAGGAGCACCAGTTCGACAAAGCTGGAAGGCATAGTCTAACTTCGGGTAGCAAAAGTCTTCCTCGGCATCACCAATAAGAACAGCATTGGGATTCTCCTGATTTATATCCTCGAATTCATCTTTAATATTTTTATGTACTAAACAATAAGGACGCCAATTGTTTGCTAGAATCTGCGCTTTTGCAGCTGTGGGGGCTGAAAACAATTGATATGAACTAAGTTTGAACCCCATAGTTTTCAACCTGAGTAATATTTGCTGCCGGGTTATTCTGGATGTATTGGTAACAAATCTAACCTGTAACATAGTTGTCTGTGCCTTTTTGATCGCATCCATTGCACCAGGTATTGCACCAGCCCCTTCATATAAAACACCGCTTAAATCAAAAAAAATCGCCTTAATCACGCCAATCACCTACAAACTAACCTTTCATAAGTATAAGAGGAATAAACATACTTGCAGGCTTAGCTAAACGATTTTGCTATAAAAATATACATAACCCTGAATGACACAATATAGTATTTCCATCCTGAATTAGACCATACTCATTTAGTTCAGATCATGTCCTACATCATACGAATATTTGGGACAGCACAAGCGTATGTTTACCGGTTTGCTTTCCACTAATGAGATTCTGGCTGGCACTTTGAATAATTAGATTGTCTAATAGCAATATATATGCCCAGCTATGAAATATTCTGTGAGCAGATCTTATACCAGCACCCTAATATGCGTAATTTCAAAACCTTAATTTCAATGAACCGAATAAAATATAACACTAAGGTTTATATTCCAGTTGAGTGATGCTTCTGGATAGCACAACAAAGAGTAAGCTGATGTGATTCATATATTGCTGATATTGCCCTGAAGCGTCCCCTTGTACTATGATTTCGATAGTGTAAGACACTAAAAGAGGTTAACCTTAACAAAACAGACCTTAGCCGTAATATTCGCTAACTTCCACAAAGCGAGGTTTCCGACATGACAACTTATGCCAATACAGAAGACAGTTTTCTTTACAAATAAAAAGGCTTCAAATGACGGCTTGGTATCAAAAAATGAAATTAATAGTGTCTATTCCTGAATTAAAAAATCAATTTAGTTTATCAGCAAAAGAATCGAGTGCTAGAATGCACAAGCCTTTAAATGAATCGGAAAAGTTATGAAATATGTTGTTTTGGTTATAGTTATCGCATTGGCGGTATTCTATTTCATTAGAAACTCGAATAATAAACAAGTAGCGGTTGAAAATATTGCAATAGGCAACGAATTTTTAGCAAAAAACAAAGCAGTAGAAGGTGTCGCTGAAACGGCTTCGGGGTTGCAATATCAAGTATTGCAACAGGGCGAAGGAACTGAACAACCAACCGCCAGTTCAAAAGTAAAAGTGCATTATCACGGTTCTTTATTAGATGGAACTGTATTTGATAGCTCAGTAGAACGCGGAGATCCTATCAGCTTTGGTTTAAATCAAGTGATAAGCGGTTGGACAGAAGGTGTGCAATTAATGGTTGTTGGTGATAAATTTAAATTCTTCATCCCTGCAGAATTAGGGTATGGCAATAGAGCCGCAGGAAAAATAGCACCTGGCTCATTGCTTATTTTTGAAGTCGAACTGTTGGAAATCCAATAATTCAGTAAATCAATGAACTTTAAGAGCGCTAATGTAGATGAGCTGTCTTAAAGTTCATTGAACTCTTCCAGCCATTCGATGAAAGTATTGGATATTTTTTTAACCGTGCGAGAATCATGGTCAAAAAACCATACCGGTATATCCGTATGCTCACTTGTGCAATCGCTAAGTTTGAAACAAAACATGTTTCCCTTACAGTCAGATGCAAACAAAACATGACCCTTTGGCATGCCACTCATTTCGTATAACTTTGATAGTGAAAATACATCTTCAAGATTTAAAAAGTCTTGAACTTCAGAAATATCGACCCCTAAATCACAGATTTTAGTTAACACATTAGGCGTGTGGACTAAGCCGTATTTGGATATTAAATATTTATATGAGCCCGGTAAGGATGCATTTAACCTTGATTCAAGCTCTGCAATATCATGGTTATCTATTGCTACCATCGAATGTTTGCTGCCCCAATTTTTTACAAAGAGATCAATGCTATTCATTGATAAATACTCCAATACAGCTTATGGCTGTTTTCGAATTTGATTGGCACATTCTGCTAATACAATAGCGCCAGCAGTTGAAACATTGAGAGAGTTACCCATGCCAAACATAGGAATGTGTATGTGTTGATGACTTAATTGCAATGCGGCTTCACTCACGCCTTTTCGTTCATTGCCTAAAACCAATACGCAGCGCGATGGGTAAGCAACATCACTATAGTCAACGGACTGATGGCATAGCTCAACACTGTAAACAGTATACCCCTTATCCAATAATGTGTGTAAGCTGGAAGTGGTGCTATCACTATATTCAATACAAACCCATTTCGCTTCATTTCTAGAGGCTTTTTTAAACTTCTTATCTGAGATGGTTAGCTCGCCACAAATAATGATTTTTTCGATCGCAAAGGCATCGGCCAAGCGGATCAACGCACCAATATTGTAGCTATTGGTTACATTATCTAATACCAGTATCAAAGGGGATTTTGGCTTATTTAAGTATTCATCTCGTGTTGGCTTGTTTTTTCTGATGTCTTCTTTGCTAAGTTGTATTTTTGAATCCATGGTTTCTACTCTTGTTACGTACTACTATCGTTACCGATTAATCTGGTCGCTCGGGATCTAATTTCTGGATTTTTTTAGCCCTATTTTCTGCGCATATAGCAGGTTGCAGATCAGCCGAGGATTGTGCGGCTTTATCTGGCGAAGATCAAATGAAATTTTGCATGAATAATGTCTCGTCAATAAATAGGCCCTAATCGTGTAAACCTGTTTCAGCACGGGACATCTTAACGCAAAAAGCCCCGACTCTTAGTCGGGGCTTTTTGCTTTCTCGAAGGAGGTCAGGTTCTGTTATTTCCAACTGCGCATCTTGTGGCCTTTTAACGCATAAAACAAAATAAACAGGTAACAAGGAAACATCACCATATAACCACCTTGCTGACCTAAGTCGGTAGCAGAGCTGGTTAAGCCCCAAAACAGAGGTCCAAATGCACCACCCGAAATTCCCATAACCAGTAAGGCTGAACCAACGCTGGTAAGTTTGCCCATACCCGATAACGCCAATGGCCATACTGCTGGCCAAACGATAGCGTTTGCCAAGCCTAATAAGGCAATCATCAATAAGGTATCTGGCAATGCGGTGCCGCCAAATGGCACTAATAGCGTGTTGGCAATGGCGTATGAGGTATTATCACCGGTAACAATTAATACCGTTAACACTAAGCCTAATACCGCCGAAATGGTTAACGCCGTCGGTTGAGAGATAAATCTTGGGATGGTTAAAATCCCGATACTATAGCCCACAACCATACAAACCATGGTATAGGATGTCATCACGCCATAGCTCTCAACCCCAAGAGATAAGGCAAAGGTACCTATGGTATCACCGGCGATTACTTCAACGGCCACATAGAAAAATAATGCGGCAACACCAAGGGCAAGATTTGGGTGTGATAATGCTTCTTTTAAATGGCCTTTGCCGCTTTCGCCGGTGTCGCCTTCACTGGCTAATTCCGGCAACGGTGATTTTTTAACAAGCACCGCTAATATACCGATGAAAATGGCCATGCCCAAATAAGGCAGTACCAGGCCATTGGCCATTTCGTCTATCTGTATTTGACTAAGCTCAGTACCAACCCTGTCTTTAAAACTGTCTAAAATTAAGGCGGTAAACACGATTGGTGCAACAACCCCGGCGCCCTTGTTTAAAATGCCCATCACACTGACACGCGCGGCAGCAGATTCTTCCGGACCAATTCTTACTACATAAGGGTTTACCGCGGTTTGCAGTAACGTTTGTCCTGCTCCCATCACTAACTGCGCCAATAGGAATAATACAAAAATTTGGCTTTTTGCTGCCGGGATGAATAACAACCCGGCTAACATCATAACTGCCATCCCTAACGCCATGCCGTTTTTATAGCCAATTCGGCGAATAACCCATGCAGACGGTAATGCAGTGAAAGTAACGGCGATATAAAAAGAAAACAGGATCAGCGATGCCTGAAATGGCGAAAGTTGCAGGATTTGCTTTAAATAAGGCATCAAAGAGCCATTCAGCCAGGTGGCGAAGCCGAGGATAAAAAATAACCCGGCAACAATCGCCATTGGGATAAAACTACTCTGTTTGGTATCTTGAGTTTCAATCGATATTGTCATTATTTATCCTTTTGTTTCAGCGTTTAATTTTTGTTATGTTGTTATAAACTGGTTGTTGTAATTTTGTTTGTTGTTGGTCAAAACTGTTGCTAGCTGGTGGTCGATTCTCAGTAAACTTGTTGGCCCTGGATCCAGGTTTCGGCGACGCTCAAATCATCATTTAATATCACAAAGTCGGCGTTAAAACCAACTTGTAAGCGTCCAACTTGCTGTTCAGCATTGAGAAATTCTGCCGGATACATTGCCGCCATGCGCAACGCTTCGGTTAACTCGACATCCAATTTCTCTACCGTATTTTTCACCGCAGTCGCCATATCTAAACAGGAGCCGGCAAGTTCACCGGTTAAGGCATTTAATCGGTCGCCGGTGCGCACTACTTTCGAGCCAAAGAACGGAAAACTGTCATCATCAGTCCCCACCGGTGGCATCGCATCGGTCACTAAGATGATCTTGCCTGCAGATTTTGCCTTAATCGCCAGTTTACACGCATCATAGTGTACATGGTGGCCATCAACGATCAAACCGCACCAGCTATTGTCATCGAATAATGCCGCCCCGACCATGCCAGGTTCCCGCGACTGAAATGCCGACATCGCATTAAATAAATGGGTAAAACCGGTGGCGCCGGCGGCTAACGCCTTTAGTACGGTTTGATAGTCGGCATTGGAATGCCCCAAACACACATGAACGCCGGCATCGACTAAGGTTTGAATATCACTGACGCTAACGTTTTCAGGCGCAAGCGTAACTACCACCAGGCCTAAATCTTGACGAGTGAACACCGCCATTTCATCCGTACTAATACTGCGAATATATTCCGGGCTATGCACGCCTTTTTTCGGAATGGATAAATGTGGGCCTTCAAAATGCACACCTAAAACCCCGGCAGTATTCTGCTTAATCGCTGTGCTTATCGCATCGGCGGCTTGTTGCATTACCGCAACATCATCGGTGATCAATGTTGGTAGCAGTCCTGTGGTACCAAATTTGGCGTGTGCCTGGGCAATCGCGGCAATGGTTTGCAGCGTCGGCTCGGCGTTAAACAACGCGCCGCCACCACCATTAACTTGTACATCGATGTAACCCGGAGCAATTAAGCCCGGGCGAACTTCATTCAACTCAGCCGCATCAATTGCACCAATGGCAACAATTTTGCCATTCTGAAAACTGATTTTGACGTTTTCTTTAATGGTTTGACCATCAAAGAATTTTTCGACTGCCAGCGACTCGATCATCATTACAGTGTCCGTGTTACTTTCTTTAACCCTTGTGGTTCATCCGGGTTAAAGCCTTTCGCTAATGCCACTTTCTCGACATCCAAATAGAAACGCTGCAACACTAATAACGGTGCGAGTCGTGGATGAACATCATTAACCACTTGCTCCAGGTGGATCATATCGGCACCGCGTGACGTCACTTCCTTTATTTGCTCTTTATGAGCCTGATCAGATTCATCATTGACATGGCAATCGACAATCGTGAGTTGCTGAGCAACCAGTGTTACCGGACCGTGCAGGAATTCAGCGCTAGAAAATGCTTCGGCGTGAATAGAACAGACTTCTTTAAGCTTTAAGGCAATCTCTTTTGACACAGCATACCCTAATCCTCGACCAAGGACTACCAGGTTACGGGTATCACCCAAGCCTGCAATAGATAATTGCGTGGGGGCAGCAATGACCTTATCTAACGCGGCAGGCAAGGTATTTAGCGAGGCAATTAACTCGTCATTTTTGCTCCAGTAGGCGGCAAGTTGTAACAAGGCCGATAAGGTGGCTAAATAGCTTTTGGTTGCCGCAACCGAGTTCTCAGGGCCGGCTTTTAACGGTAATACGTCATCGGCAAGCTTTGCTAATGGTGAGGTTTCATCGTTCACCAGGGCAACAACATAAGCACCGGCATCTTTGGCCATCTGCGCTTGCGATAAAATGTCAGGGCTACGGCCAGACTGGGAAATGACAATAACAAAGGCGTTATCAAGCTTTAAGGTTCTACCATAAACCGATGCCACCGATGGTGCTGCGGCAAACGTCGGTATACCCAGCTCAATTTCCAATAAGTACTTGCCAAATACACCCGCATGATCCGATGAACCACGGCCGATTATCATCACCATTTTTGGATCGAAGTTAATTAACTTATTGCCAATTTTTTCTGCAACTTCTGCATTGTCTTTAATTTGCTCAGCAATCACTTGTGGTGATTGCTTTGCTTCTTTTTCCATCAATGTAGTCATAATATTACCTGAGTATTTAAATTTGCTTGTAAGAATGTAAGTGATTAAATGTTATTTTATGCTTGTTGTTGCATCGCGAATAACACCGCACCTATTTCCGGTGGATTGGTTGGCACACTAATTTGCGCTGCCACCTCCGGCTTTAACCATTGCATTAATCGCGGCTTTAAACCGCCAATTAATGAGATCTTATTTGGCTGTTTAGCCATTAAGGTATTGAATACCGACTCAAAGTAGGCGCAGCCTTCTTTGATAATGTCTTGCGCTATTTGATCGCCGGCATCGGCGGCGTCAAAGATATGAATGGCTAACTTAGCATAAAAAGTAGCGCCGTTACCGGCAATGGTTTCAATTAAGGTATTGGAATCATCACAGTCCAGTGCCGAAAATATTTTTTCGGTTAGCGCGGTATTGCCAATGATACCGTCGTAACTTAACAATACTTTTTCTACCGCTTTAAAACCGAACCAGGCACCGCTGCAAATATCACCATGGGGAAAACCGTGGCCACCGACGATCAATGTCTGCTCTTTTACCGACACATAACCACAAGAGCCGGTGCCGGTGATCATAATCGCACCATCGTCACCACTGTGGGCACCAATACAGGCAATGTGTAAATCGGTGGCTAAATGCATGCTTTTAAACGGGTGTTGCCATTGGTTCATCAATTCAAAATATTTCGGCAGATTGACACCGGCCAAACCTACGCCAGCGATGAGTTCGCTTTTTAAATTTGCATCTAAATTTGCATCCGCCAGGGCTAAGTCGGCGGCATGGCTAACAGAGGCTTGTGCTCTTGCTAAATTATGGAAAGGATTGGCGGCACCCGAGATGCCTTGTCCCAACACTTGCATTGATGCATTTAAGATCACGGCTTTGCATTTGCTGCCGCCTCCATCAATACCTAAAAATAGCTGTTGTTGATTACTTTCCATCTATGCCTCTTTCCAAAAACGGTGAGTGATAGCCATTTGCTACACTCACGCCTTGATTTATTAATAATGATATTAACACAAATGACAGCGCTGTCATTATGTTTTTGCAATTATTTTAATGTATCTTTTTATCGATACCGCCTCAAGGGCTAAAATCTCGAAGTTATTCGTTTAAAAACAGACTCCTACCAGCTCTTTGCCGATCGGTAGAGCGTGCTCTGATGGCAACTTTTCCAGTCACTTCTACCGAGTTAGTCCATGTTTTCCAGGTTTTTCCTTGTTCCATGTACTCTAAGTGCAGGTTGGGGTAAGCACTGTTGATGTGTAATTTTCCATCGATGATCTTGCCGCCTACCGTAGGTATGCGATAAAAAATATCGGCTTTATCGAGTTTTGCCAATTCTTTATTACTCATAGTATTGGCAAAATCTGCCCACTGTTGATCCCTTAACTCACGCTTGTCATTAGTAAAGCTAGCACTGCTTTGATCGTACTTTTGACCGGCATAATTGTATGGCACCGCCCATTGGGGTTTATGCCAGGCGCGTTCAGCTAAGGCAAATAAGCGCGGGAAAATTTTATACTCGGCCAAGTCATCATTGCGGGTATTTTCACTCCACAGTTGTCCCTGTACACCAATAAACGTTTTGCCGGCAGTTAATGTTGAACGTTCCAGTTCTCCATGTTCATTCACTGCCTCGGTATCGTCGGTGGCATAGGGTTTATCTTCTCTGTCTAGCCAGAACTCAGCATGCGCCGGCAAATTATCCGGCATAAACTGGAATAGTTTTTCGGTATTTGAATGGCGTGCAGCCCAATAGTAACCATGCTCTTTCGGATCTGCCTCATAAGGGAAATCAAAATAGGTAACATCCGGGTTCGACACCACTATCTGCCAGTTTTGATTCGCCAGTTTATGGGCCTCTTTATGGCCTTGCCACTGAATTAAGCTCCAGGCATTGGCCTGCACGGTTGCAGGCATATTGTTCGGGTTGGTGTGCATCATGCCATCATTCCAGCCAGCGGTTTCGATGTCACGATCGGATAATATTTTAGCCACTCGTTCGACAAAGTAACTGCCCAGCTGTTCGGCTTTACTTATGCCAAGCTTATTATTGGCGATAAACGCTTTACAAATTGGTGACTCTACCCAGGCTCCGGCAGTTTCATCGGCTCCGATATGGTAGCGAGTCAATGGCTGACCCGCGTTGGCGTGCATCGCTTTTACTTCGTCCATCACTTTGCCGATAAAATCATAAGACGATTCCATGCAAGCATTAATGGTATTGTCGTTATAGTACTGCACCGATGAGTACACGGTTTTATCATTCTCATCGTGCAGTAAATACTGTTTGGCGCCCTGCTCATCCCCTGCCGCCATCAATTTTTTATATCTGGCCTTCATTGCCACAATGGAAGAACGAGAGTGTCCGGGCATATCAAGCGATGGGATCACCTGAATATGACGAGCGCTGGCATATTGCAGTATTTCTTTATAATCGGCTTTCGAATAAAAACCATTAACCGAGCTTGAGGCATTAACGCCAGCGCCAAGTTGTGGTAACAGACAGGTTTGTTCAGTTAAATCAAAACAGCGTTTACTACTGATATCCGTTAGCTCAGGCAAACCATCAATTTCAAGACGCCAGCCTTCATCATCGCCTAAATGCAAGTGCAGTTTATTGAGTTTGTACGCTGCCATTTGCTCAATTAAGTCCAGGATAAACTGCTTAGAATGAAAATTTCGAGCCACGTCTACCATCATGCCGCGAAATGGATAATGCGGTTCATCATCGATGCTGAGTTGCGCAATGGATAAGTCATCAAGAGACACTAATGCGGCAATCGACTGCAAACCATAAAATAAACCAGCTTCGTTATTTGCGCTGATATTGATCCCTTGTTCATTACTGATTAACTGGTAACTACCTAGGTTTCCGCTAAGCTGCACATCCACACTCAAACGAACATCAACGCCTTGCTCAGTTTCACTAATGCCAATAAATTTGAGTCGGTCAATTGCGCCTTGTAAACTGGCTTTTGCCACGTTATCAAAGCTAAATCGAACTCCACTATGCAAATCAATTCGCGCTTGTTGATTATTTACTTCTAGCGATTTTGCCGATGGGATCAACGCATTACTCAAACTTTGTTCAGCTTGTTTCAACGTTAGGTTACGGTCAAACAAAACTTCTGCCGTAGCCCATTGGGTTTGATCTGTCGCACTGCGTTTAAAATGCTTTTCGACACTGCTGTAATCTTCGACAAAAGCGCTAATTTCCAGGCCGGTTTCGCTATCCATTTGCGCTTCGGTGCTCTTTATGACGACAGCATTAAAGCCATTTACCGCGAAAATGTAATTCGGTAGGGCATCGGTTTCAGACAAAGACCAAAAATCCACCCGATAAGGCAGAGTGTAATCTTGTCCTGATTTAAAGCCGGGGAATTTATCGGTTGGTGTTATTTTATGCAAATCGCCATTGATATGCTCAATGCTAAAATAGTCAGAATCGACACTTTGTACCGGATTAATTTGCGAATAGTAAATGGCCCAGTCTTTAGCGCTAAAATCATGCTGTGCAGTGAACTGTAAATTTACCAAAAAACAATTGCCGTCAGCACGCTCTTTATCACACTGTTCATCGGCAATATTGGTTGCCAGTTGATACTTTAGCGCCAGGGTATTGGCAAAGTCATCGATTGCCGACTGGCTTAAAACGGTAGAGGGAGCTACGACAGGGCTATCAGGTTGAACGGTATTGTCATCACATGCCGATAACAAAAGTGAGCAAGATAAAGCAAAAGCTAACGTTTTTTTCATTCTTAAACTTCCATAACTACAATTGTTTTAAAAATTACTCCCGATAGAAAAATTATTCGCCAGGAAGTAATGGTGTTGTTAATAAAACGAAGTAGCCTTGCTGAAAAAGCCCAGCGAACTGGGCTTTTAACGATTAAGCATTCAGCAAGTAGGATGAAGCTTAAGCAGAAAGGGCCACTTTCTTTTTCACTAAACGATTAATTTGGTGAATTGAATTTAAATGGGCATAAATTGGTGCTAAAAAGCCACGTTTACGCAAATCTAAATAATCTTCATCAGATAATTCGTTTAGTTTTTGCTCATTAACGAGGTATAAACCGTTAATTTGTATTTTTTCTCCATTGGCGGTGATGTCTAAGTTTTGTTGCATTAACAAACCTTTTTCAGCCAACGTTTGGGTAAAGCCTTTGGTAATATGGGAATGTTCAAAGTATTTACCCAAAGCGTCTTTACGACGAGTTAGGTATTCACTCTCATCACCATTGTCTTCAAATAAAGCATTACCTTCTTCTTCATTAACAATGGCATTGTCGGTAGCAATCACTACCATCAAATTTTCGGCATCTTTATTTTCAGGTATTAATGCAAACGGAAACTGAGTTACCGATGCAGGTGCATAGGTGCCTTCCCACTTTTCAGTTGCTGTATATAAGTTTTCACCCGGCTTAATGCCAAAAAGTGCAACCGGTTGAAACTTGTCTGTGTCACCCGTTTTAACAAAAACTACCGGAAACTCAGCTGCTGCTCGAGAAAATTCATGAACAACTAGCGGAGCTAAATGCTGTGCAGCGGCATGAGGAAAATTAGACTGCGTTTTAATTTTAGTTTTTGCGTGCGCAGTTTTATTTAATGCTTGAATGTTTTGTTGGCTCATTTTAATACTCCCAAAATGTCGGCCTAAATTTAGTAGACAGTTAGACTAAACCGTACTAACACCCCATTACAAGCGATTTTTATATAATTTTCTTTAATGCAAACCGTTACAATTTTGGCATTCCGTATTTATACACTTTTTCAATTAATTCTCTGTGCCCTGGCAACTCTTTAGTGAGTAACTCATTCATCTGCTCAACGTTATCGAATAATGCTTTCGCTTGTCTATCACAGGAAAAAGCCGAACGATTCAAATCAATATCGACATCAAATTTCATTCCGTAGAGCACAAATAAATAGCTATCTAAGACAAAAGGTTCGTAGGCATAATCAAAATCGTACTTGGTTGGCGGGTGCGACTTCCAGTGGCCAAGACGTTGCTTTAACGTTGCCGGAATGCTTTCAGGCTTACAGTTATCCAGCCAGTATGGGGTGTCTTGGCGTTTGCTTATGCAATAATGCAATTTCACAAAATCGACGCTCTTATCCCAACGCAAACGAAACGTAGTATTGTATTTCTGTTCCACATACTGCATCGCATCAATTGTCCGAGGAAACTGATCGGCAAGCATGTTAGCACCCGCTTCTACCAGGAATATGGCTGAGGCTTCTAGTGGCTCAATGAAGGCGGCGGACATGCCAATGGCAACACAGTTTTTATGCCAAAATTTTTCACGATAACCTAAATTTAACGGTATTTTACGGATCTCAATACCTGTCGACATCGGTCCGGCGTAGTCTCGTAATACTTGCTCGGCCCGTTCATCGCTAGTGTAATCACTACTATAAACATAACCAACACCGCGACGATTATGTAAGCCAATGTCCCAGGTCCAGCCGGCTTCATGAGCGGTTGCTATGGTATGGGTGGCAATAGGCGTATCGGCTGACTCATACGGGACTTGCATCGCAATCGCGGTATCGTTAAATAGCACATCGTCTATTTTTAACCAGTCAATGTCCAATGCACCATTGATCAGTAAGGCTTTAGCGCCAGAACAATCGACAAAAAAATCAGCGTTGATAGTACCGGCAGTATCCGTATCTACCGAAACAATATAACCATCGTTATCAAGATTAACGTCGGTCACATTAGCTTTTATCTGTTTAACACCGAGCTTTGCAGTGCTGTGTTTTGCCAGAAAACCAGCAAATTTATTTGCATTTAAATGGTAAGAATAATTTTGAATCGCGTCATAAGCTGGCGTAGTAATTTTTTTCGGGCCAAGGCCTAAGTCACAAACATGCGATTGGCTGGCCACTGCCTTATCATAATTTTTATCTCCGGCTTTGCCCAATAACCAATAAGGTGCCAGGTTAAAGTCATAAGAAGAATGAAAAACGGCACTTAACGGGTGATAATAACTTTCCGATTTATCTTTTTCTGGCGTTTCTGCCCAGTTAACAAATTGTGATCCTTGTTTAAATGTGGCATCACACTCACGCATAAATTCACCTTCATCAACGCCCAGATTCTGCAATGTTGTACGTAGGGTTGGCCAGGTACCTTCCCCCACTCCAATAATAGGAATGTTTGGCGATTCCACTAATGTTACTTGCACCGCATCTTTGGAAACACTATTGAGTTGTTTTGCCAAGATAGAGGCCGTTAGCCAGCCAGCAGTACCGCCACCTACAACCAACACATTATTAATTACTTTCGACATAACTCGGCCCCGACTTTATTTACAAATTTCATTTAACAATTTTATTTACCGATAGCAATACTTGCCAGGCTGTGAATGCGCTGCATCGATATTAATGAGGCATAAATAGCCGGTAATGCCCCGGTTTTTCTCAATTTGGCAAACTGTTCATCGTCTAAGGCGTTTAATTTTTTCTCATCAATGGCATACAAGCCATTTAACGAGTATTCCGCCTGGTCTGCCAATTTTAAATTCAAAGTTTGTGACGATAGTAAATCCAGCTCCAGTAACATTTTAATAAAATTGCCGGTGATATAGGTATTCTCTACGTATTTCACTACACGTTCGCCTTGTTCACTTAACCAGGCACTTTGTTTACCTTCGCTATCAAAAAACGCTTCGCCTTCATTTTCATTAATCAGTGGCGAGTCTTGATCAAAACATAAAATGGCTTGTTCGCTGTCTGGCGCCTGGTTCAATAAGAACGGGTAAAGCGTTAATGCTTGCGGTTTATAGCGTGCTTGCCAGGCATCTTCAGCAAAAAATAAGTTTTGCTCAGGTTTTAAGCCTAATAATGCAATCGATTTAAACTGTCCGGTTTCACCTTCTTTAACAAACACAATCGGGAATTCCTGACAAGCGGCGACAAATTCCTGCACCACAACCGGGGCAAAATGTTTATCCTTTGCTTGCACTAAGGTTGGGTTCGCTTTTACCTTAATATTGCCATGTAAGCTGTTATTTATTGCTTTAATATCTGCCATGTTTTACTCCGTTTATCTTGCTGTTAATTACCTACTTTAACCACCTATATTAGCCATATTGCTAGATGGTTTGGAATCCGTATTGTTTTATTTTATTAAGTAATTCTCTATTGGTAGGTAATTGTTGTTGTATTTGTGTTGCGATATGTTGCACTTGCTCAAATTTGTGTTACGCCGTATCTGCCATATCAAAGGCGGATTGTTTGTAAGTTAAATTTTGCTCAAAGCCCATACCATATAAGACATACTGATAACTTTCGAGCGGGAAAGGCTCATACACATTATCAAAGTCATAATCGGTCAATGCCTGCTCTTGCCAGCGTTCTAATGATTGCAGCAGTGTTGCCGGAATGGTGTCGGGATGTTTATTATCTTGCCAAAACGGCTCGCTACGTTTTGATAATAAGTAATGCATTTTGATGAAATCGATGGTTTTCTGCCAGCGAAACTGAAACGAATCGTTAAACTTTTGTTCAATCAACGGCATGCTTTTACGGTTTTTCGGAAACAGCTCGCTCAGCATATTTGCCGCCGCCTCAATCAAGAAAATAGCAGAGGCTTCCAGTGGTTCAACAAATGCAGCGGAAAGCCCTACCGCTAAACAGTTCTTGTGCCAAAACTTTTCTCGGTAGCCAACATTCATTTTAATTTTTCGGGCAACCAGATTTTCGGCTTGTGGGCCAATATAGTCACGTAACAACTGTTCGGCGTCTTCATGGCTGGTATGTTTCGATGAATAGACATAGCCGGTGCCACGGCGGTTTGACAAGGCAATGTCCCAGGTCCAGCCTGCCGCTTGTGCGGTAGAAATGGTGCAACTGGCAACATCAACTTCTTCATTTTCATACGGCACTTGCATCGTCACCGCATGATCGGTTAACAAGGTATTGGCAACGCTTTTAAATGGCACGTTTAATGCTTCACCCAACAGCAGACTTTTAAAGCCGGTACAGTCGACAAAAAAACCACCATCGATAGTGCCATTGGTATCGGTTGTTATCGATTGAATATAGCCATCGTCATCGAGATTTACTCCGGTGACGTTGGCGGAAATATGTTTTACGCCAAGCTGCTCAGTGGCATGCTCACGCAATAAGTCGGTAAATAAGCCGGCATCTAAATGATAGGCATAATTTTGAATACCCTCAAATTCTTTGCTGGTAATGGCTTTCGGCGCTAAATTCATTTCACAAATTTGCCCTTGTACACTTACCGAATCGGCATAACTTAAGTTATCGCCAATTTTTCCTAGCTGCCAGTAAGGCGCTAAGTTAAAATCTGAGGGGTCAAAAATGGAGGTAAATAAATGATAATAATGGTTGTCCACACCCGCTTTTGGTGCCTGCTGCCAGTTAACAAATTTGGTTGCCTGCTTTAATGAGGCATTACATCGGCGCAAAAATGTGGTTTCACTAATGCCCAGTTTCGCCAACGTTTTACGCATCGTTGGCCAGGTACCCTCTCCTACCCCTATGGTGGGAATGTCAGGAGATTCAATTAAAGTGACTTGTACTGAGTTTGAATTATTGCTGTTAAATTGTTTGGCTAAATTGGCAGCGGTCAGCCACCCGGCAGTACCACCACCGACAACCACAACATGATTAATTCTTTCATCTGACATGAGCAATTTCCTCAACAATAGTAATATCTCATTCTAAGCGATTACCATTAAGATCCAACCAAATATAAACAAACTATCGCGATTTATCTTTGTGTTTACTTTTGTATTTAAAGTAAAGGGAAGGCAAGCCTTCCCTTTTAATATTAATAACTTGTTAAGTTATTATTACATGCGGTAAGTCGCTTTAAGGAAGTAACGTGAACCGTTGTCTACGGCGGTACGTAATGTTTGTGCGCCGCCACTGTGACGAGCATAAACCACTTCTCCACCTAAGTTGATACCTTCTACAGAAATGTCAAGGTTCTTAGTTGCGTGCCAGGTAAAGTTGGCATCTAGGAACGCTTGCTCATCGTTAGTATCTAACTGATTCGCAATTGCCGTACCTGGGGCTAAGAACTCGCTACGATAGGTGTAGGCAACACGAGCAGCAAACAAATCGTTCTCATAGTAACCCGTAAGGTTATAAGAGTTGCGTGAGTTACCTGGCAGTTGTATTTCCTCACCCGCATCGTTTTCTGCTTTTGCATCGGTGTAAGTGTAGTTAAAGATTGTGCCAAAGTTACCAAAAGATTGCTGATATTGGAATTCAACACCATCAACATTACCACCACGGCCCTGTGCAGGAACGGTTACACGCCATTCTTGCGGTACACCATCTTCATCAGGGAAAGTCTGAAGTTCTTGCTTTTCGGTGATGAACGATTTGATGTCTTTAGTGAAGTAAGCAACTGAGGCTAAAGATTCTTCATTAAAGTACCACTCTAAACCAATATCCATTTGCGTCGCACGGAACGGGTCAATATCCGGGTTACCACGAGCAGCCGTGTAAGATGTTGGATTGATGTTCGAGTAAGATGGCGTTAATTGACTGTAACCGGCACGACTCATCACACGAGCAGCAGACATACGTAAAATCACATCATCGGCTAAATCGAGTGCAAGGTTTACGCTTGGTAACCAATCTTCATAATCACCGTCTACGCTTGATAATTCTCCGGTCGGGTCAAACGATGAACCGGTAGTTTCCGTTGAGGTATAACGTAAACCAACGTTACCACGGAAAGAATCGCCAGAAAAATTGGCTTGCACATAAGTGGCAAAAATATCTTCTTCTACTTTACCGTAAGCATCGGTCCGGTCATTCCAAGACACTATCTTCGAATCTAGATAATTCGCATATTTACCACCATCTAATTTCACGTATGAAGATACTGAGCCTGACGCCATCACTTCATCAAAATCTTTTAATGTGCCGTCAGCAAACTGTGAAATATCCGCCACTTGATAGTCATCACTTAAGACGGCATTTGATTGCGCCTGTGTAAATTCGTGGCTACGAAGTTTAATGCCGGTTTCGATTTCAGTAATCGCCCCAAAATCTACATCAAAAGTAGCATCTAGCTGTGCGTAGGTTTCTTCATCGCTTAGTTCCGTTCTTGCAATGGAACCACCTTTATGTTCGAAACTGGCAGGATCGGTAGTATCAAAACCTGGTGTGGCAAGATACATGGTTTTGTTACGATCCATATCGAAATCAACCGTTATGCCATCATCTACCGGGCCAGTTGTCCAACCGTTACCCCATAAACCATTATAGTTACCACCGTTACCACCTTCAGATTCGGTCATACCTACAACCGCTTTCACCGTGTAACCATCACCAGTATATTCAACGGTAATATCATAAACGCTTGATTCGATTTCAGCACGACGAGTATTGGTATCTTGAGCGACACCATTAATGCCAGTAACAGAACCGGTTAATGGCAAGCCATTAGCGCCTTCGGCTAAACGGCCGGTAGACGTGTAAGTGCCACCAAAACCGCCATTGTCGGCATTTGAATTCCAAGGACCACAACAACCGTTGTACGCCAGGAAGTTTTGGTTAGTATTAAAAGCATCTAATTTGGTTTTTAATACATGACCGGTTACTAATAAGTCATCTGAGATTGCATATTGAGCGGTAACATCGTACGCATCACGAGTTCTGTCTTGGTCAAAGGCAGCAACACCAGATGCTGACCAACCTTCTTCCCAGTAGTTTTCGGCTTTACGAGCACGACCGATAGTTTCAAGAGTAGACGCTGTAACTAAAAAGCCGACTGTTTCAGCGTCATTTTCCAGCTGTACATGCCCGTGGCACCCACACCTGTTTCATCATCTGCTAAGCTGTTGGTGTTGGCTTCAACGGAAGCAAATACGGTATTCGCATCCATATCTAAAGGACGACGAGTATGCATAATTACCGTACCACCCACGCCACCTTCATCAAGTGAAGCTTCCGGTGATTTGTATACGTCTACACCAGCAACCAATTCTGATGGCATCAAATCCATGTTAAATGCACGGCTGTTTGCCGATTGTGAGAACCAGGCAGTTGAAGCAACAAAGTTACCGTTTAACTGAACTTGTGTTAATTGTGGGTCAATACCACGAATTGACACTTCGTTACCTTCACCAGTAAAACCACGGTTGATGGTTACACCAGAAACACGTTGTAATGATTCTGCGATGTTTTTATCTGGGAATTTACCAATGTCTTCTGCTGAAATCGATTCAACGACGGCATTGGCAAAACGTTTGGCATTAAGGTTTTTCTTTAAACTACCGCGAATACCGGTAACTTCAATAACTTCAATTTTCTTCTCAGCGCCAGCTTGAGCTTCTTCAGCAGCTGTTGCAGAAGCAACGCTTCCGACAAGAGCTACAGCGATACTGCTTGCTAGTACATGTTTTTGGAATTTGAATGACGACATATTCTTTCCTACCCTTACATTTATTTTAGTTTTCACTGTTGTTGCACTTTTGTTGAGCTGTTATCGGAATACCACAACAAAGATTCTGTATGAAGGTATCTTTGCAACCCGAATGACAGCGCTGTCATAAAGCTTGTACTAAAACATACACAAAAAATAACCACTTGGCTACAAAAAAATTACAAAATAAGCATTTCTTTATTTATTAAGCACTAATGAAACAAACATAAAACACGAAACAACCATTTACTTTCAACAACTTACAACCAAAAACATTAAAAGTCATTATTTTGTAAACTTTCAGCGAAACGTTCAAGAAAAGCAAACGAAACACAAAAACACACTGAAAAAATCAAGAAAAATTGAATTTTTTAAAGCGTTTTCGTTAAAAAGGAACTAAATTCCATTTGAGGTGAAAATTATTTATTGAGTCATTAATCAGCAGAAATAAAATTAACTAAATAATTAATATCAGTGACTTATACTAATGATTAAGTTTGAGTTTGAGTTTCAAGCATATACGAATAACAATTAATCGCTTAGAATTGAATGAAAAATAAACACAGGAATAACAATATGGCTTTAACAAATAAATTGGCCGCCGAATTTTTTGGCACTTTTTGGTTAGTATTAGGAGGCTGCGGTAGCGCGGTATTAGCTGCCGGCATACCCGATTTGGGCATAGGTTTTGTTGGTGTATCTCTGGCTTTTGGTTTAACGGTGATGACCATGGCCTATGCCATTGGTCATGTATCAGGCTGCCATTTAAATCCGGCAGTATCTCTTGGTTTATGGTCAGGTGGTCGCTTTCCGGCCAATGAATTATTACCTTATATCGTTGCTCAAGTTACTGGCGGTATTGTTGGCGCGGCAATTTTGTATGCTATCGCATCCGGGGCGCCTGGTTTTGATGTTGCAGCCGGTTTTGCTTCTAATGGTTATGCACAGCACTCACCTGGCGGATATTCAATGTTGGCGGTATTAATCGCCGAAATAGTGATGACTTTTATGTTTTTGCTGGTGATCTTAGGCGCTACCGACAAACGCGCCCCAGCCGGTTTCGCACCAATAGCGATAGGCTTATGTTTAACCTTAATTCACCTGATCACCATTCCGGTAAGTAACACGTCAGTAAACCCGGCACGCAGTACCGGAGTCGCGGTCTTTGTTGGTGACTGGGCAACCGCACAGCTTTGGCTATTCTGGGTAGCACCAATTGTTGGCGCCCTAATTGCCGGTAAAGTTTTCGGCTGGGTTTCAGCTGAAGAAAAATAGTTATCTCATGATTTGATAAGCGAACAAAGTGACCCGACCTAGGGTCACTCCAAAGCTACGTGATACGAGCTACGGGCAGACTGAGTTAGTTTCAAACAATATCTAAATAAACACAATCTGCCAGTAGCCCATTGCCCGTGGCTATGTTTATTGCTGTTTAACGCTTTTATAGAACTTTATCAAATTCGTAGTCGAGCTATCATGTTGTGGCAACACTTCATCCGATAACAGTTCTTTTTCAATATCGGCTGCCAAGCCTTTCCCCAGCTCTACCCCCCATTGATCGAACGAACATATTTGTAGCAGTATGCCCTGAGCAAAAATTTTGTGTTCATATAAGGCGATCAGCTGACCTAAGGTTTTTGGGTTAATGCGAGTTAATAGCAGCGTATTGGTCGGTCGATTGCCTTCATGGACCTTATGTGGCGCAAGTTTGTCTATCACTTCCGGCACTCGCCCCTTCGCTTTTAAATCTGCCCGTACCTGTTGCTCATTGACCCCGGTCATCAATGCCTGAGTTTGCGCAAAAAAGTTAGACATCAAGGTTTCATGATGGCCGGCAACCGGGGTTACACTTTCTACCGAGCCAATAAAATCGGCCGGCACTATGTTATTACTTTGATGCAAATATTGGTAAAACGCATGCTGACCATTAATGCCCAGCTCCCCCCAAATGGATGGCACGGTGGCATAACCGGTCTTTTCGCCGTTCCAGGTAACCGATTTACCATTACTCTCCATTTCCGCTTGTTGTAAATAGGCACTGAGCATATGCAAGGTTTGATCATAAGGTAATATTGCTTGCGACTTAAAGCCTAAAAAGGTGCAATTCCATAGGCTCAATAGCGCCATCAGTACCGGTACATTTTCCGTCATAGGCGCGTGTTGAAAATGCTCGTCGATATCGTTGGCGCCGTCTAACAATTCGATGAATTTATCAAAACCTAAATCGAGCGCTATCGGCAAGCCAATCGCCGACCATAAAGAGAAGCGCCCCCCGACCCAGTCCCACATCGAGAAAATATTGTCCGGATGGATGCCAAATTCGGTCGCATTTTTAATGTTTGCCGATACCGCAACAAAATGGTTGGCGATTGCCGATTTATCATTTGCCGATTTTAGCAGCCATTGCGTGGCGGTATTGGCATTGGTCATGGTTTCCGTAGTGGTAAAGGTTTTGCTGGACACAATAAACAGCACTTTTTCCGGGTTTAACGGTGCCAATACTTCGGTAATTTGGGCGCCATCAACATTAGACACATAATGCACATTAACGCTTTGGTCACTATAATGTTTGAGCGCTTCGGTCACCATTTGCGGGCCAAGGTTAGAGCCACCGACGCCGATATTTACGATATCGGTAATGCGTTTACCCGAATAACCTTTCCATTGTCCCTGGCGCACTTGGTTAACAAAAGTCTCCATATGAGCTAGTGCTTGTTCAACCTGTTCGGCAACATTTTCGCCATCAAAGAGTATTTGTTTTTGCTTTCTGTTTCTCAGGGCGGTGTGCAATACCGCCCTGTTTTCGGTTAAATTGATGCGCTCGGCATTGAACATTTTGTCACGCCAGTCGGCTAAATCCACGTCTTTGGTTAACTGCAACAGCTCAGCCATCACCGAATCATCAATCAGGTTTTTTGAATAATCAAACAAGATATTGGGCAAGTTAATGGAAAACTTGTCAAAACGCTGAGCATCCATTGCAAACAAATCATTCATATGCTGATTTTTCATGCTTTCTGCCAGGGCAGAAAGCGCCTTCCAGCTGGGTAAATTTGTTCTGTTTGTTTCAGCACTGTGAGTCATAGCAATCCTATTTTATACTGAATCCGACAATTGATTGGTCAATAAATTATCGGGCTTGGTATTTTTGTAAACTTGATTAAATCTGTTATTAAACTATAGTTAAATGACAGCGCTGTCAATCCATTTGAGTTTAAACTTTAAAATGGCTGAAACAAAGCTATAACTGAGGATTCACCATACATGAATAAAAAAATCGCACTTTTCCATATTTTTTTACAACACCCCTTAAAAATAATATATAGTTGCGCTTAACGTTTTATCGAGTAACTATGCTACTGCAACCTTTATTCGTTAGAATTTTATAACAAGAAAAAGGATTTGCCATGAAAGTTACCATCAACGATGTTGCCAAATTATCTGGTGTTTCGATCAAAACCGTTTCGCGGGTTACCAATAATGAAGTCTCGGTAAGACAAGCAACCCGTGACAAAGTGATGGCGGCAATCCAAGAGTTAAATTACCAACCTAACCTGGCGGCAAGAAGTCTGGCCGGGACTAAATCCTATACCATAGCCTACATCTACGATAACCCTAATGCCTATTACATTATTGATATGCAAAACGGTATTTTATCTGAGTGTCGTAAACAAAGTTTTGAGCTGCTGATCCATCCGTGTAATTCAAAGTCGGCAGATATTATCGAAGAAATTGTCAGCATGATTAAGCAATCTCGAATTGCTGGCGTAGTGTTGACGCCACCGTTTTCCGAAATGCCCAGCGTAGCCGAGCGATTAACCGAGATCGGAGTGAAGTTTGTGCGAATTTTATCAGGCCGCAATGTGCCGGATACTGACTCGCCCTGTATCATGGTTAATGACTTTGATGCCGCCTTTGAGATCAGCCAGCACCTCATTGATTTAGGCCATACAGATATCGGTTTTATCAGCGGTGGCAAGGAGCATAAATCAACGCTCGAGCGTATTGAAGGCTACAAAGCTGCGTTAACTAAAAATAGTATTGATTGTCGCGAAGATCTGATCATTGATGGCGAATATTCGTTTGAATCAGGAGTTAAAGGCGCAGAACAATTATTGGCAAAGCCGAATCGCCCTACCGCCATTTTTTCCTGTAATGATGAGATAGCGGCGGGCGCATTATTTGCTTCCCGATTGCAAAATATCACCATCCCTGAACAGTTGTCGATCGTGGGTTTTGAAAACAGCCCGTTCTCGCGTCAAACCTGGCCGAAAATAACCACCGCAGACCAACCAAACCAAACCATAGCAAAACATGCCACAGCACTGTTAATTAACGACATTAGAGAACAAAAACCGGATGAAATTTGCGAACAAATTACCCCGAGCTTATTAGTAAGAGATTCTTCCGGTGCGGTTACCAATTAAGCTGAACTCGGAACAATTAACGCTAATTATCCTTTAAAACCGTAGCCACGTAAGAACAGAGCAACCGTGTTATCAAGGTAGTGGGCTATCTCGTCAGCGCCAAGCTGCTGTTCGGTATTATATTCGCGGCGCATTAATGCTTCGCCTTTAATAATGGCTAAAAACTGCACCGCCGCCATATGGCAATCATCAGCTTTGATTACCCCACGGGTTGAATAACTTGCGATCAATTGCGATATTTCTTTGATCACCGGTTCCGGCCCGGCACTGAAAAATAATTGTGAAATTTTTGGATTCGTTTGTGATTCAGAAATACAAACCCGATGAATCGCCATGCCCTCTTTTGACAGTAACAATTCGATAAACCCTTTGGCGAACGTTTTTAATGCTACCAGTGGATCTTTCAGCAAGGCTTCTGGCATTGAAGACATTCTAAACTCACTGCAGCGATGGCTTATCGCCGCGGTAAATAATTCATCCTTATTTCCAAAGTGACTATAAACCGTTTGTTTGGAAACCCCGGCAGATTTGGCAATGCTATCCATGCTGGTTACCGAAAAACCTTTTTCACAAAAATTCTCCGTGGCAGCACAGAGAATTAACTGTCGCTTTTCTTCGCTTTTACTTCTCACTTTGCTTTTATTCACGATTCACCTTTTGAAAGTACAATATATTTTGTTCATGTCGGATCTCTCAGCACATCATCTTAACAGGATCATTGCTTTATTATTGCGTCTTTAAAGCCGCTCAGAAATAACAAAACGTAATTTAACATACACTAATTGTAACAAATCACACTGGACAGTCTAGTTTAACCTATCTAAACTAGACCCATCAGTCTAGTTTGAATTATAGTTTTATTTAGGTATAAGAAGGCAATATGCAATCTCAACACGCCATCACACGTTTTTCATTTCCCCAATTATTAAAAATGTTCTTTTATCCCACCGTTGTAATTAGCTTGTTTGGCTGTGGCGAAAATCAACCACAAGCGAATATCGATACCAGCGCCTATGTGCACACGGTTGCCAGTGAACCCTTGCAATTACAGCACAGTTATCGGGTAATGCGAAAGTTTTCGGGCAGGGTAACATCGAAACAAAGTGCCAGTTTAAGTTTTGAAGTTTCAGGACGGATTGCCGCAATTTTTGTTGATGAAGGGGAAAGCGTCACTAAAGGCCAAATTCTTGCTCGTCTCGACACTGAGCTTTTAACCATTGAACAGCAACAATTACAGGCACAAGTCTTACAATTAAAGGCGGAAGAAGAACTGGTTGATGCCAACTTAACCCGCAGTGACGCGTTAATTGAAAATGGTTATGCATCGCAACAAACCGTTGATGAGTTAACCGCTCAGAAAAAAGTATTGCGCGCTAATCAGCAGCAATTACAAGCCAATCTTGCTGCCAAAAAATATCAAATCAATCATGCCACAATTTTTGCGCCTTTTGCCGGTACCATAAATAAACGACTAATTAATCTCGGTGAGGTAATTAATCCACAGATAGCCGCTTTTGAGTTGCAACAACATAGTAATTTTGAGTTAAAAGTTGGAGTGCCACAACATTTAATCGCGAAAATCAAACAACAGCAGGCGTTCAATTTAGAGGTCAATCAACAAACCATAACCGTAACAAGTTTAGCCGTAAATTCAGCGTTAAACGAGCGCAGCCGCACCGTACAATTGCGCTTCCCACTCCCCGATGGATTAAAGGCATACAATAATCAATTGGCATTTTTCAGTTTCGAACAACGTTATCAACAAGGTGGCTTCTGGATTCCTCTTACTGCGCTTACCGATGGCATTAGGGGTACCTGGAATGTATACACCTTGGCGCCAGAAAGTAATGATACTTATAAATTGCTGAGTCACAGTGTAGAGATCATTCATAGTGAACAAAACAGAGCCTTTATCCGCGGTGATTTAGCACAAGATCAGCTGTTGCTAAGCGCCGGAATGCAGCGCCTAGTACCTGGCCAACTCGTCAAGACTAATCTGTAGAGAGCACGATATTATGATTGAAGCGTTCGTTAAAAATGGTCGACTGATGGCCTTGTTGATAATCCTGATCATCGTCTCTGGTTTTGCCGCGGTGAATGTTCTGCCTCGCTCTGAAGATCCACACATGGTAAATCGTGCCGCCAGTGTCATCACCCGCTTACCCGGCGCAAGTGCTGAAAGAGTCGAAGCGTTGATCACCGAAAAGATAGAGCAAAAGCTACAAAAACTCGCAGAAATTGATTATTTAGCATCAACCTCCAGGCCCGAAATTTCGGTAATACAGGTAAAGCTTAAAGGCGAAGTAAGCGACTCAGAACCGGTATTTTCCCGCATTCGTGATCTGTTAGCTGATGTCCGGCCATTGTTGCCAGCCGATGCTTTAGAGCCGATGCTTATTGATGAAAGAACGTATGCTTTTACGCAACTTGTCTCATTAAACTGGGTCGCCGATGAACCGTCTGACTTACTCATCTTGGGCCGTTATGCTACTGAATTAAAATCACAATTGCGCTTGCTGGCGAATACCGATTTTGTCGATATTTATGGTCAAAATGATGAAGAAATATTGGTACAGCTTGATAAAAATGTTGCCGCCATGGCGGGTATTTCATTAATCCAGGTCAGCCAGGCAATTGCCAATGCCGATGTAAAAGTGCCTGCTGGTAAACTGATCAACAAGCATAACCAGATGCAAATCGAATTAACTGGCGCCCTTGATTCAATCGCACGGATACGCAATATTCCGATCATTTCAGACAGTCAAAGCCCGCTACTGGTCGGTGATGTGGCAACAGTGAAAAGACAAGTAAAAACACCAATGAGTGAATATGCCATCGTTAATGGCAAACCGGCTTTGGTGGTTGGAACGCGGATGATCCATGGTAACAGGATTGATAAATGGTCGAATAGTGTTTCCGAAAAGCTCAACGAATTTGCCCAATTACTGCCGGGCAGCATCCAACTGGAAGTACTGTTTGATCAAAACACTTACACCGAAACACGGTTAACTGACCTGATTGGCAATATCATTATTGGTTTTGCCATTATCGCTCTGGTGTTGTTTATCTCACTCGGTATCCGCAGTGCCATCATAGTGGTTATCTCTTTGCCATTGACCGTTTTATTTACCCTGTCAGTGATGAACTATTACGGTTTGCCAATACATCAAATGTCGGTAACCGGTTTAGTGGTTGCTCTAGGTATTATGGTGGATAACGCCATTGTCATGACCGACACAGTACAACAGAAAAAACAACAAGGAATTAATGGCTTACAAGCTGTATTAGAATCGGTTCGTCATCTTTGGTTACCACTGTTAGGCTCTACCGCGACTACGGTTTTAGCATTCATGCCTATTGTATTAATGCCGGGTGATGCCGGTGAGTTTGTCGGCGGTATCGCTTTAAGCGTGATCTTTGCCTTGATCGGCTCATACTTAATTTCACACACTATCGTTGCCGGTCTTGCGGGTCGATTTATCAAAGTGAATAGTCAAAAAACGACCTGGTATCACAACGGTTTAAGTTTGCCAAAAGCAGCAACCTGGTTTCAACGTACACTTGATTTCACTTTGAAAAAACCTAAAACGATGATGATCCTGGTATTGATCTTACCGATATTGGGTTTTGTCATGGCGAAACAACTCGATGAACAGTTCTTCCCGGCTTCTGATCGAGATATGTTTCAAATAGAACTATATATGCCGGCACAAACCAGCATCAAAGCAACCAAAGGCATCACCGAGCAGGTATCTGCAACGTTGGCGCAATACGCTGAAATAGAAAAATTGCGCTGGTTTATTGGCAAAAGTGCGCCGTCGTTTTACTACAATATGGTCAGTGCCAAAGATGGTATGCAAAACTACGCACAAGCGATGATAACCGCAAAGGATTTCTCAGTGGCAAACCGGTTAATTCCCGAGCTGCAAGTGGCACTTGATAAAACCTTTCCGCAAGCACAAATCTTGGTGCGCAAGTTAGAACAAGGGCCTCCGTTTAACGCCCCTATCGAAGTTCGGGTATTTGGCCCTAACCTGGATACCCTGCAGGAGTTAGGCAATGATATTCGCCGGGTATTCTCACAAACAGAAAACATAGTCCATTCTCGTGCTACTTTACTTCCTGGTACGCCGAAAGTGTGGTTACAGGCAGATGAAGACACCTTAAACGGTTTAAATTTACACTTGGTTGATGTTGCCAAACAACTCGAATCTGCTTTAGAAGGGGCGGTGCAAGGCTCTATTATTGAAGCGACTGAGTCGATTAATGTGCGAGTGAAAATTAGCGATAGTGAACGTGAAGACATTAATGCCTTGGCTAATTTTCCCATTGTAAACCCGCACAATGGCAGTTATTTACCGTTATCGGCGATTAGTCAGGTAAAAGTAAGCCCTAGCCGGGGAGCAATTCCGCATCGAGATGGTATGCGAGTAAACGTTATTGAAGGCTATATTCGCTCAGGGGTACTACCCTCAACGGTATTAAGCGACATTCAAGCTAGATTAGCCGAGCAACACTTTGTTCTGCCCAGTGGTTATTCCATTGATATTGGTGGTGAGTCGGGGGCAAGAGATAGAGCGGTGAGTAAATTAATGAGCAGCGTCGGCGTGATCTTAACCATACTCATTACCGTTGTGGTGTTGTCGTTTAATTCGTTTAGAATTTCCAGCATCATCTTTATTTCGGCATTTATGTCGATTGGCCTTGGTTTGTTAAGCGTATATGTTTTTAATCATCCATTTGGCTTTACCGTAATTATTGGTCTGTTGGGGTTAATGGGACTTGCCATTAACTCTGCCATCGTCATTCTCGCCGAATTAAAAGCGGATCCGATGGCGGTAATAGGTGATAAGTCGGCGATCATTCATGGCGTGTTAAGTTGTACCCGCCACATTAGCTCAACCACTATCACCACCTTAGGCGGCTTCTTGCCGTTAATATTAGCCGGAGGTGGATTTTGGCCGCCTTTTGCCATCGCTATTGCCGGTGGTACCGTATTAACGACCCTGCTTTCTTTTTATTTTGTACCGGCGGCGTTTTATTTAATGAGCAAAAAACGTAATTTTGAAAAAACCAGCGTCGCATTGAGTTAAAGTATAAACAAACCTTAATGCAGTTAAGTGGCAAAGATTACGCAAAAACTTAGTAATTAACGACGATATTTACCGCAAACTGATGACTCTTTAAGCAAACACACAAAAAGTCGCATTTTTTTTGAAAAAACAGTTGACGAGGGCAAGGCAGATTTGCATAATACGCCGCACTTGCTTGAGGCAACTCAAAACAAGTATTGGTATGGCTACATAGCTCAGTTGGTTAGAGCACATCACTCATAATGATGGGGTCCCAGGTTCGAGTCCCGGTGTAGCCACCATTCATATCAATTAATTTGATATACCTGTGCGGACGTGGCGGAATTGGTAGACGCGCTGGATTTAGGTTCCAGTATTCTAGGATGTGAGAGTTCAAGTCTCTCCGTCCGCACCATTTACATTGTTGGGATATAGCCAAGCGGTAAGGCAGCGGGTTTTGATCCCGTCATTCCGAGGTTCAAATCCTCGTATCCCAGCCAACTTTTTTATTTATTTAAATAGATTGGATGTGTATAAAGCAATAATGTAAATAAGAAGTTTAAAGTTGGGATATAGCCAAGCGGTAAGGCAGCGGGTTTTGATCCCGTCATTCCGAGGTTCAAATCCTCGTATCCCAGCCAACTTCTTTTCTTATAAAATTTAATATTCATATTAAATGAAAAACGAAAGCCTAGCGGCTTTTTTTTTGCTTTTTTAAAAAGTAAAATTTGTATGGCTACATAGCTCAGTTGGTTAGAGCACATCACTCATAATGATGGGGTCCCAGGTTCGAGTCCCGGTGTAGCCACCATTTTCTACCGATATCGAGTTATTTAACTCAATATCAAAATGCGGACGTGGCGGAATTGGTAGACGCGCTGGATTTAGGTTCCAGTATCTTGCGATGTGAGAGTTCAAGTCTCTCCGTCCGCACCATTTGATTTAAAGTAAACTAAAAAACTCCAAAGCTAACTTATTTTTTATAAGTTAATTTTGGAGTTTTTTTATGTCTGAAATTTAATCTCACGTGTACCGAAAAATAACGTCGTCATCCCGTTATGTTTTTGAACGGGATCTCCCTGAGCGTGCTGTGGTTCTATCGTTTAAAGCCTCTTTATAACCGAAATGAGATCCCATCCAAAAGCATGATGGGAAGACGGTGTATTTTTTCTAGTTTTGTTTATGTATCTAAATATCACCGACGGTCCCATATAAAGAGCTGAATCAAGTGCAAAAAAATAATTAAAACGAAATTAATATGAAAAATTTACATCGGTTGAGCCGACATTGCATGGTAGTAATAAGTTTTTTGAGTGTTTTTACAGCAGTCAGTTAAATATTTATTGTTTTTGATAAAAATTGCTTGCGCTTTGGCAAGCGTTCTCTATAATTCCCCTCGGATTGCGGACGTGGCGGAATTGGTAGACGCGCTGGATTTAGGTTCCAGTATTCTAGGATGTGAGAGTTCAAGTCTCTCCGTCCGCACCATTTAAACTCCGAAGATGATTTTTTTATAGATTATCTTCGGAGTTTTTTTATGTCTGAAATTAAGCGTAACGTTATTTTGTTATCTAATAAGCGGACGTGGCACTAATATAGGGAATAGACGCGCTGCCAGATATATTAAAAGCGTTCCAGTATTCTAGGATGTGAGAGTTCAAGTCTCTCCGTCCGCACCATTTAAACTCCGAAGATGATTTTTTTATAGATTATCTTCGGAGTTTTTTTATGTCTGAAATTAAGCGTAACGTTATTTTGTTATCTAATAAGCGGACGTGGCACTAATATAGGGAATAGACGCGCTGCCAGATATATTAAAAGCGTTCCAGTATTCTAGGATGTGAGAGTTCAAGTCTCTCCGTCCGCACCATTTAAACTCCGAAGATAATTTTTTATAGATTATCTTCGGAGTTTTTTTTATGTCTGAACATTATTACCTGTAAGTAACTCTGAAAGCTAGTTCCCCCTAAGTGCGCCAGATGCTAAGTTGTTAACCATGCGGGTGAAATCATCTGCAGACGCTTCAGAGCATGATACGGTTGCTGAACAGGGGCGACGATATAATCCTTTGCGAGCTTGAGCATCACGTTTTTCTGCCATAAAGGTTTCAAAAAAGGCAAAATCCGCTTCAAATAACTGCACCAGGGTTAATGGTGTCACCTCAATCACTTCCATTTCATCATCAGGAAATTCAGTTTTCGCTATGGTAGTGCCTTTATTTTCAGGGCTATTTTCACTGTCAATATTAGCAACTAGAGTGGTGCTTGCTGTTACTTCTTTAACATCATCCTTAACCTCTGCCTTAACCTTATCGTTAGTATTGGAAACTAACACCGTCTGTTCATACTCGCGGGCCAGCTCTGCTAACTGAGGAAAATGGTCAGCGGTTAGCACATTTTGTGACTTGAGATAGTTGGTATAGCTCTTCACTTGTTGGTGAGACGTGACAAAAGCTTTACTCAGCCATTTATCGGCTTCGTCATAATCGTGAGGGCCTAATTCATCTTGGCTGAAGATCATCCCCAATAAATAGCTAGCTTCCGGGTGATTTTTTCGGGCGGCTTTTTTTAGGTAACTGACGCCCTTTTCCAGGTCAACATAATCGGCTTCGGTTAAGTAAAACAAACCGGCTTTGTATGAACCGGCAACACTGAAGTATTTCGATGAACGTTTATACCAGCGCAACGCTTGTTCTTTGTCTATCTCGGTTCCATAACCCACATGATAAAAAGTGCCAAGCATTTCCATCGCATCGGCATAACCTTCTCGCGATTTGCGCTTGTATTCACTAAACCAATGCTCACACTCATTAGTGGCACACTTTTCAATGGCGGAATTGCTGGCGATTGCCGTAAATGGCAGGTGCGCACAGACCAACATGACTATCAGGCTGAGTATAGTTTTCATCATTTTATCCTTAAAATTAGGAACTTAAGCAATAACTGTAGAAAAAAACGACTCAAAAATCAAGTTTGCTATGTCTTAAATTCCACAGGCATATGCCAACGCTTTATTTTTTAATATCGGTGCCCGATGAGCGGCGAAAATGCCAATATTACGCAAAAACCTAACTGGCGTAGATGGATTGGCAAAGGTGGTATAAATGGCATCCATGCCTGTCATCATTATCAGGTTATCCATACGTCTGGCTTTCTCATAACGTTTTAACACCTGCTCGCCATGATAATTTTCACCCGAGCCTATCGCTTTCGCGATTACCGTTTGTAATGCCGCAACGTCTTTAAAACCAAGGTTAACTCCCTGCCCCGCCAATGGGTTTATGGTATGGGCCGAATCCCCTACCAACACGACTCTGCCTTTAACATAATCGTTGGCATGGCGGCGGGTTAAGGGAAAGGCACCTTTATTCACCACCTCGACTTTGCCCAAGCGTTTGGGGAAATGTTGATGAACTTCTTCTTGCAGTTGCCGATTTGATAATTGTGCCAGGCGCTTTATTTCCGCTTTTTGCTGATACCAAACCAAAGATGCGTTATTACCGGGCATCGGTAAAAACGCCAACGGCCCACCGGCAGCAAATTTTTGCCAGGTGATGTCTTGCTGGCCCACTTCGGTTGTTACATTGATCAACATCGCACTTTGTTGATAGTCCCAACCAGTAATTCCGATCCCGGCTAATTGTCTAACCTTCGAATTCGCACCATCGGCGCCAATGAGTATTTTTGTCGTCAGCGTTTGCGACGATAGTTCAACCAATACCTGGCTTTCATCCTGAGTAAATGAAACCAGTTGCTCGGGGCATAACAAGGTAACGTTAGCGTTACTTTGCAGTTGTTGCCACAGTGATAATTGAATTAAGCGGTTTTCAACAATATGGCCGAGGTGAGGCTGACCAATTTCATCGGCATTAAATTCGGCATAGGCAATATCATCTTCCCAAACCCCTAGGCGCTTATAGGCACAACTGCGCCAATTGGTGATTTGCTGCCAGGCATTTAATTGTGACAGTAATTGTTCTGACGCTAATGAAATGGCAGAAACCCGTAAATCAAAAACAGCTTGGCTTTGCTGCTCTTCATCGAAAGGCGATGGTGGCTTTACTTCAACCACCGCCACCTTTAATCCAAGCTCGGCTAATGATAATGCCGTTGCCGCACCAACCATGCCGCCACCAACAATTAAACAGTCTACTTTTAACACGCGTGACTCAACTTTTAAAATTGCTTATAACAGTGATTTTAACCAAGCTAAACACGAATACCAAGTGAATTACCGCATCAGAGCAATTTTATTTTTTTGAGATGAAGTTCATAAAAACCATCATAAAACACGACTAAATCATTGTTTATCAACGAATTAAAACCTTAACTAAGGAGCTGTCGATGAAGCGCATTTTTTCAACGATGAACGACAATTTCAAAGTTGAATGTAACAAGAATCGTCAATATGGCCGATTTGAAACATATGCTTACAAGGGTTTTGCAACGTTTTTTTAACATTGTGTATCCTATAAGCATGTACCAAATAAACCGTACAAAAAAATAATAACCGTAAACAATAAAAACATTAACAAATTTAAAAATTAACTTTAAAAATTAGCGAAAGCTTAAAGGAAAACATTATGAAAACTTTAGCCGCAACTCTTCTAGGATTAACCGTATTAGCCGCTCCTGCTGCATGTTTAGCAAGTCAGGTAAACGCTGCCGTAACGCCACAACAAATGCCAGTGTATGAAGTGGTATATGTAGACAGCGTAAACGTAGTTAGCCAACAAACGGAGCATACTTTACAAGCGTTGCACTATCAGAATATGTTAGATGTTCGCGCTAGTGCGAAAAACAACATCGAATACATAGGTGCGCGCTTGCATTTAAACGCCAGTGAAGTGGCAAAAGTAACGACTATCGCTGAGTTAGCCAACGTTGCAGAGTAATCAATACCTGATTTTAACCACAAGCACAGCCATAAATTAAACCGACAATTGTCTCAATTGTCGGTTTTTATCATTTAAAAACATTAAATTGCCGCCATATCTGCAATTGATACCAATTTATTACAAATTATTAACGCTATGATAGTGGCGTCAGCTGGGAAGAAAGAGTAAAATACGCCCCCTTTTGGTTAATAACCGAACAAATTTGATTGCGCGCGAGCTCAATCAGCGGTTGTTAGCGGTACACTACAGATTAATTTTTGGGCAAATAAGCAATGAGTAAAAAGCTTTACATTAAAACTTGGGGCTGTCAGATGAACGAGTATGACTCGCAGAAGATGGCTGATCTACTAGACTCTACCCATGGACTCACCGAAGTTAAAGAGCCAGAAGACGCGGATGTGTTGTTATTAAACACCTGCTCTATTCGGGAAAAAGCCCAAGAGAAAGTTTTTCACCAGCTCGGTCGTTGGAAAAACATGAAAAACGACAAGCCAGACTTAATCATTGGCGTTGGTGGTTGTGTGGCTTCACAAGAAGGTGATGCCATTCGTCAGCGCGCGCCATTTGTTGATATTGTATTTGGTCCACAAACTCTGCACCGTTTACCGGAAATGATTAATCAGGTAAATGGCGAACACACCTCAGTAGTTGATGTCAGCTTCCCGGAAATTGAAAAATTTGATCGCTTGCCAGAACCAAAAGCTGATGGCCCAACAGCTTTTGTATCGATTATGGAAGGTTGCAGTAAATATTGTACGTTCTGTGTTGTGCCTTACACCCGTGGTGAAGAAGTATCTCGCCCACTAGATGATGTGTTATATGAAATTGCGCAATTGGCCGAGCAAGGCGTGCGTGAAGTCAATTTATTGGGTCAAAACGTTAATGCTTACCGTGGCGATATGCACGATGGTAGTATTTGCCGTTTCTCCGACTTATTACGTTTGGTGGCAACGATTGATGGCATTGACCGTATCCGTTATACCACCTCACATCCGGTAGAATTTACCGATGACATCGTTGAGGTGTACAAAGACATTCCGGAATTGGTAAGTCACCTGCATTTGCCGGTTCAAAGTGGCTCTGATCGAATTTTAACGATGATGAAGCGTGGCCATACCGCCATCGAATACAAATCAAAAATACGCGCATTGAAAAAAGCGCGCCCAGATCTTTGTATGTCTTCCGATTTCATTATCGGCTACCCGGGTGAAACCGCTGACGATTTTGAAGCAACGATGAATTTGATCAAAGCTATCGATTTTGATTTAAGCTTCAGCTTTATTTACAGTGCCCGTCCAGGCACACCAGCGGCCGATGCTGTAGATGACGTCAGCGAAGACACCAAAAAGCAGCGTTTACATATCCTGCAAGACAGAATTAATACCCAGGCATTGTCCATTGCTCGCAAAATGTTAGGCACCGAGCAACGCATCTTGGTAGAAGGCCCATCGAAGAAAAATCCGATGGAATTACGCGGTCGTACTGAAAACAATCGTATCGTTAACTTTGAAGCGCCACATACAGTAATTGGCGGTTTCGTCGACGTTGAAATTACCGATGTTTACAGTAACTCTTTACGGGGTAAATTAGTGCGCACTGAAGATGAAATGGGCTTGCGTATTGCTCACTCTCCTGCGGATATTTTAGCGAACCAACATCATCAAATGCCAAAACATGGCACTGATGAATTAGGTGTAGCAACGTATACCCCGCAAGCGTAAAATAAGCTAAAGTAATAGCAGTATTAACAACATAGAGAAGCACTTGAGCAAAGACAAAACTAACCATGAATTGGTGATGGAGCCGGTAGATAACAATCGCTTTGTTAATTTATGTGGCCCATTGGATGAAAACTTACGAAAAATTGAACGACGCTTAGGCGTAGAAATCAGTTATCGCGGTAATGTCTTTAAAATTCATGGCAAAGAAATTGTTTGCCAAGCGGTGAGCAAGTTATTAAAAGATCTCTATGTTGAAACCGCCGTGGTAAAAGGCAAAGCTGGCATCATTAGCCAGCAAGAACTGCATTTAGCGCTAAGCCAGGTAAACGTGCTGGAACAAGAAACCGAACTTGCCAACGAATTTGAGCAAATGGTGACCATTAAAACCAAACGCGGCATCATTAAACCTCGCAATGAAAACCAAAGCGATTATGTCCAAAACATTCTCATCAATGACATCAGTTTTGGTGTCGGCGTTGCTGGCACTGGCAAAACCTATTTGGCCGTAGCTTGCGCCGTAGATGCGCTTGAACGTCAGGAAATACGTCGGATATTGTTAACTCGCCCTGCGGTTGAAGCGGGTGAAAAATTAGGTTTTTTACCTGGTGATTTATCACAGAAAGTCGACCCGTATTTACGCCCGTTGTATGATGCCCTGTTCGAAATGCTAGGCTTTGAAAAAGTGGAAAAACTGATCGAGCGTAACGTTATCGAAGTGGCACCACTTGCCTATATGCGCGGTAGAACCTTAAATGATGCCTTTATCATTTTAGATGAAAGCCAAAATACTACGGTTGAACAAATGAAAATGTTCTTAACCCGCATTGGTTTTAATTCTAAAGCAGTAATAACCGGCGATATCACCCAAGTAGACTTACCGCGTGGTCAACGCTCAGGTTTGCGCCATGCCATTGAAGTACTCGATAACATTAAAGGCGTAGGTTTTAATTACTTTCAAGCCAAAGATGTGGTCCGTCACCCGGTGGTTGCTCGAATTGTTGAAGCTTATGAAAAGCACGAAGACATACACCAAACACCACACCGCTAAATAGAGCAAGTTAATGACTAACAGCACCATTACCGTTGATTTGCAAATTGCGTGTGACAATAAGCAGCTGCCAACTAGCGAGCAATTTCAATTATGGGCAGAAACCGCATTACAGCCCTATGAAAAGAGCTTTGAGTTGACCATAAGAGTGGTCGAGCAAAGCGAATCGCAACAATTAAACCATCAATATCGTGGCAAAGATAAATCCACCAACGTGTTATCGTTTCCATTTGAAGTGCCAGAAGGGATTGAGCTGGATCTGTTAGGCGATCTTATTGTTTGTGCCGATGTTGTTGAATTTGAAGCAAAAGATCAAAATAAAGAAGTTTTTGCCCATTGGGCACATATGATCATTCATGGATGCTTGCATTTATTAGGTTATGATCATATAACATCTGATGAAGCAGATGAGATGGAAGCGATAGAAATTAGATTGCTGGCTGAATTAGGCCATAGCGATCCGTATATCGCCTCTTAATGTTAATTAATATAGGTATATAAAAAGCTCTATGAGCGACGAAAACTCCCAGTCTGGAAACGGCTCTGCAAAAACCCTGTTAGAAAAAATAGTTCAGGTATTTACCGGAGAGCCGCAAAATAAAGAAGAACTGGTTGAAGTGCTAAACGATGCACAAGACCGAGACTTGATCAAGCCGTCAACCAAGCTCATGCTTGAAGGTGTATTAGAAGTAAGTGATATGCGCGTACGCGATATCATGATCCCGCGCTCACACATGGTTACCATAGACATTGAACAAACGGTAGAAGAGTTTCTGCCCATTGTTTTAGAGTCTGCCCATTCAAGATTTCCGGTGGTTAACGATGACATTGATCATATTGAAGGCGTATTGCTGGCCAAAGACTTATTAGCTCATGCATTTAAAGGTGACACCAACGAGCTGACCATCAAGGAACTGCTGCGTCCGGCAATAATTATTCCAGAAAGTAAACGGGTTGAACCTTTATTAAAAGAGTTTCGTCAAGAGCGCTACCATATGGCGGTAGTGGTTGATGAGTACGGTGGTGTTTCCGGTTTAGTGACCATTGAAGACATACTCGAACTGATTGTTGGCGAAATTGAAGACGAGCATGATGACTTGCTTGAACGCGAAATTCGTCAATTAAGCGGTAATGTTTATCAGGTGAAGGCATTAACTGAGCTAGATGATTTTAACGAATACTTTAACAGCGAATTCGACGAAGAAGCCGCTGACACCATAGGTGGTATTATCATTCATCAGTTTGGCCATATGCCACGCCGTGGTGAAAGCACCAAAATAAACGATTTTGAGTTTAAAATTGTCAATGCCGACAAGCGTCGTATTCAGCAATTACAAGTTACCGTGCCCAAAGGTCATGAGATCACTGGTAAACTTGCCGACGAGCGCTAAGGCGCTCGTATACACAAACTATACAGCTAAGTTACCACTCTAGCTTTTCATAACAACAATAAAGAAATACATTTATGAGCCAAGTAAACGGACGAACTGTTCAGATAAAGCATCCTGTACTGGCACTGTTGTTCAGCTTCTTAGCCGGTTGTAGCTTAGTATTTGCCTTTGCGCCATTTTCTTATTGGCCGGCCGCTTTTATCGCGGTGATTATTTGGCTCTACCAAATCAATAACAATACCGTAAAACAAGCAGTTAAACATGGCTTTAGTTTCGGCTTTGGTTACTTTACCGCCGGCATCAGCTGGGTCCATGTATCGATAGAGCAATTTGGTGGCTTGCCATTAATTGTGTCGTTAGCGTTAATGCTGATGCTTTGTGCCTACCTTGCCCTGTTCCCTGCCCTTGCCGCATATTTATCGGCAAAATTGTCGGCCACGAAACGGCTTAATCTGTATTACTTACCATTTATTTGGCTATTTACTGAATACTTGCGCAGTGTGCTGTTAACCGGATTTCCCTGGTTATCCTTAGGCTACAGCCAGATAGACAGCCCATTGGCAGCGCTTGCCCCTATTGGTGGTGAAACGACTATCAGCTTTGTCATCATGCTAACTTGCGTCACGGTTTTTCAACTATCGAACAAAGTTCAAGTAACAACCAACGCGGTGGTGATAGCGCTCGTGCTGTGCACAATCCTGATAAGTAATAATCTAAACTTTATAGAAACCACAGGAAAAAGTTTTAAAACCGCCTTAGTGCAAGGCAATATTAAGCAAGAACTTAGATGGGATGAAGTTGCTGAAGAAAATATCATCGACAGTTACATAAACAGCACAGAAGCGTTATATGCCAGTAATGATGTGGTGATTTGGCCGGAAGCGGCGATCCCAAGAATAGAGCCGTTGTCACAAGAGTACCTGCGCTACCTTGATTTGCAAGCCAGCAATCACCAGTCAAGTTTGATCACTGGCATTGTCAATTACGATCCAGCTACCAGGAAGTTCTTTAATCGTTTAGTGGTGTTAGGCAACGAACAAGCACAAGATACCCAGGGAAATTATTACTACGGCAATGCCAACCATTACAACAAACACCATTTATTACCGATTGGTGAATTTGTGCCATTTAGCGAGTTATTACGCCCGATTGCGCCATTATTTAATTTGCCGATGTCGTCATTTTCGCGCGGTGACTATGTACAGCATAACATTACCGCCAATGGCTTAAATTTTGCTCCGTTAATTTGTTTTGAAATAGCCTTTCCCCAACAACTTGCCGCCAATATCAAAGCGCATACCGATGCGATATTGACAGTAAGCAACGATGCCTGGTTTGGCGCCTCACATGGTCCGGATCAACATTTAGAAATTGCCCGTATGCGTGCCTTAGAATTTGGCAAGCCGATGTTGCGTTCGACCAATAATGGCCTTACCGCCGTCATCGATCATCACGGCAAGATCACCGCCGACATTCCTCAGTTTAGTAAAGCGATATTGCAAACTGAAGTAGCATTGGTAACCGGCACCACCCCATATACCGTTTGGGGCCGTTACCTGGATAAACTCTTAATGCTGTTGTTTGCGCTATTTTGGTTAGTAACAAGATATGCCATTAAATCATCGAAACTGAATAAATAATCGTATAGATTAAGAGTCAGGCTCCAACAAATCGATAAATTGTTGCGACTGGGCAATGGCTTTGTTCATTTCAGTTAATAATGATTGTACATCACGCTTTATCGATTGATATTCACCTTCTAGCGTTCCTATCGCTCTGGCGTTCAAGTTATGTTTTAAATACAAACTATTGTCTTTTAACGCAGCCAGTACCGGTGCCATTTTCTTTTCGGCCCGATGCATTGACTTAATTAACGATTGATAGTGTTGCTCGGTTTTGCCTAATTTATTCTGACTCTGCCGTTTTAACTTAGCACTGCTGTACTGGTTAATTTCATCACGCCATTCAGCAAACAACGCTTCGGCGACATCTTCTACGCCTGCAATTCTATCGGTTACTTGCTCAGCGGCTTTCTTACTTGCCTGGTAATGATCGTTGGTAAGTTCATATTGCTCGGCCAAATCACCGCCATCAAAGGCAATAAGTTCAGAAAACTGCTCAAGCGCCGACTTAAATTCTTGCTGTGCCTGTTGTTGCGCATCTTGGGCGTTTTCTACCCGGTCGACCATGATATCGCGTTTATGCTGGCCAACGGTTTCCATTGCCGAATAATAGGCCGATTGACAGGCAAGCAAACTAAACAGACTAACCAGTAAGAATAACCTTTGATAAATTATTTTCATTATCTTCCTTTAATGTTTGTAACGGGCAGCATCGAGAATAGCCCACAAATGCGTTATCGCGGCCAAAGCTATCGGGAAAACCATCCAGGACAGTCCCCAAAAAATAGCGGCAAAGACAAAAAACAGAATTGCCGGTAGTATCCGACCTTGCACTAATTGTCCAAGCCCAGGAATAAAAAAACTGCAAATTGCGGCGAGTACGTTACCACCAGAACCTTGCTTAGCCATATAAACTCCTATTAGTTGAAAGCATTATTCATAGACCAATTATAGTGTGATAGTAACAATAAATCTTTTTTCCCTACTCAGTCAATCAGTTAACCAAAGTTCACTGCAACAATTGCCGTTAACTCACTATGTTTGCGACAAGATTAACCACCAACAACGTGCCTTTTTGTCACTCCTAAATCACTTTCTGAAACATTCTCTTACATCTACGGGTTAATGTTTTGTTAATGAATTACAACCTTTTTCAAACTTGCCTCGACTAAAGCTGAGATAAACAAAATTTAGTCGTTCTAAAATTCGGGGGAATTTATGAAAATTGCAGATACCAGTTCACAAGATGTGATGGTGAAAGATAACAAAACCAGCAACAAAAAAATCATTTGGGCAACCGCTATCGTCAGCATGTTTGGCTTAGCCATTTGGCAGTTTGCGCCAGCCGCCAGCCGCTGGAGTCAGGCGGAGCTGTCAGTGCCGCTAAAACGGGTAAGAATTGCCACCATTAACCGCTCCGACTTTGTGCGCGACGTTTCGGTACAAGGCCGGGTGATTGCGGCCATCAGACCAACAGTTTATAGCCCGGCGGAGGGTACAATCAGTTTCAATATTGAAGCGGGTAGCGAAGTTGCCGCCGGGCAAACACTGGCGGTAATTGATAGCCCAGAGCTCACCAGTCGTTACGATCAGGAAAAAGCCAGTCTGGAAAATTTACAAACCGGATTAAAACGACAAAAAATCCAAGCCAAAAAACAGCTGCTAATCGATAACAAAGCGGTTGATTTAGCACAAGTTGCGTTAACCACGGCAGAGCGGGAAAAACGTCGAGCCGATCAGGGATATCAGAAAAAAGCCATCAGTCAAATTGACTTTGAAAAAGCCCAAGACGATTTAGCCAATGCAAAATTACAGCATGAGCACGCCGTGGCCGATGCGAACTTAGATAAAGAGTCACTCGATTTCGATTTACAATCGCTGGTTTTGCAGATTCAACGCCAACAATTGTTAGTGAAAGACTTGCTACGTCAGGTCGAAGCGTTAGAAGTAAAATCTCCGGTGAATGGCATTGTTGGTAATTTAAACGTGCAAAACAAAACCTACCTAGCCAAAAACCAGGCCATTTTGATGGTGGTCGACTTATCGAAATTTGAGGTCGAAGTGGATATCCCTGAAAGCTATGCCGACGATTTAGCCATCGGCATGGACGTGCAAATCAACTTTGATCAGCAACTGTTTAGTGCTCGTCTGGTAACAATTTCCCCCGAAATACTGAACAATCAGGTTACCGGACGGGTACGCTTCGAACAGGCCATGCCACCTGGGCTGCGCCAAAACCAACGATTAAATACTCGCATTTTGTTAGAAGCACGGACAGATGTGTTGCAAGTTCGTCGTGGCCAATTTCTCGATAGCTCCAACGGCAAGTTTGCCTATGTTGTTAACAACGGTATTGCCACCAAAACCGCAATCAATACCGGTGCCAGAAGTTTGAGCAGCGTTGAAATTATTAAAGGCTTAACTCCAGGTCAGCAAATTATTATTTCCGGCACCGATATTTTTAAAAATGCCGAGCAAGTAATGCTTACTCAATAAACGTTCGAATAGAAAACAAGTAAAAATTAAAAATAAGCATTTAACTACACATTTAAAGACACAGTATCAGTCAATGTGAATTGACGGACAAGAATCCAAGAAAAGGAAACACTATGTTAACCATGAATAACATCAGTAAAGTATTTCAAACTGACGAAGTGCAAACGCATGCCTTGCGTGACTTTCATTTAAAAGTAAACGAAGGCGATTTCATCAGTGTCACCGGCCCTTCCGGTTCGGGCAAAACCACATTTTTAAACATTGCCGGCTTATTGGAAAATTTCACCAGTGGTACCTTTATGCTGGATGATATTGATATTAGCAAGCTCAATGACAGAGACAGATCGAAAACTCGTAATGAAAAAATAGGCTTTATTTTTCAAAGTTTTAATTTAATTCCCGACTTAAACCTTTATGACAATGTCGATGTGCCACTGCGCTATCAGGGATTAAACGCAAAAGAGCGTAAAAAACGTATTGTGCATCATTTAGAAATGGTTGGTCTTGGTTCAAGAATGAAACACTTGCCGAGCCAGTTATCCGGCGGTCAGCAGCAGCGCGTCGCCATCGCCCGCGCCTTAGCAACCAACCCACGATTTTTACTTGCCGATGAGCCCACCGGTAATTTAGATACGCAAATGGCAAAAAGCGTAATGACGTTGTTAGAAGAGATTAACCAGCAAGGCACGACCATCATTATGGTGACCCATGATGATGATTTGGCCAACAGAGCGACTCGAAAAATTCAAATAAAAGATGGCCGGGTGAGCGAGCTTGATGTGGTTCGTGACAATGCAGAAGTTAACGCCACCGAACAAGCCATAGCTTAAGGAGCGAATGATGTTTACTTATTATCTTCGCCTGGCCTGGATCAGCATAATAAAACACTGGGGCTTAAGCTTAGTCATGATCACTGCCATTGGTTTAGGCATTGGTGCCTCAATGACCACAGTAACGGTTAATTATTTGATGTCTGCCAACCCTATTCCACATAAAAGCAGCCAGCTATATAACGTGCAGCTTGATAGCTGGGATGTTAATGAACCGTATAATGACGATGGCTCACCACCAGAGCAGTTAACCTATGGTGATGGTACCTACTTGATGAATGCGAAAAAAGCGTTTCGTCAAAATATCCAAGCCCAGGCGAATGCGGTAATAGAGCCAGAAGGTGACGATGCCTTGCCGTTTATGGTAACTGCGCGAGCCAATTCGGCTGACTTTTTCACTATGTTTGACGTACCGTTCCTTTACGGTAGCGGCTGGGATGCAAGTAGCGACGACAATAAACAGCAGGTAGTGGTATTAAACAACGAGACCAACCAACGAGTGTTTGGCGGTGAAAATTCTGTTGGCAAAAACATCAAAATTGGCGGTAACTATTTCAAAGTGGTTGGCGTTATCGATTACTGGGATCCTAAACCCAGGTTTTATGACATTTCCACCGGTGCCTTTAATGACTCGGAAGAGATCTTTGTACCATTTTCAATGATTGCCGAAGAAAAAATTGGCCGCAGTGGTAACACCAATTGCTGGAAACCAAGCGGTGATGGTTTTCAGGCATTTTTAAACTCCGAATGTGTATGGTTGCAATTTTGGGTTGAACTGCCCAATGCCCAGGCAAAAGAGGAATATATGAGTTTCCTCGGTGCTTATGTTGAACAACAAAAAGCGCTTGGCCGTTTTGAACGACCAATAAACAACCGCTTAAATAACGTAATGGAATGGTTAGAACAACAACAAGTGGTTGCCGACGATGCGATCATGATGATGACCATGTCATTCATGTTCTTATTGGTGTGTTTGTTAAATACCGTTGGCCTGTTATTGGCCAAATTTATTGGCAAGGCGCCAGAAATCGGTCTTCGCCAAGCGCTTGGTGCCAGTCGTCGTACTCTGTTTGCGCAATACATTATTGAGTCGGCATGTATCGGTATCGCCGGTGGTCTATTAGGCCTGGTGTTTGCCTGGTTAGGGTTACAAGGCATTGCCTCACTTTATGGTGATATGCTCAAAGGCTTAACCGGTTTAGATAGCACCATGATTGTTTCGGCCATAGGTTTGGCGATATTAACCAGCATATTCGCCGGCTTATATCCAACCTGGCGTGCCTGTAACGTGCAACCATCACAGCAATTGAAAAGCCAATAGAGGACTAAAACATGCAAGAATTAGGATTAATTTTTCGCGCTCTGTTGCGCAATAAAGTAGGCGCGTTACTGATCAGTCTACAAATAGCGCTTACCTTAACCATTATGGTAAATGCCATTTTTATGATGCAACAACGCAGTGAGCAAATGCTCCGCCCTAGTGGTCTCGATGAAGCGAATATCTTTTATCTGAGTAATACCGTGTTTGCTCAGGATTATAATCAGCAAGTGTATCTGGAAGATGATCTGGCGCTGCTCAGGCAGACCGATGGTGTGGTCGATGCCATTCAAATCAATGCGATTCCGATGAGTGGCGGCGGTTGGTCAATGGGCCTGCAAACCGAAGCGGGAGAAGGCAAGGACTCCACCGGTGTTGCCGTGTACATGGTTGATGACCATGCGATCAATACCATGGGGTTGGAATTATTGGCGGGTGAAAACTTTAGCCAAACCGACATTGAATGGCGAGCATCAAGCCAAAACAACTGGCCAGCAAAAACCATCATTACCAAAGCGATGGCGCTGGCATTGTTCCCGGATGACTGGCAATCAGCATTAGGGCAAACGGCATACATAAATCAAGCCGAACCGATGCAAATAACCGGCATCGTAAAATCACTGCAAGCGCCGTGGAATGGTTGGAGTGGCGTCGAGCGCAGTATGTTGGTGCCGTATAAAATGGAAACCACCGGTGGTCGTTTCATGATCAGAACCGAAGCAGGTCGCAGAGATGAGCTAATGCCGATTATTGAAAAAGCCTTGAGTGAAAGCAATAAAGGCCGGATCATTCGCCGGGTAACCACCATGGACGATACTCGTGAGCGCAGTTACCGCGCCCATAATGCGGTCAATAAAATCTTAACCTCAGTCATCGCCGTACTGACCTTAATTACCGGTTTTGGTATTGTCGGTCTTGCGATGTTCAGCATTAACCGCCGAACCAAACAGATTGGTACCCGTCGGGCACTAGGGGCGACGAGAGGCCAGATCATCAGTTTCTTTATGATAGAAAACCTGATGATCTCAAGTTTTGGTGTTTTACTTGGCGTTGGTGGTGCCATTGGTTTGAACATCTGGCTAGTGAGTACGTTTTCAATGGCGCCAATTACCCCAGGATTAATTATCATGGGTGTGATTGTGCTCTACTTGGTAGGTCAGGTTGCGGTGTTGTATCCAGCGAGGAAAGCAGCAAAAATTTCACCGGCAATTGCGACTCGAACGGCTTAGTAGGCTAGAGATTCCGAAATACCATATAAAAAAACAGCAACATAGAACTGCCCCTTAAAGTTGGACATAACTTAAGGGGCTTTTTATTTGAAATAAACGTCCCTACCTCCATGATATTTAAAGCCTGTTCAGATAAACTAAAGAAAAATAAATCGTTATCAATGGAACGTTATGGCCACTCAAAAAAGTATTGCCGATAAATTAGGACTATCAATCAGCCTGGTATCCCGAGTGTTATCAGGGAAAGCAAAAGAAATTGGTGTTGCCCAAGAGACCATTAAAAAAGTCCTGGACGAAGCGAAACGCACAAACTATACGCCAAATTCAGCCGCATTATCGTTAAGAGGGGTAAAAACTCAAACGTTAGGGGTTATCACTTATGATTTTGAAGATCCTTATTTCGGCATTATCCTCGGAGAGTTGCACAAAATCGCCAAACAAAGAAAATTTACTTTAATACTCGCCGGTTCAAACCACAGTGACGAAGATAGCATAGACATCTCCGCCTTCGCCAAACACTCTATTGAAGGGTTAATTATTGTTGGTAGTGATCGAAAAAAAGATTGGTATGAAAATTTTAGCCAAAAATCGATCCCTAGCGTGCAAATTGGTTTTACCACGGATAAGATTGGTGCCAATATTTGTTTGGATGAATCGCGTAGCGCCAACTTAATTACCAGCTATTTAAAAAAACAACAAACCCGCAACGTCACTTTATTTTTTAACCATAGCCTTTCGCACGAAACCTTTAAAACACAATATATTAAAGCGCTTGGCGAGCAAGGTATTAACATCCTTGAAGATGTTATTTGTGATGGTTCAGTCAACTCGGTAAAAAGTGGTATTAAGCAGTTAAAAGAGCTGCCTGATGTTTTTATTGCTGGTGATGATATTATGGCAACAAAAATTATTCGCGCACTGCATGAGTTTAATATCAGAGTCCCCGAAGATGTTAAAGTATTTGGCTTTGATAATATCCCTCATGCACGCAATTTTATTCCTTCATTAACGACGGTAAATCCGCCGATCAAAGAAATGATCCAAACCGCTTTTGATCTGGTATCCAGTCCTAAAATTAGCAAAGAAACCTTGCGCTTCACGCCAGAATTGATTCGCAGAGAATCGGCCTAATTGCAGCATTTAAAACTCATCGAATGAAAATACATGGTTTTTGCTTTTTATCGTTTAAATCAAAAACAGCGCCGCTAAATCACTTTAGGGCGCTGTTTTAATATAATTTTTATAATAAAAATTAGAACGGCATTTTAAAGCCAGGAGGCATTTGCATGCCGCCGGTTAACGCGCCCATTTTATCTTTGTTGGTTTCTTCGACTCTGCGCACTGCATCGTTAAATGCGGCAGCCACTAAGTCTTCTACCATGTCTTTGTCGTCTTCCATTAAACTTTCGTCAATTTCAACACGACGGACATTATGGTTGCCTGTCATCGTAACTTTAACCATGCCAGCACCGGCTTCACCGGTTACTTCCATTTTGGCAATCTCTTCTTGAGCTTTTGCCATTTTTGCTTGCATTTGTTGGGCTTGTTTCATCAAGTTGCCCATACCGCCTTTCATCATTTACTCTCCAAAATTGGCTGAATCGACCTATTTAGTTAATGGTCGACGAAAAATATCTAGTTGTGGCTATTATACCTAACACCAGGGTTAAGGTTAAGTGGTTTTATATTTAATCAAATTGGCGCTATCGAGTTTTCATCAACAAAGGCATTAAACTGTTGTTGCAGCGCCTGAACAAACTCATCATTGGCAATAACATCCTTGGCGTAAGCTAACCGCTTGCTGTTAATGCAGTTTTGAATAATAAAAGGCGTTGCGCCAGCGTCATCTACGGTATTTATCTGCACTTGCACCGCTTGTTGTTTCAAATTTGAATAGCACTCAGTAATTTGTGATATGGCTGCCGCAGAATTTAAATGCTCTACGCTTTTGTTTAAATTAATCACCAGTAAACGGTCATTACTGGTAGCGTCCATAGTGGCATTCAACGCCAATTGCCGAACTCGGCCACCTAAGCCCATGGCATCAATGGTATTTGCCCAGAGATCAATTTGATTGGCATCATTGGTGACCGCAGGGTCAATCAACGATTGATCAAAAGCTGCAACATTCACCGTTAAGTCAATTGCTTGCGCTGGTGGTATAGGCGCGGGTATTACGGGGTCAACGGCTACAGGCGCAACGGCCGGTGTAGTTGACTGTTGCGGTTCGGCCGCAACGGTAACTTGTTCACTAGGTACAATTTGTACATTAGCAGGCGCTTGCTTGCCAGATCGCTCAATCACCTGCCCGCCACTTTCATCGTTTGCAAAAGGATCGGTTGCCGACTGATGGGTTAAATCAGGAATGATCGAACTCGGTTGATTAACTGATGTGCAATCTGTTTTGGCCTGAAGGTCTGTCGAAGCGTTCGGCGCCGGTATATTTAGCGGCGTACGCGCTTTCGCTTTCACCTCAGGTTCAGGCTTTTTTGCACTACCCTCCGAAGCTTTTTTACGGCTCCGTAGCATGTTACGTGTCGCCAGCATTTTTTCCACATCGCTTTGTGGGCTGCCCGGCTCTGCTTGAACATCATCTGCGGTTTGAATCGTAGGCTCAGTTTTAACAGGTAGTTCAACTTCTGGTTTAGCTTCTTGCTGGGAAAATTGCTCTTCAGTGGTTTGAGCTAACTGCTGCTGTGCTTGCACTAGCAGACTATCCTGCTCAGCGTTCAAATCGGATATTGATTTTTCGGCATTTCTATCAACGGAAAATACATCGGCGTCGTTGTGCTGTGTAACCTGTTCTGCAAACTCTTGCTTTGGTTGTTCGTCGGCAATTGCTGGTGCGGCGGGTTCTACTTGAAACTCTTTAGCCGTCTCTGCTTCTGTCTCAATGCGCTTAACATCTGTGTCCTCAGCAACAGTATTATCAGCAAGAGAGCTTAAAGCATTAGTGCTTAAAGCATCAGTGCTCAACGTTTCTGTGCTATCGGCATTTGCACTTAATTGAGCTACAGCTTTTTCATTCGCGCTAGCATTTGGTAATGTCGCCGTAACCGCAGTAATCGTGTCTTTTAGCTCAACATCTGCAAAGCTTGTGCAACTTGCTGTTAGCCTCACCGTAGTTTGAGTATCGGCTATCGTTGCTGGCTTAAACGCCAGCATACGCAACACCACCATGTCAAAACCCGCTTGTTCATCAGCACTGTAGGAAAGGTCTTTACGGCCATTTAACACAATTTGATAATACAACTGTACATCTTCGGGCGACATTGCCTGAGCAAATTTAGTTAACAAGGTTGCGCGCTGATTATCGACATCAACCGAGTTAGGCAGTAATTGCCATAACGCCACCTGGTGCAGTAACTGTAACAACTCTGCCATTAACCGATGATAACTTGGGGCAAAACTGGCAATATTTTTACTCAGCTCTAATAAGCCTTTGGCATCTTGTTTGATTAAGGCGATTAAAATTTTATAGACCCAGTTTTGATCGACACCGCCAAGCATTTGCTGCACATTGCCGACTTCAATATGGCCCTGACCTTGTGCTATCGCCTGGTCGGTTAAACTTAACGAGTCTCGCATACTGCCACGCGCCGCTTTGGCTAATAACGCTAATGCCCCGTCTTCAAAGGTTACTTGTTCGGCCGTTAAAATTTCATTTAACTTGGTTTCAATTTGCTGCGGCGTTAACGCTTTTAAATGGAACTGCAAACAACGCGATAACACAGTTACCGGTAACTTTTGCGGATCGGTGGTGGCAAGAATGAACTTTACGTGCGGAGGTGGCTCTTCCAGCGTTTTCAGCAGCGCATTAAAACTGCTTTTCGACAACATGTGTACCTCATCAATAAGGTATACTTTAAAGCGGCCGCGTGAGGGCGCATATTGTACGTTATCTAAAATTTCACGAGTGTCATCCACTTTGGTACGTGACGCGGCATCAATTTCTAATAAATCAACAAAACGACCGGCGTCAACATCGACACAAACATCACACTTGCCACACGGCTCGGCGGTAATACCTTGTTGACAGTTTAAGCTTTTGGCAAAAATACGCGCTATGGTGGTTTTGCCGACGCCACGTGTGCCGGTAAACAGATAAGCATGATGCAACCTTTCTTGCATCAGTGCGTTCACTAACACTGTCACCACATGCTCTTGACCCATTAATTGGGAAAAGTCTTTAGGTCGCCATTTACGAGCAAGAACTTGATAACTCATAATTTTATTTAATTACCTTGCTGTTGATTTTATTATTTTTAATTGAGCTATGTTAATGAATAACTTTATAAACATTTTACCATAGATAGTTAACGCGATTTTATATTTAACATGAACTCGGGTGATTAATTTGTAATTAATCACCCAGGTAGTCAACCATAGTGTATACATTAACGTCGAGCTTTTGCAGGCGTTCGTGACCTTTAATATCAGGCAAACCAATAACAAATGCGGCATCATGTACTGTTGCGCCTAAGGCACGAACCAGTTTGGTGGTTGCTTCGATGGTGCCGCCGGTGGCCAGTAAATCATCAACCATCAATACTTTATCGCTAGTGATTAATGCATCTTGATGAATTTCGAGGGTATCCTGGCCATATTCAAGTTCATAAGTTTGAGAGATGGTTGCCCGCGGTAACTTGCCCGGTTTACGAACCGGTACAAAGCCCACACCAAGTGCCAAAGCAAGTGGAGCGCCAAATAAAAAGCCACGGGCTTCAGTGCCAACGACTTTGCTAATGCCCTGGTTTTGGTAGCGCTGCTTTAAAGTTTCAATGCATAAATGAAAGGCTTTGGCGTCATCGAGAATACCGGTAATGTCACGAAACATTATCCCTTCAATCGGGTAGTTGGGTACATCTCGTATGACACTTTTGAGGAAGTTACTGTCTTGATCTGTCATCATTTTTTTTACTAAAACAAATTTAGTAACAGGATAATAGATCCTGGCGAATTTATATAGTCACAATTGCAACTATTATCGCCAATTTGTTGCCTGTTAAACCACTGCGCTGTTGCAGTTAAGTAATGAATGTACCTGTTCAACAATATCTTTATTGGATATTGGTTTGGCCAGGACTTTATCGGCAAATTGAATAACAGCAGTTTGCGTCACTAACTTTAGATCTTGAGTGCTTAAAAAGATGGTATTGCTAGGAGTGAGTTCGCCTAAGGTTTGCAAGTTTTTCAACAATTGCACACCATTCATTAACGGCATCAAATGGTCAATAATGCACAAATCAAACTGTTGATTTTGTGCTTTATTATAACCATCCAGGCCATTAATGGCAGTTGTTACCTGATAACCGGCCGTGGTTAGAGCTTGGTTGAGTTGTGCCAATGTTATGGCATTATCTTCAACCAATAAAATACTCTCAGACATGAATGTTCCTTTTGACAACTAATAGCACCAATTTAAATAATGACTCATTTAAATTGGTATTAGGTTTAATTATTGTTACTAAGTGTTTCGCGTTAACTAAAGCAATAGTTAAACGTAGTTGTACCAGCCCATCAACATTGGCAATAATGGCATAGCAGCCATAGTGACAAGTGCAACAAACAGGTGACGTTTAGAAGTGCTTTCTTTAAATGAATTATCAACAGACATTATAATTACTACCTTATTAAAAATCAGCGCGCATAGTACACGAACTGCCATTAATTTGATATAGATCAAATTATTTTTTTTAATGATCACACCTTTTTTGCAAGAAATGACCTGCCCGATAACAAACCAGCAACAAGCATTAACAAATGATTAACAAATGATTAACAACGCGCATAGAAACAATTGATGAAGAATGCAATGAACCGTCATAACCAAAGGTAGTATCTGCCAGTGGTGGCTCTTCGTCAGTAATATTGTTAATACCAAACGAAAGGTTCAAGTCTTCATAGCCCATAAAGTCATTGCGTGTTAAATACACATTTGCGCGAGTTTGAGACTCCATTTTACTGATGCAGTTGCTTGTCACTCTGGAATGCTGTTGGTACCAACGATATCGCCAACTGCGGTGCCTAATACTGATTCGTCAGCGCCTGCATCAATAATGGTTGAGGCATCACCACCAGCTTCCTGGTCAAACTTTAATGTTCTGGCGCCATTTAGCTGTAGACCAAAACTGCTCGCCACCTACGATGGGCTATGCCACGCCTTTGGTGCCGATGAGCAAACCTGTGCATTTTTATGTTTATACAAGCCACCTGTTTTTCGCTCGGGTTGTTCACAAGCCTGCAAAACAAACTACGGTATTGAACTGGTGCGCAATTATGATTTCCCTTCACAATTATGTGATCGCTTATTACTGCATACCAATAGGAATGGTACTCGGGTGATTGCGATGACCGATTGTTTATGGGGAGTCATTGATGGCATGAATGAGCATGGCTTAGCGGTTTCATTGGCCTACGGTGGCCGACAGGCGCATGGTGACGGCTTTGCCATCACTATAGTATTGCGTTACATCTTAGAATTTTGTCGCAGCACCGATGAAGCCGTTGCAGTGTTAACCCATGTGCCTATTCATATGCCGTATAACGTCACAGTGGTTGACAGCCAAGGCGACAACAAAACCGTTGTCATTTGTCCCGGAGAACAAGCTCAGGTTAATTCCCTCGCCTTTGCCACCAACCATCAAGATGGCAGCGCCATTGAAAACATTGATGCCATAGCCGACAGTTACACTCGGGCACAGTATTTATCCACTCGTATCGCCGACCCACGAGAAGCGAAAAACTCTCTGGTCAATTTGTTTCTGCAGCCGCCATTATTAAGAAAATCCAGCGACTGGCAAGGTTGGGGAACATTGTACACGGCTCGCTATCAGTCATTACTCGGCGTGGTCGAATTGCACTGGGGCGATGGTCAAATTTTGCGACAAAGCTTTGACCATTTTGTTGAAAGCGATATTAGCGTCAGTTCACCCGCATATCTTTAATAACAATTTTCATTGAGAGCGAAAAACTTAGTAGACTTGCTATATAGCCGATGTTGTCGTGCAGTTTACTGTCGAGATGATAGCGCCATTATCCAACATCACCTGTAGATCAAGTCGATGAATTAAGCGTTCTCTTTTCTGCATTTTTGCTGTATAGATAGATATTATCTCAACGGAGATCCACAACATTTAGCGACGGAATGCAATGGCTAAATGCGGCACTTTCAATGGAAAAATGCAATGAAGTTAATCACTGAACGTCACAACCATGTTGCCCTGTTCATTTTTGCAATCGGTCTGTGTTGCGCCCTTTACATCAATAAAAATGTTAGCAAAACCTGGGTCGAACAATCTTATATTTACAATATATACACCTCAACCTCAGGTTTACCCGCATATAAATATAAAGATCAAGAAATCATTATCACTAACAGTGTGCCTTATGATGAATCATTGCTCAGCCAGGAAAATTTAAATAACCGGCAACCACCAGCCGAACTAAAGCAACAGTGGGTGATTGACGATAAACAACAATTAACGCTGTTAAAGCCGGCATTTCATTTCAGTCTTTGGTCATTATTGCCCGCGTTTATCACCATTGCCTTGTGTTTGTTAACACGCGAACCCATTACCGCCTTGTTTAGCGGCGTAGTGGTGGGCGCGGTAATGTTAGGAGAATACAACCTGACCGACAATGTCATAATCCCAAATCTGGCCAAAGAAGGAACGGCAGCAATTTTATTGCTGTATTTATGGTTACTGGGCGGGTTATTGGGGGTTTGGACAAAAACCGGTGCGGCACAGGCATTCGCCGACTATATGACCAAGCACTTTGTCAGAGGTCCAAGATCGGCAAAACTGGTAACCTGGCTGCTTGGAATTTTATTTTTTCAGGGCGGTACCATGAGTACCGTTCTGGTTGGCACCACGGTCAGGCCACTGGCAGATAAAGCGGGAGTAAGTCATGAAGAGATGAGTTACATTGTCGACTCTACTGCCTCTCCTATTGCCTCTGTGATAGCCCTAAATGCCTGGCCCGCCTATATCCAGGCGTTAATCTTTGTCCCCGGCGTGGCTTTTCTGGCGACGGAAAGTGATCGTTTAAAATTTTTTTTTAGCAGTATCCCGTTTAGTTTTTACGGCATACTCGCGGTGATAGGGACCTTGTTATTAAGCCTGAATATCACCAAATTTTCCGGGAAAAGAATTAGAGCAGCGCATCACAGAGCCGCAACAACGGGTGAGTTAGACGCAAGTCATGCCACACCATTGAGTGCCAAAGAATTACAGCACTGTCATGTTCCTGATGGCTACCAGCCACATGTGCTGGAATTTTTCATACCTCTGCTCAGCCTAATTGCCATTGCTGTAATAACTTTTATCGCTTATGGCTCGCCGCAAGTCAACTGGGCCTTTGGCGGCGCCCTGTTATTGTCAATTTTTATCGCTTTAGGCAAGGGCATGTCGCTGACCAATGTGGTCGATGGCTTTGGCATCGGCTTAAAAGGGGTGGTTGTCGCCTCGGTAATTTTGATGCTGGCGGTGATCATTGGCAATATCAGTAAAGAGATCGGTGGCGGACTGTTTTTGGTATCGCAACTGGGTGAGCAACTGCCGTTTTGGTTATTGCCGGTTATTTTGCAATTAATGACTATGGTGATTGCCTTTTCTACCGGCACCAGCTGGGGCACATACGCAATTGCCTTTCCTCTGGCCATGCCATTAGCCTGGGCAATCTGTCAATCGCAAGGTTTGGCTAACCCAGAGTTATTTATGGCGGTATGTTTTGCTACCGTACTGAATGGCAGCGTCTATGGCGATCAATGCTCGCCAATATCTGACACCACCATACTCAGTGCGATGACCACAGGTTGTGATTTAATGGATCATGTCAAATCTCAAATAGTACCGGCAACTTTGGCGGCCTCTCTTGCGGCAATGTTATGGACGTTTACAGTACTAATATTTGCTTAATGCCGAGCGACATAATACTTATAATAGCAATCTGCTATACGTTAATATCGACGATTAAATCGTCAGAAATATTTTCTAAAGCGGCGACTAAGTTATCAATTTTCTCTTCACCGTTTATGGCAATGATGGCTGAGGCTTTAAAGATTGCCTGGCCAAAATCCGGAGCACTGGCCTGACTACTCGCCAGTTTAATCAGGTTGCCGTGTTGTTTGTGGATCACCGCCGAAATTTCACCAACAATACCTTGTCTATCGTTGGCGGTAAGCTCTAATGAAATGGTATTATTGTCGTATTGTAATGGATGAGTAACGCCAACATTTACCTCTAAGCCCTCAATGTTTTTAATGTCACTGACTAGGCTTTCTGCATTTTCTTCACTCACCAGTACTTCAATAATGCCAGCAGAGAAACCTGACAAGTGACGTAAGTTACTGGTTTGCCAGTTACCGTTATGTTGCTTGATAATAGTCGCTATATTGTCGACGATACCCGGACGATCTTTACCCAAAAAAGAAATTACTGCATGTCTCATAAATCATCCCCTTGATACTCGAATATATTGATAACGGTTAGGTTAATGGTAATAGGTTTAAGTGTAGTACTTATTGAAAATATTTAACCGCATGATTTGCTTAACTAGCGCTTGAGATAGTGGTACTACTTATCTCAAGCGCTAGTTAATTAATAACAGAGCATTTGAACTAGCGCAAAGACTTTCGCATTAGTGAATTAAATAATTGCTTAAACGGCAAATATTTTTTAGTCTTGATGCATAAATACCATTTAATGCCTAAATGGTATTACAAGGATTATTATGAAACTAACAAAAATTGCTGCGGCAATGGTATTAACCTCAACGCTAATTACCGGTTGTGGCGACACAACACCCGATAACGATCAACAACACAGCCTGTTACCAGACGCACAACATCGTTTAAACATCTATAAAGAAGTTACCTTAAACGCCGATTTAAGCCATCTAAGTAGCAATCAAAAACAGATGCTATCGTTATTAATCGATGCCTCAAAAGTGATTGATGACTTATTTTGGCAACAAGCGTTTGGCGATAACAAAAAAGAGTTTTTAGCCAGCATTGAAGATCCCGCGACTCGTCGCTTTGTTGAAATTAACTACGGCCCCTGGGACCGATTGGATGGTGATAAGCCAATATTAACCAATATTGGGGCAAAGCCATTAGGCGCACAATTTTATCCGGAAGATATGAGTAAAGCCGAATTTGAAAAAGCCGAGTTTTCGGGTAACACCTCACTTTATTCGATGGTTAAACGCAACGAACAAGGCAAGTTATATTCAATTCCTTATTCAGAAGCGTTTGCCGAACCTATGGAAAGAGCGGCAGCACTACTGGAAAAAGCCGCAACCTTTGCCGATGATAAAGAGTTTGCCAACTATTTAACCATGCGCGCCGAAGCATTTAGAAGTGATAATTATCAGGCATCAGATTTTGCCTGGATGGACATGAAAAACAATCCAATTGATGTAGTGATCGGCCCAATTGAAACTTATGAAGATTTGCTTTATGGCTACCGCTCCGGTTTTGAAAGTTATGTACTGATCAAAGATTTAAGTTGGAGCAAACGCCTGGCCAAATACGCCGCCTTTTTGCCGGAGTTACAAAAAGGTTTACCGGTTAACAAAAAATACAAAGCCGAAGTCCCCGGTTCAGATGCCGATTTAAATGCTTATGATGTCATTTATTACGCCGGGCATTCCAATGCCGGTAGCAAAACCATTGCCATTAACTTGCCTAATGATGAACAAGTGCAACTGGAAAAAGGCACTCGTCGTCTGCAACTTAAAAATGCCATGCGTGCCAAATTCGATGCCATCATGCTGCCAATTGCCGAACAACTGGTGAGCCCACAAGACCGTAAACACGTAACCTTTACCGCGTTTTTTGCCAATACCATGTTCCACGAAGTGGCCCACGGTTTAGGCATTAAGAACACCATCAACGATAAAGGCACTGTGCGACAGGCGTTAAAAGAGCATTCGTCAGCACTAGAAGAAGGTAAGGCCGATATCCTGGGGTTGTATATGATCCGTCAATTATTAGAAAAAGGCGAGATCACTGAAGGTGAATTAAAAGATTACTACACCACCTTTATGGCCGGTATTTTCCGCTCCGTTCGCTTTGGCGCATCCAGCGCTCATGGTAAAGCGAATATGGTGCGCTTTAATTACTTTGCCGATAACGGCGCTTTCACCCTCGATGATAATGGTCTGTATAAAGTGGATATGGATAAAATGACCAAAGCCATTGATTCATTATCCGAATTAATTCTTACTCTGCAAGGTACTGGTGATTATGATGGCGTGGCTAAGCTGGTTGCTGACATGGGTATTATCCGGGAAAACCTGGCTAGCGATTTGGCTAAGTTAGAAGCGGCGAAAATACCGGTAGATATTGTCTTTAAGCAAGGCAAGATGGTGTTAGATTTATAAACTGAAAAATCGGTTGGCGGGAATTCATTCTCGCATTAAAGCTAAGCTAGCTTTAAGTTACCTACGGTAATTACGCGAGGTTAAAAACCCCGCCAACCGGCTTTGGTTGGCGGGAATTCATTCTCGCGTTATGGCTAAGCTAGCTTTAAGTTACCTACGGTAATTACGCGAGGTTAAAAAACCCGCCAACCGGCTTTGGTTGGCGGGACTTTAGTCTCGCGTTATGGCGGCGTGATGGCGAACGCCACTTTAGGTTACCTTTGATAATTATCGAATCTGGTAAAAGTACCGGTAAAAAAAGACCCGATAAAGTTGTATCTAACTTTATCGGGTCTTTTCAATTTAGCGCTGTTTTTTGGCGCTAAATTTATGGCCGGTAAACCTTTACGTTATTAAAACCATTGTCGTGTAGGTATAACGCTTGTAGCTTACTCATTACGCCACGGTCGCAATATAACAGGTAGGTTTTATCTTTCGGTAAATCACCAAAGTGAGTGGCAAGCTTATAAAATGGGATGTGTTTAACGTCGATATCGTCAAATTCTAACGGATTCGCGTCTTCTTCTTCCGGGCTGCGAATATCGATTATCACATTGTCATGGCCAGCACTGTCTACCGTTTCAACACTGGATACGGTGTTTACTTCTTGTTCCGCCTCATCACCAATAGCACGAATATCGAGCATACGAGTGTTTTCGACAACGCCATCAAGAATGCTCATATCAAAATTGGCTTCTTCGGCTTCAATTTTTTTCAATACCGCTTTTACCGTTGGCTTTTTCGAAATTACACCACAGTATTCAGGGATGGTTTTAGAGAACTCTTCAGTACCTATTTTACGGGCAATATCGATGATATCTTGTTTGTCATAAGCCGCTAACGGACGCAAAATCAGCGTTTCGGTGACTCGGTCAATAACATTCAAGTTGGTCAGCGTTTGGCTAGACACCTGTCCTAATGCTTCGCCGGTAACCAGTGCCTGTATGCCACGTTGCTCAGCAATTTTTGCTGCGGCACGCATCATCATCCGTTTTAACACCACACCCATCTGGCCGTTTTCTACTTTTTCAAGAATTTCAGCAACCACCGGCTCAAAATCTACCGCGAAAAATTTAATGCGATGCGAAGCACCAAATTTATTCCATAGATAATGGCTAATTTGTTTCACCCCTAACTCATGGGCAGAGCCACCTAAGTTAAAGAAACAGTAATGAGTACGCGCACCTTTTTTGATCATTTGGTAACTGGCAACCGCCGAGTCGAAACCACCTGACATCAATGATAAAACATCTTCTTGGGTGGCAATGGGGAAACCGCCCAAAGCTTCATGGCGTTCAGTGATAATAAATAATTTATCTTTATTAACATCAATGCGCACGGTAACGTCTGGTTTTTTCAGTTGTACCCGGGCCGATTCAACGTTTTGGTTTAAACCGCCGCCAACGTATTGCTCTAGCTCTAATGAGGTAAAATCGTGTTCACCGACACGTTTGGCGCGAACACAAAAGCTTTTATTGGCAATGGTATCTTTATGAACCGCTAAGGTTTTTTCAAAAATATCGTGCAAATCGGTAAATTCACATTGTTGCACTTCTAAAAAATGTGGAATACCGGGAATGCATTTTAGCGTGTCAATTAACACTAAACGATTCTCTTCACTGGTATTTTTACTGGTCACTTCAATGCTGTCCCAGTTCATTTTAGTGCGCACTTCGTCGTCTACACGGCGCAGTACATTTTTAATGTTCGACTCTAAAATTTTAGTGAAACGCTTACGTACCGGGCGTGACTTGATAGTAATTTCAGATTGCAACTTAACGATAAATTTCATCAATAAAACCATTTAAATAAAAAACCGGCGCATTATACAACAACCAGCCGATGAAGTAATGCAATTTGAAGTATTTAAGTGTATACCAATTCTCTAAAATTCAAGGTAAAATGGCTGTTAGAATCTGCGTTTACCGTTTATCTGAATGATAAACTCCAGCAGAAGGCATTTTAGTTTAGGCGATATACTGTGAAAAAACCGGAAAATCAAAGCTTTGAAGAGTCAATGAACGAGCTTGAAAACATTGTTGATAACCTTGAACAAGGTGATTTATCACTCGAAGATTCGATGAAGTTGTTTGAACGTGGTTTATCATTAAGCCAGGTTAGCCAAAGCAAACTGAGTCAGGCGGAACAAAAAATCCAAATTTTGTTAAACAATAATGGTGAACAGCAACTTGCCGATTTTGACGACAGTGAGAGCCTTTGATAGTGTTTCAACTTGAAAACCTTGCTGCATTTCAGCAGCGCATTGATCAGTTTCTTAAGCAAAAACTCGCCGACATAGCCATTAATGATCAACGGTTATTCGATGCCATGAGTTACGGTTTACTCATTGGCGGCAAACGCATGCGCCCCTATTTGGCTTATGTAACGGCAGAAATGTTAGAGCTGGATCTCGATGATATTGACCCAATAGCCGCGGCCTTAGAATGCATTCATGCTTATTCATTATTGCACGATGACTTACCCGCTATGGATGATGATGATTTGCGCCGCGGGCAAGCCACTTGCCATGTTAAATTTGATGAAGCCACGGCAATTTTGGCTGGCGACAGTTTACAAACCCTCGCCTTTGAGATCATCTCAAATCATCCTTTTAACAATGTCAGTGCCAAGACTCAGATCCAGCTAATTCAGATGCTCAGTAAAGCTGCAGGCTATCAAGGTATGTGTGGTGGTCAGGCGATGGATTTGGCAGCGACCGATCATCAAGTACCAATTGAGCAGTTACAAACCATTCATAAATTAAAAACCGGCGCGTTATTACAAGCCGCGATTTTAATGCCGGCAAAATGTCGTGAAGATTTGCCCGAGCATACGTTTAGCGGTTTACAAGAGTTTGCTCAGCAAATTGGGTTAGCGTATCAGGTGCATGACGATATCATCGACATCACCAGTAGCGAAGAAACCTTAGGCAAACCGGCGGGCTCAGATGTGGATGCCAATAAATCTACATACCCGGCGTTATTAGGTTTAGAAGGGGCGATGAAAAAAGAACAGCAGTTATTTCAACAAGCCCTTTCAGCTTTAGAAACTTTACCCTACAATACCCGCAACTTATCTAATTTTTCGACGTTTATCATTAAACGTGCACATTAATACTGGTTTTTTATGACTACAGAGCTGTCTCACTATCCCCTACTCGCGCAAATTGATAAGCCAGAACAATTGCGAGATTTACCACAAGACAAACTGCAAGCGGTAAGCGATGAACTACGCTCTTACTTATTAAATTCGGTGAGTAAAAGCAGTGGTCACTTTGCTTCGGGGTTAGGCACAATTGAATTAACCGTTGCCTTACATTACGTCTATAACACGCCGTTTGATAATTTAATTTGGGATGTCGGTCATCAGGCTTACCCACACAAAATTTTAACCGGTCGTCGTGATCAAATGCAAAGCATACGCCAAAAAGAAGGCTTACACCCATTTCCGTGGCGTGAAGAAAGTGAATACGACGTCCTTAGCGTAGGTCATTCGAGTACCTCAATTTCAGCGGCGTTAGGCATGGCCGTTGCCGCCGAGAAAGAAGACAAAAACCGTAAAACCGTGGCGGTTATTGGTGATGGTGCGATGACTGCGGGTATGGCGTTTGAAGCGTTAAACCACGGCGGTGATATTCATAAAGATATGCTTATCGTGCTCAACGATAACGACATGTCGATTTCGGAAAACGTTGGCGCATTAAATAATCATTTAGCCAAATTACTTTCCGGCAGTTTATACACCGGCCTTAGAGAAAAATCGAAACGTATCCTTGGCTCCATTCCACCGATTAAAGAATTGGCATCAAAGGCCGAAGAGCATTTAAAAGGCATGGTTGTACCCTCGACGTTTTTTGAAGAACTCGGGTTTAATTACATCGGCCCAATTGATGGTCATGACGTAAATGGTATGGTAGATACCATCCGCAATATGAGTAGCTTAAAAGGGCCACAAATTCTGCACGTCATTACCACCAAAGGTAAAGGCTACGAACAGGCCGAGCAAGACCCGATAAAATACCATGCGGTGCCAAAATTTGACCCAAGCAGCGAAAGCTTGCCAAAAAGTGCCCCCAGCTTACCCAGTTACTCAAACATTTTTGGCAACTGGCTTTGTGACATGGCTGAAGCCGACGACAAATTAGTAGCTATAACTCCGGCAATGCGTGAAGGTTCAGGCATGGTGGAGTTTAGTAGACGCTTCCCTGATAAATATTTTGACGTTGCCATTGCCGAGCAGCATGCCGTTACTTTTGGTGCTGGTCTTGCCATTGGCGGTAACAATCCGGTAGTAGCGATTTATTCAAGCTTTTTGCAGCGTGCTTATGATCAGTTGATCCACGATGTTGCCATCCAAAATTTACCGGTGTTATTTGCTATCGATCGTGCCGGCGTTGTTGGTGCCGATGGCGCAACTCACCAGGGTGCTTTCGATTTATCCTTTATGCGCTGCATTCCCAATTTGCTGATCATGTGTCCATCCAATGAAGCCGAATGTCGATTAATGCTAAGCACTGGCCACAAGCACAATGGCCCGGCAGCGGTGCGTTACCCTCGCGGTAATGGTATCGGCGTTGATTTACCTAATATTGCCGACACTATCGAAATCGGTAAAGCTAATGTTATCAATAACGGCGAAAAGCTGGCAATTTTATCGTTTGGCACCATGTTAACGGCGGCTGAGCAAACCGCCAACGAATTAAACGCTACCTTGGTTGATATGCGCTTTGTGAAACCACTCGATCAAAGTTTACTTATTGAACTTGCCAAAACCCATAGTCATTTTATTACCGTGGAAGATAATGCCATTGCTGGTGGTGCCGGCTCAGCCGTGAATGAGTTTGTACTGGCCAATCAATTAGATGTTAAATTGTTAAATATTGGCTTGCCGGATGAGTTCATTAAGCATGGTACACAAGATGAAATTCATACCGAACTTGCCATCGATAGCGCAGGTATATTAGCAAAAGCGAAGCAATTTATTGGTTAATCGCTTAACTATACGAAAAGAAGCTAAGCAAATTAATTTACAAAGCAATTCAATTTACAAAACATATACCAAATAAAGAAAGCCCTGATATGATGATTATCGGGGCTTTTTATTAAAAGGAAAAATAATGGCCGGAACTAGCCTGTTTGCATTAATAGACAAAATAGCGGTCGCACTAGATGACTTATTGATGAAAGCCGCCGCACACACCCTGCTGACTATTGGAGCGGATGAAAAACACCTCGGTGCTCGCCTTGGCGTTACCTTTGTGCTGCATACGTGGGGCTCTGCGATGACCCATCATCCGCATGTGCATGGCATTGTCCCTGGTGGCGGGTTATCCATTGACGGTGAACAATGGGTACCGTGTAAATCCGGGTTCTTCTTGCCGGTTCGGGTATTATCTCGATTGTTTCGACGCCTATATCTCGAGAAATTGGATGAGATATACCAACAAGGTCGGCTGATGTTTTTGGTGTTGACAGAAAGCTTGAAGATGAGGTGGTGTTTGAACAGTGGCTGGCACCGCTTCGGCAAACCGAATGGGTGGTGTATGCTAAACGGCCATTTGCTGGTCCTAAAGCTGTGTTGGCTTACTTGTCACGTTATACGCACCGCGTTGCCATGTCGAACAGTCGGCTAGTGAAACTCGATAAAGACTGCATCCCTTCCACTGGAAAAACTATCGGGTAAAAGAGCAACGACGATACCGAACGATGTCACTGACTCACGATGAGTTCATCCGTTGTTTTTTGCTACATGTATTGCCATCTGGTTTTCATCGCATTCGCCATTACGGTTTGATCGCCAACACTGGCTGTAAAGTGAATTGGGCCAAGGCACGTCAGCTATTGAAGGTGAAAGAGCCTGAACTTGTGGTAGCTGCTCAAGTTGATGATAGCCAGAAGTGCGACAGCACGTACATTTGCCCAGAGTGCGGAGGACCCATGGTGATCAAGGAGATATTGATCAGTCAACTGATCCCCAGAGCACCACCATTGCTCAAGGTGAAGTGAGTATTGCAGTGACAAGGCAAGATTGAATTATCGGCTCTGTTCGATAAGGAGTTATCTTGTTCTACGCCCTGAAGATAGAGAGGTAAGCGTTATACTTGGAAGATATTGTTTGATGAATATGATCGCAAGAATGACCGTTAACCATTGGTTGAAGAAAAATAATAAAGTTCATGCTGCCAGAAACCCAACCACCGAGAAGCAATCCCCATAGCCCGTGAAGTATTCCCGCGGTTTCCACATTGTAGGCCTGTAAGACACCAGCCGTCGGAGTTGGGTGTTCTCTGCGAGATAGGATTGTTGGCTGGTATCTAACAACCCTTAACTTTGCTTACGTAAAGTAGTTATAGAATTTGTTGGCAGAATAGTCTGTTTAATGATCCCTCAACAGACATTACTATAGTGATGAATAGAATTAGGTGGCCAAATAAACTATGCCTCTACAAAAAGAGCATGTTTGGAAAGAGATCTTCTAGTTTTCTAGCCAATAATAAATATAAACTGATGAAGGTTCACCCTGCTTTCAACTTTGAGGTGCTAGCCTTTGAGCATTTCTTTATATTCTTGAATTTTACTGTTGGCTTCATCACCAAATAAAATTTTACAAGCTTCTTGTAAACCAGGTTCATAGAGAATATCTTCTTCATTTAATACCATCGATATTTTAGATCTTCGGCGTAAAAAGTCTTCCAGTTTAGTGACCATTTCGCGTTGTGAAGCGTGCTCGAGTTCAACAACCAAATATTCAGTATTTTGAATTAGTAACTTTCCTTTATTAGGATTTTCTCGGATACTTTCTAACATGTTAATGGCATTTCGCCCATAACGTCGCCAAAACCGCTGAGTTAACGGCTCTGAAGATGTTTCCGGTGTTAAGTCATCAAAATTCATAAGCTTCGCTCTGTGCATAAACTCATTCTTAATACTGTCATCAGGCTCGCCGTACCATTTTTTATGGGCAAACGGTAAGGTAATGCCAAAACTAGCAATAATGTCTGCAACTTCATTACCTACGTTAATACAATCGGTTAGCTTACCACCAAAAATTGACATATAAGCGGTTTCTTTATTGATATCAATCGCGTGTTTACGAGACAATTGCACCCAATCAGCTTTACCATTTTTATCTTTAATTGCAAGAGGACGTACTCCACAACGTTCAGAAATAATATCTTGCTTTGTCAGTGGTTTAGGCAAATCGAGTAATTTATTAACATTGTCGAGCACAAATTGACGATCGTCATCAGTAACATACGCATAAGGACTGCTCACTTGAGTATCCGTTGTGCCTATTGATGTTTTTGTTCCCATAGGAATTACAAAGAATAAACGGCCATCATCTGCAAAGAATGTGAGTATTTTGTTGCTATCAGTAATTTTATCAACAATTAAATGTATGCCTTTAGAAAATACATGGTGATGTTCTGTTTTTTCATCGTTCACTGTATTTACCGGATCTACAAAAGGTCCACAGGCATTGATAATGCTTTTTGAACGAATAGTAATTTCTTCACCCGTAATGCCATCTTTACTTTTGGTTACCCAAATACCGTCTTCTTTAACTGAGCCTAGCGATTCAACATAATTGGCAGCAATACAACCGTAACTCATGCTTGAACGAATAAAATTAAACACAAAGCGAGCATCGTTATCATATAAGTAGGCATCGGAATATTCGAAGCCACCATTAACCTGCGCTGTATTTATTGCAGCTTCCATTGACTTTATTGCTTTAGAAGATAATAACGATGGCATACGGGTAAAAAATCGGCCCATCATCCAATACAATAGTGTGCCCATAAAAATAAAGACAGGCGGAAAACGAAAACCTTTTTGTATGCTGGTTAAAAAACGAATTTCTTTAACTGTTGATGGATAGCTTCGCATTAAATGATTACGGCTCTTGCAAAGTTTATTCACTAAGGCATATTCATAGCTTTCTAAATACTTAATACCACCCCAAGCAAGGTTAGACGAATTTGAGCTGGTAAAACCTGCAAAGTCACCTTTATCGATTAATGCAACCTTAACACCCTTCGCAGCAAGGGCAGCGGCAGAAACCGCACCGTTGATCCCGCCTCCTAAAATCAGTACATCAAAGGTACTTTCAGGAAGTTTTTTTATGTTACTTTTTCTTAAATTATTCATACGAGTTTCCTTTTAGTTCGAGGTTAAGCGGTAACAGGGTTATTAACCCAGGATAATTGGTCATTTATAATCCGTGTATTGTGACAATACCCTTAAGGTTTATGTAGATAATTTATAGAAATAAAATCTAAAAACTCGCTTTTATAATTACAGTTTTTTAGTTGGAATTTATTTAATGCTATTATGGCTAGTTAAAAAAAGCCTGCGCAAAAAGCGCAGGCAACACAGAACAGACAAATAGCGCATGCATTACCAACTTAGAAAGGTAATACTCCCTGTTCATTTGCAAAAGTTGACCATCCGAATAAAGGGTTGGGGTCTTCGTACTTCAAGTCAACAACAAAAGCCATATGTTAAAAGGACGGTTAACAATATGGCAAGATTGAATTAAAAATCAAATTGAAAGCCAAACACGATCGCATCGTAGTCGGCCTGCACATCAGATTGATAATCCTGTACTTCACCAATTAAACGAAATTGTGGAGTCATTTGATAATGAACAAATAGCATTGATAATTCATTATCAACTTCTGCTACAGCAGCGAGTCCTCTTGTTGCATCTGCGGCTCTACTATCTTGGTGTCCTTCACCATAACTGTAGCCAACGGTAGTTTTATTAAAGGTGTAATCGGCTTCAACATACCATTGTGTTGCGTCAACATCAGCATCATTGATCGTACCACCGTATAAACCGTCTGCGCCTATACCTGTAGTGTCGGTATAAGATAATGTTAAACCAAAACCACCTAGGTCGATGTGTGTCCCCACATCAAACCCTTCCAAATCGTAGTCAAATGAAGAAGCACCTTGAACGGAAACGTTTTGTTGTAAGAAACCAGCCCATAATTTAACACTACCTGCACTGAAGTTGGTGCCATAATTAACTTGTCCTTCAAAACGTGGTGAATCGGTTTCAATGGCTGCATCTTGTGGCTCTTCAGGATTGATCATCGCCACTTTAAATTCTAATCCATTCATATTAGGTGAAACATACTTTACCTGTGGATTAAAGTTGGCATAAACATAACCGGTGCCGATACGGCCACCCGTTGCATTCCCGGTATCCGCTCCACCGCCTAACCAACCAACGCCGCCTTGACTTGCTTTATCACCGATCGCTGAGCTATTGAACACACCAAAATCTTTACCCACAACAACAGAGCCAAAATCACCAGCTATTTTAATGTTCGCAACACGACTTTCAAATTGACCACCATTTTGTTGACCTCTACTGCCTTGTAGATGAGTATCTATTTGAAAGTGGCCTGAAACAGTTAAACCATTGGCCAATTTGGGTGCGGCCACATGAAAGTTCAAGTTAGCGGGATTAAAGCCAGATTGAACACGTACACCGCTTTCTTCACCATCGTGATCTGAGCTCACCACAAATACAGGTATTGAGCCACTCATACTGGTTTCCCATCCTGACTCACTTTCAATAACAACCGCGGCAGTAGCCGAAGTTGACATCGTTATCGTTGCCAAAGCCAATGCCATCGCACAGCTCAATTTTGTTGTCTGTTGTGTTTTATTTAAATTATCTAATTTTTTCATAGTATTACTTCCTGAATATAGTGTTTCGATTAACAAGGCGAAGCTCATTGTTGAACTCTGTTGATAAAATTTGCCTGTGTTAATCCACGCCCCAAAATTACTTGAGGAGCGGATAATTATTTTTATAAAGGGTTACTGTTTAGTTATTCGGCGCGCCAGCTTTTTAGTAACTCATCATAAGCAATGGTTTTGCCTTGAGGTTTTTCATTACTTAGCTTGGCTTTTGGAGCACCTGGTTTATTCAACCAGTAGCTAGGATCACTCTTTTTATTCAGTTTCGGACCACATTCGCCTTGAACATTGGCACGCTCTAAACGTTGCATGACTTTGTCTTGTGCAGCGGCTAAATTATCGAGTGCTTGTTGTGGAGTTTTCTCACCACTTGCTGCTTCAGCAATGTTCTGCCACCAAAGTTGCGCCAACTTAGGATAATCTGGAACGTTAGTTCCTGTAGGAGTCCAGTTTTTACGCGCAGGGCTACGGTAAAACTCAACTAACCCACCTAATTTCGGGGCGGCATCTGTCATCGCTTGAGAGTTCAAGTCAGACTCACGAATAGGGGTTAAGCCAACTAAGGTTTTTTTCAATGAAACGGTCTTAGAAACAGTAAACTGTGCATATAACCACGCCGCTAAACGACGCTTTTCTGGTGTAGATTTCATGAAAGTCCAGGCACCAGTATCTTGATAACCAAGTTTCATCCCTTCTTCCCAATATGGACCTTTTGGTGAAGGAGCCATACGCCATTTAGGTGTACCATCTTCATTTACAACGGCTAAACCTTTATCTGTCATACTTGCAGTAAAAGCGGTATACCAAAATATTTGCTGAGCAATATTACCTTGTGAAGGCACAGGACCAGCTTCAGAGAATGTCATACCTTGTGCTTGTGGTGGCGCATAATCGTTTAACCAATCCACATATTTAGTTGTTGCAAAAACGGCTGCTGGCCCATTAGTTGCACCACCTCGAGCTACACTAGAGCCTACTGGTCGACAACCTTCTACACGAATACCCCATTCATCTACAGGTAAACCATTTGGTAACCCTTTATCACCAGCGCCCGCCATTGAGAACCAAGCATCAGTGAAACGCCATCCAAGTGACGGATCTTTTTTACCATAGTCCATATGACCATATACACGCTCACCATCAATCATTTTCACATGGTTGGTAAAGAAGTCAGCAATATCTTCATAGGCAGACCAGTTTTCTGGCACTCCTAATGCGTAACCATAACGGTCCTTGAATTGTTTCTTTAAATCATCACGAGCAAACCAATCGGCACGAAACCAGTATAAGTTAGCAAACTGTTGATCCGGTAATTGATATAATTTTCCGTCTGGTCCGGTGGTAAAGTCTAATCCGATAAAATCATCAATATCTAGTGTTGGTAGGGTATAATCTGCCGCTTCATTCTCGATCATATCTGAAATTGGAACAACTTTGCCATAGCGAAAGTGGGTGCCAATTAAATCTGAATCATTGATGTAGGCATCATAGATATTACGGCCCGATTGCATTTGAGTTTGTAATTTTTCAACGACATCACCTTCTTGGATCAAGTCATGATTAACCTTGATGCCTGTGATTTCTTCAAATGCTTTGGCCAGAACCTTAGATTCATAAGTATGTGTTGCGATGGTTTCTGACGCAACGTTGATTGTCATACCCTGGAATGGTTTAGCAGCTTCAATAAACCACTTCAGTTCTTCTAGTTGTTCATTTTTACTTAAGGTGGACTGGGTAAATTCCTTATCCAACCATTTATTTGCTGTCGTAAGAGATTGATTCGCTAACGCAGGCAAAGCTATTCCGACGCTCAGCATAGCTGCGACTAGTAATACAATCTTCTTTGGTCTATTCTCTTTCATGATAACTCTCATTTTATTTTAGATTGTGATTGATCGCTGGAAATATGTATCAATTGCTACCTTGTTCATATTTCCAGCACTTTCGTTGGTATTAGCCAACAGATAAGGCTAGGTAAATAGTTTCCGTTAACAAACGTTAATTGACTCTATTGGCTCCAGCCTTTAAACATATCGATGTTGTTAATTAAATCGATATGTTTAATTTTCCCAGCAATGACTTCCCTCATACACATTGCTAGTTTTGATTTATCCCCAGCGTAGTAATACCGCTAGCCATATAGTCGATAGCGCTAACGCAATCATCAGACTTAATTCAGTAAAGGCCAAAAATGCTAAATGAATATAAGCACTGCTCAATAGGCCAATAAAAAGTCGATCGCCTCGAGTCGTACTAATCGGAAGAAACCCTTTACGTTCTGTACAAGGAACTTTGATTTCATACACCGTCATGCACACCAGTATTACTGCAATAACACTAAAGAAGGCTGCGGTTAGTTCAGTCCATGCCATCCAATTCATAATATTTCTCCTAAAATTTCTTAAACACGGCCTAGGGCGAAACCCTTGGCAACATGATTTCGTACAAACCAAATCACTAGTATTCCAGGGATGATGGTTAAGATGCCTGCGGCAGATAATAAGCCCCAATCGATACCCGCAGCACCAACCGTTCTAGTCATAATGGCGGCAATAGGCTTTGCTTCTACAGAGGTTAACGTTCTCGCAAGTAATAACTCGACCCAAGAAAACATAAAACAGAAGAATGCCGTCACACCAATACCTGAACGGATCATCGGGAGAAAGATCCGAATAAAAAATCGTGGAAAGCTATAGCCATCAATAAACGCAGTTTCATCAACTTCACGTGGTACACCAGAGATGAACCCTTCTAAAATCCATACCGCTAACGGAACGGTGAATAGACAATGGGCAAGTGCTACTGCTATATGCGTATCGAATAAGCCTACTGACGAATAAAGTTGAAAGAAAGGCAATAAAAAAACAGCCGGTGGTGCCATTCTATTGGTCAGTAACCAAAAGAATAAGTGTTTGTCACCAACAAATTTATAGCGACTAAAAGCATAAGCTGCAGGTAACGCTACGGTTAATGTGATGACCATATTCATGCCAACATATATCATCGAATTCACATAGCCCATGTACCAACTTGGATCACTGAATATGGTAATATAATTGTCGAAGGTAAAGTTACTTGGCCACAAAGTTAGGGCACCAAGTATTTCATCATTTTGCTTAAATGACATATTGAGCAACCAATAAATAGGCGTCAATAGAAATAATAAGTAAGCGGTCATGCCTAGTGTTTTACGTTTATTCATTTGCATGGAATACTCCTTATTTTGCTTTGTCTTGAAGGTTGATGACGGTAAAGAACAGGTAACAGACTAATAACACTATTAAGTAATAAATCAGTGAAAAAGCTGCTGCAGGTCCTAAATCAAACTGACCTATTGCCATTTTAGTTAACGCCTGGCTTAGAAAAGTGGTGGAGTTACCTGGTCCGCCACCTGTCAAAACAAATGGTTCGGTATAGATCATAAAGCTATCCATAAATCGTAATAACACACCGATTACCAGCACACTTTTTAAACGGGGTAACTGAATGTAGCGGAAGATTGCCCAGCTTGATGCACGGTCGATACGTGCGGCTTGATAAAAGGCTTCCGGTATTGCTCGCAAACCCGAATAACAAAGTAAAGCAATCAATGATGTCCAGTGCCAAACATCCATTAATAGTACGGTGAACCAGGCATCGCTTGCATTTGATGCATAGTTATAATCGATGCCTATAGAATTCACGGCCCAGCCGAATAAGCCAATATCTTCACGGCTAAACGTTTGCCAGATAGTGCCGACTACGTTCCAAGGAATTAATAACGGTATGGCAACGAGTATTAAACTAACCGAAGCCATTCGACCTTTTGCTGGCATCATTAGCGCAACGGCAATACCGAGTGGAACTTCAATCAACAACACAGAAAATGAATAACTAAATTGGCGCAACAGTGAGTCAAGTAAGCGCGGGCTGCGCAACATTTCTCGATACCATTCGGCGCCAACAAAATACGCTGTATTTTGGTCAAAGATATCTTGTACCGAATAATTGACCACGGTCATGATTGGCACAATTGCCGAAAATGCCACTAGTAAAAAAACCGGTAAGACAAGCCACCATGCTTTGTTATTGGTTATCTTGTTCATGCGCTTTCTCCTTCGAACTCTTCAGGTAGTTCTACCAAGAATTCATCAACATATAGCTTCAACCACTGTTCAGGAAAACTAATGTACACTTTACCCTTTGGTACCTGTCGATCTTCTTCGAGACGAACTTTTAACTCTTGCCCGTTTAATTTTAAATCAAGTATTTTGTATGTGCCCAAGTCGGCAACATGAACAAGATCACAACAATATGCATCATGATTTGGCTCATCCCATACCTGAATGAATTCCGGACGAATTCCAACCTTGATATTGTTACTCGGAATTTTGCTAAGTAACTCAACCAGCTCAGGCTCTAAATTCACTTGCGTATTGCCAAATTGAACTCCGTTAGCACTGCGTTGTACTTCAATAAAGTTCATCCCTGGACTACCGATAAAATAGCCAACAAAAGCATGATTTGGACGTTCAAACAATTCACGTGGGCTACCAAACTGCACAATTTGGCCATCGTACATTACCGCTATTTTTTCAGCGAAAGTTGAAGCCTCTAACTGATCGTGAGTAACATAAATCATGGTGATGTTGAACTGCTCATGGATTTGCTTCAGTTTACGACGCAATTTCCATTTGAGCTGGGGGTCAATAACCGTCAATGGCTCATCAAACAGAATTGCCGAAACATCACTGCGAACTAAGCCCCGTCCCATCGAAACTTTTTGTTTCTCATCGGCGGTTAAATTACTCGCCCTGCGCTTTAAAAGTGGCGTTAGCTCAAGCACTTCAGCGATTTCATGAACCCTATGCTGTACTTGAACCTCAGGTGTTTTCATGTTGCGCAATGGGAATGCCAAATTATCAAAAACAGTCATCGAATCATAAATAACAGGAAATTGAAAAACTTGGGCAATATTACGATCTTCAGGGGGTATATGATTCACTTCAACCCCATCGAATAATACCTTGCCATTGGAAGGCGATAACAAGCCAGACATGATATTCAATAACGTACTCTTACCACACCCTGAGGGTCCAAGTAATGCGTAGGCACCACCATGTTCCCAAACATGATCCATTTCTCTAATCGCATAATCAGATGGTTTACTCGCATCTTTAGAGTAGCTATGGGCTAATGATTTTAAATGTATTTCAGCCATTATGTATTACCTCTTGGTCTGTTGAGATGCTGTTTGAATGGTATTGCCATCAAGATCAAACACTAAAAGTTTATGGGTAGGTAAATATACTTTGATTTCATCCCCAATGTGATAGCTAATTACCCCAGACAATTGAATAACCAATTCGAAATGATCATTAATCACATGCATATAAGTTTCAGAACCACTAATTTCAGCCAACTGCATGCGCATTGATAATTCCAGGTCGTCATCACTATTAGGAACTAAGCCGATATGACTCGGTAGGACACCAAATAAATAATCGCCCGGTGGGATTCGACTTAAATCTTGGTCTATTGGAAAATGTACTGATTCATCAAAGGTCACTTCATTGTTGCTTAGTCGCCCTGGAATAAGATTAATCGCAGGCTCACTATAGAGTTTTGCGGCATCAACATTTACCGGCTGACGGTACACTTTAGATGCAGGACCACTTTGTATCACGCGGCCCTCATGAAGTAGTGAAGTTACACCACCTAGCGCCAATGCTTCATTAGGTTCAGTCGTTGCGTAAATGGCAATCGTATTGCGCTCTTCAAATAAATCTCTTAATTCTGCTCTTAATTCTTCTCGTAATTTGTAATCAAGATTAACTAATGGCTCATCAAATAAAATTATACTGGCATCTTTAACTAAGGCTCGAGCCATAGAAGTACGTTGCTGTTGACCACCCGACAATTCAAGCGGGTATCGGTCTAAAAAAGGCTCAATTTGCAGGATAGCAGCGGTTTCATTAACCCGTTTAGTAATTTCAGATTCTTTGATCTTTGCCAATCGCAGTGGGGATGCAATGTTTTCCCGAACCGTTAAATTGGGGTAATTAATAAACTGCTGATAGACCATGGAAATATTTCTTTTCTGCACAGCGATATTGGTCACATCTTGACCATTCATATAGATATGTCCTGACGTTGGTTTATCTAAGCCAGCCATCAGCCGCATAAGCGATGTTTTTCCCGCGAGTGTTCGACCCAAAAGGACATTAAATGACCCTGGTTCCAATTTGAGATTAATGTCTGAAAGATAGGTATCCCCATCTACAACGTACTCTATGTTTTCTAAAACTAATGACATATGGTTGACTCCTCCTATTCATATTGGTTTTGCATAGAACTTTGCAAATTAATGAACAAAATTATTTTCATAATCCTAACGCTGCAACCTTTAAGCCAAAATGTAATAAATTTGTAAACAAATTACCACCAACCACTTAACGTATTGTTTATTAAGGGGTTAAATAGTCTTAATTGACTATTTATTCGATGTACCCGCATAAAATAACACTGTTCACACTTATCAAAAACTGTTCAAAAGTGTTCAATACATTTGGCCGTAAACAATTATTTGTGTTCATTTGAACAATTAGCACTAAATAGCCATCAATGGCGAAAACGGATAGCAAGATAAATAGGCAGAAAATAAAATGATAATTTCAGTAATGCCCACTGAAAAACAAAATAACTTAACCACTTGTTTTTTATACCATTATAAAAACAAGATGATAACAAAAAGAAAATACGACTCCTAAAAGCATACTTTTCAGTTGACTGAGATAGCTAAAACGCTTATAAATTACACTGGAAGTTGTAATTTATTGTTGAAATACACTGTTGAACACTGAACATATGCCAACATTTAAAGATTGAGGAAAATCAGGTGAGCAACAACGAACAAATAAAAGCATCTTGGAAACGCTGTGAACTTTTTGGCTTAGAGCAATCAAATCAACCTGAATTACAACGGTTAGGCGTGGGTGATCAAAACTCTCTAAACGAAGAATACTACAATTTGATCCAAACAACGGGCACTGAAGTGCTGCCTTATTACGAAAATATTCTTTCGAATACCCAGTGTTTGATCTTGCTTACCGATAACCAGGGACAGGCATTAAACAGCTGGGGAGATAAACGTTTTCTGGCTCCTCCTCAAAGAGCACTGTTTAAAAAAGGCATTGATTGGAAAGAGAAGAAAAACGGTACTAACGCAATAGGCACGGCACTGGCTTGCGGAACCGCGGTACAAATTCAACGAGATGATCATTTTCTAAAAGCTAACCGCTTTATGATAGGCTCTGCCGCCCCTATTTATGATGTGAATCGCACCTTACTCGGGGTGCTAGATATTTCTACCGATTCTTATTTACCGCAATCACATACCCTTGGCATGGTAAAATTGATGTCGCAAAGTATTGAAAACCGATTAATCATTAGTACTTTCAGTGAGGATAATTTCTTATTTACTTTTAATACAAACTTCGACAATTTAGATAGCCAATGGTCTGGTTTAATCGTATTTAATGAAGGCGGAACCATCATTTCAGCTAACCGCCGCGCTGAAATACTCCTTTGTTACGATCTTGCCTTAGCAAACATTGCAGATATCTTCGATATCAGTTTAGAACAATTTAAAAATCAACCATCTAACCTGCCTTTTTCTTTTAAAGCTATGGGCAAATACCAGATGCATGGTTTTACCAAGGCGCCAATTAAAAAAGCAATACAAGCAGTAGACTATCGCGAAAGACTTAAATCAAAACCAGATCCTGACATTATTCCTTTATCTCAATTTGGTTTCGGTGATGAAAAGGTATCTCGCTGTATTGAACAAGCTGAACGAATTATTAATAAAGACATCCCAATTTTAATACATGGCGAAACAGGCGTCGGGAAAGAAGTTTTTGTCAAAGCTTTACATCAGAGCAGCCAACGGCATAAACATCCTCTTGTTGCGGTTAATTGTGCAGCAATCCCTAGCGATCTGGTTGAGTCAGAACTTTTTGGTTATGAAAAAGGGGCTTTTACCGGGGCATCAACGAAGGGTGCTATAGGCTTTATTCGCAAAGCACATAAAGGCACTCTGTTTCTCGATGAAATTGGTGAAATGCCACTCAAGGTACAAAGTCGATTGTTACGAGTTCTACAAGAAAGAAAAGTAACCCCTTTAGGCTCAACTGAAAACTACCACGTAGATATAAAACTTATCTCGGCGACTAACCGGAGTTTGAGAGAAGATGTAGAAAGCGGGACATTTCGCCAAGATCTCTATTACCGGGTCAGTGGCTTAAACTTAGAGTTACCCTCATTACGAGAACGGACGGATAGAAAACAACTTTTCCATCAGATAAATGATATGTACAGTAATGCCGCTAATAGCCAAAAACTGTCCACAGAAATTATTAAATTATTTTCTCAACACCCATGGCCTGGTAATATCCGACAATTAGTTAGTGTGATCCAAATTGCACAGGCTATGTCTGATGGAAACGTCATCGAAACAAAACATTTGCCCGATGATTTTTTTGAAGATATCAAGCAAACTAATAGTTATCAAAAGACCGAAGATAATATTCACCATGGACAAGCTGATGTAACGTCTGAGCCGATAGCAACTCGTGATGATAGCGTAGACAATCAAACCGAACTCATTAATACCTTTCATCAAAATAAAGGCAACATATCAAAAACGGCGAAAGCTTTAAATATTAGCCGCAACACTCTATATAAACGACTAAAAGAATTTGGCGTTCGTTAAGTCAAACTCACTGTATTGATAAGATTTACTCTCTTGAAACGGTAAAGAGGGCGCTTGAATCAAATTGTCATCCATGTCAAAAATAAAAAATTTATGAACCGGGATGTAAACTTTTATTGGTGTATCGGTATTATATTCGTGTACTCCAGCAAGGTGCATCACTAAATTAAAATGATTATTAGATACTCTGATGATGGTTTCAGAACCACTAATTTCAGCCAAATCAACTCGCATAGACATTTCGATATCATCGTCATTCGTTGGTACAAATTTCAGGTGACTCGGCCGAATACCAAAACGATAATTTCCACCCGGTAAAGCATCAATTTGTCGATTTAATGGAAACCGTAAAACATCTGCAAATATAACTTCGTTGTCTGCAATGCAAGCGTCTATGATGTTAATTTCTGGATCGCTACAAAATTTCGCGGCATTAACATTACAAGGCCGGTTATAAACATCTGCAGCTAAGCCCATTTGAATAACCTGACCTTCGTGCATTAATATTGTTGTACCTCCTAACGCCATCGCAACTTTAGGGTTAGTGGTTGCGTATATGGCAATGGTATTTCGAGTAGCTAACAAATTTCTTATTTCGCTGCGTAATTCTTCCCGCAGTTTATAGTCAAGATTTACTAAAGGTTCATCCAATAAAATTATGCTCGCGTCTTTTACTAAGGCACGTGCCATCGCGGTTCGTTGTTGTTGACCACCTGACAGTTTTTGCGGATAGCGGTCTAGGCAAGATTCAATGTGCAATAATTTGGCAACAGAATTAACTTTGCTTGCAATTTCTTCTTTTTTAAGTCCTGCAACTCGCAAAGGAGAAGCAATATTGTCTCTGACCGTTAAATGAGGATAATTAATGAATTGATGGTGAACCATAGAGACATTACGTTGCTGCACTGGCACATTCGCCGCATCGACACCATTTATTAAAATACGACCTTTAGAAGGAGTTTCTAGTCCTGCAATTAACCGCATCAAAGTCGATTTACCGGCTTTTTTAGCTCCTTTCTTGCCTAAAATTACGTTGAAGGAACCGGGTTTCAATGTAATATTTACATTACGGATACGCGTTTCACCGTCCATCTCGTGCCATAGGTTTTCCAAAACTATCGACATTGGGCTACTCTATTATTTTCTATTATTTATTAACATGAACATACTATGATAATTGCCCTGAACTGTCAGCGCATATATTCATGGTACTTGATCATAATCAAATTATCACCCTTTTACTCAGCCAACGGAGCTTCCTATAGAGAAATCATAAAAGTTTGTTTTTATATCATCATTACGTAAACGTATATTGTCAGTTTGAAACCGATTAATCTTTGCCATAAATATTAAAAAAGGCTGTTAATTTAACATTAAAAGCCTCAATCAATTCGAACTGTAAAGTTAACCTTATATACCCGTCACCATTCAAGATGCAGGTTTCAGAGCGCTTGAGCGATTCCAATCCAAGGCGCATCTATACAGTAATGGTTATTCCCTTACAAATAGATGCAACGAAGAAGTGGGATTGCTCAAACGCTTCTTCGATGGGTTTAAAAGTGATTTATGCAGCGCTATGAATTTTAACAATGGAATAACCATTCTCTAAATTTAATACCTTGCCTAAATCACTTTTAATTCCCACTGAAATCCTGCACTTTGAATGGCGACGGGTATATGCACATACGGTTAAAATATCTCATTAGTGGCTTGGCATATTTTTACAAATTCATCACTATTGAGTGAAGCGCCGCCAACTAAACCACCATCAATATCCTGTTGCATAAACAACGCCTGGGCATTGCTCGCATTAACACTGCCTCCGTAAATAATGTGAATGCGGTTAGCAATGTTTACATCGTACTCAGCTAACTGATGACGAATGTTAGCATGCACTGCTTGTGCTTGTTCAGGGGTTGCGGTTTCGCCAGTGCCTATCGCCCAAACGGGTTCATAAGCAACCACGGCTTGAGCGAACGCTTCAATACCCACTTGCTCAATTACGGTTTTTATTTGCTTAGCAATCACTGAAAATGTTTCACCGCATTGACGTTGTGACAGCGTTTCCCCGACACACAGTACCGGCCTAATGTTCGCCTTAACTGCCGCGGAAAACTTATCGGCTATTTGTGCATCATTCTCGTGATAAAGTGCTCTTCGCTCCGAATGCCCGAGCAATACAAAACAGCAACCAAGTTCACCCAACATTGACGTTGAAATTTCCCCCGTATAAGCACCTGATTGAAATTCACTGACATTTTGAGCGCCATGCTTAATCTTGGTTTTTGATAACTGCTGCTTTACCTGTGCCATGTACAGTGATGGAGGGCAAACAACAATCTCGATGCCTTCGATAGTAATAAGTGATGTACTTATGGTATTCAACAGTTTTTCATTCTCGGTTAAACTGCCATTCATTTTCCAATTACCGATGATCAGAGGCTGCCTCATAACTGATAACCCGCTTGACCATAAACTTCCGCCAGTCCGTTATAACTATGTTGACCACTAAGTTCTTCTTCAATACGCAACAAACGATTGTACTTAGCAACACGATCAAAACGAGATAAAGAGCCTGTTTTAATTTGTCCGGTGCAAGTCGCAACCGCTAAGTCAGCAATAGTGGTATCTTCCGTTTCACCAGAACGATGTGAAATCACCACAGTATAACCTGCAGATTGAGCCATATTAATGGCCGCAAAGGTTTCTGTTAAGGTGCCAATTTGATTAAACTTTATCAGGATAGAATTTGCAATTTTCATTTCGATGCCTTGATTCAGAATTTTTGTATTGGTAACAAAAAGATCATCTCCGACTAACTGAATCTTATCCCCTAACCTTTTCGTTAAATACTCCCAACCTTGCCAATCACTTTCATCCAGACCATCTTCAATGGAAACTATCGGGTATTTTTCGGTTAATTCCGCCAAATACTCAGAAAACCCTATGGCATCAAACGATTTATTTTCACCGGAAAGTTGATAACGCCCTTGTTGATAAAACTCACTCGCCGCACAATCCAGGGCAAGGGTAAAGTCTTGCCCTAGATGATATCCGGCCTGCTCAACCGCTTCTTTAATCACCACCAAGGCTTCTTCATTAGATGCTAAGTTTGGCGCAAAGCCCCCTTCATCACCAACGGCAGTATTGAGTCCTCGTGCGGCTAAGACTTTTTTCAGTTGTTGAAAAACTTCGGCGCCCATGCGCAAGCCATCACGAAAGTTTTTTGCGCCCACGGGTTGGATCATAAATTCTTGTATATCAATATTATTATCCGCATGCTCACCGCCATTAATGATATTCATCATAGGCAACGGCAAGGATAACTCTTCTGTACTACCGTACAAGTCAGCCAAGTGTTGATATAGTGGTAACTCTCTTGCCAAGGCCGCGGCTTTAGCAACCGCCAGTGAAACAGCGAGAATGGCGTTAGCGCCTAAACTAGATTTATTCTCAGTACCGTCAAGCTCAATCAAGGTTTGGTCAATCGCGTGTTGATTTAACGCATCAAATCCAAGCAAGGTTTGGTTAATCGGTCCGTTAATCGCAGCAACCGCTTTTAATACACCTTTACCATGAAAGCGTGTATTGTCACCATCTCTGAGCTCCAATGCTTCTCTCGATCCGGTCGAGGCACCCGATGGTGCACAGGCCGTCCCCACTAAGCCAGAGGTTAACACAACGTCAGCTTCTACGGTAGGGTTACCGCGAGAATCAAGAATTTCTCTAGCAATAATTTTACTGATATTAGTCATATTTTTGCCTCTGTATACACAGTGTTTATCTGTGAAAAATAGTTGTTTTCACCAGCCAGAAATTAACCTTGCTGACCCGCATTTGTGATTAACCTTTTACTCGCACTATGTTCATTGCATTAGTGCCACCATGCACATTACAAAAATCGCCTTTAGAAATGATGACCCAATCGCCTTCGACAACTTCACCTCGACCCACTAATTCATTCACCACACTTTGGTTAACTTGCTCAAAAGAGATAGTGTCGAAGTCATAAGTCACTGGCACAACACCTCGATAAAGAGCGACTCGATTTTCCGTTTTTTGTTGGTGAGTAAAAGCAAACACTGGAATACGTGAACTAATACGTGACATCAATAATGGGGTATTTCCGGTCTCAGTTAAGCTAATAATAGCTTTTACGCCGGATAAGTGATTGGCAGTGTACATAGTTGCCATTGCTACGGATTCGTCGGCGGCAGTAAAATTTTCGTGTAAGCGATGTTCAGAGACATGAGATTGAGGGTGACATTCTGCCCCCATAATAATCCTGTCCATCGCCTCAACGGCTTCGACCGGAAAACCACCCGCAGCAGTTTCACCGGATAACATCACCGCGTCGGTGCCATCCAATACGGCATTCGCTACATCAAACACTTCAGCTCGTGTTGGTAACGGGCTTTCTATCATCGATTCCATCATTTGTGTTGCGGTAATAACTACTTTTTGCAAAGCACGGGAGCGTTTGATCAAATGCTTTTGTACCGCAATAAGCTTTGCATCACCGATTTCGACACCTAAATCACCGCGAGCCACCATAACCACATCAGAGGCGACAATAATGCTATCGAGTAAATCGTTATCCGCCACCGCTTCAGCACGTTCAATTTTAGATACTATGTCAACTCGACCGCCATTACTTGCTTTATGGTAAGCCGCTCGTGCTTGATGTAAATCGTCTGGGCAACGAACAAAAGATACCGCCAAATAATCAACGTTAATTTGCGCTGCCAATTCGATATCATTAAAATCTTTTTCGGTTAAAGCACCTGCAGAAAGGCCTCCGCCTTCACGATTTATGCCTTTGTTGTTTGACAACTTACCTGCCACAACGACGCTGGTTTCGATACAACTGCCGTTAATTGCTTCCACTTGCAGTACGACTCGCCCATCGTCTAATAATAAACGATCTCCCAGCACGACTTCCTCAGGCAAACTGGTGTAGTCCAACCCTACTTGATATTGATTACCGGCCGTTTTATCTAGGGATGCATCAAGATTAAAACGGTCACCCAGGTTAAGCGTTATCGGTCCAAGCTTAAATTGTGCAATGCGGATTTTTGGACCTTGTAAATCTCCTAAAATGGCGACGGTTCGGCCATTTTTATGCGCAAATTCACGCACCAAATCGGCACGTAGTTGATGATCTTCTGCTTTACCATGAGAAAAGTTTAAACGAACGACATTAACACCCGCTAGGATCAATCGTTCAAGCACCACGGGATCGTCTGTTGCAGGACCAAGAGTTGCAACTATTTTGGTACGTCTGATCATGCGGCATCTCCTGTTAAATTTTTAGTATCAATACGACACGCGGCCATCAAGGCCAGCGTATTATCGAGCATACGATTAGAGAAGCCCCATTCATTGTCATACCAAGCCATTACTTTGATTAAGCGACCGTTAACACGTGTTTGTGTCGCATCAAAGTTTGACGACTCTGCAATATGGTTAAAATCAACCGAAACCAGTGGTTCTTCGTTATACGCTAGTACGCCTAACATGGGTCCTTGCGCTGCAGCTTTGATACTATTATTGATTTCTTCAAGAGTGGTATCGCGACTCGCTATAAAAGTGAAATCGACCAAGGATACGTTTACCGTTGGCACACGTACTGCCATGCCATCGAGTTTACCGTCTAATTCAGGCAACACTAAGCCAACCGCTTGCGCTGCGCCAGTTTTGGTTGGGATCATCGATTGAGTTGCTGAACGTGCTCGATAAATATCACTATGATAAACATCGTTTAAATTTTGATCATTGGTGTAGGCATGCACCGTTGTCATCGAACCTTGCTCAATACCTATCGCATCATTTAGTACTTTGGCAACGGGAGCCAGACAATTGGTAGTACACGATGCATTTGAAATGATCTGACTTTCAGCCGTTAAAACATCGTCGTTTACGCCATAAACAACCGTAGCATCGGCATCATTAGCCGGGGCTGAGATAATCACTTTTGTCGCCCCGGCTTCAATATGTCCCATGGCTTTATCGCGACTGGTAAAAAAACCAGTACACTCATAAACCACATCAATGTTCATTTTTTGCCAAGGCAATTGACGCGGATCGCGCTCGGAAAGCGTGACGATTTCGTCGCCATTAATAATAATATTCTCACCTTTAACTGCTACTGAGCCAGGAAAACGACCATGTACTGAATCATACTTGGTAAGATGGGCATTAAAGGCCGTATCGCCTAGATCATTAATCGCCACGATTTCAATATCGTTACGATAATTAGATTCATACAGTGCTCGTAAAATGTTACGGCCAATGCGACCATAACCGTTTATTGCTACTCGAATTGTCATAAATTTTCTCTGTTTGTTGTTTAAAGACTAGCGTTAGACCGTATGAAACGAGCCAACGCTATTGCTTTACTTGGGCAGCTATGATGGATAAGCTAGGCCTGTTTTAGTTGTAATTTATCCGATAAATCTACGGTGCTGTTGTCGGTATAACTTGCAATAAAATTCGCCAAAGCAATTTTTTCTACTTGGGTTAACTGCAAGCTTAGTTTGCTGCGACGCCAGATTATGTCTTCCATATCAAGCGCCCATTCGTGTTCGATTAAATACTCAACTTCTCGTTGATAAAGACCCGCGCCAAAATGTTGGCCCATTTCATCAAGCGAGTTAAGACCAGCACAAATTTCGTGACTTAACATGCCATAGGAGCGTACATAACGATTGATTATTTTAGGTGGTAACCAGTTGTATTGACGTTGCAGGCTAGTTTGTAAATTGTGTTGATTGTCAAAATCGCCACCTGGCAACGCGGCATCAGCTGTCCAACTTGCCCCAGCGTCAGGAAAATGTTCAATAATGCCGTTTACTGCTGCTTCAGCAAGTTTACGATAGGTAGTGATCTTGCCACCGAATACTGACAATAAAGGCGCTTTTCCTTGGGGGGAATCCACTTCAAAGGTATAATCGCGAGTGACTGCTTCCGGCGAGTCTGATTCGTCATCAAGTAACGGACGTACTCCAGAATAAGTTGCAACAATATCTTTGGTCGATATTTGATGCTTAAAGTGCCCGTTGACTACAGAAATTAAATAGTCAGTTTCTTCTTTTGATATACATGCCGTGGCCGGATCGCCTATATGCTCTACATCAGTAGTACCGATCAGAGAAAAGTCATCTTCATAAGGAATAACAAAGACAATACGGTTATCTTCATTCTGTAAAATATATGCCTGCGACTCAGTATGAATACGCGGTACTATGATGTGACTACCTTTAATCAAACGAATTTGTTTAGGTGAACGAGTTTTCAATGCGTCATCAAAAAAGCTGGTCACCCATGGACCTGCAGCATTTACTAAGGCTTTAGTTTTAACAACCTGTTGTTGACCAGTTAAATTATCGTGTAAGGTTACTTCCCAAATATCACCCACTCTCTTAGCGTTAGAACAACGGGTGCGTGTCATAATACGTGCGCCTTTATCTCTCGCGGCTATGGCATTTAGCACCACCAAACGAGCATCATCAACCGAGGCATCAGAATATTCGAACCCCTTAGTTATTTCATCAACGACAGGACTGTTTTTACCAAATTTAATGCCATGCGAACCTTTTAATGTTACGCGTTTAGCTAAGTGATCATACATAAATAGACCTATTCTGATCATCCATGACGGGCGTAAATGTCGGCGATGAGGTAATCGAAAACGTAATGGTCTTATAATATGAGGAGCATTTTTCAATAGCACTTCTCGTTCAGCAAGAGCTTCTCGCACTAAACGAAATTCATAATATTCCAAATAACGAAGACCACCATGAATGAGCTTACTGCTATTTGACGAGGTGGATGATGCTAAATCATTCATTTCGCAAAGTAAGACATTTAATCCTCTACCCGCGGCGTCGGCAGCAATACCTACACCGTTGATCCCTCCTCCAATGACCAATAGGTCATGAATATCATTTTTTCCGTTCATAGAATTCTCTTTTTATGTGCCAAGAAGAATTTCGACTTTAAGTCTAACTTGCTGAGCACTTACCTTTATCTAATGTTCAAATGTTGATTTTCTGTACAATACCCCTAAATCGAACATATATCAACAAAAAAACGAATATAAACGAACATTTGTTTTTAATTGAATACGACAATAATAATTACAAAAAGAAATGCTGATACGGAAAAAGGCGATTAACTGATGAGTTGAGTGAAAATGTGACCAACGAAAAGAAAATTTTGAGACAGATAGTTACCCAGTGTTGCTTGGCAAAACTAGATGCATTGATGATGCAGCTGAATGAAATGGCCAGACTTACACTAAATGTAAGTTTACGTTATGCTCTAATAGAATTTGTTGTATCTCTGAGGGTGGCGTAGCATCCGTGAAAAAATGGTTTGCTTGATTAATGTTACCTAATCGAACCATAGCATTGCGACCAAACTTTGTGTGATCAGCGGCTAAAAGCACTTGCCTCGAGTTTGCGATAATCGCTTGCGCTACTCTAACTTCTCGGTAATCAAAATCTAAAAGTGAGCCTTGTAAATCAATACCACTGATACCAATAATGCCAAAATCCATGCGGAATTTTTTGATGAACTCTTCAGTCGTTTCGCCAATAACGCCACCATCTCTGTGCCTAACCTCGCCACCAGCTATGACCACCGAAAAGTCTTCTTTGGCGCCAAGAATTGAAGCTACATTTAAGTTATTGGTTACTATCTGCAGGCCTTGATGTTCCAACAAAGCACGTGCAATGGTTTCAGTTGTGGTGCCAATATTAATAAAAAGGGATGCACCATTAGGTATCATACGAACCAACTCCGCGGCAATCTTTTCCTTGGCTTGAAGATCCATGATTTTTCGTGTTTGATAATCCGTGTTCACGGTACTAGACTCTATCCCGGCACCACCATGATGACGGGAAATTTTCTGGACTTTTGCTAATTGATTAAGGTCACGACGAATGGTTTGCGGCGTCACTTTAAAATGATCTACCAACTCGTCAATAGTGACAAAACCACTTTGGTGAATTTTTTCAAGAATTAATGCTTGGCGTTGCTGTTGAGTCATTATATTTATACTTTACCGGTTAGAACACTCAATTTTGATACAAAGCACTTTGAATTAAAAAGAACATTGCAGCGATAACTTAGCTATTTTGCCAGTATTTTTGACATTAGAAAACAATTTTAGCAAATATTACAATTTATGATATTGTAATTATTTCATAAAGGTTATAAAGTGAACATATTCGAACCTTAATGAAAACTTAATGGAAGTTTAACAAACAACCTGGATTTTGCATGACTGACTATATTCTGGCTATTGATCAAGGCACAACAAGCTCTCGAGCGATTTTATTTAATAACGAAGGTCGAAGTGTGTTTTCTGCCCAAGAAGAATTCCCCCAACTTTTTCCCAATGATGGTTGGATTGAACACGAACCGAATGATATATGGCAAACAGTAAAGCGTACCTGCCAAAACGTTATTGCCAAAATTGATGAAAATTGTGATGCGGTTAAAGCCATTGGCATTACTAATCAACGAGAAACCACTCTGATATGGGATAGAAAAACTGGCGAGCCGGTATATAACGCTATTGTCTGGCAAGATCGCCGCACCAGTGAATTTTGTCAGCAATTAAAATCTGATGATTTTGAAAACGTCATCAGTGAAAAAACAGGGTTGCTGATCGACCCCTATTTTTCAGCAACAAAAATACGTTGGATCCTTGACAATATACCCGGTGTTCGAACGCGAGCTGAAAATGGTGAATTGGCGTTTGGCACCGTTGATAGTTATCTGTTATGGAAGTTAACCGGAGGCAAAGAGCATAGAACAGATGCAACAAATGCGTCACGTACCATGCTCTTTAACATACATACCCAAGCATGGGATGATGAACTGTTAAGCATATTCGGTATCCCTCATTCGCTGTTACCTGAGGTGATGGACTCTTCTGATAACTTCGGCATGACTGATAAAGAAATCATGGGAAGTGAAATGCCTATTTTAGGTATTGCCGGCGATCAACAAGCAGCACTATTTGGTCAAACCTGCTTTCGTGAGGGGATGGCGAAAAGTACCTATGGTACTGGTTGTTTTATGATAGTAAATACCGGTGATAGCCCTTTAAAGTCGGAGAACAGGTTATTATCAACCGTCGCTTATCGTCTTAACGGTAAAGTGACCTATGCATTGGAAGGTAGTATATTTATCGCCGGTGCGACCATTCAATGGTTACGAGATGGCTTAAAACTCATTGATGCTGCGGGGGAAACAGAACCTCTAGCCCAGAAAACACCCGTAGATCATGGCGTTTATTTAGTGCCTGCATTTACTGGGTTGGGGGCACCGTATTGGGATCCCAATGCCCGTGGTGCCATCTTTGGTTTGACTCGAGATACTGGCATTAAAGAAATTGTTACCGCTGGTTTACAATCGGTTTGTTATCAAACCAAAGATTTACAAAAAGCGATGGAAAGTGATGGTGAACGACCCATTGCATTACGTGTGGATGGCGGTATGGTGGCAAATAATTGGGTGATGCAATTTCTTGCTGACATATTGGGGGCAACAGTAGACAGGCCCGAAGTGACCGAAACTACAGCACTGGGGGCAGCCTACCTTGCCGGACTGAAAGCAGGGATGTTTAATTCTTTGGAGGATTTAGAGTCTTTGTGGTTACGGGAAAAACGCTTTGAGCCTACATTTGATAAATCTAAACGCGATAGCTTATATGACGGATGGCAACATGCTGTACGACGTGTTCAAAGTGACTAAAAAATTACATTGATTGAGCGTTATAAACCAACCTCTGGGAAGGGTAGTTATTCCCCAGAGGTCATTTCCCCCGATGAATATATTACTATTAACAGAAGTTTGGACTGATCTGATCCAGTCAGATCACACGCTTTTCTTTTATATTTACAAACTCAATTGGCGACATATCATTTAAAGTCTTATGCAGCCGTTCAGAGTTGTAATATTTAATATCCTTTGCACCGTTAATTTGCTTACCTATTTTGAGTGAGATGATATACATCTAACAACCATTCATTTTTTTAGCTACCGAAAAACCTCTCCACAACGGCATTATCTATACAATCACCTAAACACTCATTGATACAATAGTATTTCGACGATTATGAAAGCTCTGAAAACGCTTACTACATTGTGAGGCATTGTCACTATGAAACATCAAACCAGTTTTAGCTTGGCGTAAGTTAACTGCCACTTGAAACTCCCTCATCGTTATGCATCTGTCATTCGTTAATTCATAGGTCAGCTGTCTATCATATAGCGTAAGCGACAATAGATATTGGTGCTGACCCACTAGTACCAAAAAGTGATACTTCAGGGGCAGACAAAAAAGGTATCTTCCATATATCTCATTTGAAATATGATGCCGCGAAGGATGTTTATAGTTGTCCAGCAGGTAAAGAACTAGCAAAGGCTCGAAGCGGAATGGATAGTGGGTTACTAAAAGGTTTTTACTAGGATTATGTGGCGTGTCGTGATTGTTCTATTTCAGCTTTAAAAAGAAGATATAGCTCAATTTGAAAATTTTGGTTTGCTACGCTCACCCAATATTAACAGCAGAATAAATTAGTAATATCTAAAGGTATTTTCACACAGTCTGGGCACCTTTGACACGTTCGAGGTGATCCCAAAACAAGTTTGGAATTGCGTTTTACCTTAACTTCATGATGGTCGTAAATTAGCTCTGAGTTGCAGTTACAACCTGATTATGTTCAGCATTAGTTAAGATTCAAAAGTAAAAAAACCCGAATAGATATTCAGGTTTATGTTTTTAACAGCACTTGTAATTAAACAAACTTAGTCAGAGATGTATTCAACAATCTCTAAGCCAAAGCCTGATAAAGAGTGGTATTTGGTTTGTGAGCTAAGTAAACGCATTTTATGTACGCCAAGGTTTGCTAGAATTTGTGATCCAACACCGACGTTACGTGAGCCAACATGTTTGTTTACTTCGTTGATTTCAATACCCTGATCTTGCTTGTCGTATTTCTCAACTTGTTGAATGAGTTGTTGCGGTGATTCGTGTTTGCCCAGTAAGACCAGAACACCACCTTCTTTGCCTATTTTTTCCAGCGCATGGCCTATTGGCCAAGTGTTTTTACTGTCACGAGTCGAGAATAATAAATCTCGGAAAGTGTTTTCTAAATGCACTCTAACTAGCGTTGGCTGATCAGCTTTGATCTCACCTTTAGTTAAGGCAAAATGCGTTTGACCGTCGATGGTATCGGTGAACGATACTAAATCAAACTCACCAAATTGAGTCGGAAGTTTGCATTCGCTTACTCGAGTAATCGTAGTTTCGGTGGTATTACGGTACTCGATTAAATCGGCAATGGTGCCCATTTTTACATCGTGTTTTTTGGCGATAATTTCTAAATCAGGACGGCGCGCCATGGTGCCATCTTCATTCAGAATTTCAACAATTACCGCTGCCGGTTCACAGCCTGCCATGCTCGCCAAATCAACACCAGCTTCGGTGTGACCAGCGCGGTTAAGTACACCGCCGTCTTTGGCAATAAGCGGGAAGATATGACCCGGTTGGACTATGGAGCGCTTATCGGCATCTTTATCACAAGCCGCTAATACCGTAGTTGCTCGGTCTGCCGCCGAAATACCTGTGGTTACACCACGAGCGGCTTCAATTGACACGGTGAAGTTAGTGGTGAATTGCGCATCATTTTTATCTACCATTAATGGTAAATCTAGCTTCTCACATTTTTCACGAGACATGGGCATACAAATTAAGCCGCGGCCATGGGTTGCCATAAAGTTAATCGCTTCAGGCGTTACTTTTTCAGCAGCCATGATGAAATCGCCTTCATTTTCACGATCTTCATCATCCATCAAGATAACCATTTTACCTAACGCGATATCTGCAATGATCTCTTGTGGGGTATTTAATTTCATTTGAACCTCTAATTTATTTGATAAAACCGCTATTTAATAACAACTCTTTACTTATACCGGAACTGGTAGCTTGATTGCAGTCCTGTTCGCGACAAAATAATAACCTTTCTATATAACGAGCAATTAAATCGACTTCTAAATTCACCAATTGCCCTACTTTGTATGTACTAATAATAGTTTGTTCTGTGGTGTGCGGCACTATGGTTAAACGAAACTTGTTTTCATCAACACTGTTCACCGTAAGTGATGTTCCATCTACGGTAATAGAGCCTTTCTCTGCCACGTATTGCTTTAGGTTATCGGCTAACTCGATCCAATATTCAATCGAATTACCCACAGTGTTTATTGCTGTTATTTTTCCAATACCATCAACATGGCCACTGACCATATGGCCGCCAAAACGTGTGGTGGGTAGCATGGCTTTTTCAAGGTTTACCTTGGTGCCAGATGCATAATTGGTAAATCCAGTACGGGTTAACGTTTCTTTTGAAACGTCGGCGCTATAACTTGCGTCATCTAAATCAACCACCGTTAAACAGATGCCGTTGGTGGCGATAGAATCGCCCAACTTCACATCACTGAGATCTAAGTTGCCACTGGCAATCATCACTCGAGCACCTGACGCGTTCAGTTTGATCGATTTTACTTTGCCTACTGCTTCAATAATTCCGGTAAACATTCACTTAGTGCCTTTGTATTTTATTTGTGTTTTCAACGTTACTGATAATACGTATGTCTTTACCGATCATGCGTATATCTTGAATTTCAAGTTCTATGGCATCGACTAAATGGTTTAATGATTTGATATCAAATAAACCCAGGGCATTTTCACCCATAAGTTTCGGCGCTTGATACATTACCAGTTCATCAACTAATCCTGATTGAAGAAATGCCCCCGCCAGGCGAGCACCGCTTTCTAACCATAAGTTGTTAAAGCCCATTTCGGCAAGTTTTGCCACTAACTCCGTTAAGTCGGCCTTGCCCTTATGTTCGGCAACGCGACTCTTTTTCACCACTAGCTGTTTTACAAAATGTGGCCACTGATGGCATTTTTCAAGTGCTGTACGCACTAAAATTATCGATGTATGTTGATTAAATAACGCCAACTCTGGTGTTAACCGGTTTTGTGTATCAATGATCACCCTTACCGGTTGTCTAACTTGCTGCTCTTCGATGTCATTTACGGCAAAACCTAATTCCTGATAACGTACATTTAAGTTGGCATTATCGGTTATCACCGTATCGGCACCGCTAATTATCGCGCAACTTTTGGCGCGATAGCGCTGTACATCCTGACGAGCTTCGCTACCGGTGATCCACTTACTTTCACCGTTACTCATTGCCGTTTTGCCATCAAGGCTAGCTGCCACTTTGCAACGAACTAATGGCATACCGGTTTGCATACGTTTGATAAAACCAGGGTTTAACGCCATTGCAGCTTGTTCAAGCACCGCCACCTTAGTACTGATGCCGGCATCTTCCAGCATTTTGATACCACGACCAGAAACCAAAGGGTTTGGGTCTTGCATAGCTATCACTACATGACTTACGCCTGCCTCAATTAACCCTTTGGCACAGGGTGGTGTGCGGCCAAAGTGGCTGCATGGCTCCAATGTGACATAGGCGGTTGCGCCTTTAGCATTGCTGCCAGCGGCTTTTAAGGCATTAACTTCGGCGTGACCTTCGCCTGCTTTTTGATGCCAGCCTTCGCCAATCATCTGATCATCTTTTACTAATACACAGCCAACGGCCGGATTAGGTGATGTCGTATATTCACCTTTTTTTGCCAGCGCAATGGCTCTTTGCATGAAGAGTTCATCAATGTGTTGCTGTTTATCCACAACGTTTTCCTACGCTCTTAATAATAGTATTCCTGATATTAATCATCATCGCCTAAGCGAGCAATTTCTTCGCCAAACTCACGAATGTCTTCAAATGAGCGATATACCGAAGCAAAACGAACATAAGCCACTTTATCCAGAGCTTTCAACTCATCCATAATGATGTTGCCGAGCATTTCACTAGATATTTCGCGCTCACCCGTTGCCCGTAATTTCGATTTTAATGTATTTATCGATAACTCTATTTTTTCGATGCTCACCGGACGCTTTTCTAAGGCTCGTAATAAACCAGTGCGCATTTTTTCTTCATTAAAGGGTTCTCGTGAGCCATCTCGTTTAATGATCCTCGGCATGACTAATTCTGCCGATTCAAAGGTGGTATAACGTTCGCGGCACTCCAGGCACTCTCGGCGGCGTCTAACTTGATGGCCGTCTGAAACCAGTCGTGAGTCGATGACTTTAGTATCAGTAGCGGAACAGAATGGACAATACATAAGCCTCTCGATGTTATGCTAATAAATTGATTTGTTTTATTATTTGGATAATTTGCTGTGATTATATATCAATCCGCACGGCTCCACCATCTAAGGATTAGCGATATTAATTTTTCGTTTGCTTGTAATTAGGCGAGGTTGAAACCTGAAGTATCCCCACAAATATTTGAGTAAGTGTTTGAAATCTGGTTAAATTAATTTCACCACAAAACAGAAATAACCAAACTTCAAACACTATGCGACCATTTTCAAACTTTTTTACCCAAGAA
>NZ_JQDZ01000010.1 GCF_000764205.1 Thalassotalea sp. ND16A
AGAGGCTTTTGCATCCCGAGAAGCTAAAAGCTTTTGACGTCTTAGCCTCTTCTTCTCACTCTAGCTTAGCCCTTAAGTAATAATTTATTTAGGGGCTTCTTCTTTTATATGACGTGGTGTAAGTAAAACAAAATATCTGATTATCATATACTTAGAAAAAATACTCCGTCATTCCGACGAAGGTCGGAACCCCCATAATTGACAGCGAGCGCTTATATTTTTAACTATTTGCTCGAATCGAATCGAATCAAAAAAGCCCCAAGTTAGTGTTGTAAACAAACTTGAGGCCCTAACAATGCTGCCCGTAGCCCGTAGCCCGTAGCCCGTAGCCCGTAGCCCGTAGCACAAACATTACCCTAACCTGAAATCTTACTCAGTTTGTTTGTACCCTGTACCTCGTATCTATTATTAATCGATATCGAGTGGATCCGGGGAGAGGATGATGCCAGTGTTATCGGCGTAAATATGATCATCGGGTAAAATGGTTACCCCGGCAAAGTTAATCGCCAAATCCGCTTCGCCAACATTACTATCATCGGCGCCAACTGGAATTGACACCATGGCCTGGATGCCAAGTTCAATATCTTCGAGTAAATCAACGTCACGTACACTACCGTAACAAATGATCCCTTCCCAGTTATGTTTTGCCGCAGTATCGGCGATATAAGAATCAATCAAGGCTCTGCGGGTTGACCCTCCGCCATCAATAACCAATACTTTACCTGTACCGTCTTGTTCTACCGTTTCGCTAATAATGCCATTAGATTCGAAACATTTAATCGTCACCACGATACCGCCAAACGAGCTGCGGCCGCCGTAATTGCTTAACATAGGTTCTAAGACATCGACTGAGTCAGCATATAGGTTACAAAGTTCTGAAGTATTATATTCCATGGTAGATCCCGCTTACTCAAGCTTGAGTGATATTATTATTAGCTTTAAGTATACTCATAGATTTAACTCTAACAAGTGAAATTTTTTATTCAGATCAAGGATATAACGTAGATATAGGTAAATTTGATAAACTGCAGGCGATAAAAAAGCGCCGATAAGGCGCTTCTTTAACAAACATGAATGTTTTAGGTTAAATTATTTTTTACCTAAAGCACCGAAACGTTTGTTGAACTTGTCTACACGTCCACCAGTTTCAGCAGCTTTTTGCTTACCAGTGTAGAATGGGTGACATTCAGAACATACATCTAAGTGGATGTCTTTACCACGTGTTGAACGAGTTTCGATAACATTACCGCAAGAACAAGTTGCTTTAATGGCTACGTAATTTGGATGGATACCGTCTTTCATGGGATTACCTTGTGTTAGGCCGCATCGCCATCTGATCTTTTGCCAGATACCATGCGAGTTTCAATTTAAGGTGGCGAATAATACGGGAACATTGGCCAATGTACAACTAAAACCGTTAAAAACAGTCAAATTTATCGCTGTTTATCACCAACAGAGAGATTTAGCTGCAAAGCACGAGCAAATAAGCTTGGCAAATGTTGTTTTGCGAGTAAAATAATTAAAAAATATAATAATGAATGCCACTTTGACTACTCAATTTACTTACCTACAAATTGCTTTGCCGATACCGATGCGGCAAAGTTTTACTTATTTGGTACCGGAAACGTTAAATCAGCTCAGTTTCACTCGCGGTGACAGGGTGTTAGTACCATTTGGTAACCGTAAATTAATTGGCGTGGTTCTGGTGGTCAGCGATGAATGTGACGTTGCTAGTGACAAACTTAAAGCGATCATAGAGCGCCTTGATGATAACTCTAAATTAACCATGCAACAGGTAGACTTTTTGAGTCTTTGTGCCCGCTATTACCATCACCCTATAGGGGATGTGGTAACCCAAGCATTGCCGGTACTGTTGCGACAAATCAAACCCGTTGATTTAAGCCCACCAGCTTGCTGGTTAAAGAACCCGGAGCTTAGTGAGCAACAATTTAATGACGTTTGCCAAAGTATGAAAAAATCGGCGGCTAAGCAAAAACAGTTATTAAATTTTATTTGTGAGCATGACGAATTAACCTGGCCAGAGATCCGAATGGCAGGCTATAGCAAAGCGCAACTTAATGCCTTGCTGAACAAAGCCCTGATTATTGAGCAAACCGTTAAACAACAACCGTTTACCTTTAAAGCCAATTCCGTTAACGATGACGACAAGCCGCAATTATCGGTGGAGCAAGCACTGGTAATTAGTACCATTAATCAGCGGCTTGACGGATTTTCTTGTCATTTAATTGATGGCATCACCGGTAGCGGCAAAACCGAAGTGTATCTACAAATCATCGAACAGGTGTTAAAGCAGGACAAACAAGTATTGCTGTTGGTGCCTGAGATTGGTTTAACCCCACAAACACTGTCACGGTTTGAAAAACGTTTTCGCGTGCCCGTCGTTCTGCATCATTCGGGTCTGAACGATAATGAGCGTTTGCAAACCTGGCATCAAACCAAGCAGGGTCGGGCCGCGATTATTATTGCGACTCGTTCCGGTGTGTTTTCGCCACTGCATAAACCGGGCATTATTATCGTCGATGAAGAACATGATGGTTCACTCAAACAACAAGAAGGATTTCGCTACCATGCGCGCGATATTGCCATATTGCGCGCCAGGCAATTACACATTCCCATTGTTTTAGGTACGGCAACGCCATCGTTAGAAACCTTGCAAAATGCGCTCTCGGGAAAATATCAGTACCACCAACTCACCAAGCGTGCCGGCAAAAGTTCGATATCCACCATTGAATTAATCGATATGGCACGGGAGCAAGTGGAATTTGGTTTATCGGGCTCTTTGAAAAAAGCGATGCAAGACACGTTGAAACGCGGTGAACAAGTGCTGATATTTTTGAACCGTCGTGGCTTTGCACCAGCCATTTCGTGTCAGGAATGTAATTGGATTTGCGAGTGCCAACGCTGTAATAAGCCTTATACTTTGCACCAAGGGCAAAGTCTGTTGATCTGTCATCACTGCGGCAGCCAAAAGCGTATCGTTCGTCAATGTGGCAGTTGTGGCAGCATTCGCATTAAGCCGTTAGGGCAAGGTACGGAACAACTTGAGCAGCGCTTGCTTGAACTTTTTCCGGACTATTCGGCGATAAGAATTGACCGCGACAGTACTCGCCGCAAAGGCGAACTCGCCAAGTTATTGCAGCAAGTCACCAATAAAGAACATCAAATACTGGTGGGTACGCAAATGCTGGCCAAAGGCCACCATTTTCCCGATGTCACCTTAGTGGCGGTGCTCGATGTCGATGGTGCCTTATTTAGTTATGATTTTCGTGCACCGGAGCACATGGCACAATTGCTGGTACAGGTAGCTGGTCGGGCAGGAAGAGAAAGTAAGCCGGGCAAAGTGATGGTGCAAACGCAATATCCAGAACATCCGCTATTGCAAGATTTGGTGAATAATGGCTATCAACATTTTGCCCGCTATGCGCTGATTGAAAGACAACAGGCGATGATCCCGCCCTTTGGCTTTCAGGCATTATTTCGAGCCGAAGGTAATTATCCGAATATGCCGGAAACTCTGCTAAGGGATGTCAGTCAGCAGGATTTTAGCCAATGTATGGTGAGCGGGCCGATTGCCGCGGCGCAAGAGAAAAAAGCGGGTAAATATCGTTTTCATTTATTATTGCAAGCCAAAGAACGTAAAGATTTACACTTGGCAGTTCAGCATGTGTTAACCGCTATTGCCGGCCACGAATTAAATAGTAAAGTACGTTGGTCTGTCGATATCGACCCACAAGAGCTGAGCTGGTAGCTCCAGTTAACCTGAATTCGGGATAATGAGCGCTTGATATTACCTTTAAATCATCAAGTTAACTGTAACCAGTAAACTATTTTAAATAGTATTGAGCAAGTGCTGCTTATCCGAACTCAGGTTAGTAACAAACTAACGCTGTACTTTAGTTGCGGGTTGGTTAAAATTAACTTACCTTGCATTTTTCCATTTTCATTGTTGTAGAGAGTTATGGCTCATCAAGATTACGTTGCTCGCCCCCGCGCAACCAAAAAAAAGAAAAACCCGTATAAGCCGAAAACGAAAAAACAGCCGGCAGTTCAGGGTATTAAACCTATGTTTGCTTTAGTCATTATTGTGCTATTGGTTGGCGGATTTATTTTTGGCTTAAATTACATGAGTGACAATGCTCCGGAAAATGTTGATGTTGCTGAAATCGAACTATCAACGCCAACCAAGAAAACCGTAGTGGAAGACATTCTTCCTGAAGTCCCAAAAGAGAAATGGACTTATATGGATGAATTAAAACATAAAGAAGTGGAAGTGGGGGATTATGAGGTTAAAGAAAAAGGCCCTTATCAAATGCAATGTGGCTCATTTCGTAAACGCCAACAAGCCGAACAGTTAAAAGCCAATATTGCCTTTGCCGGTTTTGGTTCAGATATTCGTAAAACCAATGGCAAAAGTGGTGTTTGGTATAAAGTGGTACTCGGACCATTTGAACGCAAGCGCATGGCGGAAAGCGCCAAGCACAAGTTAAAAAGAAATAAGATCAATTACTGTCAAATATGGCTTTGGACTTGAAAAACTAATTTCTGATCCCATCTATACCTTAAGATTCTTTTCGGGGTGTCTGTTCTGTGATGTTAACAGAAGACACCTCGTTTTATTTTTAGAGGTTTAATGTGACTACTATCGTATCTGTAAGACGCAACGGTAAAGTATGTATTGGCGGCGATGGCCAGGTTTCCCTTGGTAATACCGTGATGAAAGGCAATGCCAAAAAGGTTCGTCGTTTATACAATGAAAAAGTATTGGCTGGTTTTGCCGGTGGTACTGCCGATGCTTTTACCCTGTTTGAGCGTTTCGAAAGCAAACTTGAAATGCACCAGGGTCATCTTACCAAATCTGCGGTCGAGCTTGCCAAAGACTGGCGCAGTGATCGCGCGTTAAGAAAGCTTGAGGCGATGCTGGTAGTCGCAGACGAAACGGCATCATTGATTATCACCGGCAACGGCGATGTGGTTCAGCCCGAAGATGATTTAATTGCGATTGGCTCTGGCGGTAACTATGCCCAGGCGGCAGCCTTAGCGCTATTGGAAAACACCGAATTATCGGCCCGTGATATTGTTGAAAAATCACTGACCATTGCCGGTAATATTTGTGTCTTTACCAACTTAAACCAAACCATTGATGAAATTTAATAAAGCTGCTGCGCATCTTTATACAGGCCACTTCGTGGCGTAAAGGTAAAAGCTAGCAGAACGAATACCAATTTGGTATTGACTAAATTCAACTTCCCCAGAGGAATTTTTCATGTCTAATATGACTCCTCGTGAAATTGTTCACGAATTAGATTGCCACATTATTGGCCAAAACGATGCTAAAAAAGCGGTGGCTATTGCCCTTCGTAACCGCTGGCGCAGAATGCAGCTAGAAGAAGAGCTGCGCGTTGAAGTCACGCCAAAAAATATTTTAATGATCGGTCCAACCGGTGTCGGCAAAACCGAAATTGCCCGCCGTTTAGCCAAACTTGCTAATGCGCCTTTTATCAAAGTAGAAGCGACAAAATTTACCGAAGTGGGTTATGTTGGTAAAGAAGTGGAAACCATTATCCGCGATCTTGCCGATATGTCGGTGAAGTTGACCAAAGAGTTAGAGATGACTCGGGTAAAACACTTAGCCGAAGAAGCCGCAGAAGAACGTATTTTGGATGTGCTTATTCCTAACCCGCGTAATGCCATGGGTGAAGAAGAATCTACAGATAACAGTTCGACCAGGCAAATTTTTCGTAAGAAATTACGCGAAGGCAAACTCGATGATAAAGAGATTGAAATCGATGTAGCGCAACCGCAAGTTGGCATGGAAATCATGGCACCGCCAGGCATGGAAGACATGACCAATCAGCTACAAAGCATGTTTCAAAACATGTCGCAGGATAAAACCAAAAAGCGCAAATTGAAAATCAAAGACGCGTTTAAAGCTTTGCAGGAAGAAGAAGCCAGCAAATTGGTGAATCCGGATGAGCTTAAAGAAAAAGCGATTTATGCGGTTGAGCAAAATGGCATCGTCTTTATCGATGAAATCGATAAAATATGTAAGCGTGGTGATTCTTCTGGCCCTGACGTTTCGCGTGAAGGCGTACAACGTGATTTGTTGCCATTAGTGGAAGGCTCAACGGTGAGTACCAAGCATGGCATGGTAAAAACTGACCATATCTTGTTTATTGCCTCTGGTGCATTCCAGATGTCGAAACCGAGCGATCTCATTCCTGAATTGCAAGGCCGTTTACCCATTCGTGTTGAGCTTCGCGCCTTAACCGTGGAAGATTTTGTTCGTATTTTAACGGAGCCAAACGCCTCATTAACCGAGCAGTATATCGCCTTGATGGCAACCGAAGGAGTGAAGGTTGAATTTAGTGAAGATGGCATTCAGGCTATCGCCCAGGCGGCCTGGCAGGTAAATGAAACTACTGAGAATATTGGTGCGCGTCGTTTACATACGGTAATGGAGCGATTGATCGAAGAATTGTCTTTCCATGCTGATGCGAAATCCGGTCAAAGTATCGCTATTGATAAAACCTACGTCGAAGGTAAACTGGATATTCTGGTACAAAATGAAGATTTAAGCCGCTTCATTCTTTAATCAACTTAACAAACGTTGTCGGAGAAAATATGCAATTAACTCAGCTGGTACTAAATAACAAAGCCTGTGACTTAACCTTGAACTTTGTTGATGGTTTCAGTCAAAGTTTAAGTTATGAGTTTTTGCGTGTTTATTCTCCCAATGAACAAACGGCAAAACAAGGCAAAGCCAAACCACCGGTAAGCCATAAAAAAATGGTACAATTGTTGGCCATTGAACCAGTAGCGAAGCATGGCTATCGTTTTGTTTTTGATGATCAACACAGTGCCATCTATAGCCTGCAATTACTGCAAGAATACGCACATAATAAAGCCCGCCTTTGGCAGCAATATTTAGATGCTTTAAAACTTACTGGTCATTCTCGTGAAGCGATGATTGATTTCAAGCAAGTTTAATTACCATAAAACAGAGATAACATGACAAATAACGATATAATTCGCCGCATTCGCTTCATTTTTAATTATGACGATAGCACTATGTTGTCTATATTCAGCCAGGCTGAATTAACGGTGGAATTAGAGCAATACCACCACTGGTTACGTAAAGAAGATGACCCTAAATACATCAATTTAACCGATGTACAATTAGCGACGTTTTTAAATGGTTTGATCAATAAAAACCGTGGTAAACGAGAAGGCCCGCAACCGAAAGCAGAATCAAAACTAAACAATAATCTGATATTGAGAAAGTTAAAAATAGCACTTAACCTCAATGATACCGACATGATAGAGATACTAGCTTTGACTGAAATTCGTGTCGGTAAAGCTGAAATCAGTGCCTTTTTTAGAAAGGTAGGACATAAGCATTATCGAGAGTGTAAAGATCAGTTTTTACGCAATTTGCTTAAAGGCATGCAAATTAAATATCGGGAAAATAACCCCTGGGCAGCGTCTTAATACCAATTTGTTTAAGTATTTAATCAACTTGCTATATTACCGTTTGCTGATGAAATATCGAGGCGATTAATGGCAACTGGACAATGAAACGTTTTTTTTATTTAACTGTTGGCATTGGCTTCGTCATCCTGGCTGTTATTGGTATCGTCTTACCGGTATTGCCAACTACGCCATTTTTATTGGTTGCTGCCGCATGCTTTGCCAAGTCGTCGACTCGCTGCCATCGATGGTTATTGAATAATAAAGTGTTTGGTCAGATTATTCATCATTGGCAAACCAGTCGCTGTATCCCGAAAAAAGCGAAAACCTTGGCAATTCTATCTATCTTGGTGTTTGGCAGCTTTTCTGTGTTTATTGCAGTGCCAAATATCTATGGCAAAGTTGCCACCTCCTTCTTCCTATGTATTGGCTTGTACGTGGTTTTACGTTTAAAAACTTGTCCAGCGCCGAATTCTGATAATTAATACGAATACCAATAGACATAAACTCACTTTTATTCGTATAACCGTATGAGGTAAGCTATTGTTTAATCGCTAATTCCGAGTTCAAGTTAAATATTTTTGGTACTTTTAAAAAAGTTTTTATTTTTTCTTTAAACCTTTTTACCCTTACCTGCATCTTAACTTATAACTACAACATAAATGAACATAAAGCTTTTAGGATTTAATGACATTGTCCGCACAAAACACAGTGATAAATGCCCAGGATATTTTTGCCAAAAAGCAAGAACAAGAGTGGATCATTAACGCCAAGGCTGGCGACCGTCAGGCGTTCAACCACTTGTACCAGGAAAATATCGGAAAAGTGTATGCGTTGTGTTTTCGTATGCTTAGTTCTCGTGACCAGGCTGAAGATGTCGCTCAGGAAGTCTTTGTGCAGGTGTGGTTAAAGCTGGAAAACTTTCGTGGTGACGCCAAGTTTTCTACCTGGCTGCACGCAGTAGCAACCAACACCGCGTTAACCCATATGCGTAAACAAAAAAATTGGCTGCAAAAAGTATTCAGTATTGAAGAACAGCCACAAGCAGAACCAGCAGGTAACGAAATTCAAGACTTGTCAGATTTAGATAAATTGATTTTACGATTACCAGAAAAAGCCAGAGTGGTGTTTGTGTTATTTGCGGTTGAAGGTTATCGGCACGAAGAGATAGCAACCATGTTAAATATGGCGGTGGGGTCGAGTAAGTCTCATTATCACCGCGCCAGAAACTTACTAAAAGACTGGCTCGAAGCGAAAGAGAGTTTGAATGATGAATAAGCTAAAAGCAGAGCAAAATTTACAAGCGCAAATAGACGGTTTGAGCCATGACATTAAACCTGAACGGGATTTGTGGGCCGGAATTGAGCATGCCATTGAGCATAATTCGCAACAACACGTTGCCAATGAGATAAAACCTAAGCGAGTAAATATCGCTCCTTTTGCCTGGGCAGCGTCCATTGTCGTGGCAGTGCTATTTACCTGGAACATAAACAGCAACAAAGACATGCAAATAGCACAGGTAAGCGCTGTGGAAGTATTGCAGCAGCAATACAGTCAAGAAAAAAATAGCATGTTGGTGAGTTTTGGTGAACCGGATTTAAGCCAGTTACCAGCGGATATTCAAAAGCAATTTAATGAATTGCAATCAGCCAGAACCTCGTTAGAAGCCGCTTTGGCGGATGATCCTAACAATAAAGATTTGTTAAATTTATTAAAGTGGACACAAAAACAAGAGCTTAATTTATTAGAGCAGTTGTTTAGTCCCAAATGGCAAACCATTTAGTGCAAACTAGTTGGCGGCACACAGTTAGCAATAAGCTAATGACAAAAATATTATCACGGAAAAAGAGAACTTTATGAAATTTATTAATATCACCTCAACGTTTATTGCCCTGATGTTCTCCATGTCGATTTTTCCCCTGTCGGCTGCGGCCAAAAACGTCGATCAGCGGTTAACTGTTCAAGATAATGCGCAAGTTAAAATCGAGAATTTAAGAGGTAAGGTTACCATTGTCGGCACTGACAATAATGAAGTGTGGGTATCGGGTAAACTCGATGAAAAAGCCACCGACTTTATATTTGAAGTCGATGGCAAAGATGTCACCATCATAGTTAAAATGCCAGCACGGATGAATAGTAGCTTTTGGGATCAGGATGAGCAAGAAACCAAATTATTGATTGAAGTGCCAAGTTCCGCAGCGGTTAAATTCAACGGGGTTTCCAGCGATGTGAATATCAGTAATGTTCATGCCGGGGTGAATGCAAAAAGCGTAAGTGGTGACGTAATAGCAGAAAACCTCAGTGCTAAAATTGTGTTAGAGTCGGTCAGTGGCGATGTAAAAAGTGAACGTTTAAATGGTGAAATTTATTTATCTTCAGTAAGTGGTGACGTATTTGATCGAGCATCTACAGGGCAATTAAATTATCATGCAGTCAGTGGCGATATTGATGCCAAAGCCAATGCCGACGAAATTAATGCCAGTGTTATCTCTGGTGATTTAGACATAAAGCTTGAGCAAGTTAGCGATGCCTCATTGTCGAGTGTGAGTGGCGACGTAACCGTTAGTCTTGAGTTAAATGATGACGGCTTGTTAAAGATGTCATCGGTCAGTGGTAACATCAACTTGGGTTTACAAAAAGAAGTAAATGCCGATATTCGAGTGAATTCAAATGCTGGCGGTCGTATTATTAATAATTTAACCGATGATGAGGTGGAAAAGGCCAAATATGGCCCAAGTTCAAAGCTTACTACCAGTACCGGTAATGGCAGTGCTTCGATTAAAATGTCGACCGTATCAGGCAATGTAAAACTACATTATTAATACCAATCTGCAACTTGGATGGTGACGTGTATACTCAACTCAACTCAGTGCTTATGCAGATTGGTATAAGCCCTCGCTCTTAGCATACCAAATAGCCCCCAAATAACCCCAATGCTTGCATAGTTAAGCATGGCTTTTCATTTTTATTGATTTAAAAAAAAATACTTTCGTAAATGTTATTGCTACTTGCGTTTAAGTTGTTGATTTTGATGATGTAATCTCGTCGCGGTTGACCTGTTATTGCGGTGTTAGAAAAGTTTTTAATGTTTTTACCTACCAAATTCCTACTTTCACGGTCTAATATAAATATAAACAACAATATTTATTATGGGTGCGTTATGAGTATTTTTAAACACTATCAAGGGCGCTACGACTTAGCCAAAGAAGAGGAGCTTACACTAACTGAATTTCTCGAGCTTTGTCGTAATGACAAACTAACCTATGCTAACGCCGCAGAACGATTGTTAGCCGCCATAGGTGAGCCTGAACAGATCGATACATCGCAAGATACGGTGTTAAGCCGGATCTTTTCCAATAGGGTAATTCAACGTTACCCGGCATTTTCTGATTTTTATGGCATGGAAGATGCCATTGAACAAATCGTTGCTTATCTTACTCACGCCTCGCAAGGGTTAGAAGAAAAGAAACAGGTACTCTATTTATTGGGACCAGTAGGGGGCGGTAAGTCATCGATAGCAGAAAAATTAAAAGAGCTGATGCAACAACTGCCCATTTATGTACTCAGCGCCAATGGTCAACGTAGCCCGGTAAATGATCACCCATTTTGTTTATTTGATGCCGATGCCGATGGTAAAATTTTAACCCAGGAATACAACATACCAGCCAGATATTTACATACCATAATGTCCCCCTGGATGGTGAAACGATTGCATGAGTTTAATGGCGATATTTCAAAATTTAAGGTGGTCAAAATATATCCATCTATACTTGACCAAGTTGCCATTGCCAAAACGGAACCTGGAGATGATAACAACCAGGATATTTCATCATTAGTAGGTAAAGTCGATATTCGTCAACTAGAGCATTTTGCCCAAAATGATGCTGACGCATACAGCTATTCAGGTGCCTTGTGTCGAGCAAATCAGGGCATGATGGAATTTGTTGAAATGTTTAAAGCACCGATCAAGGTATTACATCCGTTGCTTACGGCCACCCAGGAAGGAAATTATAATTCTACCGAGGGCTTGTCAGCCTTACCGTTTTCCGGTGTTTTATTAGCTCACTCCAATGAATCGGAATGGTTGACGTTCAAAAATAATAAAAACAATGAGGCCTTTCTCGATCGCGTTTATATCGTAAAAGTACCGTACTGCTTAAGAGTGTCTGAAGAAGTAAAAATATATCAAAAATTACTCGATAACAGTGAATTAAGCAATGCCCAGTGTGCGCCATCGACGTTAGACATTCTCGCCCAGTTTTCGGTATTGACCAGACTTGTCGCCCCAGAAAATTCCAGCATTTATTCCAAAATGCGGGTCTATAACGGCGAGTCGTTAAAAGATACCGACCCGAAAGCCAAGTCTTATCAGGAATATCGAGACTTTGCCGGTATTGATGAAGGCATGTCAGGCATTTCCACTCGTTTTGCCTTTAAAATACTGTCCCGTGTGTTTAATTTCGATCATCTGGAAATTGCCGCCAATCCAGTACATCTATTTTATGTATTAGAGCAGCAAATAGAGCGTGAGCAACTGGCAAAAGAAACTGCCGATGGCTATTTAGAGTTTATCAAAGGCTATTTAGTGACCGAATATATTGAATTTATTGGTAAGGAAATCCAGACCGCCTACCTGGAATCGTATTCAGAGTACGGTCAAAACATTTTCGATAGGTATGTGGTATACGCCGACTTTTGGATTCAGGATCAAGAATATCGAGATAATGATACCGGCCAAATTCTTAATCGTGAAGCACTGAATAGCGAATTGGAAAAAATTGAAAAACCGGCCGGTATTTCCAACCCGAAAGATTTCCGTAATGAAATTGTCAATTTTGTCTTGCGTGCGAAAGCGAACAACAATGGTAATAATCCGGTATGGACCAGTTATGAAAAACTGCGCACGGTAATAGAGAAAAAAATGTTTTCCAACACCGAAGATTTATTGCCAGTGATTTCATTCAATACCAAATCATCTTCACAAGATCAGAAAAAACATGACGATTTTGTCCAGCGCATGACCTCTAAGGGCTATACCGCCAAGCAAGTTCGGTTATTATCTGAGTGGTATTTAAGAGTGAGGAAGTCATCTTAGTTAAGGGAGAGTGAGCAATGTCAGTCTTTATCGACAAGCGGTTAAATGCAAAAAACAAATCTATGGTCAATCGCCAGAGGTTTGTGCGTCGATATAAAAGTCAGATAAAGCACTCTCTAGAGGAGTCCATTACTCGCAGAAGTGTAACCGATCACCACTCGGATGAAGATGTCACTATTCCGCATAAAGATTTATCTGAGCCTGTTTTTAAGCATGGGGAAGGGGGGATTAAGGAAAGGATCCTTCCCGGCAATGAACAATTTGTTGAAGGCGATAAAATTGACCGGCCGAAGGCCCAGCAAGGACAAGGTAATAGTGGTGCCAGTAAGGATGGCACCGGTGAAGACGATTTTATTTTTTCAATTTCAGCCGATGAATACTTAAATTTACTGTTTGACGATTTGGCTCTGCCTAATTTACAACGCAGCCAAATAGATAAGCTTTTTGACTACAAAACGGTACGTGCGGGCTATTGCAGTGATGGTGCCATTGCCAATGTCGATATTGTTAAATCGTTGCAAGGATCAATCGCCAGACGTCTGGCAATGACCAGTTCAAAACGCAAAGAACTGAAACACTGTGAGCAGCAATTAATAGAGTTTGAACAAACCGAGCCCTTGCCAGTTGCTGAAATTAAGCAGTTAAAACAACAAATTGAAATGTTGCAGGATAAAATATCGAGCGTACCCTTTATCGACAGTTTCGACTTACGTTACCGAAACTTTGACCAACAAGCGGTGCCGTCATCAAAAGCGGTAATGTTTTGTGTCATGGATGTCTCAGGTTCTATGGTGCAGGCGACAAAAGATATTGCCAAACGCTTTTACATTTTGTTGTATTTATTTTTAACGCGAAATTATAAAACCATCGATGTGGTTTTTATTATTCATCATACCCAGGCCAAAGAAGTGGATGAGCAAGATTTTTTCTACTCAAAAGAAACTGGCGGTACCATTATCTCCAGCGCCCTTACCTTGCTTTATAAAATCATTAAGCAACGCTATAACTCCAACGATTGGAACATTTACGTGGCCCAAGCCTCTGATGGCGATAACTGGCAAGATGACATTGCTAAGTGTTCCGAGTTATTGAGTAAAAAAATATTGCCGATCATTCGCTATTACAGCTATATCGAAATCACCAGCGATATCCATAAATCGCTGTGGACAGAATATCAAAAACTGGCCGAGCAGTATCCGCATTTTTGTTTGCGCAGAATTGAAGAAGTTGCCGATATCTATCCCGTGTTTAGAGACTTATTTAAAAAGACAGCTCATGAGAATGTTGCCTGGAGGTAAGATGGAAAGTGACTATAGCGTAAATGATTTTTGTGTTGAAAAATTACCCGATTGTGGCGACTGGAATTTTGAATCTTTAGAGCAATATAAACAACAAATTGCTCGAGTGGCGAATTTTTACGGGCTGGACACTTACCCGAACCAGATTGAGATGATCACTTCAGAACAAATGATGGATGCCTATGCCAGTGTCGGTATGCCAATTGGTTATAATCACTGGAGTTTTGGCAAACAATTTATTACTACACAGCAAAATTATAAACGTGGGCGTATGGGTTTAGCCTATGAAATTGTGATTAATTCCAATCCCTGCATTACCTATTTAATGGAAGAAAACACCTTAACCATGCAAGCCCTGGTGATGGCGCACGCAAGTTATGGCCATAACTCCTTTTTTAAAGGCAACTACCTGTTTCGCACCTGGACCGAAGCGGATTCTATTATTGATTATTTATTATTTGCCAAAAACTATATCCATAAATGTGAACAACTACACGGCATAGAAGAGGTGGAAACAACCCTCGATGCTTGCCATGCGCTGATGAATCACGGCGTTGACCGATATAAAAGGCCGCAAAAGTTATCATTAGCCAGAGAATTAGAACAGCAGCAAGAAAGAGAACGATTTTTGCAATCGCAAGTTGACCACTTGTGGCAAAAGCTTGATCAACAAAATGAAAGCCATGCTGATAAGGGTAAAAAATCTGCGATATTTCCAACATCTCCACAAGAAAACTTATTGTATTTTATTGAAAAAAATGCCCCGTTACTGGCTCCGTGGCAAAGAGAAATTGTTCGTATAGTACGTAAAATTGGCCAGTATTTTTATCCGCAAAAACAAACACAAGTAATGAATGAAGGCTGGGCATGTTTTTGGCATTACACCATCATTAATCATTTATATGATGAAGGCTTGTTAACCGATAAATTTATGCTGGAATTTTTAGAGCATCACACCAATGTGATTAACCAACCCGCCTTTAATTCACCGCAGTACAGTGGTATTAATCCATACGCATTAGGTTTTAATATGTTTGCCGATATTCGTCGTATTTGCGAACATCCTAGCGAAGAAGATAAACAATGGTTTCCTGAATTGGCCGGCAGTAACTGGCTCGACGCGGTTAAAGCGGCAATGCAAAATTATAAGGATGAAAGTTTTATCGGCCAGTATCTGTCACCACAACTTATGCGTGAATTTAAATTTTTTAAACTCACCGATGACGCTAAAGAAAGTCAGATTGAAGTAAGTGCTATCCATAATGAAAAAGGCTATCAAAAAATACGCAGTGCGCTGGCAAAGCAATATGACTTGAGTCATCAGCAAGCCAATATTCAAATAATTAAGGCCGATATCGAAGGCGATCGGTCGTTAACCTTAGAGTACATTCCTTATAACAATATTGGCATGGCCGATAATACTAATGAAGTGTTAAAGCACTTGCATTATCTGTGGCGATTTGATGTCAATCTGATCGAGTATGATGAAAACAATGACGCCAAAGTCATCGGTCGTTGTCCTGAACTTACTTTAGAAGCAAAAGATGATAAATAACGAGACCAGTCTACTGCTCGGCCAAGGTTATTTTAATGAGATCATTTACTACCCGTTGAACTTTCACTTCAAATTTTAGCCTGAATAGCTTATTCTGGGGGGCTAACCTGCATAAGTATATTTTTAGCTCATTCCTTATGTAGACTGGTATACTACTTATCGACATAAACAGATGAAAGATTCCCTGGGATTTGAGCAGTAATGGCGCAACAGCAAGACTTTAAGAAAAATTTTAACAAAGACTTTAAAAAAGACTTTAATAAAACTAACGACAAACAAATTGAACAACTGAAAGTTGCTCCGCATTCAATGGAAGCCGAGCAATCAGTGCTGGGTGGTTTGTTGCTTGATAATAATGCCTGGGATAATGTTGCCGAACGCGTGGTGGCTGCCGATTTTTACTCGCGCGCCCATCGCATTATTTTCGAGTGTGTAGGGGATTTAATTGAAAAGGGTAACCCGGTCGATTTAATCACCTTATCTGAGGCTCTGGAAACTCAGCAACAAATTGATGATGTCGGTGGTTTTGTCTATCTCGCTGAAATGATGAAAAATACGCCGAGTGCCGCCAATATCTACGCTTATGCGGATATTGTTCGTGAACGAGCGGTGACTCGCGAGTTGATCAAAGTGGCAAACGAAATCGCCGATGCTGGTTACGATCCGCAAGGCCGAGAAAGTAGTGAGTTGCTCGATTTTGCCGAATCTAAAGTGTTCCAAATTGCCGAACAGCGTGCCAGTAAATCTGAAGGCCCTGAGAATATCCATTCGGTCATGGAAAAAACCGTCGATAAGATAGAAAAACTTTATGGCCAGCCACACGACGGAGTTACCGGTGTTTCTACCGGCTTTACCGATTTAGATAAAATGACCGCAGGTTTACAACCGTCCGATTTAATCATCGTTGCTGCCAGACCATCGATGGGTAAAACCACATTCGCGATGAACCTGGCCGAAAACGCGGCAATGATGCAAGATAAGCCGGCGCTTATCTTTTCCCTGGAGATGCCGTCTGAACAAATCATGATGCGTATGCTGGCGTCCCTTGGCCGTATTGACCAAACCAAGATCAGAACCGGACAGCTCGGCGATGAGGATTGGGCCCGTTTATCATCGACCATGGGGTTGTTGATGGAAAAAGGTAAAATGTTCGTTGATGATGCCGCGGGTTTAACTCCAACGGAAGTGCGCTCTCGGGCACGAAGAATCCATCGTGATAACGGTGGTATATCGATGATCATGATAGATTACCTGCAATTGATGCGGGTACCACAATTTAGTGATAACCGTACCTTGGAAATTGCCGAAATATCCCGCTCACTGAAAGCGTTGGCGAAAGAGTTACAAGTGCCTGTTGTCGCATTATCACAGCTTAACCGTGGCCTGGAGCAACGTGCCGATAAACGACCGATTAACTCAGATTTACGTGAATCAGGTTCAATCGAGCAAGATGCCGATTTGATCATGTTTATTTATCGTGATGAAGTGTATAACGAAGACTCTCCCGATAAAGGCACGGCGGAGATCATTCTTGGTAAACAACGTAATGGTCCAATTGGTCGGGTACGGTTAACGTTCCAGGGGCAGTTCTCTCGTTTTGACAATTTTGCCGGCCCGGGCGGTATCATGGATGAAGACTAATCCCCCGCGTTGACTCATAAGAAAAGGTAACCGAAGGTTATATCCTTATTCTCACATTAGGTGTAACCGTAATAAGTTTAAATATGACTTTCAGTTTCCTTTCTATTTTAGTCTTTAATTGAAATGGATCTA
>NZ_JQDZ01000011.1 GCF_000764205.1 Thalassotalea sp. ND16A
TTTGTCTGGCGACAATAGCACTGTGGAACCACCTGATCCCATGCCGAACTCAGAAGTGAAACGCAGTTGCGCCGATGGTAGTGTGGGAGTTCCCATGTGAGAGTAGGTCATCGCCAGGCTCCTAATTCAAGAAAGCCCCTAGCTAACGCTAGGGGCTTTTTCTTTGCGCGAGACTAAAGTCCCGCCAACCAGGGATCAGAACCTATGGGTTGGCGGGGTTTCAACCTCGCATCGTTCCTGCCGTCAACGCCGAGTGGTTATTACTAAAATGCGAGACTAAAGTCCCGCCAACCAGGTATCCAAAGTAAGCACGCTGCGCCCGTATGAGGTCCCTGATGTCGCTTAAGCTCCTCAGGGTATGACGTGGTGTAAGTTAACTACTTCGGTTGGCGGGGTTTCAACCTCGCATTTTTGCCGTAATCAACGTAACTGGTTATTATCAACCTGCGAGACTGAAGTCCCGCCAACCAGGTATCCAACTCAAGCGCGCTACGCCCGTATGAGGTCCCTGATGTCGCTTAAGCTCCTCAGGATATGACGTGGTGTAAGTTAACTACTTTGGTTGGCGGGGTTTCAACCTCGCATTTTTGCCGTAATCAACGTAACTGGTTATTATCAACCTGCGAGACTGAAGTCCCGCCAACCAGGTATCCAACTCAAGCGCGCTACGCCCGTATGAGGTCCCTGATGTCGCTTAAGCTCCTCAGGATATGACGTGGTGTAAGTTAACTACTTTGGTTGGCGGGGTTTCAACCTCGCATTTCTGCCGTAATCAACGAAAGTGGTTATTACTAAAATGCGAGACTAAAGTCCCGCCAACCAGGTATCCAACTCAAGCACGCTACGCCCGTATGAGGTCCCTGATGTCGCTTAAGCTCCTCAGGATATGACGTGGTGTAAGTTAACTACTTTGGTTGGCAAGGTTTATTACTAGGTGAATAAGCTTAGCGGTTTGCTGGAAATGGATGGTTTAAAACGAGCAGACATAAAAAAACCGGACCTTATTGTCCGGTTTTTTTAATTAGAGGCAGAAGCTTGAATTAATGCTTTTCAGGCATACCTTCATGAGTGCCGATAACAGACAACTCTTCTTCCAACATTTCTTCCATATCATGCGGATGAGGATCTTCTGCACCGTGCATCCAGTCAACAAGCTTATCGCTTAGTAACCAAAGCATGATACCAGCAACAAAGGCCATAATAGCAACACCTGAGAACGCTTGTAGAGGACCCGTTTCGCCAACCATTTGTCCAACCCATGCGGCTAAATAGTTACCAACCCCAGAGAAGAAGAACCACATACCCATAAGTAATGATGTATATTTCAGTGGTGCAAGTTTGGTTACCATAGAAAGACCTATTGGCGATAAACATAGCTCACCCATGGTATGGAACATGTAAGCCAGTACCAGCCAAATTACGTGAGCTTTCACTGTTTCGGAGTCGCCAATTTGTAATGCTGCCATTACCATTGAAATGAAGCCAAGGCCGAGGAAAAACATACCGAGGGCAAACTTTTTCGGAGAATTTGGCTCGGCAGCACCCATTTTTAAAAAGGTTGCGGCAAATATTGGCGCCAGGATGATTACGAAAATAGGGTTCACAGTTTGTAGCCATGATGCCGGCATTTCCCAACCGAAAAAGACTAAGTCAGTCTTGTATTTGGCGAAAAGGTTCATTGAACCTGCTGCCTGCTCAAAGCCTAACCAGAAAATGATGGTGAAGAAAGACATGATTAAAATCACTTTAACCCGATCACGCTCTTCCGAGGTTAGTGGCGCGTTAGATGCGGCTCCATTGTCTTTCATTTGTTTCGCAGAAGGCTCAACACCTACGTTGCCTAAATATTTGTTTGATAGCGCAAGTTGTAGTAACACACCAAGCAGCATACCAACACCAGCAACCAGGAAGCCGTATTGATAATTAATTTTTTCACCAATGGTACCGACAACCAAGTAACCTAAGATAGAACCTAAGTTGATACCCATGTAGAAGATAGTGAAGGCTGCATCACGTCGTTTGTCGCCTTCTTCGTATAAATCACCAACCATAGTTGAAATGTTTGGCTTGAAGAAACCGTTACCGACGATTAAGAAACACAGGCCAACCCATAAGAATGATTCTTCCATGCCCGGAATAAAGCTGTGTGGCGTACCAAGGGTAAATTGACCTAACATCATTAGTAAACCACCAACGATAATCGATTTACGTTGGCCCCAAACGTTATCGGCCATCCAACCACCTAATACCGGTGTCACATAAACCCAGAATGCGTAGATACCCAGAATACCAAGAGCTTTAGATTGTAATGCCGTTTGAAACAGTTTTTCGGCATCAGCCGCTGTCGGGTCGATACCAAAATAGGCCATGTCCCAGCCAAAACTGGCGGCGAAAGCCACTAAATAAAGTACAAAAATACCACGCATACCGTAGTAGCTCATTCGTTCCCACATTTCGGTACCGAAAAGTAAGAACAAACCTTTCGGGTGACCAAGCAGTTCGCCAGCTTGAGTTCCCTGGTTAGAATTTGTCATAAAAACTTCCTATATTTATTTCTTATAATTTTAAAACCCATTGGTTATACCTATCAGATGGGGTAATTGCAAGGGAAGTTAAACAAACAGTAACAATTAGAACAGAGTTTTTGGCAAGGTAAATTTACTGTTATTTTTATTGTATGCAAGATCAAGCCGATATTAAAGTAATTGTACATTTGTATAATGCCTCTGTATGGAATATTTTTTGCGGATAAATGTTTTTCAAAAGATCAACAGACCCTACCAGGCATTAAAGTTCCTGTTAAATTCCAAAACCAAAATAGTCATGTTTTTTATAACAGTTTCTTTATAAAGCCTGTATTGTCTATGATAATATACTAAGTGCATCAAACAACTGTTCATTTGATTAATAAGCATGCTATTTGGCTATTAAGAACAGTGTTCAAAATATAAAATAATAAGGATTTTCTATGCATTACGATGTATTCAACGGCGATGCCGATGGTATTTTAGCATTATTGCAATTGCGTTTAGCTGAGCCTAAACCGTCAACATTGATCACCGGGGTAAAAAGAGACATCGCTCTGTTAAAACAAGTGGATGTTGAATTAGCCCAAAGTGTTACAGTACTCGATGTCTCGATGGAAAAAAATACAGAGTCATTAACCGCTTTACTCAATGATAACATTCCGGTATTTTACGTTGATCATCACCGGACCGGTGATGTGCCCGAATCTCCTTTATTAACCTCTTTAGTTAATACTTCTGCTGATGTTTGTACCAGCCTATTAGTGAACGATTATTTAAAAGGCAAACACCATTTGTGGGCCATCGCCGCAGCCTTTGGTGATAATTTAAAACACGTAGCAGCGCGCCATTGCCTGCTGAACGGACTAAATGAATCGTTATCAAAGCAACTCGAAGCGCTTGGCACTTTTGTTAATTACAATGGCTACGGTCGAACAACCGATGATTTGCATTTTCACCCGGCTGAACTTTATCAACAATTGCTAGCCTACCAGCATCCGGAAAATTTATTTTCGCAAAAATCATCTTTATTTTATGATCTTGAATCTGCTTATCAGCAAGACATGAGCATGGCAAATAATGCGGAAGTAGTATTTGACAATAACGTTTGCAAAGTCGTTAGTCTCGAGGATGCAAAATGGTCTCGTCGCGTAAGTGGGGTGTTTGGCAATGACTTAGCCAATCGGTCTCCCGATAAAGCGCACGGTGTATTAACTAAAAACCTTGATGGCACATATACCGTCAGTGTTCGAGCGCCATTAAATAACAAACAGGGCGCGGATGAAGTTTGTATTCAATTTCCAACTGGTGGAGGTCGCGCGGGAGCCGCGGGCATTAACGCTTTGCCAGAAGAGCAGATAGAACAATTTATTTCAGTATTGAATAATTATTACGATTAAAAGCTGAGTTAAAAATAAGGGATTAGAAAATTACTATGAGTTTATTAATTACCGGTGGTAGTGGCTATATTGGCAGCCATACCGTTGTTGAGTTATTTACAGTTGGCCAAGACGTTGTTGTGGTCGACAACCTCGCCAATTCTTCAACCAAATCGTTAGAGAGAATTGAACAAATTACGGGTAAAAAGCCAATTTTTATCGAAGCTGACATCTGCGATAAAGCGGCAATGGAAAACCTTTTCACCAGCCATGATATTAGTGCCGTTATACATTTCGCCGGTTTAAAAGCGGTGGGCGAGTCAACCCAACAGCCATTAAGTTATTACCATAACAATGTTGCCGGAACGGTAACTTTACTAGAAGTTATGGCCAAATTTAATGTTAAGAAATTGGTGTTTAGCTCTTCAGCAACGGTTTATGGCGATAAAAATGAATCGCCATTGGTTGAAACCATGCCGACTTCGGCGACCAACCCTTATGGTCAAACTAAATTAATGGTTGAAAGTATACTCTTTGATTTAGCCAAAAGTGATCCGCAATGGTCCATTATCTCATTGCGCTATTTTAATCCGATTGGCGCCCATAAATCGGGGTTGATTGGTGAAAATCCGAACGGCATTCCAAATAACCTGTTGCCATTCGTATCGCAAGTGGCCGTAGGTAGGTTGGCTGCATTAAATGTCTTTGGTGATGATTACGATACGGTTGATGGCACCGGTGTACGGGATTACATTCACGTTGTTGATTTGGCAAAAGCACATGTACAAGCGGTAAACGCGCTTGCTGACTTAAGCGGCTGTACCGCGATTAATATTGGCACAGGCAACGGCACTTCGGTGTTGCAAATTGTCGATAAGTTTAAAGAAGTCAGTGGCGCAGATATCCCATTTAACATAAGAGAGCGTCGTCCTGGTGATATCGCTACGGTATTTGCCGAGGCTAAATTGGCTCAGCAATTACTCGGCTGGCAAGCCGAACTTGGCTTAGATGAGATGATCAGCGACACCTGGCGTTGGCAATCAAATAACCCTAACGGTTTTGAATAATTATGTCTCAAGGATTCGACATGTCACCACTATCCGTTGTTCAATCAGAACAAGTACTTGCACTGCAGGCAATGGCGAAGCAGTATCAGCAAAATTCGATTTCAGATTATTTTAATAACAAGGATCGTTTTGAACAATTTTCTCTTAATTGCGGAAATTTATTTGTTGATTACTCTAAGCAAAATGTCGATGAGGTTGTACTGCAAAGACTAAATGCATGGGCTGAGGAAATTGGCCTTAAGCGGGCAATTACTAGCATGTTTGCCGGTGATAAAATCAATCATACTGAGGCAAGGGCGGTTTTGCACACCGTCTTGCGCGCACCGAAAGAAATACAGGCAACGATTCTGACACCAACAGAGTGTGCGGAAATTGATCAAGCGAATAAACAAATGCAATCGCTGTGTTCACGGTTACATAAAGGTGAATACTTAGGCGCAACCGGGAAAGCGATTACCGATGTGATAGCGATAGGTATCGGTGGTTCCTATTATGGCGGCAAGGTTGCCCAAGAAGCATTGAAACCATTTCATCAACGCACAGTAAAAGTACATTACCTTGCCAATATTGATGGTGGGGCTATTGCAGAAAAGCTGGCCATGTTAAACCCGGAAACTACCTTGGTACTGATTATCTCTAAAACCTTTAGCACTCAGGAAACCTTGCTGAATGCGCAAAGTGCAAAAAGTTGGATTGAAAGTTATTTGCCCAACTACGACATTACTAATCATTTTGTTGCGGTAAGTTCTAATGTTGAAAAAGCACTTTCCTTTGGCATAAAAAGCGAAAATATTTTGCCTATGTGGGACTGGGTCGGTGGTCGATTTTCTTTATGGTCTGCTGTTGGCCTGCCACTGGCCATTGCCATTGGTTATGAAAATTTTCAACAATTAAAGTCTGGCGCATATGAGATGGACCAGCACTTTCAAAGCGCACAATTTAGTGACAACATGCCAATAATCATGGCTCTCATTGGCATTTGGAATGCCAGTTTCTTGGGGCATAAATCTTTAGCAATTTTACCCTATGACCATTCCTTACGAGCCCTGCCGGGCTACCTACAGCAAGTGGACATGGAGAGTAATGGTAAGCGAGTCGACCATGCCGGCGATGAAATTGCATTAGCCACTGCACCGATTGTTTTTGGTCAGGAGGGCACCAATGGTCAGCATGCTTTTATGCAGTTAATGCATCAGAGTAATGACATTGTACCGGCAGATTTTATTGTCTCATTAACCTCAAACAGCGATTATCACCATCACCATACTATGTTGGTGGCCAATTGTTTTGCCCAAAGTGAAGCCTTAATGGTTGGCAAGCCACTTGCTCAGGCAAAGCAAGAGTTAACGGCACAAGGTATAGAAAATGAGGACGTTGAGCGTATCGCTCCGCATAAAGTGATGCCCGGTAATTCTCCCAGCAATACCCTGGTGATAGAGAGCCTGACCCCGAAAACGCTTGGCTCATTATTGGCGTTGTATGAGCATAAAATTTTTGTTCAGGGGATTATGTGGCAACTCAACTCTTTTGATCAATGGGGGGTTGAACTGGGCAAGGAATTGGGTACGTCAATATTGGCAGTAATGGGGGGAGAAGATAATGATTCGTTATCGAGCTCAACTCAGGGCTTAATTGATAAATACCTGATGAAAAGAAGCTAAAAGCAGTTCAAATAGCCTTGTGACTTTGCAGATTAGAAAATGATAATTCTACGGTGTCGAGAAACGGGGCTTTTGCTTGCATCACTTCCGGCTTATCAAAAAAATAGCCCTGAAAAAGCTCAAAGCCTAAATTTTTTGCCAAGTTGAATTCCTGCTGAGTTTCTATTTTTTCTGCCAGTAATTGAATTTGCGGATGATCGGTAAGATGATCGAGTAATTCTAGCACTTCATTCGGGCTAGTCTGCCGAAAATCCACTTTGATGATTTTGATGTAAGGGAAAAAATTATGCCATTGCTGATGATGAATAAAATCATCTAGGGCGATCTCATAGCCTTTGTGATAAAGGTTTTTGCAAATAGCCAATAACTCTTGATCCGGCTGCTCTGTTTCCAATATCTCCACAATGATATGTTCTTTATTAAATTGCAGCGGGTAACCTTTCCTCAAGGTTTCCAAGGTAAAATTGATAAAAGCGGGCTTACGATTGGTAAAAGTTTGGCTTTGTCTACTTTCCAGTGTGGTTTCAATCAGCTTAACCGTAGCCGTGTCGGCATCTATATTAGGAAAAACATTGATCAGGCTGTCTCTGAACAGCAGCTCATACGCAAAAACATTATTGTTTTTGTCAACTATTGATTGTCTGGCGGCAAAGCGTGACATCGCTTTTTTATATCCTGTTTTATCTATTATCTCTACACAATATAATTGTGCGCTCTGAATAGTCCTTTTATCATTCGGTATCATACACACCCTAGCACATAAAAATGCGATTAAAAATTTAATTTATCATCACATTGATGATTGAGTTTGGTCTATACTTCTAGGGACGTTTATTAACCTAATGAAAACAAGTTGTTAATGAAGAAGATGGCAGCTATTTAGATGGAAATTAGTAGGCAATCCGTCATATCATATGGCATTCATGTAATTAGTGCACTGCGTTAATGTTATTTACCAATATTCAATGTAAGTAACAAAACAACATGCGCTATTAAGTAAAAGTTATTTTGGAGGTTTCCTTGGCTTTAGGTACTATTTTTTCGTTAGCGGTGTATTTTGTGGTGATGATCGCAATTGGTTTATACGCTTATAAAAAATCAACGGATGATGTCTCCGGGTATATGCTCGGCGGGCGCAGTTTAAGCCCGTCGGTAACCGCACTTTCTGCCGGCGCTTCGGATATGAGTGGCTGGATGTTAATGGGACTGCCTGGTGCCATGTACATTACTGGCCTTAGCAGTATGTGGATAGCCGTAGGCTTGGTTATTGGGGCGTATGCCAATTATCGAATTGTAGCCCCGCGCTTACGTACCTACACTGAAATGGCGAATGACTCGATAACCCTGCCGGATTTCTTTGAAAACCGTTTTCATGACGACAAGCGCATTTTGCGCATTGTCTCGTCGGTTGTGATCATTTTGTTTTTTACCTTATACACCTCATCTGGCATCGTTGCCGGTGGCAAACTCTTTGAAAGTTCTTTTGGTTTAAACTACGAAATGGGTCTTTACGTTACTGCCGGGGTGGTGGTTTGCTATACCATGTTTGGCGGTTTTTTAGCGGTGAGCTTAACCGACTTTGTGCAAGGCTGTATTATGTTTTTGGCCTTGGTTTTAGTACCTATTGTGGTGATATTTGACGTTGGCGGTATCGCGGTGATGGAGCATACTATCAATGGCATCAATCCTGATCTTTTTAATATGTTCAGTGGCGTTAGCATTATTGCTATCATTTCAGCGATGGCCTGGGGCCTGGGCTACTTTGGCCAGCCGCATATCATTGTTCGCTTTATGGCGATTCGCTCCATTAAAGACTTACCCGTCGCTCGTCGTATTGGCATGAGTTGGATGATAGTGTCAATTTGTGGTGCGATGGCCACCGGTTTCGCCGGTATTGCTTATGTAGCTAAAACCGGCACAACCCTGAATGATGCAGAAACGATATTTATTTTACTTTCACAAGTATTATTCCACCCATTAATTGCCGGCTTTTTGCTAGCTGCGATTCTGGCGGCGATTATGAGTACCATCTCCTCGCAACTCCTTGTTACTTCAAGTTCATTAACGGGGGATTTTTATCAGGCATTTTTAAACAAGCAAGCGAGCGAAAAACAATTAGTCATGGTTGGTCGCCTTTCAGTATTGTTAGTGGCATTAGTCGCAGTATTTTTAGCTTACGACAGAGACAGTACCATTTTAACTTTAGTCAGTAATGCCTGGGCAGGATTTGGCGCTGCATTTGGTCCTCTGGTTATTTTAAGCTTGTACTGGAAGCGAATGAACAAACAAGGAGCACTTGCCGGTATGTTAACCGGAGCAGGTACGGTATTGTTCTGGATTTATGCGCCAATTACGCTGAATGGGCAGAGCTTAAGTGCCTTCATTTATGAAATTGTGCCAGGTTTTATTTTGGCCAGCATCGCCATCATTGTGGTGAGTCGAATGACCTCTGAACCAGCCCCTGAAATACAGCAAACGTTTGAAGCAGTAGTAGCCAAACACCAATAAGCACATGAATGGCTTCGGGCTTCGGGCAAAATTGGTATTGTTAGACTCTAAGTGGATACATCAAATACACAGCCCGTGGCTCGCAGCTCGTTGCCAGAAGCTTAAACAGTATGAGTTGAATTATACTGTGAAAATGTACCGGCCATTAGTGCATTAAATGGACCACTCGATAGTTTCATCGATTTTTTTCTGCCACAGTTCTAGCGTTTCTTTTTTATCGCCCATGATGATCACACCACCCTGTTGGTACTGACGAGCTACGCCTTGCACGGTTTCATCGTTGAACTGCTGAGTAAACTTAAGGTGCTCAGATTTAGGAACAATAAATACGGTAACGTTGTCGTATTTACCTTCAAAGACCAAATGCATTGAGTCCATGCCATCGAAATAACAATCATCAATTGAAATAAGTTTGCCGAGTTTGTCGCTAAAACTAACGTTTAAATCATTCATTTCAGAATTAAAATTGGCTAAAGAATATTGCACATCACCAGTTTTTTCAAAATTAGCGGCTTCATGATGGTAATGGGCCAAAGAATAATCGGCTACATTCAAATACACTGGACTTGCGGTTAAAAAATTAACCGTTATACCAACAGCAAAAGCAACCGATGCCGCCATTGCCAAATGTATGCGTGACTTTTTCTTAGTTTGCTGGTGAGCATGTAAGCTCTGACGAAGGATCAACTGGCTCGCCAAATTTTCCGGCACTTCCACTTTCATTGCCGTTAAAATCTCGTCATCAAAAGCGTTTAATTCATCAGCCAAACTGGCTCTTTTACTGTCCTGCTTAATGGCATCGATCATATCTTGATCTTGGCTAGCCGGATCCGAATACAGTCGTTTTCTGAATTCTAAATCATCCATTGTAGCGCCCCTTAATAGCTTTATCTTGTTCCACTGCGTCGCGTAATTGGTTTCTCGCTCTGAATAAGCGAGTCATTACGGTATTTTTGTTTAAATCCAACATGCCGGCTATCTCTTCGCCACTAAATCCACCAATGACTTGTAGCACCAATGGCTCTCGGTATTCTGCGGGAAGCTTAGCTATTTTCTCTCTTAACCAATGATCTTCAAGTTGTTGTTCGGTACTTGTTGACCAATTATCAACGGTAGCGCCTTCGTCGTATTCACTCATTTCAAATTGCTTACGTTCAAAACGGCGAGCATTTTCTCTGCGCAAAATGGTGATTAACCACGATTTAGCCGCCTTTTGATCTTTCAACGAGTCGAGCGCACGCCAGGCTCTAAGAAATGTTTCCTGAACCAAATCTTCGGCCACGTGTTTGTCGTGAACCAACCAGTAGGCATATCGGTATAAGTCTGCATGCAGAGCGTTAACCAGAGCCTCGTATCGTACTTGTTTACTCGCCATATCCTTAAGGACCTTAGTACTTTGTTTTTTATTTCGAATTATTTTTTTTATCATATAAATTTATTGTTTAAAATCAACCTTAGCTTCGGGCCTCGGGCTACAGGCAGACTTGGTATGTTACACTATAGGTTAATTCATCAAATATACAGCCCGTGGCCAGTAGCTCGTTGCCCTCAGGAGAAAACAATCACCCTCTAAAGGCTATCCCTGCATTCCGGGTATAAGTACATCCTTGAACAAAAAAAAGCCCGTTATTAACGGGCATTTTCGGCTTTCTATTGTGGATTAATCGCGATTTGAACTTGCTGATGTTGTTTGCTGCTGGTGTGTATCCTTGAAATTTCTTTTAGCATTGCTGCACCTTGCCAGTTACCTTTGCTGGCCGAATAATAACTTTTCTGCAAATCAGCCAGAGCGCTGGCAAAATCAATGTTATTTATGCGTTTACTTAACTGATCTAAGTTTGCAAAATGCTCTCCTGCAAATAAATCGCTGGCCCATTGGGGCAATAGCGCCAACACTTGTTCGCCATCGTTTTGTTTACAGGCGGCCATTAATTTTAGATAACTTTGTTTGTCTTCACTGAGATAAGCATGCTTGTCGAAGCGAATTTTGTGTTTTAACCTGGCGACATAAAACCAGGCAAAAGCGGTAACTAGCCAGCCGGCTAGAAACAGCCATTGCAAGGTGGTATTTTGTTCTGTTACCACGGTTACCGGTACATCGCTAGTTGGGCTGTATAGCGGAGCCGTGGCGGCAATACCTTTTATCGTAACCGTTTTCTCGCCAATAACGGCGTGTTCAAGTTTATTTAACTTAGTATTCCACCAAGGCACTAACAGTTCCGGTAAGGTAAAGGTCCCTGGCTTTGTTGGTACGATGGCAAATTCTTGTACTTTACGGCTAATCAACAAGCCTTGTTGCACGGTACTGGTACTTTCCGCCTGATCGGGATAAATCTTTAAACCATCGGGGGGGGCAAAGTTTAATTCCGGCAATTGCTCTGCCGCCAGGGCTGCCGCGGTGATAATAACTTTCCGAGTGATTGGCTCACCCAGTACAAACTCACTGCTATCGCTTGGCCATTGTTCATCAATGGTGATCAATTCACTGGGTAACCATTCGCCCTGATAGCCATCGGGTACCGGTTTCACCTTGATATCAATTTCTTTACCACGAATACTAATCGGTTTGCCACGGTCGAAGCCTGAAAATAATGCTCGTTTATTGCCTTTTACAATTTCGCCATTGAAAGTGGAGCTGTGCAACACAAACTCGCCACTGGTTTCCGGTTTTACCGTATATATGCGTTCAAATACGCGCACCCGTTTACCGTTAATTATTTGGTTGCTTTCTTGATCTTGGCCAAGCTGTTTAATGTCAGCTCCGGTCATTTTAGGCTCCGACAGGGCACCACGCTTTAAATCGGCAGCCACGTGCAACTTTACCTTTAAAGTAAATTGTTGCTGCACGTAAACTTCCTGTTCACTGACCTCAGCGGTGATATAGACATCGTTTTGGCTTTGCGCACTCTCACTACCTGCGGCTAAAACGGTTAACTCTATCGCGTTAGTTTTTAAACCATCTACTGTTAAAGCTGGGATCACCACCTTGCCTTGTTTTCTCGGAATAAGCAGAGTGGTCCATTCGGTGGTTCTGGTCATATCAAAATTGACCATATTGGTTTGACTGCTTACCGAAGTGCCGCCGACGACAAAATCCTGTTGTAGAATGGAAGGATCGAACGCATCGGCAGAAACTGAATCATCAGCTACCACCGTGAGTACCAATGACTCATTAACAATGGCTGGATTTCTATCAATGCTGGCGCTTACATTGGTTAATGCATTTGCCCCTAAACTGGCAAATAGGGAAATGATGATAAGGCTATAACTGGTAATTCTTACCATTTTTCTTTTACTCCAATACTGCTTCTATTTTGACGACGCTTTTGATACTCAAGTTTCATTTTGTTTCTTAATAATAATTGCGGGTCGTCGGTAACTTTTCTTAATAATTGCTCGTGTTTTTGCATTTCTTCCAGCTCTTCGGCCGTTGGGGTATCACTTAACGCCGCACTTTGTTGCTGTTGTGATTGCTGTTCATCACTTTGCTCACCATTTTCAGCTTGGGCGGCGGCGTTTTGCTCTTGCTCTGATTCATTTTGCTCCGCGTTTTGTTGTTCATTATCGCGGCTTTGCTGCTCAGACTCGTTTTCATTCGGGTTTTGATCCCCTTGTGGACTTTCCTGGCTTGCTGAGTCTTGCTCTTGCTCCTGCTGTTGCTGATCTTCGTTTTGCTGATCTTCGTTTTGCTGATCCGACTGTTGTTGGTCGGACTGCTGCTCAGACTGATCCTGGTTTTCGCCATCTTGACCATTTTGTTCTTGCTGTTGTTGATTATCCTGTTGCTGCTCGTTTTGCTCTTGTTCATCGCTTGATTGCGATTGATCCGATTGTTCCTGCTCTTGCTGTTCTTGCAGTTGCTCTAATAGCGCTTTATTGCTAGCCGCATCAGCATGTTCCGGTTGCTTGGCAAGTACTTTATCGTAGGCACTAATGGCATCATCAAGTTGTTGCAATTTGGCCAGACTATTGCCCTGGTTGTACCAAGATTCAACGGAATCCACTCGTTTATAGGCCTCTAATGCTTTGTCATATTCCCCCGCTTTATAAAAACTGCTGCCTTGCCATAGGGGATCATTAAACTGAGTGGCGGCATCTGTGTATTGTTGTTTATCAAAGCTTTGCTGGCCCTGTTGATCTGACGTTTTCCATAAATCATCCCAGATATTGGCCTGAACAGGCGACGAGTGCATGCTGGTTGCAATCAACAGGCTTAGCAGCACAGGAGTAAATAAAATCCCCCGGCGGAAGTAAGTAAGCATTAAGGGCAGGGCAAGTAATAATAGGTAAGGGCCAACTTCTTGCCATTGATCGCCCATATTTTCTTGTTCGGCGGCCAATTCTTTTTTTGCATCTATCACTTTGAGTTCACTCAAACGCACAATGTCGCTGTCATCGGCAGAAATTTGACTAAAAATTCCGCCACTGTTACTACTGATGCCAGCCAGACGCCGGGCATTCAGTTTGGGGATAACAATATTGCCGCCTCTGTCTTTCATTAACTCGCCATTGGCCAAGGTTATCGGCGCACCCTGTTCGGTGCCCACCGCCAAAATATTAATTCGATGTGGATGGCTGCTGGCGAAATCGTTAATATCGGTTAATTCATCGCTGCTGATACCATCCGTGAGCCAGTATATGTCGCCTTCAATATGGCCAGCGTTTTGCAACATTTCATTGGCTAAAATTAATGACGGGTAAGGGTTAGAGCCAAGCTCTGGCATGATACTGGGCGATAGTGATGGTAACAGTAATTTGATATTTTCGATATCAGCGGTCAACGGGCTAATGATAAATGCATCACCGGCATAGGCAACCAAGCCAATTTCACCTTCATCAATTTTTTCAATTAAATCCATTGCCTTAAATCGGGCCATCGTTAAGCGATTGGGCTTAATGTCGGTTGCCAGCATTGAAAATGACATATCCATGATCAACACCGAGCCACGTTCCACTGCAAACACCGGCTGCGGCAGTTTTTGCCAGGTTGGCCCGGCCATCGCAACAATGAACAATAGGCCGATGATTGCGGCCGGAATAAGGGAAGCTGGCTTTTTGTTTTCATCACTACTTAATAACATCGTGGTTAAATGTTTTGGGATCACCTGATGCCAGGCACTGCTGGAAATACGAATTTTTCGCAATTGCCAAATTAACCAAACCAACACGATCAGCGCCAACAACCACAAAGGCCGGATAAAATGAAAGTCAGTCATTATTGCATTTCCTTGCTTGTTGTCTGCCAGTTAAAGTTTGTTTGCATTAATAACATTTGCAAAATAATCAACATCATTGCCAAGGCTAAGGGGTAAAAAAATAACGCCGTTAACGGCCGCATTTGCTGCTGGTCTTGCTCTACCGGTTCTAATTGATCAAGCATTTGATAGATACGGCTCATCGACTCACCATCGGTGGCGCGAAAGTAACTACCGCCAGTTTGCTTGGCAATTTCGCTTAAGGTGCCTTCATCTAAATCTCTCGATGGGTTTACTTTACGGGTGCCAAATAATGAGCGCTCTAACATCACCTCAGCGCCAATACCGATAGTATAAACGGTGACATCTTTGGCTTTGGCTAATTCAAGAGCCTGCTCTGGAGATATTTTGCCAGATGTGTTTTGTCCATCGGTCACCAGCAACAAGACCCGGTTCGATTCTTTCTTATTGACAAAACGTTTCACCGCCAGTGCCATCGCGTCCCCTATGGCGGTTTTCTGGCCCACCAGGCCAATAACCGACTCATTAAGCATTTGCTGAACGGTTGCTCTGTCATAAGTCATTGGCGTTTGCATATATGCGTCATCGCCAAATAAAATTAAGCCAAGGCGATCGCCGGCGCGGCGTTCAACAAATTCGCCAAGCAAGGCCTTTAACATCACCAGGCGGTCTACGGTTTTGCCATCAACCCGCATGTCTTCAATTTGCATGCTGCCGGATAAATCGACAGCAATGATCATTTCCCGACCCTGGGTGGGGATCTCAATGGCATCACCTAACCACTGTGGCCGGGTAACTGCCAAGATCAATAAGCACCATACTACTGCCGCCAGCCACACCGGCAATCGTTGTTCACCTAATGCCGAGGCTTTAGAACTTACTCCGGGTAATAACACCGGTACCTTTAGCGCTGCCGACGATGCGACTTTTTTCGGTGACAAAAAATACACCAATAGTGGTAGTGGCAATAACACCGCTAGCCATGGCCAAACAAAACTAATCATTGCTAGCTACCTCAGTTTTTGTCGGGGTAACAGCAAGGTTGTTCGCGCCCGTTGCTGGCTTAGCTTTTACCTCGACTAACATCGCGTGATTGACCCAGTGCTGGGCCGCTTGTTGCAATTCATCGGCATAGAGAGAGTGAGCAGACTTTCGATATTGCTGCATTAAGGCATTTTCGGCTAATTGGACAAAGCCAGCTTGTTGTTCTGCGGGCAATTTATCGGTTAAAAATGCCAACAATTTATCACCATGCAAAGCGGCAATATCGCTGCGCTTGAAATAGTGCATGGCAACCCATTTGATGATGGCTATCGATTGCTCGGTGGTTAAATTATCATCTGAGTTTAACTGCGCAATTGCCTGTCTTTTTACCAAGTTTTGTTGACGCTTGGCTGCTATTTTTTTCCAATAAAAATAGGCTATGGCAATCATCACTGCAAGTAACAGCCACCAGCCTGGGGCGACTGGCCAACTGTGGATATCATTTGGTAAGTGGATATCTTGTAAATTCGCTAGCGGATCCAAGATTCTACTCCTGATTTTAATTGTTGTTCAATGCTGCTACCGGCAGAGAAGTTAATAAAGCGGGCACCAGCTTTCTGATACATATGCTGTTTAAGCTGACTCAGCAGCTGTGCCTTATGTTGGTATCGCTCGGCCGTTTTTCTGTCTCCTAAAGTGATTTGCTGTTTTAACTCGCCGTCGGTAAAGGCAACCGAGGTCTTATGTTTGCTATCTGGCAGTTCGATTTCTAAAGGATCGGATATTTGGCAAATGACTAATTCGCACACTCGGGAAATTTGTGACAACGGCAATAATGCGGCTTCATCAAAATGATTACCGTCAGTAATTAAATATACCAAAGAGCCCGGACGGGCTAATTGCCGTAAACGATTACAGTTTTCAATAAAGTAATCATTATTGCTGGCATGCTCTTGTTGCCAGTGGGCTAGGCCCTCATTGTGCAATTCTTCAAGCGCATGCAAATAATGCAACACCCCGTGTTGGCGACTGCGCGGCTTTAATTCTTGATGTTCAATTTCATTAAACACCAAACCACCAATTCTGTCGCCGCGCTGTTTGGCATGCCAGGCGACTAATGCGGCAATATGGCAGGCTTGCACCGATTTAAATAACAGTTTAGAACCGAAAAACATCGACTGACCAAGATCGGTTGCCACCAATACCGGGCGCTCGACTTCTTCTTTGAACAGTTTGGTGTGAGTTTTGCCTGTACGCGCCGTTACCCGCCAGTCGATGGCACGAATATCATCGCCGGTTTGATAATGTCTTACTTCATCAAACTCCATGCCCCGGCCTTTGGTGCGGGCAAGGTAATTGCCCGACAAATGGCCATGTACGGCATGTTTAGGGGCGAGATTAAGCAATGCAGTTTTACCTTGATACGGCAGTAACTCATCAATGGTCAAATTAATGCCATTACTCTGTAAGGCGTCTAGCTGTGCTGCACTATTGATATTGGCATCATCGCTTTGCTGTTTGTTCCACCACATAATGTTAAGTACTCAATTTAGCCGACGGCAACTAAAGACAAGATACGATCGAGTACTTGATTGGTGGTAATGCCTTCTGCTTCGGCCTGGTATGTCAGCATTAAGCGATGTCGCAAGGCATTATGGAAAACCGCCTGAATATCTTCCGGGCTAACAAAGTCTCGACCATTTAACCAGGCTCTGGCTCTGGAACACCTGTCCAGGGCTATGGTGGCTCGCGGGCTGGCGCCATAAGCTAACCATTTGGCAAGGTTGTCATCATATTTTTCGCCCTGGCGGGTAGCCATGATCAAATCCACTATGTATTGCTCTAACACTGGCGCTAAATAAATCTCTAGGGTCTCTTTACGAGCAGTAAAGATTTCTTCCTGGCTAATGGTGGTTACTGGCGCTTTTTTCTTGGCTAATGCTTCACCACGGTTTAACCGTAATATTTCCAATTCAGATGCGGCATTGGGATAATCAATTTCTAAATGCATTAAAAACCGGTCAAGTTGCGCTTCTGGCAACGGGTAAGTACCTTCTTGCTCGAGCGGGTTTTGCGTTGCCATCACTAAAAACAACTCAGGCAGTTGATAGGTAGTTTTGCCTACCGTAACCTGTCCTTCTGCCATCGCTTCTAATAATGCCGACTGGACTTTTGCCGGGGCGCGGTTAATTTCATCGGCCAAAATTAAATTTTGAAACAACGGGCCTTGCTGGAATACAAACGTGCCATCTTCTGGGCGATAAATATCAGTACCGGTTAAATCGGCCGGCAGTAAATCCGGAGTAAATTGGATGCGATGAAAATCGGCATCGATGCCATCGGCCAATGAATTTACCGCACGGGTTTTGGCCAAACCCGGAGGCCCTTCTACAATTAAATGACCATCGGCAAGTAAGGCGATTAATAAATTTTCAACCAGGGCGTGCTGACCAACGATTTGTTCACTTAAATGTTCTTGTAATTTAGAAAATTGTTCGATTGCCATAATAATTATTATTGTCCTGTTCACGCATATCTTGCGCTTAAAAATGCCATGTAGAATATATAGGGATCATCTTATTCGAAATCAACACTTTTAAAAAGAAGCAATTGCATATAGAATCAATCAAAACGATCAGGTCGGACCTCTTTGTGGGTGTCTTATTAATTAATCCAGTAGTGATTAAGTAGTAAGTCATCGAAAAGGAAGAAAATACCGAGACAACATAGGAAAACTCATGGGAATTTTGCAAAATTTAAAAACTGGCACTGGTGAAAGAATCGCAATTGTTGCGGGTTTACGAACACCGTTTGTTAAACAGGCCACATCATTTCACGGCGTACCAGCAGTTGATTTAGGTAAAATGGTGGTCAATGAACTCATCGCCAAAAACGATCTTGATCCGGCCCTGGTTGAGCAACTGGTCTTTGGCCAGGTGGTACAAATGCCAGAAGCACCAAATATTGCCCGTGAAATTGTCCTCGGCACACAAATGCAGGTAAATACTGATGCATACAGTGTTTCGCGTGCCTGTGCGACCAGTTTTCAGTCTACCGTTAACGTTGCAGAATCTATTTTACTCGGCAACATTGATGTCGGTATTGCCGGTGGTGCAGACTCTATGTCGGTACCGCCGATAACGGTAACCAAAAAATTCGCTCGTACCTTATTAGATTTGTCGAAAGCGAAAACGTTGAGCCAGCGTGCTAAATTAATCACCAGCTTAAAGTTCAAAGACTTATTGCCACAATCGCCTTCGGTGGCCGAATACTCTACCGGCTTATCTATGGGGCAAACCGCCGAACAAATGGCAAAAACCCACGGCATTAGCAGAGAAGAGCAGGATGCATTGGCACATCGTTCGCACACCTTAGCCACGCAATGCTGGGCAGAGGGCAAGCTTGACGGTGAAGTCATGACCGCTCACCCTGAGCCATATAAAGCCGTAGTAGATAAAGATAACTGTTTCAGAAATAATTCCGAGTTAGCTGGTTACGCGCGTTTGCGTCCGGTGTTTGACCGCAAACACGGTACGGTAACTGCTGCCAATTCCACCGCACTAACCGATGGTGCTTCTGCCGTTATTTTAATGCGTGAAGGCCGGGCGAAAGAATTGGGTTACAACATCTTAGGCTATATACGCTCTTATGCATTTACCGCCATTGATGTTTGGGAAGATATGTTGATGGGGCCATCTTATGCCACGCCTCTGGCATTGCAACGCGCTGGTTTAACCCTTGCTGACCTTGACTTAATTGAAATGCACGAAGCTTTTGCGGCACAAACGTTAGCAAACGTAAAAATGTTCGCAAGCGATAAATTTGCCAAAGAAAAGCTTGGTTTAGATAAAGCCATAGGTGAAATCGATATGGATAAATTTAATGTGATGGGCGGCTCTCTTGCCTATGGCCATCCTTTTGCGGCTACCGGTACACGCTTAATTACGCAAACATTAAATGAATTAAAACGCCGCGGTGGTGGCATTGGCTTAACCACCGCCTGTGCCGCCGGTGGTCTCGGCGCCGCAATGATCTTGGAAACGGAGTAATTATTATGGACACAACAAATACAGAAGTGAAATCATCATTTACTCTTACCAAACAAGATAGCGGTATTGCACTGTTAAAAATTGACGTGGTTAATGAAACCATGAATGTACTAAAAGCGGAATTTACCGAGCAAATTCAGCAAGTACTACAACAAATTAAAACCGACAGTGCCATTACCGGCTTAGTGCTATACAGTGGCAAGGACAATTCTTTTGTTGCTGGCGCCGATATCAGCATGCTTGATAAATGTGAAACTGCCGAGCAAGCGACAGAAATTGCCAGTGGCGGGCAAATGATTTTTAATCAAATTGAACAGCTGTCAATTCCCGTAGTTGCGGCCATAAATGGTCCATGTTTAGGTGGCGGATTAGAGTTGGCAATGGCTTGTCACCTGCGGGTAGCTAGCGACTCAAACAAAACTGTTTTCGGTTTACCAGAAGTGCAGCTGGGTTTGTTACCTGGTAGTGGCGGCACCCAGCGTTTGCCAAAACTGGTGGGCCTGCAAAAGTCATTAGATATGATGCTAACCGGTAAGCAACTTCGGGCCAAACAAGCCCTGAAGGCCGGATTAATTCACGATGTGGTGCCAAATTCAGTGTTGTTGGATGTGGCGGTTAAATTAGCTCAAACCGGTAAAAGTAAAACCAAGCGCAAAGTTGGCTTGGTTGAAAAAGCACTTGAGTCGAATCCATTAGGCCGAAAAGTTGTCTTTGATCAGGCAAGCAAAACCGTTCTGGCCAAAACCAAAGGCAATTACCCGGCACCGTTAAAAATAATTGATTGTATTCGTACCGGCTATGAGAAAGGTATTACTCGTGGCTTGGCGGTAGAAGCCGAACATTTTGGTGTGCTGACGCAAACGAGCGAGTCGAAACAATTGCGTAATTTGTTTTTTGCCACTACGGAAATGAAGAAAGAGCAAGGGGTAGCGGGGGTTGAGCCGGCAAAAGTGACAAAAGTAGGGGTGTTAGGTGGCGGCTTAATGGGCGGCGGCATTGCTTATGTATCGGCCAATAATGCGAAAACTCCGGTGCGCATTAAAGACATTAACCACACCGGCATTTCTCACGCATTAAAATATAGCTTTGATCTGTTAAATAAAAAAGTGCAACGTCGCTTCATCGCAAAAACGGTCATGCAAAAGCAGCTTAATATGGTCACAGGTACTGTCGATTACACTGGTTTTAGCGACGTCGATATGGTGATAGAAGCGGTATTTGAAGACTTAACCTTAAAACAGCAGATGGTCAGTGATATTGAGAACAATTGTAAGCCGGGTGTGATTTTTGCCAGTAATACTTCTTCATTACCGATTAATCAAATTGCTGCGAAAGCGGCCAAGCCAGAAAACGTCATTGGCTTACATTATTTTTCGCCGGTGGATAAAATGCCATTGGCAGAGATCATTGCTCATGACAAAACGTCCGATGAAACCATTTCCAGCACAGTAGCCTATGCTAAACGTCAGGGCAAAACGCCAATAGTGGTGAAAGATAAAGCCGGTTTTTATGTAAACCGTATCTTGTCTCCCTATGTGAACGAAGCTGCTAAAATTTTACTCGCTGGCGAACCCATTGAAAAGATTGACCGTGCTTTGGTTAAATTTGGTTTCCCGGTAGGCCCAATTAAATTATTGGATGAAGTAGGAATAGACATTGGCGCCAAAATCAGTCCTATTCTGGAAGCCGAATTGGGTGAGCGCTTTAAAGCACCAGATGCTTTTAATAAGCTGATTGATGACAACCGCAAAGGTCGTAAGACTAATAAAGGTTTCTACGCTTATGACAAAAAAAGCAAGGGTAAAAACGTCGATGAAACGGTCTACACCTTACTTAATCTAAAAGTTGCCAGTAAGCTATCGGAGCAAGAGATTGTTGAGCGTTGTGTGTTATTAATGGTGAACGAAGCGGTAAGCTGTTTAGATGAAGGCATCATCCGTAACGCCCGTGACGGTGATATTGGTACCATTTTCGGTATTGGCTTCCCGCCATTTATTGGTGGGCCGTTTAGATACCTGGACAGTTTAGGCGCTAGCAATGTTGTTGAAAAATTGAATGCCTATAAAGAAAAGTACGGTCAACACTTCCAGCCGTGTGATGCTTTGTTGAAAATGGCTGAACAGCAAGCGAGTTGCTATACGTAAGTAAAAAGTAGTAAGTCGTAAGTAAAAATACGAATCGAAAAGCGGTAAACGATTGCCGCTTTCATAAATAAGAGGCAATGAATTGCCTCTTTTTTTTACTTCAGAGATGAAGGAATGCAAACCACCATAGACGGTTTTAGCTTTGTCAAATTCAGATGGTCAGTAGGGAAAATAACTGTTTTCATATTACGAACAAAAAAGTGTGAAAAACATACTGTTTGTACTTTAGGGTAATTGTTCTATTTGCTATACTGCGCGCCCTTAAGTCGATTTTCATGTTTAAAGAGCCAGATATGTTATTTGCCCTTGTATCGCTATTATGCGCTGTTTTCTTTTACTGCCAGGCTTTCCAGTCGGGTATGGGGCGTAAACGCTGGGCTACCGCTGGTTTTGTACTTGGGCCATTAGTATGGCCAATGTTCTGCATGGAGAAACGAATGAAAACTCTGAAACGCTTTGGCACAAAGTTTGGAGTTCTCAACGCATAACCAATTTCTTGGCTACACGTTTGAAACTGCTTAGTCCATTTAGTTTCTAGTTACGACCACCAGCTAGATGCAGACATTTCATGCACCTCAATCCTTGCCGGTACTTTAGTTGTTTTCTTAGAACCAAAAATTGCTTTAAATAGTTTTCGCATAAATTACCCCAAGGCCTTTATTTATAAGGCTTATGACCACCAGCTATTCGCTGACATTTCACGAATTTCAATACTATCAGCGACTTTTTTTGCTGCAGTTTTTGAAGAAAAAATTGTTTTAATTAGTGCTAACATATTGATCTCCTAGATACGAATTTTTGAACCGCCGGTAGGTTGGATACGAATTTTTGAACCGCCGGTAGGTTGGATACGAATTTTTGAACCGCCGGTAGGTTGGATGCGAATTTTTGAACCGCCGGTAGGTTGGATGCGAATTTTTGAACCGCCGGTAGGTTGGATGCGAATTTTCGAACCGCCAACAGGTTGAATGCGGATTTTCGAACCGCCAGTTTCTACAGCTACAGGCTCTACTGCTGGAGTGCCGGTTGAAAGTAAAACAGATAAAATGATTGAACTAAGCATGGTACTTCCTATTTTTATTAAAAATTGTTTTATAGGAATAAACTAAGCGAATACCATGCCAATTTTCAATATGCTCAGAAAATAGGTTAATAGTTTAATAATTTAATAGTTTAATGGTTTGTTTTATCAGGGTTTATTTAGTTTACTTTTAGTGGCTTTATCTGTCGTTTTAAATAATTAACTGTTATTTTTTCAAAGGGAAAAGTAAAAAACCTTGATAGAATATCAAGGTTTTTTATTATAGTGATTACCACTTAAATATTCTGATATGGAGTCGATTTATTGGTAATAATATGAGATAGCAAATACCGCCCAAAGTCTTCTTCTGCCAGTGGACGAGAATACAAATAGCCCTGCATTTGTTCACAGTTTACTTCTTTCAAGTAGGTTAACTGGCTTTCAGTTTCCACCCCTTCAGCAACCACATCCATGCCTAAGTTATGGGCAATAGTGACAATGGTTGCCACCATATTTCGACCCTCCTCAGAAATTTCGATATCATCGACAAAAGCTTTATCTATTTTTAACGTGTTGAGCGGGAATTTTTTCAAATAAGCGAGCGATGAGTAACCAGTACCAAAGTCATCTAGCGATAAATGTATGCCCATTTTTCGAATTTGTAGCATGGTTTCAATCGCTTCTTTCGGCGAGTTCATCACGGTACCTTCGGTGATCTCGAGTTCAAGGTGTTTGGCGGGTAATTTGGTTTCTTCCAGTATTTCACTAATTATTTGCACTAAATTATGCTGCCTAAATTGAACTGCTGATAAGTTAACGGCAATACGGCCAGAGAACATACCGTTATCTAACCAGGCTTTGGTGGCTAAACAGGCTTTGCGTAGAACAATTTCACCTATCTCAATAATTTGTCCGGTTTCTTCTGAGATAGGAATGAAAATATCAGGGCGAATAATGCCTTTACTGCCGGCTTCAAAGCGAACTAACGCTTCCATGCCTTTAACTTTACCGCTGGCAACTTCAATTTTGGGTTGATAGAACACGGTGAACAAGTCTTCTTTCAAACCATAGCGGATCAAATTCTCAATTTGTAACCGTTTCACCGCTTGTTTGTTCATCGAGTCATTAAAGAATTGGTAAGTGTCGCCACCTTTGTCTTTAGCATGATACATGGCGGTATCTGCGTTCTTTAATAATTCGTGCGTATTTGAACCGTCATCTGGAAATAACACAATACCAATACTACAAGATAAAGAGATCTCTTGTTGACGTATAGAGTAGGGCTCCACCACGGTGTTTAAAATTTCGTCAGCAATTGACGTGATATTGTGAATATCGTTTGTGCCTTCCAGAATTAAGGCAAATTCATCACCGCCTAAGCGGTAGCAAGTATCTTTAATATTGCCAATGGTGGCGATGCGTTCGGTTACTTTGCATAATAAAACATCACCAATTTGGTGACCAAGCGAGTCATTAATTTTTTTAAAGTTATCTAAATCAAACACCAGCAGGGCATGGTCAACATCTTGTTCTACCAGTTGCGTGTGTGTTGCCTGAAAGAATGAACGGTTCGGTAACCCGGTTAATGTATCAGAGTTGGCAAGTTTTCTCAGTTCAGCTTCCGTTTCTTTACGTTTGGTAATGTCGGAGAACACCCCGACAAAATGTGAAATCTTATCGTTTTCATCTCTTATGATATCGATGGTGATATCGATTAAGTAAAACTGGCCGGTAGGACGTGTACTCTCTATCTCACCTTGCCAGGTGCCATGTAAAAGTAAATTTTTCTTCAAGTTTTGTAAAAAGCTGTCTGGATAAGAATTAAACGCCAACTCCTGCCCCAACGCTTCTGGGCGACTTTGGCCAGTAATCGTTTGATAAGAGATGTTGCAATCAACTAAGTTAAATTGATGATCATAGACCACAACGGCATCAGAAATGGTTTCGATACACTTGGCAAACAGTTTTAAACTTTCTTCATTGGCTTTAATTTGGCTAATATCTTTTAGCGTACCGGTCATCCGAACTGGTGCTTCATTAGCATCACGCTCAACCACTTTTCCTCTATCGAGCACCCAAAGCCAATTATTACTTTTATCTTTTACCCGGTACGCGGCTTCATAATGCTCCGATTTACCTTCCTTATGCTCTAATAGCAACTGCTTAACTCTAGGGTAGTCTTGAGGGTGTATATTGCGACGTTTCTCACCATCATCTTCCAGTTCACTACCTTCCATGGGAAAATCTAATATGCCCCAAATGTTTGAGCGGTACATTTGGTTAGTGACTAAGTTCCAATCCCACATTTCATCGCCAGAACCCCATAAGGCGAGTTTTAGTCGCTCTTCAGACTCTTTAATTTGGATATTCGCCATCGATTTGTTCTGAGCTTGCTTCACAAAGTAATAAATAATCAATAAACATAATAAAGAATACACAAACCAGGCGCTTTTGGTTAACCACCAAGGAGGAAGAATATTTATGGTAAATTGACTTGAAGGAATATATGTATTAGTGGTTGAGTCAAACGCCTCTAATAAAAACGGGTAATTACCGGAAGTTAAATTGGTGTAAGTAGCCCGCTTATTTTTGTAATTGGTTTCTATCCACTGTTCATCTAATCCCAATAACTTATACCTATATAAAACTTGTTCCGGTAAACTTGAGTTAGGTGAAGAAAACTCGATGGAGAAAGGTGACTGGTCATGTTTTAATGTAATTTCATTAAGAGTAAATAATTGAGCTGGAATAGTTGCTAAGTCTTTATCCTCAACAATAGGGTTTACCTTTATTTCCTTGTTAGCTATAAGAAGCTTTGTCAGTATAGGTTTTAATATTAGTTGTGTATCCAATTTTATATCTTCTGAAAAGAAACTATTAAACCCATTTACTCCTCCGAAGAAAAACTTACCTTGACTACTTTTTAGGGATGAACCCGCCCAAAATTCATTCGATTGTAGTCCATAATTGGCATCAAAATTTACAATTGATTTTGTGAACGGGTTTATTTTACTAATCCCCTTGTTTGTACTAATCCAGGCATCACCTTGGTTATCTAACATTAAGTTTGCAATATAATCATTTGCTAACCCAACCTGTTCATTTAAGTGATAGAGTTTATTTAGTTTTTTATCTAGTAATAAAATTCCTTGGCCCCAAAAACTAAACCAAATATATCCATTCTCTTCTTTAATTTGAGCTAAATTATTTTCCAAAAATAACTTATGTTTAGGTAAGTTTTGTTTTGTAAAACTTTGCTTTGAGGGGCTAAATTTATATATTTCCCCTAAGCTACTACTAACCCAGAGTTCACCATTTTCAGTGGCAGAAATGATATAGAGGTTTATTTCATCTGCTCCTAAACTAAATTTGGATAAAGTGTTATCTTTCGGAGAGTATTTAATGATCGTTGAGTTTTGAGAACCGAACCAAATTTCTTTATTGAGGGATAAAAAATCAATACGGTCATGTAATTCTAAGGGTAAATTATTAAACGAATCTTGTTTAACTAGCTTATTTTTCGCTATATCAAAATATATTAATTTGTTTTCATATGTGATGAGCCAGAGGTTATTTTTGTTATCAGGAAAAATATCATTTAACCTATCGTTAATTTCTATCGGGGCTTTAAATATTTCATTGCTAATTGGATCTATATAATACAAACCATTAAATTCGGTAAAAATCCATATATTTCCATTGGGTAATTCTGCGAATCCCAGTACATTTTTCTTATTGATATTATCATTAGATAAGTAATGAGGAAAAAGTGAATAAGTAGAGTTATATTTATTGACGCCGTTTAAAATACTGCCAACCCAAATGCTACCCGTACTATCATTGAAAATAGAATAAACAAATTTTATCTCCAAAGGCGTAGAATCTAATTTTGTAATTTCTTTGGCTGAATAACTTTCATCAATCAAACCATATCTATATAACCCATTTTCTGTACCAATTAAAACTTCATGTTCACTGGTTTGACTCATGCTTCTTGTTTTATTAGCAAGAGAGTGAATACCATACTCTTCTGCAAGAATGTGTTTTAGGAGGTTATAATTCTTGTCAACAATGTATATTCCATTGTCAGTTGCTAACCAATAATTATCATCAATTTCCTTGATTTCATATATGCTTTTCGCATCTATATTTAGCTGCCATTTATTTTTTCTGTTTGTGGGAGATATAACTTTAAAATCTTTATTTACTATATATAAACCATTTTCAAAGGTCCCAATCCAATATCTTTGCTGTGAATCTTGGAAGATAGATTTTATTTCCTTGATGCTTTTTGAAAAGTTTCTAAAGTTTACTCTGATAAACCTATTGCTTTGTTTATTTAAACGGAATAATTCTGTAGAGGTAGATACGAATAAATTTTGATCTTTATCTTCGTAAATATTCCATATTGCGGTTTCTTTTAAGTTTGTATATTGATTATCAAATTTATCTAAAAGAGGGTTGTATTTACTTAATCCTCCCTGGGTACCAACCCACAAAGTATTCTGACTATCGACAAAAACAACACGTACTAAATTATTTAATAAAGAGTCCTGTGTATTTAACACATTCCTGTAGTAGGTAAAGTCGTAACCATCGTATTTATTCAAACCGTCTTGAGTCGCTAGCCAAATAAAACCTTGTTGATCTTGAGCTATTGAATAAACGGTACTTTGAGAAAGACCCTGCTCAATAGAAAGTTGCTGAAATTTTATTGGTGTCTGGCTCGAAGAATTGGCAGAAAAGGAGAATGCAACAAGTACAGTGAGCCAAAGCACTTTTAGGAAATTGATAAACTGAAAGTTTACAGTTTTAAATTTGTTATTATTGTAATTCAACAGCACACAAAACCTTTTGCGTATCCCTATTTTTTTGTGGGAATGATTATCGCTATATAGCCCGCTATAAACGCAGGCTTTTTTGTCACTTTAATGGATATCTTAATGCAATTAGCATTGGATTTAAAGCTGTAAATATTGTGTTAGTACCCTTACGATTTGTGCGGATTCTGTCGGTGGAACTCGTCTATATCTCTGATAACCTTTAAGTTGTTTGATAAGTAAGCCATTTCATCTGCGTGCTTCACCGACGCCAAACAAATTTTATCCGGATTGCTGTCACTGCAGAGGGTATGTTTTATGAAATTACTAATATCTGCCGGCGTTAATTTTGCAATCGCAGCGATAAGCTGTTCCTTCTGGCTAAAGCTGTAATCTTTATTGCAAATACTCATCCAGTAGCGTTGACTTTTAATTCTTGGACTGGTGTCTTTTTCTTGTAATTGGCCAATCAAGCCCTGTTGTAAATGCTGCCATTCATCATCACTAATTTCACTGTCAAAGTCATCAATAAATTCACCCATCGCAGCAAACAGCGTATCTGCGGTTGTGTCTGGTGACTGAATGTAAAAAGCAATACCAGGAAAACTGTTCATTGGCACAAAACCGACACCGACCAAGTAACCATATTGACGCTCGGTGCGCATTTGATGGAAGAAGTGCGGTGAAATTAAATGGCTGGTAACCATGGCCAGCGCCATGCTGGTAACATCACTGTTTTCGAGAGGGAAATAAATCACCCCGGCATAATCGTGCTCGGGTAGGTGTTGCGGTAATAAATTGGCGCCAAGTGTTTTGTAATCGAGCACCTTGCAGCTTACCCCTTCATTTTCATCCAGGTGTTCACTGAGTTTTGCACATACCAATTCGGCCATGCTTATTGCTTGTGGTTCTAACCAGTTACCATAGATAAAGACTTCAACACATAATTTATTAAAGTAGGCTTCGCAAAAGTCGGTAAAATTTTGATAGCTCACTCGTTCAAGCGCCTGCGCCAGATCTTTACCGCTAGGGCTGTATGGCTTCATCAATGCACTGAGTTTGGCAAACAGTTGTGAAATGGACTTACTTTTTTCTGCATTTTTCCAATTGGTTACCAGTTGATTTTTAAATAGTTCAAACCGGTCTGGTGCCAATGAATGATCTTTAATACTATTGAGTAAGTTCTCAAGTAACAAAGGTTGCTTCTCGTTGATGCCCGAAAGTTGCAAGGTCATACCGCCTTGATGTGGGTATAAATGATAGTGAATACCCGCAAGCTCGGCATGGTAGTTTTGTTCCAATACTGAGTCACTAAATAACTCGACAAATAAACGAGTCATCGCAATTGTCGCTTTGCTCTCTACCGAAACCGTAGAGTCTATGCCAATAAAAATTTGACCTTTTGGCACAAAAAACGAACTGTCTTGTTTGAACCATACCTTCAAGCCCGGCTTCTCTTTGATCAGCTTTGGCACCGAAACCTCACTTTTAGCCGGCACTAAGGTGGGTTTAGCCACAATATATGGGTTAGCAGTGGGTAAGCTTAATTCTGAAAATTCTTTATTGGCTGCAAGTTTGCTGAGCAGTTCATCGGCAATTTTTTCGGTTTTATAGGGGACCTTGTACCAATAACTGGTTTTATCGGTATTAACATGCTGATTGATGCAGATAATTCGCAAGTTATCGGGAGTCAAATAACCGATAAATTTCTCGATCAATGCTGGCTTTAACTGCTGCATCACATAATCACCGTAAATGTAATCTTCTTCGGGATAATGCTGCATGTTTATCACTAATTGATTTACCGAATCAAGAGGTTTCAATTTTTCCTGATATTGGAAAGAAAATTCCGAAATGGCTTTCTTTTCATCAAAGTAAGTTTGATTGACGCCATTTTTATTGAGTAAGCGGATATAGGCAAACACCAATTCAATGATCTCATCTTGATGCTTTTCACCGTCTTCGGTTAAGCGCAAGCTAATATTGAAATCTTTAAAGTTAGAGCCATTAACCCCGCCACCAGCCGTGAGGGCCATAGCCCATTGCTTATTCTTTAAATAGGCGAGAATACTGCCGCTACCTTCATGACCTAATAAGTAGCTAAGGTAGCTTAGTGGTTTAAACAAATAACAGTCATCAATACCAGGCATGGCAAAACTCAGGATCAGTTTACGATCATTTTTTTCGGGTTTGATGCTTATCATTAAGCCAAGATTTTCGTTGCGATATAAAGGCTCCAGCACTTTTGTTTTTGTGTTGTTTTCACTTTTAATGGCAGAAAACTTTTGTTGCACAAGCTCGGCAAGTTCGGCTAAAGGCTGCGGGCCTTCCACCGCAAGCGTCATTCGCTCGGCTCGATAATGTTGATCATAAAAGCGAGTCACTTCATCTTTTAAACAGCTATTGTCCCTATCGCTTAGGGTGTCAATATTGCCCACTGAAAATTTACTGAACGGATGAGCGGGGTTAATGGTTTCTTTGTGCACATCGTAGATGCGGCGCATATCGTCTTTGAGTTTTAATTTGAATTCAGCGTCAATGTTTTGCCGTTCTTTTTCAATAAACTCCAAGGATAATAACGGCGCGATAAAAAATTGACTGAAACGATCGAGGGCATCGCTAAAATGTTGAGAGTTAATGTCGAAGTAAAAGCAGGTGTGTTCGGTACCTGTCCAGGCGTTATTGCTGCCATTATGTTGTGACAGGTATTGTTGATACTCACCGCTTTGTGGATATTTCTCGGTGCCTAAAAACAGCATGTGCTCAAGAAAATGCGCTAAACCTTGCCTATCTTTTGGGTCATCAAAATGACCGGCATTAATGGCCAAAGCCGCTGCACTACGATTAGACTCGCTATTTTCAATCAACAGCACCCGTAAACCATTGCTTAAGGTTAATGTTTTATAGCGTTTTGTATCGTTTGGGCTTTGCTTCAATCGCGACTCCAATGGAACTAATGGTGAAAAATTGTGCGGGCAAGATTTAATACCCGATAATAGTCTTGATATTCATATAAATACATAGAATTTGCGAAAAATACAGTAATTATTTACCCGATCACAAATTAATTGCCAACTTTTGTTTATCTATAGGGCGTAATTCTCTATCATTAAGCCAAATAAGCAGTTTCAGCTCCAAGTGATTTTACAACAACAATGAATTTACTCATAATGCGACATGGCGAGGCCTGTACGCAAATCCATGAAGATGCGCAACGGCCTTTAACCGAACTTGGCAAATTGGAAGCTAAGGTCATGGCCAAATGGCTCAAATCAACAAACATCGAACTTGATGCTATTTTTGTCAGTCCTTATCTGCGAGCCCAACAAACGGCGCAAACGCTGTATGACCAGTTAAAGCTGAGCATTCCATTACAAACACTCGACTTGCTCACTCCCGCCGGTAAAGCCGGTGAAGTACACGATTATTTAGATGGCATGATATCGCTTGAACGTTATGAAAATGTGCTGCTGGTGTCGCATATGCCGCTGGTGAGTTATTTACTGGCGGAATTATCAATAGAGAAAAGCGCACCTATTTTTGCCACCGCGGCCATTGCCCAAATCGATTACAACAAACAGTTAATGGCGGGTCATCTCATTAATCATGTTTGCCCGGATGATTTTGTATAATTTGAATCCGTTTTTACTTGCAGAAGTCATCGCCTTTTAAATCGATCAAAACCAATAACGCGCCATTACCACCATATTCAAGCGGTGCCTGGTGAAATGCCATGACATCCGGGTGTTGCACTAACCAGTGCGGTACTTTGTTTTTTAAAATACGATTACCAATGCCATGAATAATACAGACACAATTTACGTGCTGTTTGGGGCAAGCGGCCAGTAGCGCGGCAATTTCTTGTTTTGATTCTTGCTGTTTCAGGCCATGCAAGTCTAAAATTAGCTCTGGAGAGTATTCGCCCCGGCGCAAGCGCTTAGCTTCAAAGCTATCAACATCATCTCTGACGTATTTCATTGGGCCCTTAGATTCTAGATTGGGCTCAAATTCATCAGAAAAGAAAAACTGTTGTTTTTCAAATTGTTGTTTTTCTTTTTGTTGTTGGGTTTTCTTCTTGCTGACACGGGTCCGCGGGTGTATGGTGTCGTGCTTAATAGGCTTTACCGGGCCTATCGCCTGTTTGAATAACGTTTTATCGTCGTCACAAATTAGATCTTTTAATTTCATCCGCTAATTGTAATTTATAGCAGCAGAAATTAATACCACCATGAACACCCATTTTCGCTTAGGAGAAAGCTTTGCTTGAATTAAATATAGAAGAAGTCACCACCGACTTGCATACTATCAGCGATTTTTTACGTTGGAGTGTGAGCCGATTTAATGAAGCAGACTTGTATTATGGCCATGGCACCAATAACGCCTGGGATGAAGCGGTAAGCTTAGCCTTATTTGCCCTGCATCTGCCAGACAACATGGACGATGCGATCATGCAAACCCGGTTGACCAAAACGGAAAAGATAGATGTGATCAATTTGGTGTTACGTCGTATTGATGAACGCATTCCTGCAGCCTATTTAACCAACCTTGCTTATTTTGCCCGTTTGCCATTTTATGTCGATGAACGAGTGTTGGTGCCGCGCTCGCCTATTGCAGAATTAATTGAGCAAGGCTTTAACCAGCAAATAACCGCAGAGCCGCAACGGATACTGGATTTATGTACTGGTAGTGGTTGTATTGCCATCGCCTGTGCTTATGCATTCCCGCAAGCAGAAATTGATGCCCTGGATTTATCGGTTGATGCGCTAGATGTGGCCAGTTTAAATATTCATAACCATGACCTTACAGAACAAGTTATTCCAATAAAATCTGATGTTTTCTCTGGCGTATCTGGGGTAAAATATGATTTGATCGTAACCAACCCGCCTTACGTTGATGCGATGGATATTGGCGATATGCCAGATGAGTTTCATCATGAACCAGAAATGGGCCTGGCCTGTGGTGAAGATGGCCTGGATATTGTGCGTACCATACTGGCACAAGCGAGTGACCATTTAACCGATAATGGCGTGTTGATTTGTGAGGTAGGTAACTCCATGCTTCATGTCGATGCCTTGTATCCGCAAGTGGATTTTAGCTGGATAGAATTTGAACGCGGCGGACTTGGCGTTTTTGCGATTAGCAAGCAACAATTAGAGCAACATAAACAATTATTTTTAGAGCGAGTGAAAAACTAGATTATGGCCGGCAATACAATTGGAAAACTTTTTAGCGTAACCTCGTTTGGCGAAAGCCATGGTTTGGCCCTTGGCGCCATCGTCGACGGTTGTCCTCCTGGCATTGAATTGTGCGAGGAAGATTTACAGTTCGACCTTGATCGTCGCAAACCGGGTACTTCACGCTTTACTACAGCACGACGGGAAGCCGACGTGGTAAAGATTTTGTCCGGCGTATTCGAAGGCAAAACCACAGGTACACCGATTGGCTTAATGATAGAAAATACCGATCAGCGCTCGAAAGATTATGGTGACATTGCGCAAATGTTTCGCCCTGGCCATGCCGATTATACTTACTGGCAAAAACATGGTATTCGCGATTATCGTGGTGGTGGCCGCTCTTCGGCCCGCGAAACGGCGATGCGAGTTGCTGCTGGCGCAATCGCCAAAAAATACCTTAAGCAAAAGCTGGGGATGAACATTAAAGGCTGTGTCAGCCAAATTGGTGATGTTGTTGCCGAAAACTATGACTGGGATGAAGTCAGAAATAATCCGTTTTTCTTCCCGCAAGCAAGCAAGGTGGAGCAGCTCGAACAGCTACTTAAAAACATCTTAAAAGAAAAAGACTCGATTGGCGCCGCGGTGAAAGTGGTTGCCGAAAATGTTCCTGTCGGTCTTGGTGAGCCGGTATTTGACCGCCTGGATGCCGAGCTGGCGCATTCATTGATGAGTATCAATGCGGTGAAAGGGATAGAAATTGGCGATGGCTTTGCCTGTGTCAATCAACGCGGCTCAGAACACCGTGACGAAATGACCCCCGATGGCTTTTTAAGCAACTCTGCTGGCGGTGTACTGGGTGGCATTTCATCAGGACAAAATATTATTGCCAATATTGCGTTAAAACCAACCTCAAGCATTGGTATTAGTGGCAAAACCATCAACATCAAAGGTGAGCCTGCCGATATCATTACCCGTGGCAGACACGATCCTTGTGTCGGCATCAGGGCCGTCCCTATTGCGGAGGCGATGATGGCGATTACCATTATGGACCATTACTTGCGCCATATTGCGCAAAACGGCGATGTAAATTGCCCGACGCCAATTATTGAGTAAATGATTAACAACACTTTATTTAATCAATCTGTATGTCTACACTTAATCCTTTAATGTCCCAGCATAAATTTAAACTAATTTTCGTTAGCGGTATATTGCTGTTTTTAGTACTTTTCCCTATTGCTTTTAAATTTTGGCTAATTGCCAAAATTACCGACCAGGGTTTTGAAACTGCACAGATTGAAGACGTTGATATCAATATTTTTACCGGCCAAGTGGCTTTAAAGAACGTTTATTTATTCCATCAGGGCACTGAAAAATTAGCTTTGGGAGAGCTGAAGGTTGATTATCGTTGGCAAGGTATTTTCAGTGGCGGCCTAACTACAGAGTTGGTTGAGATCAGCGATGCCAATATGACTATTCGTGAAGATGACAATGGTCAAATTGAAGCGATAATTCCGATCATCAATACCAATAATCAACAAGCCAATTCGGTTGATAGTAAGCCTACCACCTTAAACTTGCCAAATTTAGATGTCGACTTGGTTCGCTTCAACAATATCACAGCCATTATTGATGTTGCTAATTTTCAAAGCGTATTTAAAATTAACAGTTTTCGTTTAACCCGGGCTTCCACCTGGCATGACAATCCTGTGGAGTTGGCGCTGCATGGACAATTAGGCGAAGCACAAATTGATGTTGACCTTAGTGCACAGCCTTTAATAAAACAACCAAGTGTTAAAGGGCGTATATCGGTACAGGGCTTTCAGTTAAAGAGTTTGCATAATCTACTGCCAAGGCCAATAAAAGATCTGTCCGGGAGAATAGATAGCAATATATCCATTTCCGGGATAAGGCATGATAGCGATAGTTTAAGCTTTGATATCAGCGGTCAACTTAATACCAGTAAGCTGCAGGCTGAATTACCTGGAACGATCTCGACAGTTGCCAGCATTAGTCAGCAGATTGACTTAACCTTGAATATTGTCGGCGAAGAATTTAGCTTTTTGAGTAAACACGACATTGCCGTTGATGATTTGCAGGTTATTGATCCTGAACAGAAATACACCTTGGCAAGGAACGAGAAATTGGCTGTTGAACAGTTAAGTATTGATGACAGCATGCACCTGCAAATAGGCAATTCAGTATTTACTAATTTGCAGTTGATCAGTGACCACAAATCAGCAGCAGTGGCGGTTAAAGAACTGCAAGTTAAGGCCATTGATTATCGCCTTGCCGACAACGATATTGCGATTGGTGATATCACTGCTACCAGATTACAAGCGATTATTGAGCAATTAGAAGATGGCTCCTATGCCGCCGTAGAGAAATTAAATAACACCTTTAAATTAAAACCGGCAAATGAGCAAGAGCCGTTAGAGCAGCAGAGTAAAGAGAACGATCCTGCCGCCATAGCGTTTTCAATTGCTGCTATCAAGCTGCAAAGCGATAGTGCGATAACGTTGCTCAAACGAGAGCCGCAGCATCACCTAAATACCCAAATAAAGCTGGATAGTTTTTTTCTTGAAAACATAGACGCTCAAAGTCCTGACACTTATTCCCCGTTTCAACTCAAGGCAAGAATAGGGGAATACTCGACCATTGATATTCAAGGAAAATCAAAATTTTTCGCGCAACCAGTCAGTGTTATCGCAGCGGGAGAAGTTGACGCCATTTCTTTGCCTGAAATATCGCCATACATCGAATCCATTGTTGGCTACCAATTTACCAAAGGGCAAGTGGACCACAAATTCTCTCTTTCTTTAGAGAATGATCAAATTGATATGAGTAATGATTTATTGATCCGAAAAATGGAAATCAAAGATTTAGCAAATAATGACAGCATAAGCACTATACCGCTACCTTTTGCCATTCAAATGCTTGAGGATAGCAATGGCTCTATCGATCTTCAGGTACCTGTTAAAGGTGATTTAAGCAATAGCGAGGTGGGCTTAAGGTCACTTATTCAAAAAGCCCTGACTAAAGCCCTACAAAAAGGCTCGCTGGGTTTTTTAAAATTGGCATTACAACCTTATGGCGCGATTGTAATGGCTACCGAATATGTGGTTGATGAAGCCAATAACATTAATTTTGAACCCATTCTAATGACCACAAATTCAACTCTGCTGTTGCCAGAAAATAGCGACTATGTCGACAAAATCACCAATTTGATGGAAAATAAGGAAGATTTAAGTATCAGTTTATGTGGGGTGGCCAACGAAAGTGATAAAACTGAAATTATGCTCAGTCAGCAGCTTGCTGAAGGTTCTACAGAGCTTAAGTCGGCGTTACTTGAATTAGCAAAACAACGGGCTAATAGCATTAAGTCATTGTTAGTAGAGGTAAAAGTTAACCATAAACGTTTATTCTCTTGTAAACCAAGCTATCAACAGCAGGGAGTTTCAGGTGTAAACATATCGATGTAGCCATTGCCAATAAACTAAACGGCTTGTTTAATATAACTTACAACGCACTACTTGTTACTTGCAACTGTGTCAAAATGTGTCAGCGCATTGCAAATTATTTCTGCTCAGTAACTCACCGCAAATAATGCTCAGTTAAGCTGATCACATTATCGAAACCTGAAATAGTTGTTAAATTATTGTTAATCAATTCAGCGTCATCAGATTAATGGTATAACAATGAAACTCACCTCTAATGCGTTAAATTCTCCAGCGGCTGTCGCCGTTGCCGTTGCGCTAATCTTATTGGTTGGCTTGCTCAGCTTAAGCAAACTGCCAGTACAACTGTTTCCCGATATTGAAAACCCACGAATCGCCGTTCAAACCTCCTGGCGCGCGGCATCACCGCAAGAAATAGAATCGGAAATTCTTGAACCGCAAGAACAGGTATTACGGGGTATTCCTGGTTTACAGTCGATGAATGCGTTTGCCAATCGTGGCAGTGCTTTCATTAATCTTGAATTTGGCATCGACACCGACATGCAACAAACGTTAATGGAGGTGATTAGCCGGATGACTCGGGTGCAATCTCAGCCTCGTGATGCTACTCCACCAAGGGTGATGCTTGGCGGTTTTGGCGGCGGTAATCCAGCGTTAACGTTTTTCTTCTTGCAAGCGCTTCCGGGTAATGCAAATGACATTGATGATTACATCGATTTTGCCCAGGACTCTATTCGTCCTCGTATTGAAGCGATTGAAGGGGTAGCCAGTGTACAAATGTTCAGTGGCGAGAATCGGGAAGAGTTACAAATTCGCTTTGACCCATTAAAAGCGGCGGAATTTGGCATTGAAATTCCGCAGCTGATCTCCTTAGTTTCTGGCACTAATGATATCTCGGGGGGGTTCATTGATGTCGGCCGCCGACAATATACGTTACGGTTTAATGGTAAGTATGAAGTGGATCAGTTGTCGCAGCTCATTCTTGAGTCTCGCAATGGCCGCAACATTCGCTTAGCCGATATTGCCACAGTAGCAGTGAGTCGCGCTGACAAGCAGGAGGTAGCGGTACAAAACGGTAACCCAGCGTTTTCAATGCGCATCGATAGAGTCAGTGGTGCGAATGTATTAGACACGCTGAATCGAGTGAAAACGGAAGTCGAGTTGATCAATAAAGAGCTGCTAGCGGAAAAACAGCTGGTGATGATCCAGTCATTTGATGCCTCGGTTTTTATTTATCGGGCAATAAACTTAGTCACCAGTAACTTGTTTGTAGGCGCGGTATTATCACTGTTGGTGTTATGGTTTTTTATCCGCAGAGCCCGGGCTACGTTCATTATTGCCACCGCCATTCCAATCAGTTTACTAAGCACTTTTATCGTATTACAACTTACCGGCCGATCGCTCAATGTCATTTCACTGGCCGGCTTAGCGTTTGCCGTTGGTATGGTGCTCGATGCGGCGATTGTGGTGTTAGAGAATATCTTACGCATGCGTGATAAGGGGCTGAATGTACATGACAGTGCCGAGCAGGGCGCCAAACAGGTATGGGGCGCATTATTGGCCTCTACCGCGACAACGGTGGCCATTTTCTTACCGGTATTCTTCTTAAAAGACATTGAAGGGCAATTATTTGGCGACCTGGCCTTAACCATTGCTATCGCGGTGTCGGTATCGTTAATTGTGGCTGTGGTATTGCTGCCGGTATTGGCGAAACACTTCATCAAAGAGCAACAAATTAGCGACCCCAATCAGTCCCTTTGGCAAAGCATTACTGCCTGGGTGATGAAAATTACCCGTAACGGTAATAGACGGTTATTGCTTTCAGCCAGCTTGTTAGCGATCCCGGTGATGGTGACGATATTCGCCATGCCAAACCTGGATTATTTACCACCGGTAAAGCGTGATGCCGTTGATGCCAATTTGCAATTTCCTCCGGGCGCCAATGTGCAAACCATCGAGCGTGAAGTGGTAAACCCGATCATTGAACGGTTAAAGCCCTATATGAATGGTGAGAAGCAACCGGCACTGAAAAATTATTACCTGTTTTCTGGCCCCTTCGGCGGTAACTTAGGGGTAAGAGCCAAAGATCAATCACAGGTGGAAGAGCTGCTGAAAGTGGTTCGCGAGGAAGTATTAATCGATTTACCTGACACTCGGGCGTTTGCCAGACAAGGTAATTTATTTGGTGGCTTTGGCGGCGGCAGACAAGTGCGAATTCATTTGCAAAGCCGAGACACCCAAGCGTTGCAAAATGCTGCCAGACAAGGTGTTGAGTGGGTTAATGAAGCGATTGAAGGTGCCAATGTTCGCGCCAATCCAAGTCCGGATATGTCGGCGCCAGAATTACGCTTAACCCCGAAAGATCGCAACATTCTTGAGCAGGGCTGGTCACGCCGAGACGTAGGCCGGGTCGTCAGAACGTTAGGCGATGGCGTATACGCCGGTGAATACTTTAATGGCAGTAAACGCTTAAACATCATCGTCCGTTCAGAAGGTTGGAATGATCCGGATAATTTGGGGGATGTGCCACTGGTCACTGGCGCCGGTACTATTACGCCATTGTCTGAATTGGTGGATATTAGCCGCACGGTTGGCCCTAGCCGCTTAACTCGTATTGATGGCAATCGCACTATTACGTTAAATGTTAACCCACCGCAAGGCTGGTCATTAGAGCAAACGATTGCGGTGTTAAAGAACGAAGTAGAGCCGAAATTAAAGGCGGCATTACCGCAAAACAGTTCTATCGTTTACGGCGGCAGCGCTGACCAGTTAGAAAAGGCGATCACCGTAATGACTGAAAATTTCTTGTTTGCCCTGGTGATCTTGTTTTTATTGATGGCGGCCTTGTTCCGCTCGGTTAAAGACAGTGCTCTGGTTATTATTACCATCCCATTGGCAACGGTTGGCGGAATTCTCGCGTTGCAATTGCTCAATCTGTTTGTGTTCCAACCGCTGGATTTATTAACCATGATAGGTTTTGTTATTTTGCTTGGGTTAGTGGTCAATAATGCCATCTTACTGGTACACCAAACTCGTTTGGCCCAGCTACAGGGCGAAAGCAGAATGAATGCGGTACAACAAGCGTTGTCGTTAAGATTGCGTCCCATCTTTATGAGTACAGCCACCAGCTTTTTTGGCATGTTACCACTGTTACTTATTCCTGGGGCCGGTAGTGTGATCTATCGCGGTTTGGCGGCTGTCATTGTCGGTGGCCTAGCGGTAAGTACTGTATTTACCATTATATTACTGCCCTGTTTGTTACTACTAAAACGTGCTGATTTTGGTTTTAAAAGATCAGCAACGAATGCCATATACCAATTTGATTAATTAAGTGGTCTACTTTTTCATGAGGGAAAACGGATAAATACAAGGCATAAAATTTAGTAAGTAGTTATTCTACTTATAAATTTTATAACGCCGTAGTTATTTGTTTTAGCCATTAAAAATGATCAGATAATTAGTCAACTTGGTATTAATAACTGCGCCAGAGCAAAACACTTTACTCGCTGCGCCACAACCAAAGATTTAAGGAAAAATGATGAAAAAAACTATTTTGACTATGCTTTCCACCGCCTTGTTCGCAGGGTGTATGGCTGGCAGCATCGCGGTTGCCGCAGCAGGTGATGCGCAATTAGTGAGTATTGAAACCGCAAAAATGGAACAAGTGCAACCGCGCGTCTGGTTACCGGGCAATGTGGTCAGCCGCATGAATGCGCCTATTTCTGCCGAGCAAACCGGGCAATTGTTATGGATTGTCGACATTGGCAGCGAAGTTCAGCAAGGTGATGTCATCGCTCGTATCGATAATCGCAATTTAAAATTGTTGATGGCACAACAACAAGCGCAATCGAAACAATCTCAGGCAAACGTTGAATATCTAAGCAAACAAAAGCAGCGTTTGCTCACCCTGAGTGAAACCAACAATACCGCAGTAAGCGAATTGGAGCGTACCGAGAAGGACTTGCTCGTTGCCGAAAATGAAGTCATCGCCAAACAAATGCAAGTACAACAAACGCAATTAGCCATTGAAAAGACGGAAATAAAAGCACCATTTTCAGGGTTTATCAGTGAGCGCTTTGCTCATGTCGGAGAATTAATTAGCATCGGCCGTCCTATGGTGGTATTGGTTGATCCTAACGATCTTGATATTACCGTTGCTGCCCCTATCGCTATCGCACCGTTTTTGCAGTCGGGCGCGAAGGTAGCGGTGAAATGGCAAGATCAATTGATCGAATTACCGATCAGAACCTGGAGCCGAAGTGGCGAGCAGTCATCACGTACTTTCAGTGTCAGGTTGGCAGCAACAAATTTAGCCTTGTTATCCGGTACCGCGGTTAGTGTTTCATTACCCAAACAGAACCCTGCAGAGGCGCTACTGGTGCCTAGAGATGCATTACTTCTACGCCAAAGAGATACCTTTGTACTAACCGTAGATGAAGACTTAGTAGTTAAAAAAGTGAACGTATCGGTAGGTCAGGGGCAAGGACATTGGGTTTCGGTCTCAGGGGCGATCAACGCCGGTGATAGTGTTGTTGTTCGGGGTGGTGAACGCTTACAAGATGGGCAGAGTGTTCGTATTGATCAGCAAGTGATCGCGCTGGCCAAGTTGAATTAATACCTTGATATTTATCTTTAAATGCTCGCTGTCAAGCCAGGAGGTTCCCGCCTTCGCGGGAATGACGGTGTATTTTTTCTGATATTATTGGGGTTCTTGCTAGTTAGCGAATAATTGCCTAAACCTGATCATGAGGTGGTGATTATGAAAACTTTAGTCTTCGATTTAGTGAGTATAGGCGAGGCCGCAAAGCATTATGGTGTTTCAGTCGAAACT
>NZ_JQDZ01000012.1 GCF_000764205.1 Thalassotalea sp. ND16A
CAGCCGAAATCTACGCTGCTGGAGATAACGGCTCTGCGCTTGCTACTTAGCAAATGCAACCAGTATCGTTGAATGCAGAAATAACCTAAAGCCTGATGATCAGGTTTGTGTAAGTGTTTTAGAACGGGCGAATGCCCCTATTTTCGTGGTTTTGTCATATCTGCATACTAGCTCTTTGAGCGCTTACTCCAGTCAAACTTTTCTTGCGGCTTTGCAGTTCCTTTAGTGTCAGTTTTCTTGCTAGCCGGTTTTGCCCTTGGCTTATCATGGCTACGTTTATGTTTAGCCTTTGCTTGCCCGGTTTTATGTTCTGGCTTTTGGCGAGTATCAGGTTTTGTTGCTGCCGGCTTTTTCGGTTGTGGGTTGGCAACATAATGGATGCCATCGGCTGCAATCGTTACCCGGCCTTTCTTTAATAAATTACCTACGGTGCTTTTGAAGGTTTTTTTGCTCACGCCAAAGGTTTGTTGGATAAGCTCTGGCGAACTTTTATCAATGATTGTACTGACACCAGCATTGTCTTGTAAGTACTGGATAAAAACCGGCGCAAAGTCGTTCACTTTGCCGATACCGGTGCGAGTTAACGTCAAGTCTACGCGGCCATCGGGACGCATGTTTTTCACATAGGCTATGGTTTTTTTACCGACACGCAAAGGTTGGAAAATTTCATTGTCGTACAGTAAACCCCAGTGTCTTTCGTTGATGATCGCCTTAAAGCCTAAATCGGTTTTATCGCCAACGGTAATATCCACCCGTTCGCCGATTTCATAATTTGCCGGCCAAATATCTAAATATTTATCGAGCTTGCTCGATGCCGCCAAACGATCGGTGTGTAAATCACGATAAATTTTAACCAGATAGTATTTATCCACCACCATTTTGCGATGTTGCTGGTTGTACGGAACTAATAAATCCTTTGGCAGGCCCCAGTCTAAAAATGCGCCCATTTGATTCACTTGCACCACTTTTAAACTGACAAAGTCATCTACCTGACCCTTTGGCGTTTCGGTGGTCGCAATAAGGCGATCGTTAGAGTCGAAGTAGACAAAAACAGCAACGTCTTGGCCTTCAGCACACCCTTCTGGCAGGTATCGATTTGGCAATAAAATTTCACCTAAATCATCACCATCAAGGTAGGCACCAAAATCGGTGAGTTTTAATACTTTGAGGGTGTTTATTTTACCTATGCTTGCCATTTGTGTTCCTATACGGGGAGTTAGGGCGCAATTGTAACACGGGTAAAACAGCAATTACGATCTTCTTTAATCATTGCTTTGCTGGTTTTGAACATTTAATTTGCATTGAATGTATTCACCGTGGCGTAAATGCAATAAATCGGCAATACGACGGATAATATGTTCTTCAATAACGTCTAAATGGCCGTCTGAATAGGCGACTTGCCATAACAACTCGACAATTTTAATCCGATCAGCAAGTTCGTATTGCTCATTAATTAAGGTGGTATAGCGATAAAAATCATTGGCATGATGAGACTCGTCTTCGGCCAGTGCCAAAATGTCATTGACCTCGACTTTGTCTAATTGAAAATGCTGTTGCAATAATTCAACCACCTTCACTTTTTCTTCATCTTCGTATTTATGATCGGCGCGCATTACTTCAAACAGCAACACTGCGGTGGCAATTTCTAATGAAAGCGTATTATTTACAACACTGTCTTGTTGCAGGTTTCGGATAAAAATTCGAATTTTTGTTAGCATAATAGTGCATCTTTTATGTGTTTTTTTGATTGTAGTCGGTTATTAATCGCCATGCCACATTCAAACGTAGGTTAATGCAGATTAGAACGATTCCTCGGCATGGTCAAATGATACCTGCCGTTGACAACTAGGTTATAGCAAACAATTAACATTGTTTATTGATTGGTGTTGCTTGAATATTGATATTTTGTAAATTATTATTCATATTTCAGTAAATAGTGTAGAGTGCATGACACGCATTCGATAAGTAAAATCCCAAAATATTTATGACCACAAGCAAGCTTGCCAGCGCAGAAATCGACTCCCCAAAAAAACCGAAAAGATTACTGTCCATTGATGCGTTGCGAGGCTTTGATATGTTCTGGATCTTGGGAGCCGAAGGCTTATTTGCGGCGCTTTTTGTCATTACGGGGCTGTCGTTTTTTGAACTGGCGGCAAGCGAAATGCTCCATTCGAAGTGGCACGGTTTTACTTTTTACGACTTGATCTTTCCATTATTCATCTTATTGTCGGGTGTCAGTTTAGGCATCGCGGCCAAACCTATTTCGTCTTATAGCAAAACACAACAGCGTGAAAAGTACCGGCATGCGATAAAACGTCTGGCATTGTTAGTTGGATTGGGCATTGTTTACAATCATGGCTGGGGCACGGGGATGCCAGCAGCTATTGATGACATACGTTATGCCAGTGTTCTTGGAAAAATAGGGTTAGCCTGGTTTGTTGGCGCTATGCTGGTTTGGCACTGTCAGGTTAAGACACAAGCTATTGTTACCGCAGCTTTATTCTTTGGTTATTGGTTAATGCTCGCCTTCGTTTCCATTGATGGCTACGGCGCAGGTAACTACGGGCCCACTCATTCATTAAATGCCTGGGTCGATCAAACGTTTTTACCGGGTATTCGTTATCAGAACTTAGCGGTAGACCCGGAAGGTATACTGTCTAACTTAGGCTCGGTGATTAATGGCATGGTCGGTGTCTTTGTTGGCAGATTAATGATGACCGAAAAACATTTACCTAAGGTATTACTGAGAAACTTAGTACTCATTGGCATTATTGCATTAGCATCAGGCTGGTTATTGCACACGATACTGCCGGTGAATAAAACTTTATGGACCCCTTCTTTTGTCTTGGTAACCTCGGGTTGGAGCGTGTTATTTTTAGCCTTTTTTTACTACCTAATCGACATGCAAAACTGGCAAGCCTGGGCAAAACCTTTCGCCATCATTGGGATGAACTCAATTATCATCTATTTGGCCACCAGCCTGGTTAAATGGGATTATATTGCCAACAGTCTATTTGGTGGATTTATCAATGCATTAAGCGCACCTTGGCAGGCTCTTTGGGCAATCATTGCCGTCCTTGCTCTACAATGGTTATTGCTGGCCTGGATGTTTAAGCACAAAATCTTCATCAAGGTATAAATTCTCAGTATCGCCAAATCAGTGCCAAAGGTTCACCTAAGGCACTGATTTGGATGAGTTGTGCGGACAGTTTTATGTCCAAAGCCTGAGGCCGATCATGCCGTAATACGCCAGGTAAAACGTCAGGCAAATACTGCTCAGACTTAGGAGCGCGGAGTGCCAGTAGACAAATCGGTTCATTTTTTCTTTTCTGTTTTTGAAAAGGATATGGCCGCTGTAAAGGCTTGTGCTGGCAAAGACCAAGGTCATCAGCATAATAACTAGCGAGTGGAAGCTAACGGTTCCGGTTAACATGAACGGTTGCAAACTGTTATTTGCATTCATAAGAGTAATTGCCAATAGTGCTAAGGCAATGACCCCTGCTAATGGCCAGCTCCTGACTTGAATGGTTGCCCCCTTATCCAGTTTGTTAAGTAATCGGCGTGGTATCCAGATGAACAAGAATATTAGTGAAATCAATGCAGAAACTAACCAGAGAGCAAGAATGACAATCGGCAAATACGCACGTAAGGAACTAACCTGCTTGAAAGTCTGTGGCCCATAATGCAACACCTTACCGGCAAGTGGATCTTGCCCACTTATCAGGGCAACCATACCTGTGGTATTTTGTTTAAAACCAGCAGCTGATGAAAAAATTAGTTCTCTTTTATTGCCCCCCAATAACGGCTTAATCCATGCCTGCAAGCTAGTCACCTCAAGCTGCCACGGCAGCAGTCCCTGAAGAAATTCACTGCGCTTACTGACCGGGTTAATCAGTCGATAAAAACCGCTTAAAGCCAATTCATCCTGAGTCGCTTGACGCTCATGTTTTAGCGGTTTTTTTAGCGTATTTTGCGTTTCATATTCAGCCAACAGCTGATGAATTTCAGCGACTGCGGCTGATTCACTATTGGTCATGATCACGTGCGCCATTTGCAGCTCTTTTTGATAGGCAATAAGGCTATTTGCTCCTCGCATTGCACCTTCATGGCCGTAATAAAGAAAGCCATTGTGGTGAAACATCGTTGTGCCTAAGCCATAGCCTAACTCCAACCCTGCCTGAACCGCGAGCGAACTATATGGTCTTTCCATCATATCGAAAGACTTTGTGGTTAAAATGCCTGACTCAAGTTGATTTTTTCTGGTCAGTAAAAAACGGGCGAATGATGTCATATCTGTGAGGTTTGAATTCATCGCGCCAGATGCCCGGTATGCAATGTGCGCATAGGGCTGTTGTTGGTTTCCCCGGTACAACACCGCGGCATTATTCTTATAATTATCGGTATAAAAATAGTCGGTATCTGACATCGATAGAGGCGTTAAAAAGCTTTGCCGGACAAATTTTTCAAAACTCATTCCTGATAACTTTTCAACAATATAAGCAGCGACAACCGGGCCGATATTATTATATGCGGTTCTGCTACCCGGCACCCAACGCGATACTCGAGAGTGCGGATGTAGTGCCAAAGCATCCAAGGTACTGATAGGCGCCGCGCTATTATGCGCCAATTCGGGAAAGTGAGGTGCATCCCAGCCGGTAGTATGCTCAATCAGGTGAGCAACCGTTATCGGCTTTTGTTTCTCCCACCGATTTTTAAATTCAATTTCCGGGGCAACACTGGCGAGAGTATCGTCCAGAGAGAGTTTATTTTGCTCAATTAACTTTAACACCGACATCGCGACAAACATTTTCGAAATCGAGCCAATTCTAAATTGAGTTTTCTCGCTGATGGTTTTATTTGCCCTTGTATCGGCCAGGCCGGAGGTGTACGACCAAACCTTGCCATTACCATCTATCATCGCGACGGCAACCCCTTTAGTGCGGGTCTTTTTCATAATGCTGTCTATCGCCTGAGCAAGTTGGTCGGGAGAGCTTGGCGTTTCAGCAATAACGAATGATGGATAGAAAAAGCTTAACAGTAGCAGTATTAAAAACGGGTATTTCATCTATTTTCCTTATATGTTTTTGTGAGTTTTCTTTTACGGTTTTCCGTACAAAGTCTCGGCTATATGTTTTAATAACTTAGAATTATCATTCTCAATAAAAATCAACAAAGGAAGCTTTATGACTTGTTGTGAATTTTCCGCTCAGGGTGAAGTCACAAAAAGCCACATCAAGTAACTGTTTGATAAAAGGACAAAAATTGATTAGTAGCAGCGATCAAACAAATAAAACCGTGGGCGAATTTGTTGTTGACTTTTCACTAGGGAAACTCTTTAAACAGGGAGTTGAAATAAAGCTGGAGCCTCAGTCATTTGAGTTGCTCCGTTTATTCTTGACTCAAAAAGGCCGTGTCGTCAGCCGGGAAGAAATATTAACGAATATTTGGGCGAATCGTCATGTCAGTGATGATGCTATCAGAGCTGTGGTGAAGAAGTTACGACTGGCTCTCGGCGATGATGCCAGAAACCCGACATACATTAAAACACTGCCTTTAAAAGGCTATACCTTAATCGCCGAAGTTACTGACATAATCGAACACACACCTATTAAGCAAGCTCAGCGTGTACGTTCTTACCTGCTCACCTTCATTAGCCTGCTGGCCTTAACCCTATTATCACTATGGTTTTTTCACCCAGACGATAAATCTTCGCATGCACAAGCACAGCCGCAAATAGAGTTTCTGACACATATGTCTGGCTCAGAGCTAAGCGCAGACTATAGTCAGGTTAAAGATGCGCTGGTGTTTTCACACCGGGCAAATAATAACGATGCACTAAACCTTTATATCAAAAACCTGGAAAGCAAACGCATACAAAGATTGACCTGGGGGGATGCTAATTATGCCAACGCCTTATGGTCACCCGATGGCCATTCAATTATTTACATTCGTTCAGATAGCGCCGGCAGTTTTCATTATTTGGCTTCACTCGATCAGGACAATGCGGTATTGGCAAGTGAAGTGTTAGACTCCGCAGCGTTACAGGGAAAGTATGTCATAGCCTGGTCTGCCGGCAATGATGCTGTCTATGTTAAAAGTGGCTATCGAAATTTTTCTGCGCAAGGGATTTCACGTTACCACTTAGCCACGGGAAAACTCAACGCCATTACTTCTCCTAGTGTTGCTGGCGCAGGTGACTATTTTGCCAAAGAATCTTTTGATGGCAAGTTGTTAGCAATTTTAAGAGGGGTTAGCGCCGACAAGCACGAATTGCTGATACTCGATATTAACACCGGAACGCTATTGGCTAACCGGGTCATGCCTGTTCATGCCAACCGATTGGTTTGGAGTGGTGACAATAGCCGTTTGATCTTATCCGGCTTCAGGGGCGAGTTATTTGAGTACAGCATTGCTAAAGACAGCTTTTTGGTAAAAACCCTTAATGCTGATTTTATTAATGACGTAATTTATCATTGTGGCAATGAGTGCTATTACATGCGTCAACACAATGGTAATTTTCTCGACATTCAAGAACAGCCAAATCCTTTTGTCCAGCAAACCATGCTCGCCAGTGAGCATATCGATTTGTCCGGTGCCGAAGACTTTCCGCTATATAATGCCAACGGCGACACGCTATACTTTATCTCGTTAGAAAACGATAAACTGGTTTTGCAAAAACAACAGAAAAATTTGCCGGTAGAGCAGCTTAGCTCATTTTCGCCGGACAGCAAAATTTCCGCACTTGTCATTAACCAACAAGAATCAAAGCTAGCGGGGGTGATCGGAAAGCGTATCTTTATTTTCGACCTGCAAAGCAAGTCCCTGAATTTTATCACCAGTGATTTGGAGCTGGTGCATAACCCAACCTGGCACCCTGATGGCGATAAGCTTTTCTATGCCAGTGTTGAAGATAAGCTTCACTCTATATACCTGTACTCTCTGCAAGCAAAAAAGAAAGTCGCTTGGTTAAAGGGCTATATAGCGATACGGCAATATGGTGAAAATAACTACATCGCCATTAAGGAAAACCTCGAAGCCTGGCTGTTGTCATTAAACAATGACAAAGAATTTGAAGCAACTAAACTGCTCGGTAAAGTGGGCTCAGCCAGCCCCAATCTATGGCAGATTGCCAATGGATATCTCTATTTCAACCGCAGAACCGATGTTACCACCGTTATGACTCGCATCAACATTGACACCGGTAAGCAAGAAGTAAAACAATTAGCTAAAAATCGCTTTCGGCTGAATTTTGCTATCCACCCGAGGGTTGATAAAATTCTGGTGGTAAAATCGTTGCTGGCCGAGAGTAATCTGGTGAAAATATCTGTTGCCAAATAAGCCGCATTTATGGATTAAGTTCTGATTTAACTTACTTTACGGCCTCAGTTACTCTCCTCTTGCGGCCAATTCCAAGGTAACTTGCTCAATACCATTTTTGGCAATACGGCTATTAATTTCCGCTCGTTTGCTGGTTAATAATGAAATGCCTTCTACTATCATGTCATACGCTTTCCACTGTTTGGTTTTTCGGTTTTGACGCATTTGAAAAGTAATGGTGATTTCTGGTGCATTGGCATCTGCAATAATTGCATCAACCGCCACTATTTTTGCGCCATTAGTCGGGCGCTCCGGTTCAAAAGTGACGTGTTGATTGTGGTATTGTTGAAGTGCGTTGGCATAGGTCTTCACCAAATAACTGCGCATCGAAATAATAAAATTTTGCTTTTGCGCTCGGCTCATTTTTTTCAAGTGTTTGCCTAAAATTTTGAATGCGGCATATTTGTAATCGATTGCCGGCATTAGCTCTTGCTCAACGATGTCACGCATTAGCTGTGGCGATGCTTTTAACTGTTGTTGCTCATCGGCGATACGAGTAAATAGTTGATTGCCGGTATTGGCAATGACCTTATAGGGCGATAAACCTTGCTCAACCGCGATACTGTTAAAGCTGATAATGAGTAATAGGGAAATTGCGAAAAATCGTTTCATGGTCATTCCTTGTTGTATCTTATTCAAAGTGTCATAATTTCCCTTATTGTACATACCGACCGCGCGGTTTGTAAGTGGTTATTTAATATTTCTTATACTATTTAGTGCTAAAACAGGGGGGTATTATTTCGGAAAGTTAGCCATTTCGCAGATTAGCAATATATTGACAAAGCTCGTTGATCACTTTGCTAAACAATTCTTTGTTTTGTGAACTTTTACTCAAGCTGGATGAGCCATGAAAACTGGCAACGATAAAATAGGCAACCTGGCTGAAGTCAATGTCGGGGCGTAATTGCGCCGATACACGTTGCAGGTTTATCGCAATAAGTTGATTGAGTTGTTGCTGCATATTGAGAATTCTCAGTCGGAAACCTTCATCAATGGCAGACATTTCCTGGCACAGATTATTTAACGGACAGCCGCAGACAACCTCCTCACAGCTCGATTCGGTACTCATCAATTTGAAAAACTCAGATAACCCTGCAATCGGGTCATCAACCTCTACCGCAGGTTGCCACAGTGCTAAAAACATTGGCGTGTAGATCTCTTCAAAAACGGCGTAACCCAATTCCATTTTATTGGGAAAATGGTGATACAAAGCGCCTTTGGAAACTTTGCAGCGCTGGAGAATGGCAGACAAACTGGTGGCAGTGAAACCATGCTTATGGATTTCATCGGCACTGATTTCTAATATCTTCTGACGGGTTTGTTCTGCATCTCTCATAGACTACTACCTTGACTTAATTAATATACCAAGTTGATTAAATATCTGCTCATTTTTAATGGTTAAAACGAATAACTACGGCTTTATAAAATTGATAAGTACGAAAGCTTGGATGCTGCAGGTAGAGCGACGCAGGATGCCAAAGCCGAGAATAACTACTTACTAAATTTTATGCATTGTATTTATCCGTTTTACCTCATGAAAAAGTAGAACACATACTTATTCAAATTGGTATCACATTATAACCGACCACAGGGTCGGTTGTAAAATATCGAAATGCACTAACAGATAACATTTGCTGTTACCTCAACTTGCTATTAGATACGCTCGTACACTTTAAAGTTGTAGTTATGTAGGTTTTTTTCATCGGCAGGATGGGCATCTTCACTAACACAATGCCAGTTGTTTTCGGCATTGTAATCAGGAAATAGCGTATCGCCTTGCACGGTTAGGTCAATTTCAGTGATGTACAGGCGTTGTGCGGCCTTTAAGCAGTGCTCATAGATACTGCCGCCCCCTATGACCATAATTTCTTCTACGTCGGTTACAAGCGCTAATGCGGCGTCTACCGAGGTTACCGTTTCTATGCCATCGGCTTGATAATTGCTGTCTCGAGAAATGACAATGTTTCGTCGCCCAGGCAAGGGAAAACCGATTGATTCGAACGTTTTACGGCCCATGATCACCGGCTTTTTTACCGTCGTTTGTTTGAAATACTTTAAGTCGGCAGGCATGTGCCAGGGCATTTGATTGTCTTTGCCAATTACCCGGCCATTGGCGTGGGCAACAATCATAGATAGGATAGTCATTAAGAGCCTTAAAAGTGAATTAAATTTAGCGTAAAAATTTGCCGATAGAATAACAAATAACTTTAGCCTTGAGCAACAATTCTACTCCACATAAAGGGTGTGCTTTATTGGCGCAAACTAAAATTTTTCTTCGTCGGTATAACAAATGAGGTTATGAAACCTTGCTGGGGTTGCCGAGAGGTTACGATAGCCGTGCTGTTGATTGGCCGAAAATTTTACTACTTCGCCTGCCCTTAACGGGTGCCATTGTTGCTCGAGAAAATATTCCATTTCTCCTTCAATGACCAGAATGTGTTCGATCACGCCAGCATTATGAGGTGATGACATTTGCTGATGCGATGGCGCCAAAATTAACGAAAGCACTTCACTTTTTGTTATTTTATCAAAGGGGAACAAGGTGGTAACTGAAATACCTTGTTCGGTATTTAACACGTTATCTGTCAAACTATCATCTTCAATTGTGCCAAGAAAAGAGGTGAGCGGTAAATGAAAGCCGCTGGCAATTTTCCATAGCCTGGCAACGGTAGGACTTGACTCGCCCCGTTCAATTTGCCCGAGCATCGCCTTTGAAACCCCGGTATGTACAGCGGCGGTATCGAGACTCCAGCCCTTATCTTTTCTTGCTAATTTTAGTTGGATGCCGACTGCATTGTTTATATTTTTAGTCATTATTCTCTTGTGCGTTATAACATACAATGATAGTTTGTGCGTTAAAGCGCACAGCGAAATGTTATTATCGGAGTATTTATTATGCTAGTCAATCGCCTTTTAAGCGCATCTGTCACCGGTCTGGTGGCTGTGGTGATTGGCTTTGCCAGCTCTGCAGCGCTGATTTATCAGACGGTTATTACCCTGGGCGGAGATGTTAGCCTGGCAGCAAGTTGGATATTAACCTTAGGATTATCCATGGGGCTAACCTCTATCGGTTTATCGCTCTTTTATCGAGTACCGATATTAATTGCCTGGTCAACTCCTGGTGCGGCATTACTCATTACCATTGGCCAAGGTTTTACTCTCAATGAAGCGATCGCTGGCTTCATCTTTTCGGCATTGCTGATTTTTTTAAGTGGCATCACCGGCTGGTTTGAAAAATTAAGCAATAAAATTCCATTTCCATTAGCGTCGGCGATGTTGGCGGGAATTTTAGTGAACTTTGGTATTGATGTCTTTAATCAAATGAATAACGAACCTTTACTGGTGGTGGCGATGTTTGTCACTTTCTTAATTGCTAAGCAGATCATGCCAAAATATGCGATGTTGTTGCTATTATTGAGCAGTATCGTCATGGCATGGCAACTTGAACTGGTCGCGCTTAGTGAACTTTCATTGCAAGTGAGTGAGTTTAAATACATCTCACCTGAATTTAATATCAAGGCGCTGCTTGGTATTGGCATACCATTATTTATTGTCACCATGGCAGCCCAGAATTTGCCTGGCATTGCGGTGTTGCAAGCGCATAACTATAAAACTCCTGTCTCTTCTATTTTAAGCGTAACCGGACTGGTAAACGTGCTAACCGCACCATTTGGTGGTTATGCGATAAATTTAGCGGCAATAACCGCTGCGATGTGTATGACTGAAGAGGTGGATAAAGATCCAGGACAGCGTTATTGGTCAGCGGTTTTTGCTGGTGGCTTCTATATGTTAATGGCGATTTCAGCGGCTTACTTAATGGCAGTATTTTCAGCGCTACCATCCGCATTGATTTATGCATTGGCCGGCATCGCTTTGTTCACCACCATCACCAGTAGTATTGAACAAGCCTTGTCTGACAAAAAAATGTCGGAAGCGGCAATCATTACATTTTTGGTTACCGCTTCAGATATCTCACTCTGGGGGGGCAGTTCCGTACTTTGGGGCTTGATTGCCGGCTGCACCACGTTAGTGAGCCAAAATTCATTTGGTAAAATCCAGAATAGAAAAGCGCTAAAAAAGAAAAGGCCAGATTAAAATCTGGCCTGTTATTTATTATCGACGAATCGCGCGATTATTTACGGTATTCAACTTCTACATCGTAGTCGTCTTCGTCCCAGTCTTCATCGTCTAAGTCGTCATCGTAGTTGTAGTTATCAATGGCATCTTGATGATAAGTATCCCACTTAAACTCGACTTCTTCAGCTTCCGTTTCTGGTTCAAGCGTGTCCGCTGGTAACGCTTCAATAAAGGTCATCAACTGTTGCGTAAGATCGGCGGTACCCTCACGATTAAATGCCGAAATAGCATGATAATCGCCTTCCCAGTTAAGGGCCTTAGTGACACGTTGAATTACTTCTTCGGCTTCATCTTCAAGCAGTAAATCAAGCTTGTTAAACACCAACCATCTTGGTTTTCCGGCAAGCTTTTCAGAGTATTGCTCTAATTCATTGATGATGGTTAAGGCATTTTCAGCAGGATCGGATTCATCTGCCGGAAGTACGTCAATTAAATGAATTAAAATTCGACAACGTTCAAGATGCTTCAAGAAACGTATGCCTAAACCTGTCCCCTCAGAAGCGCCTGAGATCAAACCCGGAATATCGGCAATCACAAAACTGCGTTGCGAATTTAAGCGCACTACGCCTAAGTTTGGCACTAAGGTGGTAAACGGGTAATCTGCGACTTTCGGTTTTGCTGCCGAAACACTACGAATTAACGTAGATTTACCGGCATTTGGCAGGCCTAATAAACCCACATCGGCTAAGAGCATGAGCTCGAGCTGCAAGTTACGAATTTCACCTGGCGTACCTAAGGTTTTTTGGCGCGGGGCACGATTGGTACTACTTTTAAAACGGGTATTGCCTAAACCATGCCAGCCACCTTTGGCCACCATAATTTTTTGTTTATGTTTGGTTAAATCACCAATTTGCTCACCAGTATCAACATCGATCACGCGGGTACCTACAGGTACTTTAAGAGTACAGTCTGTACCACCTTTACCGGTACAATCACGGCTTTTGCCATTTTCGCCACGCTGGGCATTATGAAATCGCTCAAAACGATAATCGATAAGGGTGTTCAGGTTTTCATCGGCGATCAGGTATACGTCGCCACCGTCGCCACCGTCACCACCGTTAGGTCCGCCGTATTCTATGTATTTTTCTTTACGAAAACTTACGCAACCGCTGCCACCGTCGCCAGCTTCAACGCGAATTTCTACTTCATCTACAAATTTCATTAGCTTTAATTAAGCTCCAAACATAAATGTATGTATTTATAGCCATCGCATTAAAAAGCAATGCGATTGCTATTAGTATAACTAGTGTATGAAAAATACACTAATTAGAAATATTGCCTTATTTACATAGATCAAATAATCAATATATAAAGCAAAAAAAAACTCGCTAGCTAGCGAGTTTTTTATATCTGTTTCGCTTATCGCTATTATTCAGCAATAATTGATACAAACTTGCGGTTTTGAGGACCTTTAACATCGAATTGTACTTTACCATCTGATAAAGCAAATAATGTGTGGTCTTTTCCAATACCCATGTTAGTACCAGCGTGGAATCTAGTACCACGTTGACGAACGATAATGTTACCCGCTAAAACTGACTCGCCACCAAAGCGTTTAACACCTAAGCGTTTCGCTTCTGAATCACGACCGTTACGAGTACTACCTGCTGCCTTCTTATGTGCCATCGTTAATTACTCCTATTAACCGTTGATGCCAGTAATTTTCACTTCAGTAAACCACTGACGGTGGCCTTGCTGCTTACGTGAATGCTTACGACGTTTGAATTTAACGATTTTAACTTTATCGCCACGACCTTGGCTTACAACTTCAGCTGTAACTTTGCCACCGGCAACGTAAGGTGCACCTACGTTGATGTCGTCGCCATTAGCAACCATTAATACATTTTCGAATTCTACAGTTGAACCAATTTCTAGTTCTAGTTTCTCTAAGCGAACAGTTTGACCTTCGCTTACACGGTGTTGTTTACCACCGCTTTGGAATACAGCGTACATTTGCTACTCCGTACTGCGCCAATGATATTAGACGCACAAATTAAAATAATAGGTCGCGGATTCTACGCGAAGATTTACGGCTTCGCAAGTCTATTTACGCATTTTCCGGTAATTAGTTAGGAAAAATAAATTACAAACATTTAGCTTTGTAATTTCAGCTATACAGCTGACTTCTTCAGGGGGAGAAAACGACGTTTTTTTCAGCTTTATTTACATTGAAAACTTTGAACTTGGCTAAAATAGTGTAAAATCATCAACCATAGCAGAGTATAACTCAAATTCTACGACTAACCGCTTGAAAAATATTAAAAAGTTCAATTAAATATGAATATTAACCAAATCCAGGACCTTGCCTCTAAAGACATGAATGCGGTGAATACGCTGATCTATTCGCAAATAGACTCAGATGTGGCACTGATCAATCAGTTAGGTATTTACATCGTCAACGCCGGGGGCAAGCGAATGCGCCCATTGTTAACGGTATTGGCTGCAAGAGCGATGGGGTATAGCGGTGACAAGCATATTTGTTTAGCGGCTATTATTGAATTCATCCATACTGCCACATTACTTCATGATGATGTGGTTGACGAATCGGCGATGCGTAGAGGCCGAGAAACCGCCAATGAGTTATTTGGTAACAGCGCCAGCGTGTTAGTAGGTGATTTTCTTTATACCCGCTCATTTCAAATGATGGTAACCCTTGATGACATGTCGATTATGAAAGTGCTATCCAATGCCACCAATGTCATCGCCGAAGGTGAAGTGCTGCAATTAATGAATTGCAATGATGCTGATACTACGGTTGACAGTTACATGCAGGTGATTTATTGCAAAACCGCTAAATTATTCGAAGCGGCCACACGCCTTGCTGCAGTAGTAACCGAACAAAGTGAAGACATGGTAAAAGCGATGACGGCTTACGGTATGCACTTAGGTACCGCATTCCAATTAATCGATGATTTACTCGATTACACTGCCGATGCCGAAAAAATGGGTAAAAACGTCGGCGATGATTTAGCCGAAGGTAAACCTACATTGCCATTGTTGCACGCAATGCATCATGGTAATGAGGTGCAAGCGTTGATGATCCGTGAGGCCATTGAAACGGGCAACGGTATGGAGCATCTTGAGCAAGTGTTAGCAGCGATGCGAGAAACTGGTGCATTAGACTTTACCCAGCAGATGGCCGAAGCCGAAGCTGAAAAAGCGATTGCGGCATTAGATATACTTAGCGACAGTGACTATAAGCAAGCCCTAATCGCCCTGGCGCATTTATCGGTTGATAGAAACGCATAATACCAAGCCAAGGGTATTGGTAAACGGGTATAATTAACCGTTATATCCGTTGCCGAATTAGCGTCGCGACTTGCTGCCCCAGACTTTATATAAATTTGCACTTGGATGAAAGCCATCATCGGCAATCATGCCATCGATGTTACCGACGTCTACTGATAAGTGCTGAGTTACCCCCTGGCAACTGTTCTTTAACAGTTGATCAAACTCTTTGGCTCTTTCGCCAACAAACCAACGTAACGGCTGTGGCAATGCCGGAATGTCCCCCATCGGTGGCAGTGAAGTCAGGATTAGTAATTTGGGATCAAACTTTGCAATTAATTTCTGTCTTAGCTGTAATTGTTTGCTCAGCCATGTTGTTGCCCTCATTCCCGATGTTACGTCATTAACGCCTAGTGAAGTCACGATCACATCGAGTTTTTGTTTTCCGATATTGTCTAACTCGAAAATGGTATCTGCCGTAGTCGCACCGCTTTGGGCATGCAGTTGCCAATCAATTTGATGGTGTAGTTTTAAATTATCTATCAGGTTGCCAAGCAGCGCTTTACGCTGATGAGTCACGCCAACACCGGCCGCCGCAGAATCACCAAGGACTAATAATTTTAAGGGACTGCCGACTCCATTCTGGCCACGTCGCGAACCGATAGGCTCTGGCAGCACGGGCACCGTTCGCTTAACCGTAATACCCTGTATATAAAATACTGGTAGCAAGGCATAACTGATAAATTTTGCAAGCATGCTGGTCCATCAAAGTGCTGTTAATCAAATGCTAAGTGTAGAACAAAATTTATTGACGGTAGACAGAGATGACTATTATGGATTAATCATATAGCTTATCTGTTGCACTTTTCAGTTCAGCATCTGGCAAAAACTGGTCAGCTATGGTTAAAATTGAATGCAGATTGTTTTTTAGCTTATCGAGCTCTATGTCTCCCGGGGTGATTGCTGTCTGTAATAAATGAATCGCCATGTCAGCCAACAGTATTCGTTGTTTCTCTAACCACTCTTGCTCGCCTTTAATCGCCGGGTTATTCAGGTAGCCTTCTTCCACTAAAGCGTGTAATTGCCAGGATGTTTTTATTAACTGTTTACGTTCTGCTTCATTCATTCGTTATTTTCCGTGTAACTTTTAATTCCCACTGAAATCCTGCACTTTGAATGGCGATGGGTGTAGTACCGCTTCTCGCCATAAATAACTTTGTGCTGTTGGCTCTTGCACAAATTCGATACCCAGAGATTTAAGCTTTGATACCCATTGCTCAAGTTGTTCATGTTCAAAATAAAAAAACCGGTCAATCGACCGGCTTTTGCTAGGTGTTCATTCATCGCAAATTAGGCGATAAAATCAACACCTTCTTTAATATCAGCATTAAGGGTTGCTAACATTTCGTTTTTCGCTTTTTCTTCGTAGGCGCTTAACTCGCCGTAAGGTAAGTATTCTTCAACACCGTTTTTACCTAAACGTACCGGTTGGGCGAAGTAGGTTGCGTCACCGGTATTGCCTTCAACGTAAGCGTAATCAATAACGTCTTCACCTTGTAAGCCTTTAACAAGCGACATACAAAAACGAGCAGCGGCTGCGCCCATAGAAAGAGTGGCACTGCCGCCACCAGCTTTTGCATTAACAACTTCAGTACCGGCATTTTGGATACGTGGCGTTAACGCATCAATTTCGTCTTGGCTAAACTCAACACCTTCAACTTGTGAAAGCAGAGGTAAGATAGTAGTACCTGAGTGGCCACCAATTACCGGAACTTTCACATCAGAAGTTGATAAGCCTTTTAATTCCGCAATGAAAGTTTCAGAGCGGATAACGTCAAGTGTTGTTACACCAAATACGCGGTTAGCTTCGTAAGTACCTGCTTTTTTGAATACTTCAGCAACAATCGGTACAGTGCCGTTTACCGGGTTAGTGATTACACCAACTAGGGCTTTAGGACAGTTAGCAACAATGCCTTCTGCTAAAGTTTTAATGATACCGGCGTTTACTGCGAACAAATCGGCACGATCCATACCTGGCTTACGTGGCATACCGGCTGGAATAATTACGATATCACAACCTGTTAATGCATCACCTAAAGCGTCAGCACCGTAACCTTTAACCGTTACGTCAGTAGGAATGTGTGATAAATCTACAGCAACACCTGGAACTACTGGAGCAACGTCATATAAAGATAACTCAGAACCCGCAGGTAATTGAGTTTTTAATAATAATGATAAAGCTTGACCGATACCACCGGCAGCACCTAAAACAGCAACTTTCATTGAAACACTCCTAAGATAATTTGTGGTGAGCAATTACCTCAGATGTTTGGAGTAATTACTTTATTTTCTAAAAACGGACAAAAGATACCGAATTGCGCCGTAAATTACAAACTATTTTGTCATGACAGGGCAAAGGCTGATATGATACTTTAGTTTAGATCCCCATGATTTGTACATAAATCTTACCGTTAACCAGATATTAACAATAAAAGACGACTTTATGAGCGCACAGCAAAAACAAGAAGCATTAGTTAATGCATTTAAAGACTTATTGAAACAAGAACAGTTTGGTTCGCAAGGTGACATCGTTGATGCTCTTAAAAGTCAGGGTTTTGACAATATAAGTCAGTCGAAAGTCTCTAGAATGTTGAGTAAGTTTGGTGCGGTACGCACCCGTAACGCCAGACAAGATATGGTCTATTGTTTACCGGCCGAGCTTGGCGTGCCAACGGCGAAAAGCCCACTTAAGCAATTAGTATTAGATATTGAAAGCAACGATGTGATGATCATTGTTCGTACCAGCCCCGGCGCAGCACAATTAATTGCTCGTTTATTGGATTCTTTAAGTAAAGCCGATGGGGTATTGGGTACTATCGCTGGTGATGACACTATTTTTATTGCACCAACAGCCGTTGGTGATATTGAAGAAACTAAAGAAAAGCTGCATTTGTTGTTTCAGAAGATGTATTAAGGTGGCCTAGGTACAAGCAGGCTGAGTAAGGTTTCAAGTTAGGGTAACGTTTGTTATATGTGCTACTGGCTTCGGGCTTCGGGCATGATATTTTATGCCATGAGAATGCCAACTTTCCAGACTTCGCGATGTTAAAGACAATACCTCTTTCGATCGCTAATGCGAACTGCCCGCTGCTCGTAGCCAGTAGCCAGTAGCTCGTTGCTATAAGATACAAGCAGCACTGTTGAGGCCCCAAGTTTGTTTACAATACATGCTTGGGGCTTTTTTGTACACGGATGTTCATATCCACGACAGGCAAGGAAGCCTTTAAAGTGGATTTAATACTAGCAGAGCGACTAAATATAAATTAACGATGGTATTAGAATATATAGAGAATGTTATGAGTGATCCGTTATTCCAGCCGGATACTTAAATCACAATAAGTGGTGGTTTTTAGTTTTTATTGTATTATTTCACCTTTAATGGTGCTTTAATGTTTTATTTTATCATTTATTGTGATTTTTTATTATTTAATGCTTGAAATCAATATATAAGATGTTTTTGATTGATTTCACCTTTAATGGTGCCTATTATTTTAGTTAACTAATTTTCTACTTGTGTGGTGATTATGGATAACAAGAAAGCAATAATGATATTAACTGAACTTGAACAGCGGGTTTCCCAGGTGAAAGCTGTGCTTGTTGAGCAGACCATAAAACAAAACTATCAGTCACTGGATTCTCTGAAACCACTGGTAGACTCTCATTCGAAAGAGCACAAGGTACTGTTGAGTGACATTGCCATACTCGCAGATATTTCAGCAAACACCTTAACCCGGCTGCTTAAAGACCCCCAATCGGCAAAAGTATCGACCCTAACAGCGGTACTTGGCGTGCTTGGTAAGAGTATTTATATAGGACAGGTTAATGGCTAACCTGAACCGTAAAGGCCTGGTTTATGCCAATGGTGTACTCGCGGGGGAGATCCTTGAATATAGAGCAGGATTAATCGAAACCTTTAAATTTGTTTATGACCATGAGTATGTGAAATCTGGGGTCCCCATTGGCCATAGGTTTCCTATTGAACAATTAAAGTATGAGTTTGATATTCTGCCGCCATTTTTCACCAATTTGCTTAGTGAGGGCTGGGTTAAGTTTCACCAAAGCTCAAAAGCACGATTAGATAGGGCTGATGAGTTTGGCCTATTGCTTGCCAATGGTGCCGAAATTATTGGCGCTATATCCATCATTAAAGTAGAGGTGAATGACTAATGGCCAAGTCGGTTTGTCAAGGGAGCTTAAAGTTTGTATCCACTAAGCAAATGGATAACGGATTTAGTCGGGCTCATTTAAAATCAATGTTTGGCTTGTCAAAATACCCTGATAATGGCTTGTCGATAACCGGCACTAGTGAGTCTTTTGAAGATTTAGCCATTGACTATACTGATGGTGTCTCTATTTCTGGTGTGCAACGCAAACTTTTTATGACATTAGAGAACGGAGTGTTGAAACCTGTCGTTGAAAATGGTTTATACATAGTAAAACCATCCCCGCAGAAGTTCCCTGAACTCGCTGAAAATGAACACGCTATTATGTGCCTTGCCAGAGCGGTAGGGTTAGATGTTGCTGATTGCTCACTGATACCATTTGAAAATGGTGAGCGGGCTTACGTCACTAAGCGATTTGATATAACCGCAAGTGGGCAACGGTTATTTATCGAAGATGGTGCATCACTTTGTAATATTCACCCAAAACATAAAGGCGATGACTCGCTCTCGTATGAGAACACGTTGAAAGAATTATACCAGGCATCTGGCAACCAAAAAACAGTTCTTCTGAACGCGTTTAACCAGGTGTTGTTTTCATTTATCGTTGGCAACAGTGATCTACATTTGAAAAACTTCTCGATGTATAGAGAGCCAACGTCTAATACCACCACAATGAATAATTTCACTCCCATTTACGATGTATTGTCGATTGCACCTTATCCTGCATATGATGGTGAATATATGACGCTATCATTGCTTCATTCTGAGCTAGACAGCAATTTTAGTTCCAGTTATGAAAGTTATGGCTATTACACTTTTCATGATTTTTTATTGCTGGCAGAAAATATTGGTCTTGGCGAAAAAGCAGGAGCAAGCTTTATTAAAAAACTTGCAAGCAAGGTTGAGCAGACCGCAGATGTGGTCATGCAAAATTCTTTTTGCTCAGCCAATCTTAGAGAAATTATCTTAAAACGCATCAAAGAGCGCTGTAGCTGCTTAAAAAGACCGGTTATCAGTTAACCTGAACGGGATAAGCAGCACTTGCTCAATACTCACTTTTTTCCGATTTTCTGCGGTAACAGAGTTTATGCCATCCGTGGCAATTCTAAGTTAATCAATCCATGAATTAAATCAAAGGTCAATAGCGGGCTATTAACCATTGTTTTGCCTTGAAAATTGAAGCATTGATTGACGGTAAAGTATCAATATTATTAGTCTTCGGCGATTGCGGCAATTAAGTCTAACGATGGAGCGAAGAAGGCTGCGCCAGTCTCTGCCTGAGTATATTTCAATAAATGATCAAAGTTACCATGGCCGTCACCGGCAATCATACTTTTTAGCTGTAATTCAAAATTTTCTGGGGTATGACAGTAGGCGACAAAAAATAACCCCTGAATTTTCATATGTCCATAGGGCATGCTTTGACGTACGATCTCAAGCGATTTGCCATCGCTGTCTTTTAAATTTGTGCGTTTGATATGGGCGGTTAATGGCTTATCCTCAGACGCATATTCAATGTCATCACGTTTGGTACGGCCAATAATGTCTTCTTGCTGCTTCTCTTTTAAGGTTTGCCACAGGGGTAAGTTATGCTTATAGCGTTGAATGTGTAGATAACTGCCTTTGGCAAATTCCGCTTGCTCAGTATCACTCACTAAAGCCACTTCACGTTTATGCATGCCTTTCGGATTTTCACTGCCATCGACAAAACCGGTTAGATCACGACCGTCTAAATAGCGAAAACCTTTTACCTGCTCTACTAACTCCACTGCATCATTGAGCAACTCACAGACATTGATACTCACCACATGATTGACATCGGCTCTGTCACTGCGAATTTCGATAAACAGATCATAATTGTTTGCCGGCGCGTACCTGTCTTCCACTTGCAAGTGGCTAAAAGGTTTTAACCCTTGTGGCTTTGCTTGCGGATAATATTCGTGCCAATAATTAGCCCCGATAGCGATCACTGCATTTAAATTGGACTCAGAAAATTGATCCGCATAATCTTCAAATAAAGCCGGTAATGCCGCTAAAGCTTTACGAATAAAATTATTTTTATTATCCAATACATTAAACATTAAATAATAGCTGTGTAGGTTTGGCTCGGCACAAATACCAAATTGCTCTCTGGCCATAAAAACTCGCTGATCGCTTCGAATAGGGAATAATATTTTAAGTATATGAGTTTATTTGATTTTACAAAAGGAGAATTTTAGGTTTTGGGAAATGAAAAATGAAGTACATGGTACTGAATTAGAAAGCAGAGTGACCCTGCTTAAGTGGATCGCTTGGTAATTAGAGTACGTCAAAGTTACTTGGGGTTAACAAATATAAATGCTGAACTCAATCATGACCGGCAGGTCAGTGCCACAATAAGAAGTAGAGACAAAGCGCCGTCATCCCACCGTGCTTTTGGGTGGGATCTCCTAAATTCAAAATGAGCCTTTAATAAAGCCACCCTTTAACTGGAGGGGGTTCCGCACAACAACATTGCGGAATGACGGTGCTTTATTTCTAATATTGAGTTTTTAAGTGATGGCGGCAACGGTGAACAGCCGTTTGTCATGCCAGCGTAGCATCGTGAGATCGCCACCCCATACACAGCCGGTATCGAGCGCGTATACATTGGAGTTTGTCACCTTGCCATCCAAACTGGCCCAATGGCCAAACACCCATTTACATCTGGTTAATTGCGTGGAGAGCTCATACCAGGGGGTTAAATTTCGATCTTGGTTATCTTCTGGCGAATACTTGTTAGTAAAATCAAGAGCGCCGGTGCCGGTGATACAAAAGCGCATGCGAGTCAGGGCATTAACGCTGAATCGAAACTGTTGCTCTTCGGTGGTTGCCAACGACCATGAATTTGGTTCATTGCCATACATTAAAGTTAGCCAGTGATCACGATTATCAGATGAAATCCGTTGTTGCACAAAGCTTGATTGTTGCAATGCTTGTTGCGCAGTCCATTGCGGTGACAATCCGGCATGGCTCATAAAAGCATTTTCGTTGGGTAATTGCACCACTAAAGGTTGTTGCGCAAGCCAGTCCATCAACTCATCGAGATCTGGTGCATTAAGCAGATCATCTAACCGGTCATTTTTTTTCACGGGTTTGATGCCAGCATGAACAGCAAGCAAGTGCAGATCGTGATTGCCTAATACGACCACGGCGCTATCACCTAAGTCTTTTATTAGCCTGATGGTCGCTAAAGAGTCTGGGCCGCGAGCGATTAAATCACCGGTAAACCATAATTGATCACAGCTTGTATCAAAATTAACTTTCGCCATCAACTGGCACAACTCTTGGTGACAGCCCTGAATGTCTCCGACCAGATAAATTGCCATGCGCTTAGTTGAGGATATTGGGAACAGAAAGGCCAAAAACCGGAATTTCGACTTTATGTTGATTGCCCTGCAAATCTTTCATGGTGTAAAAGCCTTCCATGGTGCCAATGGGGGTTTTTAAGATAGAGCCACTGGAATAGCGATAACGTTGACCACTTTGTAGCACCGGTTGCTGGCCGACAACGCCGTCACCTTCAACCGATACCTTGTTGCCATCGGCGTCGGTAATAAGCCAGCTGCGGGAGATTAATTGCATGGTTTTATCACTATTATTTTCAATAGTAATGGTGTAACTGAAGACAAACCTGTCTTGATATTGATCCGATTGCTCTTCAATAAAGTCAACCTGAGTCGAGACCTTCACTAGCTGTCCAGGGTTTGCCTGTGTTGTTTCCATCAATTACACCTTAGCACTTAATAAATTTATAACGCTGGCGGGTTATCCGTCAGATAGTTTGCCACATCAATATAATCACGCAAACTCAAATTTTCTGGTCTCAGCCCCGGGTTAATCCCCAGTTCTTGCAATTGTTCGACACTGATCAGTTTTTTGAAACTATTTCGAATGGTTTTACGACGTTGATTAAATGCTTCACGGGTGACTCGCTCAAGCCACTTAACATCTTTAGCCGGATATGTAATTTCTTTATGTGGTATCAATCGCACTATGGCGCTGTCTACTTTTGGTGGCGGTTGAAACGCTTCAGGACCGATTTCCATCACCGGCATTACCTGACAAAAATATTGGCTCATAATCGATAAGCGGCCATATGCCTTGCAGTCTGGACCTGCCGCCATTCGATTTACCACTTCTTTTTGCAACATAAAATGCATGTCTTTGATGCAATCTTTAAAAGACAATAAATGAAAAATTAATGGCGTTGAAATATTATAGGGCAGATTGCCAAACACTCTTAATTGTTTTTCTGTTGCCAGGCTGGAAAAGTCAAACTTCAGGGCATCGGTTTCATGAATGGTTAAATGTTTGGCGATGAAAGGGTGGTGTCGCAATCGGTGCGCCAGATCTCGGTCAAGCTCAACCACAGATATGTCACCAGCACGTTCAATAACAGGTTCGGTTAAGGCGCCAAGGCCAGGACCAATTTCTACCAGATTTTCGCCTGCACTCGGGTCGATAGCATCAACAATGCGGCTGATCACCGCATCGTCGTGTAAAAAATTTTGCCCAAAGCGTTTTTTCGCGGTATGACCTAAATGATTTTTATTACTCATTGATGATGTTGTACCAATTCAATTGCGTGATTTATAGCAGCTCTAAAACTGCCGCTGTCGGCTTTCGTCGTGCCGGCTAATTCAATTGCCGTGCCGTGATCTACTGAAGTTCTGATGAAGGGCAAACCTAAGGTAATATTCACTGCTGCGCCGAAGCCTTTGTACTTTAATACCGGCAGGCCTTGATCATGATACATCGCCAGTACTGCATCGGCATCGCTCAGGTATTTCTCCTGAAATATGGTATCGGCAGGCAACGGCCCGGTGATGTGCATGCCTTCGTTGCGTAGCGATTCCAATGCCGGGATAATGATTTCAATTTCTTCACGGCCCAAATGCCCATCTTCACCAGCATGCGGGTTTAAACCACAGACGTAAATTTTAGGCTGTTTAATACCAAACTTTTCTTTTAGATCTTTGTTTAGTATACGAGTGATTTTTTGAATCCGCTCATAAGTTATCGCTTTTGCTACATAGGCAAGCGGAATGTGGGTCGTCATCAATGACACGCGCAAGCCTTCGGTTGCCAACATCATAACCACATCGTTACAATTCGCTTGTTGGGCAAAGTATTCGGTATGACCACTAAATGGAATACCGGCCTGGTTAATTAAGCCTTTATGAACCGGACCGGTGACGATGGCCTGAAATTCACTATTCATATTGTGTTCACAGGCCAGCTTTAGGGTTTCTACGACGTAAGCACCGTTATTGGCATTTAATACCCCAGGTTCACAAGGCTCCACTAGATCTACCGGCAGCACTTTAATATGGCCAGCCTTATGAGGTTTCGCTTCTGCTGTTGTATCGTAAATCGTTACCTTAAGCTCCAAACCCAGCTTCTGCGCCCGTTCGGCTAATAATTGTGGATCAGCAATCGCAACAATTTGCACCGGCCAGTCTTGCTGTGCCAACTGAATTAAAAGATCAGGACCAACGCCGGCGGGTTCACCGGGAGTAATGGCAATTTTATAAACCATTTGGCTTAACCTTCTTCATCAAGAACTTCAATGTAGGCTTCATCACGCGTCTCTTTCATCCAACGAATGGCCTCAACACCAAATTTACGATTGAAAATAAGGTTGTAAGCACGATTTGAGTTGTTTTGTTCGGTAGCATCTTGAATTCTACGACCGGTAAGCTGAACCAAGTGCCAACCAAATGATGAACGGAACGGCTTGTGGTACTCATCAACTTCTAATGTTGCCAAGGCTTTTGTAAATACTGGATCGTAGCCGGTAGGGTCTGCCCAACCCAAATCACCACCACGACTTGCGGTAGGGCCATCTGAATGTTCACGGGCTAAGGCATCAAAGTCTGCTTCGCCAGCTGCTAATTGCGTTAAGAAGTCTTTCAGGATTTGTTCTGCTTTTTCTTCCGATAAGATAATCGATGGTTCAATCAAAATATGACGAGATTTTACTTCGCTAATTTCAACTTTTTCTTTGCCGCGAATATCAAGGATTTTAATGATGTTAAAGCCTAAACCAGTACGAACCGGACCAAACACCGAGCCACTCTCTTGACCATCAACCAATTCGGCAAATAATGTTGGCATTTCATTGATCCCGCGCCAGCCTAAATCACCGCCTTCAAGCGCGGTTGGTGCACCGGATGAAGCAATGGCAATTTTTTTAAAGTCGGAGCCCGAGTTTAATAACTCAATCACTTTATCGGCACGTTGTTTCGCATCGACCAAATCTTCCTGAGTGGGATCATCAGGAAAACTGATCAAAATGTGGCCCATATTGTATTCCACATCCGCGTTAGTTTGCTGCTTCATTAAATCGACTAAATTGCTCACTTCTTGCGGCGTAATGGCAACACGGCGACGGACACTGCCGCGACGTACTTCACTGGTGATCATTTCAATCCGTATGCCTTCACGGTAGCGTTCGTAATTAATGCCATCCGCTACCAGTTTTTGACGAAATTGCTCAGTGCTCATGTCGGCGTTTTCTTTGGCAATTGAGGCAATAGCACCATCAAGTTGGGCATCACTGATTTGCACCCCCATGCGCTCACCCATTTGTAATAACAAGCTGTCATTGATGAGTTTTTCCATGGCCTGGGTGCGCAAGGCCTTATCTGAAGGCAAGCTTTGCTTTTCAAGCAATGCTTGTTTTTTGACACTACCGACCAGTTCATTAACGTCTGATTCGAGTACGACACCCGAATTTACGATCGCGACAACTTTGTCCAGTTCTTTTTCTTTTGCATTAACAGGTGTTGATAAAGCAACAGCGCTAAGGGCTAAGCCTGAAATGATAAAGGCAAATCTAATTATTGTTTTCATTGAATAAAATCTACGGTTAATTACTTTGAATATATTTAATTTTTAAATCGTTTTGTTACTAATTACTTAGAAAATATGGCCGTTTATAACCAAATATGCCTGATTCTAACATATCATCAACACCAAGTGGTTTTTGTTTTCCACCTAATCCTTTCAGCACGAACTGTAACATAAAACCATTATCAAATTCATCGCGTGTGTCTTGCGCAAGTGCATTGAGATCTCCCTGATTCAGTTCATCGTCATCTAAGTTGGTATTCATACTTCGGTGCACAGCAAAACGTACGGCCCAACAACAACTCTCGTATTGTAAGCCTGCGTAAGCCTCTAACGAACGCTTTCTGATTAAATCATGCGTTACCCGACCGACAAATTGCCAGTCTTTATTGATTGGAAAACTTGCCAGGGCCGACGCTTGCTCGATGCCAACATCAGAGATGTTGCGTATGTATCTATGACTTAACTGAAATACATTAAGAGCATCCTTTCGATAATCGATGCTCACTTGACTTCGATCCGTTACACTTTGCTTAGTATCGTACTGAATGTCGGTTTGTAATTGCCAGCGTTTTGCTAACTGGACAAATAAATCTCCTGCCACTGCCGAAGCATTTTCGTCTTCGCCATCTTCGTTAAAGCTAAGATTAGCTTCATCTAAGTAGAATATACGACCTAAGCTTAAACGGAAAAGTTCCGTATTATTACTATTTAATATTCGCGTGGTGGCACCCACCGATACTTGATTAGCTTGCGCTATTCTATCTAAACCACTAAAGCGCTTATCCCGAAACAAGCCATAAAAGTCATCTTGCAAAGCCGAAGTATCGTAAATATAGATATCGTCCTGATTTTTCTCGGGAACGTATAAATACTGAACTTGTGGTTCAAACGTTTGTATTTTTTCTTCTAAAAATAGTGTTGTTGGCCGATCAAAATTAAGGCCCGTATGTATCCTCACTTTCGGCAAGGTACGTTTTACCTCTTGTTCAAGGTTCAAGTTCAGGGTTTGGCTAATTTGATCAATATTATCTTGCTGATAAATAGTGTGCATAATGCGTAGATCGGAATTAATAAACCAGCCGGGTTTTGAAAAGGGAATGTTAAGCCCGGTTTCTAGGTGCAGTCGATCAGCCGTGGGTAGAGTCGGGTCTGAAATATCAAAATGAGAATACTCACCATAGACATTAAGGGTTGAATTTAAAAATCCTAACGGCTGATAAAGCTCGGCTTCCAGCTGCGGTAAGGTTGAATAACTTTCACTGTTTTGCCCTAAAACTTTAAAGTCTTGTACTTTAATCGAGCTGTGCCAGTTCGTACTAAAGTAAGATAACTCGCCAACCTGCAATAAATAGGCATCATTTTTGCTGAATTGATCACTGCCGATATCCACCAGGTAGTTATCATCGCTGATATCTCCATAATCCACATGCACTCGATAATTTTCACTAAACGTGCCGGCGTGTTGCACTCGGGTTAGATAACGCGCGTCATCATTATTGGCTAACTCATCATCACTATCTAAATAATCAAAATTAATCTGCGTATTTAGCTGGCCGGTCAAGTGTCGAAATTCGGTTTTAAGCTGGGTGCCTCGTTTTGACATATGATAAGGCGTGATGGTGGCATCCATATTCTCGCTGATGTTCAAATAAAAGGGCAGGCCGAGTTTAAAGCCTGACTTACTCGAGGTAGATATTTGCGGGTAGAGAAAACCGGTTTTGCGTTGATCCGATAATGGAAAACTAAAATAGGGCAAATAGAAAACCGGCACATCTTTTACCCTAAATACGCTATTCCAGGCTTCGCCGTTATCTTCTTCGCGGTTTAAGTTGATTTCACTGGCAAAAATTTGCCAGTCCGGTACTACATCGGTGCAGGTAGTAAAATTGGCGTCTTTTAACCTTACCCCTTGTTCACTTATCGCCAGTATACCGGCACTGCCTTTACCAGGGGCGCCATTAAGTTGATAGTTGGAATTGGTTAGCACCACCGTGTTATCTACTGAGTTACCTTTCAGGCTTTCGGCCTCAACAGTCAATGAATTATTTTGAAAGCGGGTATGCCCGGAAGCTTTTATCTGGCCATTTTTTCTATCAATCAATATTTCATCGGCAGCTATCTTTTTATCCCCGGCTGCAAGCTTTACCGCACCACTAAATCGAGCGGATTGATTTTTTTCGACATAAGAGTTTTTTGACTCTATTGAAATCATTTGCTCATCTAACAGTTCCGGGTTGGTTAACACAATAGGCTCTGGCAGCGGAACTGGGCACTCAACGTAGGGAACTAGTGTTTGTGGTTCTGCTGCGGCCATAGCAGTACTGCTAAAGCAAAAACTAATGATAAAAAGTGATTTACGGGAAAGTGGCATGCATAGTCCGAGTTATAAAATGCTGCTAATACCTGTGTTGGTTATCATTTTAAATGCTTACAGGTAATATTATTTATTTTTTTAATTTGCTGAGAATTAATATTCGTTAAATTCAGCCATATAGCAAATACTGGTCTGCATAAGATTTATCCAGACCAGTATAATAGTTTATCATAGCTTTTCTTTAAGCATCATAATAATTTGTTTCTATATATACCCGACGCCATTGAAAGTACTCTGAAACCTAGATTTTGAATTATGACCAGTATAGGACCAATAAATTCAACCTTTGCTAGAAATTTTATGTTTTTGGCGAATAACAATTTTCATTAATTCGCTATTTGGTTATATTGAGCAGTCTAAACCAAAACCTTTGTGGAATTATTCTTGTCATCTTTGCTTAGAAAACAACAGCTGGAACAGTGGCTGCAGCAACTGTTTGTTGATCAAGCTATTTATCTTCAGCCATTAACTGGTGATGCCGGTTTTCGAATTTATTACCGCTTGCAGTTGGTTGAGCAAAACTTCATTGTGGTTGATAGCCCGGTGGATAAAATCAATAATCTGGCGTTCGTTGGCTTGGCCCATGGTTTTGCCAGGCAAAACATCCAGGTGCCCGAAATTATCCATTATGATCAAGCAAACGGCTTTATCTGTATTACCGATTTTGGCGATACCTTGTTAAGCCATAAGCTCAACCCCGAGACTATGCCTACTTTATATCAACAAGCCATTGCCCTGCTGCCGAATATACAAAAAGTGCAGCCCGGCAAAGGCTGCAGCTTAGCTGAATATGATCAACCATTTTTGCAAATGGAACTGGATATCTTTTCTGACTGGCTGCTGCAAAGACACTTACATATTCAGTTATCAAAGCATGAGCAGCAACAACTGCAACAATGCTTTGATCTGCTAATCAGCAGTGCTATTGAACAACCGCAAGTGACAGTTCATCGTGACTTCCACAGTCGAAATATTATGTTCGGCAATGACGGAGAGTTAGCCGTTATCGATTTTCAGGATGCCGTTATCGGCCCGTTTACCTATGATTTGGTATCACTATTACGCGATTGTTATGTGCGTTGGGATGATGAACTGATTGCGCCATTACTGAATTTTTATGTTGAGCAAATTCAGCAACAAAGCTCGTTAACAATCGATGGTGAGCAGTTTCAGCGCTGGTTCGATTTAATGGGTTTACAACGTCATATCAAAGCCAGTGGCATTTTTGCGCGTTTGTATCATCGCGATGCTAAACCCGGGTATTTGAATGACATCCCGTTAACCTTGTCTTACATTGTCGACATTGCGGCCAAATATCCAGAATTAATGTTCTTATCGGATTTAGTGAAACACAAAGTGTTACCCGGTTTGGCGAAACTGGCTGAACGACAGCAAGCGGGAGCGTTGCAATGAAAGCGATGATTTTGGCGGCAGGGCGGGGCGAGCGGATGAAACCACTTACCGACAGGTGTCCGAAGCCATTATTAAAGGTTGCCGGCAGGTCGTTAATTGAACATCATTTACATCGATTAAAAGCGGCAGGCATTACCGACATCGTCATTAATCATGCCTGGCTGGGTGAACAAATTGAGCAGTTTTTTGCTGATGGCAAACGCTTTGGCGTGAACATTCAATACAGTGCCGAGAACGATGGCGCGTTAGAAACCGCCGGTGGCATTGTCAAAGCGCTGCCTTTACTGGGTGATGAACCATTTTTAGTGGTCAATGGTGATATTTATTGTCAGTACCCATTTACCCGGTTACCGGTATTACAGCAAGGGGAACTTGCGCACTTATTGTTGGTCGAAAATCCGCAGCACAACCCCAATGGCGATTTCGCTCTGGTTGATAATCGGTTAAGATCGGCTAAAGCGCTGAACAATAAATATACCTATTCCGGCATCGGAGTGTATTCACCGAAATTATTTTCCGGTCTTAGTGTTGAAAAAGCGCCATTAGCGCCCATTTTAGTAAACGCGATGACAGATAACAAAATATCAGGATCTTTGTATCACGGCTTATGGAGTGATATAGGGACACCACAACGACTAGCACAAATAAATGCACTTATAGTAGGCAAGTAATGAGAATTTGGGGAAAGGTTTTTGGTTTTGCGCTCGGCTTTATGGCCGGTCGATTTATTGGCGCAATTTTTGGCTTATGGTTAGGCCACCAATTTGATAAAGGGTTGAGTATGGACTTCAACTCTTTTAATAAACAAAATGAAAATGAACGGCAAAATGCCTTTTTTAAGGCGACGTTTGCGGTGATGGGTAACATTACCAAAGCCAGTGGTCGCGTCAGCGAGGATGAAATTGCTTTTGCCAGCGGCGCAATGAAGCGTTGGGGCTTGAATAAAGAGACCACCCAAATTGCCCAAAATGCATTTGTCGAAGGCAAAAAAGAGTTTTTTGATTTAAGTGCGCAGTTAAGACAGTTAAAAAGTGCCTGTTTTGGCCGCCATGATCTGCTGCAAATGTTTATCGAAATCCAAATTCAGGCCGCGTTTGCCGATGGTGACTTGCACCCGGAAGAACGGAAAATTTTACATAAAATAGCCAAAAGTCTTGGTGTTTCGGCGCAACAATTGGATGCCTTACTCGATCGCATTGTTGCCGGAGAGCAGTTTCATCAACAGGGGCATGCGCATTCGCCACAGCAGGCCAAACAACATTTACACAATGCTTATCGAGTATTAGGGGTGGATGCCAATACTGAACAAAAGGAAGTGAAAAAAGCATACCGCAAGTTAATGTCGCAACATCATCCTGATAAGTTGGTTGCCAAAGGTTTACCGCCAGAATTAATGGAAGATGCCAAACAAAAAGCGCAAGACATACAAGCGGCATACGAGCTGATCAGTAACCAAAGCTAACCTGAAATGAGGATAAGCAGTACTCATCGTCCAGAATTCAGGTTAAGTAAACTGAACTCAGGTTAATTAAACGAACGGACAATCCACGGTAAATTCAATTTTCTCGCCGCTCACCGGGTGGAAAATTGCGTAATATTGAGAGTGCAGTTGCAAACGGTTACTCATGCTGATCGCTTCACCTGTCGCATACAGTCGATCACCAAGGATGGGCGTGTCGAGCGATAACATATGCACCCGCAACTGATGGGAACGTCCGGTTATCGGCTTGAGCTCAACCAGAGTGGTCTTCTCATCTTCACTCAATACCTTGTATTGTGTGATCGCCTGTTTACCCCGCTCATAACACACCATTTGTTTTGGCCGATTGGGCCAGTCACATATCAGTGGCAAATTGATTTCCCCGGTTTTTTCCGGCAAGTGTCCATAGATTCTGGCGATATAATACTTTTCGGTTTGTCGTTGCTGAAATTGACGACTAATGGCGACATGGCTGGGTTTGTTCAAGGCCATGATGATAATGCCGGAGGTTGCCATGTCTAAACGATGCACTATGGTCGCCGTTGGCAACACCCGGTTTACCCGGGTTTGTAAGCAATCCTGATGTTCAGGCAAGCGCCCGGTAACCGTTAATAATTCGCTCGGTTTATTTAACACCACGATGTCTTCATCGAGATAGATAATATCAAGATACGGATCCATTGGCGGTTTGTAGACAAAATCAGGATTGGCACTCATAAACTACTACTTGCTCTTTATTGTGTCATGCAAAGTGGAGCAATTCATTGCTCCACTCGCTACAACTAATGGCTAACAATGATCAGACGTATAGCTTCAAATTTTAACTGCGCATTATTGATAAAATGCGTCAGTTCGGTTTGTTGATGGCGAATAAAATCGAGCTCAGACTGACGCACGTTCGGGTTGATTGCCGACAGTGCTGTTAGTCTTTGGTGCTCTTCGTCTAATGTTTGGTTCATTGCGGCTAAGGCCTGTTGTTGCAGGTCAGCAACTTTTAACTGACTAAAGCTTTCGGCTTTCTCAACCAGCAGTGGAATTTGCCCTTTTAATGCTTTCACCAATTGTAACCCCGTTTGTTTTTTCACCGGACTCAGTTGGTTATCGAGGACACTTTCGCCCACTTTATCCGATAAATTGTTGCCATTTTTATCCAGTAAAATTCGTACCGGCGTAGTTGGCAAATATCGGCCTAATTGTAATTGGCTTGGCGCCATGGCTTCCAGAGTGAAAATACATTCGATGAAGAAGGTACCGACCGGGATCGCCGGATTTTTTAAAATGCCGATGCTGGCATTGCCAATTTCATCGCTTAACACCAAATCCATCGCGCCACTGACCATAGGATGATCCCAGGTTAAAAACTGATAATCTTCACAACTTAACGCCGACTGGCGATCGAAAGTAACTGTGGCACCACCTTCAGGTAAGCAAGGAAAGTTTGCACTGAGCATGTGTTCGCTTGGTTGCAGGGCAATGGCGTTATCGGCCTTATCGTCTTGCTCCAGACCAAAAACATCAAAGACTGAAAACATATACTGGGCCAGTTCATGCTGATTGTCTTGTTTTTCGATATCAACAACCAATTGCTCGGCTTTACCTTGGCCAGAAGAGTTCAGCTCCAATAGCTTGTCACGCCCTGATTCAAGCTCGGCTTTGATTTGTAAATGCAGTTCATGACTGGCATTGATGATGTTGGCAATTGCATCCTCTGTCCAACTTCCTTGTAAGGCCGTTTGCATCATCGCTCGGCCAAACTTATCAAACACGGCACGGGCGGTAATACAGGTATGCTCGAACGCATTAAGCCCCTGATGGTACCAGTTCAATAATAATGCTTGTGGTGAATCGGCAAAATAAGGCACGTGCAAACGTATGGTTTGAGTTTGACCAATCCGGTCTAAACGACCAATGCGCTGTTCCAATAAGTCGGGGTTACGCGGTAAATCAAACAACACCAAATGATGGGAAAATTGGAAATTACGACCTTCTGAGCCAATCTCAGAACACAATAATACTTGCGCACTGTCTTCTTCCTGAGCAAAATAAGCGGCGGCTTTATCGCGCTCAAAAATGCTCATGCCTTCGTGGAATACTGCGGCGCGAATGCCTTCCTTGACGCGCAGTGCTTCTTCTAAATCTTTTGCCGTTTGTGCATGCGCACATATCACCAGTATTTTTTGCTGCCTGTCCTGATTTAGCAAGTCGATTAAGAACTCGACCCGTGGATCAAAATCACACCAATGCTGTTGTTGATGGTTTAAATGGTATAGCGCTTCCGGGGTAAATATTTGTTTGCTCACGGCGCTAGTCAATAGCACGTCATCGTCATCACTGACAATATATTCTTGTAGCGCCTGAAAATATTGCTCAGGCAATTCCAATTCAGTAGCAAGCAGCTGTCTTTGAGGGAATCCCTTTATGGTATTGCGCGAATTTCTAAACAGAATTCGGCCGGTGCCGTGCCGGTCGAGTAACTGTGCCAATAAGGTTTGTTGTGCTGCGGTTTTACTCGCATCATCCACTTCAGTGCTCAATGCATTAATGGCTGAACTGACATCGCTTTCTTGCAATAAGCTAGTCAGCGTATTTTGTTGTTCAGTACTGAGTAATTCATCATCCAGAATGGCATTGGCGGCATCGGCAACTGCACCGTATTGTTCTTCTTCTTTGATGAATTCCTGATAGTTATAGAAACGATTTGGATCGAGCAGGCGTAACCGGGCAAAATGACTTTCATGGCCAAGTTGATCAGGCGTTGCCGTGAGTAACAGCACGCCAGGAATGCTCTCGGCCAAAATCTCAATACATTGATACTCAATCGAAGGAGACTCTGCCGACCAGGCTAGGTGATGGGCTTCATCGACGATCATCAAGTCCCAATCTTCATTGGCGATGTTTTCAAATTGCTCCGGGTTGTTGACCAGGAAGTCCAGATTTACCAATACCAGTTGTTCACTACTGAACGGATTTTCATCTTCCGCATATTGCTGACAACGTTCTTCATCAAAAATGCTGAATTTCAAATTAAAGCGGCGTAGCATTTCCACCAGCCATTGATGCATCAATGATTCAGGCACGACAATGATTGCGCGCTCAGCTCGGCCAGATACCAGTTGTTGATGCAGTATTAAACCGGCTTCTATGGTTTTCCCTAAGCCGACTTCATCTGCCAATAACACGCGTGGTGCAAATCGTTTACCGACTTCTTCGGCAATGTAGAGTTGATGCGGGATCAAACTGACCTTGCCGCCGGTTAAACCGGTTAATTCCGATTGCTGTTGCTCACAGCGAATGTTTAACGACGATTTACGCAACTGATAGCGGTCGAGACGATCAAACTGGCCGTTTAAAAGACGGTCATGTGGTTTGTTAAACTTGATGAAATGATCCAGCATCATTTCTTTTAACTTTACCTCCTCGCCAGTATCGAGGCGGTTACCAACGTAGGTGCATAAATTGTTGTCTTCGATGACATCCTTGATGGTGATAGAAAAGCCTTCGTGTGATGGCACCACATCGCCGACGTTGAAAATCACTCGCGTTAATGGCGCTTCTTTTATGGCATATTGACGAGATTCGCCGGTGGCGGTAAACAAAATTGAGACAAAACGACCGGCAACATCTACTACGGTACCTAAGCCCTGGTCTGATTCTGTATCGCTGATCCAACGCTGACCGAGAAAAAATGACATAAAAAAACTCTCCAAAATAACGGGGTATGGTCAAAAAGGCCGCTATGTTAACGATTTATCGGTGTTATTTCATTATTTATTTTATCGATTTCACTTTGTTTGTTGCCAGCAGAGCAAGGTAATACCATTGCTAAACAACAACGCCGTATATAAGGATAGAATTAAATGAAAAAAATTCACCGATATTTCATCAATCTATATTGAATCAAACAAAATAAAATGTCATGGTGGTGTTATGGATAGGTTAATCAAGGGAGCTGCTTTACAGACGCAAAACAACAAATTTAGCGAGTGATGCTATGTAAATCGCCGGGTTAAATTTCGGTAACCAGCAACATCATTCAGTTAATATTAAAGCTACTGTAGGATATATTATGAATGACGAAAGCACCATCTATGTACTAGACACCAATATTCTCCTCCACGAACCGTTTGCTTTTTTATCGTTCCAAGAGCATGACGTGGTAATTCCTATGACTGTCTTAGAAGAACTGGACAGCATCAAAGACAGGAATAAAGACGTTAGCCGCGATGCCCGAGTCGCCATCAGAGCATTAGAAGACACACTCGCAGACGCCACTCCCGAAGAAGTGCTCGCCGGCGTGCCCATAGCCACCCAAAGTGAAACCCAACAAACCCCGGGTCACCTCGCTATTTTTAATGATTTTAATTTGGAGCAAAAAGCGGGCGATCTATCCCCCAATGAAAATGATAATCGCATCATTAATACCGCCTTGTACTTACAAGAAAACCGTAAAGATAAACGGGTTGTCTTAGTCACTAAAGACATCAACATGCGATTAAAAGGCAAGGGCGCAGGCTTAGCTTATGTTGAAGATTATCGTACCGATCAGCTGGTTGATGATATTAAGTTTTTAACTAAGGGCTATCATAAGTTTGAAGGCGATTTCTGGCCGCAAATTGATAACTGCGAAAGTGAAACTAATGGCCGTTATACCCAGCATATACTGGATAAAAATTTGGTCCCGGCCGCATTTGTTAATGAATATTTGATTGATGAAGCGGAAACGTTTGCTGGTAAAATTGTTAGCCTTGATGATGAAAAAATGGCAGTAATGGATTTAGGTCATGAACGCTTAATGGGACGTAATGCCTGGGGTATCCATCCAAAAAATATTTATCAAGGCATGGCGATGGACGCCTTGTTAGACCCCGACATAGACTTGGCAATATTAACTGGTCCTGCCGGTTGTGGTAAAACCTTGTTAGCTTTAGCTACGGCGCTGGAAATGGTGGTTGAAAGAGGATTATACGATAAAATTATTGTCACTCGTTCGACCCCGGAAATTGCGGAATCTATTGGTTTTCTACCGGGCACCGAAGAAGAGAAAATGGCACCGTGGCTAGCGGCAATTACCGACTCTCTTGAGGTACTGCACAAACAAGATGAGAGCATGAGTGGTAGCATGAACTACATCATGGAGAAAGCCAATATTCAGTTTAAGTCAGTAAACTTTATGCGTGGTCGCAGCATTCAAAATGCCGTGGTCTTACTGGATGAATGTCAAAATTTAACCGCCGCACAACTGAAAACCATTATCACCCGTTGTGGTGAAGGCACTAAGTTAATTTGTTCTGGTAACCTCGCGCAAATTGACAGTAACTATTTAACGGCATTAACCTCGGGCTTAACCTATATCGTTGAACGATTTAAGAATTATCCCGGCAGTGCAACGATAAACCTCAATGGCGTGATGCGTAGCTCCCTGGCCCAGTTTGCCGAAGAGAACTTATAACACCGAGCCTCTTACTTGTTTAGTTCGACTTAATAATAAAAACTCCACTTATCTAGTGGAGTTTTTTTTGGATCTGAACATACTTATAAAAGTTAAAATGTATAAACCAAGGGATAGCGTATGACCATAATGCAAAAAATATATTGGTTGATAGCAACGATAGGAAATCTGTTCGCCTTTTATTTGCTTTTTACCCTGGGGAACGTTTGGTCAATTGTATTTTTGTTAATCACGCTAGGCTATTCTGCCATTGGCTTTCATGACATCTATTTCAGTAAACACACGTTAAATCGCTTATACCCTGTTGTCGCTTACATTCGCTATTTTCTTGAATCTTATCGGGTTGAAATTCAGCAATACTTTATTGCCAACGATACTGAAGAGCGGCCGTTCAATCGAGAACAGCGTTCATTGGTCTATCAACGGGCGAAAAATGTCCGCGATACCATCGCCTTTGGTAGTCAAAGAAATTTACTGGAACGAAACTACCTGAGTTTGTGGCATTCATTACACCCCAGAGAGGTTAATGAAGAGGCAAAGCGCGTGCGTTTTGGCGGTCCTGATTGCAGCCAGCCTTATGACGCATCGTATTTAAATATCTCGGCGATGAGTTTTGGCTCGCTAAGCGCTAATGCCATCGAAGCACTGAATTTGGGTGCTTCTAAAGCCAGCTGCTTTCATAATACCGGCGAAGGGGGCGCCAGCCCGTACCATTTAAAACATGGCGGCGACATTGTTTGGCAAATTGGTTCAGGATTTTTTGGTTGCCGGGACGATGAAGGTAACTTTAACCCCGACAGTTTTGCCAAAACGGCAAACATGCCACAAGTAAAAATGATTGAGATTAAATTATCGCAAGGGGCAAAGCCCGGTCATGGTGGTGTGTTACCGGCAGCCAAAATTACTGATGAAATTGCGGCGATTCGTCATATTGCCAAAGACAAAGATTGTATTTCTCCAGCAATAAATCCGCAATGTAAAACCCCAAAACAGCTGTTGAACTTTATTGTCAAATTAAGGGAACTGAGTGGCGGCAAACCGATTGGTATTAAACTTTGCGTTGGTAATCCGGTTGAGTTTCTTAGCTTGTGTAAAGCGATGGTCGAGACGGGAATCTGCCCAGACTTTATTACCGTCGATGGCGCTGAAGGCGGTACCGGGGCCGCGCCTATTGAATATTCCAATCGGCTGGGCATGGTCTGCCTCGAAGGCGTGAGTTTTGTTCACAATGCCCTGATTGGCTGTGGGCTGAGGCAAAAGATAAAAATAATTGGTTCGGGCATAACCGCATCCAGTTTTGATTTGCTAGCAAAAATTGCCATGGGCGCCGATACCGTTAATGCCGCTCGTACCATGATGATGGCTGTTGGTTGTATTCAAACTCGTCATTGCAATACCAACATGTGCCCAACCGGTATTGCCACCCAAGATCCTACCCGCAGCAAAGCGATAAATATTCCCAATAAAAGTGAACGAGTGAAAAATTTCCACCATAATACGCTGGAAAGTTTCTTTGAACTGGTGGGCAGTATGGGATTAGATGACCCGGCCAAGTTAATGCCGCAAATGGTCAAACGTCGCACGCCATATGGGTTGTTAATGTCTACCGGCAGTCTGATTGAAGCCATTAGCGAGAACAGCTTACTCAATGACGCTGAAATCAATAAACCATGGACAGATTGGTGGCAACAAGCCAATAGTGCAAGCTTTTATGCGCAAGATTTGTATGTGCTATCACCGGCAGAGCTTAATTTGAAACGTAAAAATAGCATCAACTAGTCCTTTATCGATCACAGTTTTAATTGTTCTTTAACAAATATTCCCTGATTGCCAACTTTTACACTTTACAGCGGGGATTTAATAATGCAACATTAAAACAGGTGTTTTAATTGATGGTTTGAATTATTCTCTGGAATGCTATTTATATTCATCTATACCTTTAAACGTAATGTAAATAATTGGAGGCCACGTGGCAGAATTTCAAGTACCGTTAAGAGATATGAGCTTTGTCTTATTTGATGTGTTAAAAGCTGAGCAGTTATGGCAAGACATTCCTGCCTTAGCGGAAACTGTAGACAAAGAAACGGCAGATGCCATTTTACAAGAATGTGCAAAAATTGCAGAGCAAGTGATTGCTCCTATTTCTCGTGAAGGTGATGAAGTTGGTGTCAGTTTTGATAATGGCGTGGTCACTACCGCTCCTGGTTATACGGAAGCCTGGAATACTTATGCTGAAGGTGGTTGGACTGCTCTTGGTGGTGACCCAGAATATGGTGGTATGGGTATGCCGAAGATGATAACTGCTCTGCATGAAGAAATGCTATGTGCGGCAGATATTTCATTTTCCTTGTACCCGGGTTTAAGTGCTGGTGCGGGTTTATCGTTAGCGAAACACGCGAGCGAAGAGATCAAACAGCGCTATTTAACCCGTATGTATTCGGGGGAATGGGCCGGTTCAATGTGTTTAACTGAAGCACATGCCGGAACCGACCTTGGCATTATCAAAACCAAAGCCGTACCGAAAGACAATGGCAGCTACGAAATAACTGGCAGCAAAATATTTATCACCGGTGGTGAGCACGATCTCACCGAAAACATCATTCATTTAGTCCTGGCTAAATTACCCGATGCGCCAGCAGGCCCGCGCGGTATCTCATTATTTGTCGTGCCTAAGTTCAAGGTAAATAACGATGACACGTTAGGCGAAGCGAATAACGTTACTTGTGGCTCGATTGAGCACAAAATGGGTATTCATGCTTCTTCTACCTGTGTGATCAACTTTGATGGTGCCGAAGGTTATCTGGTGGGTGAACTCAATAAAGGCCTGGCATGTATGTTCACGATGATGAATTACGAACGTATCGGTGTGGGTATTCAAGGGTTAGGTGCCGGTGAGCGTTCGTACCAAAATGCGTTAGAGTACGCCAAAGATCGTTTACAAGGCCGCAGCGCAACTGGTGCGAAAAACCCGACTAAAGACGCGGACTCAATCATGGTTCATGCCGATGTTCGTCGTATGTTACTAAATATGAAAGCCTTGAATGAAGGCAACCGGGCATTGGCCGCTTACATTTCAATGCAACTGGATTTAAGCAAATATGCGACCGGTGAAGTCCAACAAAAGGGCGATGCCTTAACCGCGTTGATGACACCACTGGCGAAAGCATTCTTTACCGATATTGGTTTGGAAAATACCGTTGCTGGTCAGCAAGTTTTTGGTGGCCACGGTTTTATCCGTGAGTGGGGGCAAGAGCAATTAGTTCGTGACACTCGTATCGCCCAAATTTATGAAGGCACTAATGGCATCCAGGCAATGGATTTAATTGGTCGTAAAGTTGCCAGTAACAACGGCCAATTCATGGACGTTTTCGTCAATGAGGTTCGTGACTACATTGCCGCGAATGCATCCGCTGAAATGGCTGAATTTATCAAACCATTGGCTGCAGCCATCGAAGATTTAGATACGTTAACCAAAGGGGTGTTAGCGGCAGCTGCACAAGATAAAAATGAATTGGGCTCGGCGGCGACCGACTATCTGCATGTATTCGGTTATACCGCTTTGGCTTACATGTGGGCAAAAATGGCTGAAGCGTCATTAGCAAAAGCCAGCAGTGATGATTTTTACCAAGCGAAAGTATTAACCGCTCGTCATTACTTTGCTCGTATACTGCCACGTCGTTTATCATTAACCGCATCGGCGTTAAGTGGCGCAGAGCACTTATACAATATTGAAGATGAGCTGTTCTAAACTCCCGCTGGTGTGGCCTTATTAAATTGCTTATATCCGGCAGGCACTAGTTTTTTTGGGGGGAGGGCTTCTAGCAACTAGCTACTGGCTACGGGCTGCGTATTTGATGAATTCACCTATCGCGTAACAATATCAACTCTGCCCGTAGCTCGTAGCCAGAAGCGATAATATTTTGTACATATACGTACTTATCCACGACAGGCAGGAAAGCCTTTAGAGTGGGTTTGTATGTGGAAGTGCTTATACCTGGCAGGCTTCTAGCAACTAGCCTCTAGCAACTAGCCTCTAGCAACGAGCTACTGGCCACGGGCTGCGTATTTGATGAATTCACCTATCGCGTAACAATATCAACTCTGCCCGTAGCACGTAGCCAGAAGCGATTAATATTTTGTACATATACGTACTTATCCACGACAGGCAGGAAAGCCTTTAGAGTAGGTTTGTATGTGGAAGTGCTTATACTTGGCAGGCTTCTAGCAACTAGCTACTGGCCTCGGGCTGTGTATTTGATGAATTCACCTATCGTGTAACAATATCAACTCTGCCCGTAGCTCGTAGCCAGAAGCGGCTAATATTTTGTGTGTGGAAGTGTTTATACCTGACAGGCAGGACGCCTGTTGAGGGGGACTGTCTGTTATTTCGAGTTACAATTGTAAACAGTTATTAGAAATTAATTCATATAAAGTCTGGTCAGGCAGAGTACGGTCCAGTTTTTAGTACTTAAAATTTCTAATAATATTGAGGTTTACACCTTCCATGAATGCAGAGTCAGGCACAATCACTGAATTTTCAACGGTGATGCTCGTTGAAGATGATAAAGTGTTGTCATCGTTGTTAAAATCGTACCTAGAACAATCATCCTATGTGGTACATCAGGTATTTCGTGGTGATCAAGCGGCCCGCAGCCAAATAAAAATTCAGCCAGATTTGATTATTTTAGATGTCGGCTTACCCGGTAAAGACGGTTATAAAGTCTGTCACGAGTTACGGGCAACTTATACTGGCCCGATATTATTTTTAACTTCCAATAATAGTGAGGCCGAACATTTAGCGGCATTTAATGTCGGTGCCGACGCCTATCTTAGCAAGCCAGTCAGCCCACAACTGCTCTCGGCAAATATGGACGCCTTGCTACGTCGTCTTAGAGACAAACATCATGGCAAGAATCGACAGAAACTGACCGTCGGTGAAATTACCTTAACGCCAGGTGAACAAAAATGTGAAGTAAATGGTAATGATATATTGCTTAGCGTATTTGAATTTGAACTGCTTTCACTGCTGATGTTTAATGCGGGCAAAGTGTTGACCAGAGATGATATTTATAAATTATTGCTTGGCCGTGAGTATGATGGCTCGGAGCGCTCTGTCGATGTGCGTTTGTCGCGTCTTAGAGATAAGTTGATCAGTCAGGGGGTGGTCAAAACGCAAGTGAAAACCATTTGGGGTAAAGGTTACTTACTTTCTGCCGATGAGCACTAAATTACCGGTTAATTACTTTAAAAATTTTACTAATTAATTACAGATTAGAAAGGTTTTTTTTCGCTTTGGTATAGTAGACCAAGAATGCTCCAGGTAGATATGGTGACACCAAAAACCATTAAGAATAAAGAGCAAGCGTACACATAAGGTGAGTCATTAAAACGCTTGCTCTCTTCTGTTATTATTTAGTGAACTTTAATTTAACTTAATACTTAGAATTTGTACGAAGTGCTTACAAAGAACGTACGACCGACTACGTCATAAATGCTTGGCACTGTTTCCATATCATTACCACCAGGAACTTCTTCTGGCTCGGTATCCAGGATGTTTTTCACCCCACCATTCACTAACCAGCTATCATTTAAGAAGTACGATGATGAAGCGTTGTGATAGACCACATCATCGGTTGAGAATGCATCACCGTAGTATTCACCGTCCATTCCTTGAATGTATTGCGCGCTATACTGCACACTGAAGTCTTCAGTGAACTCAGCACCCAGCGTTAGCGTTGATTTCAGTTCAGAATAACCACCGATGTTACCATCAATTTTTCCGGTGTAATCAATATCGTCCTGGGTGAAATCTAATAAGTAAGTTGTGTCTAGCATTACCTTAAAGATGTCATAATTAAAGCTGACATTTAAATCGATACCTGATGTATTTTGCTCACCAATGTTAGTCAGTGGCGATGTTAACGTATCTAAGTCATTCGCCCTGCCATCACCGGTAATATTGATAGCATCACAAGCTGCTTGATCGCCAGCAGCACATTCATTTAGTTTTGCTTGTACATCAACCCGACTGATCGCATCAGTAATGTCAAATTTCCAGTAATCAAGCGTGGTAGAAACACCTTCGGTGATTTCCCAAACCGCACCAAATGTGAATGATTCACTTTCTTCTGGAGATAAGTTTTCATCACCAGTGTAGTTCACTAGAATTTGCGCATCTTGAGCATGGCCCCAAGGGTCAGCTAAGTAATCGAATGAACCGGAGTTGCCGGCGTATAATTCGCTAACACTAGGTGCTCTAAACCCTGTTGCAGCAACTGAGCGGATCATGAATTGTTCAGTAAAGCGATAAGTCGCACCTAGTTTCCATGTTGTTGCACCACCAAAAGTTGAATAACGGTCGTAACGAGTAGCAGCTTCTACAGCAAATTGCTCGGTAACTGGTACTGAGACTTCGGCATAGGCTGAGTTTACCGTGTAATCACCTTCAGTAGGATCTTGTTGTGCAGCAGTACTTTCACCCGCTTGTGTCACTTCATCCGGAGTGTAATAGCCACTTTCAAAGCGACTCTCAACACCAAAGGCGTAACCGATGTCAGTTTCACTAATACCGCTATAACCCGCTGCTAAAGTGAATTGTTCGTTACCACCTTCATTATTTTCGGTGTAGATAATGCCGTCATCAACCAAGAAATCTCGGTCCATCTCATCACCGCTGAACCAATCGTCTTGATTGTTATAGATGCTTTCTTCCATGTTACCGGCGTGGATAGAGTTTTCTACCACATCTTTCGACTCATTACGGCCGTAGGTCGCCGACATATTCCAGGTATCATCGTTATCAAGGTAGCCTTCAAGAGCTACAGATAAACGGTAAGTGTCGGTTTCTTGACCATAGATACGAGGACCAGCATCAGTCATACGACGTCTGTAGTTTAACTCATCTGGAACTTCGCCAGTGTCTGGGTCTTTAAATTGATCTGTGTACTTGTCATCTAACTTATCTGTATCCAAGTCGATGTTCGCCGGCTGTGGCGCCATTTGCTGATTCGACTCACGACGAGTGTACATAGCATCAATGGATAGTTCGGTATCTGAAGCAATTTCTGAGTTATAGCTTGCAAATAAGCTATATAAATCATTTGGAGTCTGTGCGTAACTCGATGTGGTATAATCGTAGCCTTCTTCACGATCGTTAAAGCCACCTTCACCATCAGGTACTTTGCCGTCTAAAGAACCTTCTGGAACAAATGAAGAGTTGCCTTCAGGAACAAAATCGCGATCCGATTGAATTACTTCACCACGTTGTGAGTATTGGAAACCTACTACTAAGTTACCATTACCAAGTTCACGACCATGTAAAATACTGAAACCACCAGATTCGCCATCACCTTTATCGGTTGAGCTCAAGTCGGCACTTACTTCTGTACCTTCATAATCTTTCTTAGTGATGATGTTAACAACACCAGCGATAGCATCTGAACCATATACGGCAGAGGCACCATCTTTTAAGATTTCAATCGATTTGATCATTGATACCGGGATGGTGTTTAAATCCACTGATGAATCAGCACCTGTTCCCGAGGCAACCATGCGGCGGCCATTTAGCAGTACTAATGTTCTTTGCACCCCCATACCACGAAGGTTCACTGTCGCTTTACCACCAGAGCCATTGTTTGATGAAGCGCCTAAGCTCATGCCGGCAGCGGTAGGCTGAACCGCTAAAATTTCTTGTACCGAGTTAAACCCACCTTTAGCAATCGCATCTGCGGTAATTACGGTAACGGGTGATGCCGTTTCCATATCTGTGCGGTTGATACGTGAACCGGTAACTTCAATACGCTCTACGTCAGCAGTTTCTGTTGCCGCATTTTCGGCTTGTGCACTAATTGATACTAAAGCAGTCGCTGTAGCACTTAACATCATCGCTGTGGCGATTGGGTTTTTCTTAAACATTGTAACTCCTAGGGGAAGTATTTTTTTGATATCGAAATATATTTTTTATCTGTTCGATAAGATTCGAATACATCTTATGGTGATTTTGTTACGGAAGAGAATAGCTTGTAACAGTTACGCAAGGAGTGTCATAAAGGTGTTAAATTATGCTCTGACATCAAGGGTAAGTTATTGATTTTATGTTGTTTTGTCTTGGTGCTAACTTTGCTCGTAGCGAAGTTAACTAAGCCATTTTGCAATATCGAGACATTTTTATTGAACTATATCGGCGGTAGTGAACACGACCACCTTTCAATTGATTATAGTGTGGATGTTTTTAAGATATATTTAGAATAATAAAACGAAAAAACTGCAAAACTTATGATGAAATAAGCAATGCAGGTTTTGTGGATATACTCAATTAAAAACAGGGTTAATTATTATTGTACTCAAGTTTTTTATGATTTTTACCTACCGCATCTGCAATTTCTTTAGGCATGTATTCTTCATCATGCTTGGCAAGAACTTCACTGGCTTCCAGTACTGTGGGGCTGATCAGAATACCTTGAGCAACAATGCCCTGGCCTTCACGGAATAGGTCCGGCAAAATTGCATCGTATGTCACGGTGATCATCGGCCCGGTATCAATGAGCTTAAATTCAACATGCAGGCTTTCTGGGTCACGCTTTACCGTGCCATTTACCACTAAACCACCAACGCGAATACGCTGACCAACGGTGGGTTTAATGCCGCTATCTGCTTTACCCTGGACAATTTCAGTTGGGGTATAAAATAAATCAATATTTTGACTAAGCGCGTACAAAGTAAAGCCCGCTACAGCGGCAACACCTACGAGAATACTGGTGACTATGGTTAGCCTTTTCTTACGACGAGGATTCATACTACTTACCTTCTTTGCGACGAAGCGCTGCTTGTTTAAGCTTTTCTTCGCGTTTTAAGCGTTGCTTAATTTGTTGAAATATCTGTTTTTCCATGCCATTGCTATTGATTGCTAAAATAATCAGTACCAGAGCCGAAAAACCGTAGGATAACCACACGTAAAACGCGTAACCACCCATATTGAAAAACTCCCTCAATGAGTCAAACGCCATTAGTTTTCTCCTGTTCTAACACCAGGGTTTTAACCCAGGGACGCATCGAGTTGCGAGCAATAATTTCGGCACGAAATCGTTCGCCAAAAATACGCGCTACTAAAAACGAAAAACCAAAAAAGCAGACGATAAACGGAATAAACATGTCTGTAGACATCGATGGCTTTTCAAATTTAGAAACCGTGGCACCTTGATGAAGGGTGTTCCACCATTCTACTGAATAATGAATTATTGGTAAGTTTACCACACCAACAATCGCTAATACACTCGCGGCTTTTCCCGCCAGAGATTTATCTTCAAAGGCATTTTGCAGCGCAATTACCCCTAAATATAAGAACAACAGAATCAGCTCTGAGGTCAAACGTGCATCCCAAATCCACCAGGTGCCCCACATAGGTTTACCCCAGGCAGCACCGGTTAACAGGGCTATCGCGGTAAACGTTGCACCAATTGGTGCCAGTGCGGCAATAGAGGCTTCTGCCAGTTTCATTTGCCAAACCAGGGCAGTTAAGGCGGCAATCGCCATACCCAGGTAGATGCCCATCGAAAGCATTGCTGCAGGTACATGCAGATAAAAAATACGAACACTTTCGCCTTGCTGATAATCTGCTGGCGAAAATGCTAATGCCAAGCCAAGGCCAAACACTAATAAAATAACACTAATGGCGCTGAACCAGGGGATCAACTTACCGGTAAAGTGATAAGACACTTCTGGGTTCGCGTAAGGGTGTAACCATTTCCACATTTTAATTGGTACTCACTTTTAAGGCAGAACCTACTGCAAAAGGGGCCAAGGTTAATGACCCGAAAAATATCGCCGCTATTATAGCAAGTTGTCCGTTATAAGGTAAATTCATACTTGCGGCATCGATGGCACTGGTGGCAAAAATTAATACTGGTATATATAACGGCAGCACCAGTAAACTTAGTAACACGCCACCTTTCTTTAACCCTACCGTTAACGCCACACCAATTGCGCCAAGTAAACTCAACACTGGAGTGCCTAGTAATAAGGTTAACATTAAGGCGGTGTAACTATCTTGATGCAGATTAAGTAACACCCCCAAAAGTGGCGCGATAATGATTAACGGCAAGCCGGTGATCAACCAATGGGCGAATATCTTTGCCAACACCAAAATAAAGGTCGGACAGGGACTGAGCAGCAATTGTTCTAACGAACCGTCGCTATGATCATTTTTAAATAAGCGCTCCAGCGATAACAAGGTTGCTAACAACGCCGCCACCCAAATAACTCCTGGGGCTATTTTCATTAAGGTATTACTGACCGGACCAATGCCGAGAGGAAATAGCGATACCACAATGATGAAGAATAATAACGGATTAATGATGTCGTCACGATGGCGCAAGGCAATGGTTAAATCACGCTTTAAAATATTAACAAAGGCACTGCTGTAGGATGTTTGCATCTTCGCCTCTAGATAAACTGATGTTCTAGAATGATTTTTTTGAAATCATTGCTATGAATGGATAAGTCTTGATGGGTAGTTAAAATTACCGCACCACCATTTTTTGCGTGCCGTAAAAACAGCTGTTCGAGTTTCTCTACTCCGGCTTTATCGATAGCGGTAAATGGCTCATCTAAAATCCAGATTTTGCTGTTGCTTTGCCACAATCGTGCTAATGCGATACGACGATGTTGGCCGGCACTTAAATGGGAGGCGAGGGCGTCTTCAAAGCCAAACAGGTTCACTTCTGCCAACGTTTGTTCCGCTAATGAGTGATCTAAGCCATGCAATTTTAGATAAAACTGTAAATTTTCTTCGCTGGTCATCTCGCCTTTTACCCCAGGCAAATGGCCGAGAAAGATCAAGTCACTATTATAGTCTTCCTGACAGTGATGAATGTTTTCTGCTTTATAGAGGACTTTACCATCATAAGGCTGTGACAAACCAGCGAGTATGCGCAGCAAGCTGGTTTTGCCGGTGCCATTAGCGCCTTCAACCTGGATGATATCACCGGTGTTTACGTCAAACGATAATTGATCGAATAACAGTCGGTCCTCGCGTATGCAAGTTAATTTATCTGCAGCTAATAATACGCTGTGCTGAGTTGCCAATATTGCGCCTAAAAGATAATTTTAATTATTGCAGTCGATTCTACTTGTTTGCGCGATGAATAAGAAGATAGCAGAGTAAAAAATTCGGGCATAGGTGCTAATTCGTGCTGTTAACGAAGTTAATTTTGATTTGAAACAAATTCTTGCAATATTTTAATTCTCCGGCATTTAGAACGAACCAATTTGTCTTTTTTAATCCCCTATAACTGGGTATAATGAGGCACTTTTGAATGAATATAGCCGTGTCCGCACAGTTTCTTGAATTATGTGGCAGGTTTATCTGATAGCTTTCTTAATGCTTGCTGAAGGTATTAAGATTGGAGTTTTACATGATCCCAGAACTAGGCCACTTTGCACTGATTATTGCCATGGCATTTGCCATTTGTTTATCAATAGTGCCACTCGTTGGTGTATACCAACAAAACCAGCGGTTAATCACTTACGCCAAACCTCTTACCTTTGGTATGTTTGCCTTCACCTCAATAAGTATTGTGCTGCTTGCCTACAGCTTTGTGTTAGATGATTTTTCGGTTAAATATGTCGCCAGTCACTCCAACTCCCATCTTCCGTATTATTTTAAAATAAGTGCCGTATGGGGCGGGCATGAAGGTTCACTGTTACTATGGGTGTTTTCATTAACGGCCTGGACCATGGCGGTAGCCTCATTCTCGAAACATGTAGATCAAGCGTTTGTTTCTCGCGTGTTAGCGATCATGGGGATGATAGCGGTAGGTTTTATCGCCTTTACGTTATTAACGTCAAACCCGTTTGAGAGATTATTACCCAATATGCCGATGGAAGGCAGAGATCTTAACCCACTGCTGCAAGATGTTGGTTTAATTATTCATCCACCCATGCTTTATATGGGCTACGTTGGTTTTTCAGTGGCTTTTGCTTTTGCCATTGCGGCGCTTATGTGTGGCAAAATGGATGCCGCCTGGGCTCGTTGGTCTCGTCCCTGGACCATAGGTGCCTGGATGTTTTTAACCTTAGGCATCTCTTTAGGCAGCTGGTGGGCTTATTACGAACTTGGCTGGGGCGGCTGGTGGTTTTGGGATCCAGTAGAAAATGCGTCATTTATGCCCTGGTTAGTGGGCACGGCATTAATTCATTCGTTGGCCGTTACCGAAAAACGCGGCGCGTTTAGAAACTGGACCGTGTTGTTGTCGATATTTACTTTCAGTTTAAGTTTACTGGGTACCTTCCTGGTACGCTCTGGTGTGCTTACTTCTGTGCATTCATTTGCGGCAGACCCGGAGCGTGGTTCTTTTATCCTGGTGTTACTGGCCTTAGCCGTAGGTTGCTCATTATTGCTTTACGCCATACGTGGCTCAAATGTCGGCAGTTTCTCTCGCTTTAATTTAGTCTCGCGTGAAACGGCAATTTTAATATGTAATGTGATTTTGGTTGCCGCCTGCGTAACCGTATTAATGGGGACTCTCTACCCGTTATTAATTGATGCCCTGGGCATGGGCAAAATTTCTGTTGGCCCGCCATATTTCAATGCGGTGTTTGTGCCAATTATGAGCATCTTGTTTGTGTTTATGGGGATAGGCCCGCTGATCCGCTGGAAGAAAGCGAAAAAAGGCGAACTGTCAAACCAGTTAGGGATGATCACCATTTTCTCAATTGTCTTTGGTCTGGCATTTCCATTGTTGTATGCGGGTGCGTTCGATGGCTGGGTTGCTTTTGGTATGACACTGGCGTGCTGGGTAGCTTTGGTCGCCGCAAAAGATGTGAAAAACCAAATTAAACTGCCAAACGGTGGTTGGCAACCAAGAAAATTAAGCTTAAGTCATTTAGGTATGGCGGTAGCGCACACCGGTATTGCCGTAACTATCGTAGGTGTCACGTTAGTGTCGACTTATGAGTCGGAAACCAATGTGAAAATGCAACCGGGCACCAAAGTTGCTGTCGCCGGCTATACTCTTGAGTTTAATGGCGTTACCCACGTTGAAGGCCCCAATTATTCTGCGGAACAAGGGCAAATAAATTTGTTTGATGGTAATGAACATATCGCCTTACTGCAACCGGAACGAAGAAGTTATCGGGTGCAAACTATGGGCATGACGGAAGCGGCAATTGATCCCGGTTTATTTAGAGATGTTTATGTAGCCTTGGGCGATCCTCTTGGTGGTGATGCCTGGGCAGTACGTGTGCATTACAAACCGTTTGTCCGCTGGATCTGGTTGGGCTCAATATTTATGGCGCTAGGTGGTGTGTTTGCCATGTTAGACAAACGCTACCGTCGCAAGAAAAAAGTAGCGTTGGGGGATAAGTCAGCAGCCCCTGTCGCCACCGACGGTGCAACCGTTGCTGCTGCCGCCACACAAGCGAGCGCATAATCGATGAAAATAATCATTCGTTTAATTCCATTAATTTTATTTTTATTGTTGGGGCTGCTGTTATATCGCGGTTTGTCACTAGACCCGCAAAGCATGCCGTCGGCATTAATCGGTAAATCGTTTCCACAATTTACCTTAACGCGATTAGAAAATGAGTCACAACAGGTAACCAATGCTGATTTTAATCCGGGCATTAAACTGGTAAACGTCTGGGCTACCTGGTGTCCATCTTGTAAAGTGGAGCACCCATTTTTGGTGAAATTGGCAAAAGATGATCGCTTTAGTTTATATGGCATCAATTATAAAGATGACCGTGTGGATGCCAATCAATGGCTTAAGTATTATCAAAACCCATATCAGTTTTCCATTTTTGATGATATTGGCAAACTTGGACTCGACTTAGGCGTGTATGGCGCCCCGGAAACGTTTGTGATTGACCACCATGGGGTGATCAGAAAACGCTTTGCCGGAGTGCTAGAGCCGAGAGTATGGCAACGCCAGTTTTTACCATTAATCAATACCATTGAAGATGAAATGGCGAAAGGAGAATAAGCGGATGAAAACGAATAATCTGGTGAATATATTGACGAAAAATTCAAAAGCATTGATGGTGCTGTTAAGCTCCGCCATGATTTTTTTTGCTACTTTTAGCATTAGTGCCGGTCCCATTGATACGTACACATTTCCCGATGAAGTGACGAAAAAACGTTTTGCCTCATTAACCTATGAGCTGCGTTGTCCGAAATGTCAAAACCAAAATTTAGCCGATTCCAATTCACCAATTTCCCAGGATTTGCGTAAAGAAGTTTACGACATGCTAATTGACGGTCGAACCGATACGGAAATTATGGACTTTATGGTGCAGCGCTACGGTGAGTTTGTGTTATATCGGCCAAGAGTGAGCTCAATCACCTATATTTTGTGGTTTGGGCCGATTGTCTTCATTTTAATTGGTGCTTATGTGGTGTTCTTATTTACCCGTCGTAAAGATACCGAACCAGAGCATTTAAGCGCTGAACAAAAACAACAATTAAAATCAATTTTAAAAGACTAGTCATTGCTGGCAGTGACCAGGGTCTGCTGACCTTTGGAGTTCATTTTTGCAACGATTTATTTGGCATTTATACAAGGCGGAGCAAGTGTGACGTAGTTATGTCTACTTGAACTTGTGACAACGCGGTAGAAATGCCAAAGAAACCGTTGCCCTTCGGGTCCAACTAAGCGACTCCTGCTCTTTGTTACTAGTGATTTACTTAGAACAACTAAGCTACATAACAAGTGCCGCGATCAGAAGACGCTTAGTTGAACAAAATTTGAACTCGAAAGGTCAACAGACCCTAGAAATACAGGAAAGATAAACATATCATGACAACACTTTGGATTTTTACCGGGCTATTCTTGCTCCTGGCTTGTTTAATACTTTGGCATCATTTTTTCAAAAGCAGTTTGTACAGTGCTGATCAAAGCAATATGCGTGGCCAAACCAATAAAGATCTTTATCATGAACACTTAAAAGAGTTAGAAAAAGATTACCGTGAGGGCGGTATTGATGAAGAGAATTTTGAGTTTTTAAAAGAAGAGTTAGATCAAAGTTTATTATTGGACATGAGTGCCACGGCAAAAGAACAGCAGGCCAAAGATAAGCAGACCTCGCTGCTTTGGCCAGCTATGATGACGCTATTTATCGTTGCCTTTTCTGCGGCATATTATCATCAACATGGCGCCTATGCTGACGTTGAATTGGCGGCCAGCCAACCAGCCAATCACCCTCAAGGTGAGCAGTCACAAGCACAAGTTGTGATTGCCCAGATGCAAAACTTGCATAAAGAAGTGCAAGATAATCCACAAAATGCGGATGCCTGGTTCCAGTTAGGACAATTGTTAACCAGCGTTGCTGAGTTCGACAGTGCCTTTATTGCTTTTGGTAAAGTGTTAGAGATTGAAGGTGAACAAGCCGATGTGATTGCCCTGCAGGCGCAAGCAAAATACTACAAAAATAAGCAACAACGCAATGATGAAATTAATGCCTTGTTAGACCGAGCATTAATGCTGGACCCAAATGACCCAACGACCTTGATGTTAATTGGTATGGATCATTACTTTAATGAACAATATCTACAAGCGGCATCGGTATGGCAACAAATTATTGATACTGGCGGTGCCGGGGCAAATCAAGGCCCATTACTCGATGGTATCGCACAGGCGCGTAAACTCGCCAGTGAAGGCGGCAGTGCAGGTAATAGTGCAAGACAAGTAAACCAGGACAGTGCTGTTGTAAATCCGCAGCCGTCAGGAAATACGGTTGCAGCAACAGCGGTTACCGCCAGCATTCAAGTTAGAGTGGATGTCTCTGCGAAAATTATTAGCGCACTTAATCAAGGCAGTGATAAAACATTATTTATCTATGCCATTGCCAGTAACGGTTCGAGAATGCCGTTAGCGGCGGTAAAAGCGAAAGCCAGTGATTTACCAATGACCGTCACTTTAGATGACAGCAAAGCGATGAGTCCGCAAATGACAATATCGACTGTAGACATGGTTAATGTTCTTGCGGTGATTTCACATGCCGGTACACCAGGGACGAAAGCGGGTGACTATAAAGGTGAAGTGGCGAATGTTAAAGTAAGCGCTAACGAAGTGTTAAACTTAACCATAGATACCATTGTCGAATAGATAGGTATTGATGTTTTTAGTGACAATTGATTATCGTAAAAGGCGACTTATGAAATTTATCTTCACCGTGCTACTGGCGTTAATCACCAGCTTTAGTGTTAACGCCGAAGAACAGCTTCAACATTCTGTTGTGCCGATGCCGGTGCCGGTGGTATTAGCAGACGCTGAGCAGTGCCCAGACTTTTTGCAGCACACAGTGCGTAAATTAAATTCGAAACAGAGTTTGGATCTTTGTAAAGAGTTTGCCGGTAAAACATTTCTTATCGTCAATACTGCCAGTAATTGCGGCTTTACCCCACAATTTAAAGCGCTGGAAGCTTTATACCAGGAGTACAAAGACCACGGTTTAGTGGTGTTAGGCTTTCCTTCCGATAACTTCTTCCAGGAAGAAGACGAAGAACAAGACACGGCAAAGGTATGCTTTGTCAATTATGGGGTAACATTTCCAATGTTTGCCACTATTGAAGTCAGAGGCAGTGATGCCCATCCCATTTTTGCTCACTTAGGAGAACAAACGGCTTCGCCTTATTGGAATTTTTATAAATATTTAGTGAGTGCTGATGGCAAAACCATCCAACGCTTTAATTCAAGAACTAAACCTCAGTCTGAACAATTAACTAAGGCAATAGAACAGCAACTAAATATAACAGCATTACCCGGCATCAGCATTTAGTAATGTTGAATGTGATAAAACTAATAATAGATGAAACTAACAATAGAGAAAATTAATGTCGCGTTTTGTTGCCCATAATAAAAAATTACATACCGATAAAATTAAACATGGCCCAGCAGATACCGGTAAGGTAAAAACCGCAGTGTTGTTGTGTAATTTAGGTACCCCGGATGCACCTACCGCATCCGCTTTACGCAGTTATTTGCGTGAGTTCTTAAGCGATCCGCGAGTGGTGGAGATCCCCAAATTTATTTGGATGATTATTTTACACGGTATTATTTTAAGAATTCGCCCGGCAAAGTCAGCAAAATTGTACGAAAGCATTTGGACCGAAAATGGTTCGCCTTTATTGGCAATCAGTAAAGCACAACGGCTAAAAGTAGCAAAACAAATTCAGCAACAATACGGTGATGAAGTTGAAGTTGCCATTGCGATGCGCTATGGCAACCCGGGAATTACCGAAGCGCTGCGTGGCTTTCAACAACAGGGTATCAACAAAATAGTGGTGCTGCCGCTATATCCACAATATGCCGGCCCAACTACCGGCTCAACGTTTGATGCGATTAGCAAAGAAATCCAGTCGTGGCGATGGGTACCTTCGTTGCATTTTATTGCCAGTTATCATGATAATGGTGGTTATATCGAGGCGTTGGCCAATAGTATTACTGATCACTTTAAACAACATGGTAAGCCGGAAAAGTTGCTGTTTTCTTATCATGGTATGCCCAAGCTGTTTCACACCAATGGCGACCCGTATTATTGTTTCTGTCAAAAAACCACGCGTCTGGTGACTGAAAGGTTAGGCTTGTCTGATGATGAGTATCAAATTAGTTTCCAGTCCCGTTTTGGTAAGGCGGAATGGCTAAAACCATACACCGATCCATGCTTAAGTGATTTTGCCGAACAGGGCATTAAACACGTGGCGGTAATAAGCCCGGCGTTCAGTGTTGATTGTTTAGAAACGCTTGAAGAGTTGGAAGTGGAAAGCCGAAAAGTATTCATCGATGCCGGTGGTGAAAAATTTCAATATATTGCCGCACTCAATGACCGAGACGATCACATTAACGCCATTGTTAAATTAGTGATTCCACATATATAAGTCATTGGCAGAGGTGTTGATATATCTCTGCCAAATTCAGTCGCAACGTTCAACCTCATAGTCCAATTAACGATAAGTAAATCGTTAGCTTATTGTTCAAGCAGATTGACAATAACCTCATTAATCTTTAACATCTCGCCCCTGAAATTTGAGTAAAAACTTTAACTTGTTCTACGTTACCGCAAAGTTTGAGTTTTTCAGAACTATTTTCGTTTAACAGCTATATTTACTGCAGTGTATATATAGCTGCTAAACCCACAATCACAACCGTGAGTAAAAAATGTTTGAATTACATGCAAGTAAAGTTACTAGCCTGAAAAACGATGTATTATCAGGTTTGACCGTTGCTTTAGCATTGGTACCAGAAGCTGTGGCGTTTGCCTTTGTTGCTGGTGTTGATCCTTTAGTGGGTTTATATGCCGCCTTTATGGTGGGTTTAATCACCTCTGCTTTTGGTGGTCGTCCGGGCATGATCTCTGGCGCAACCGGTGCCATGGCTGTGGTTATGGTCAGCCTTGTTGCTCTGCACGGAGTGCAGTATCTATTTGCGGCGGTGCTGCTCACCGGTATTATTCAAATACTCGCCGGTATCTTTAAGTTAGGTAAATTTATCCGCTTGGTGCCACATCCGGTAATGCTTGGCTTTGTCAACGGTTTGGCTATTGTTATCTTCTTGGCACAATTGGGTCAGTTTAAAGTCACCAACGCTGCCGGTGAACTCGAATGGATGACGGGCAGTGCACTATATACCATGGCCGGTTTAATCGTGTTAACTATGGCGATAATCCACTTTTTACCTAAATTGACTAAGGCCGTACCATCGTCACTGGTTGCCATTATTGTGGTTACCGTGATTGTGTTATTTACCGATTTAGAAGCGCGTACGGTTATTGATTATGTGCGAGATATGACTGGCGATGCCAGCAGCACCTTAGCCGGTGGTTTGCCTAGCTTCGCTATTCCAGCAGTGCCATTTACCCTGGAGACGTTAATGATTATTTTGCCATTTGCGCTAGTATTGGCAGCAATTGGTTTAATCGAGTCACTATTAACCTTAAGCCTGATTGATGAATTAACCGAGACCCACGGACAAGCAAACCGTGAGTGTGTGGCGCAGGGTGCTGCTAACACAGTTAATGGCTTCTTTGGCGGTATGGGGGGGTGTGCGATGATCGGTCAGTCAATGATTAACGTTAACTCTGGCGGTCGCGGTCGTGCTTCTGGTATTACTGCCGCATTGGCGCTTTTAGGCTTCATCTTATTTGCTTCGGGCCTGATCGAAATTATCCCTCTGGCGGCGTTAGTTGGGGTCATGTTTATTGTGGTTATTGGTACCTTTGAGTGGTCAAGCCTAAGAATTATGCGCAAAATTCCAAAAGCCGATGCTTTTGTTATTGTACTGGTTTCAGGGGTTACCGTTATCTCTGATTTAGCCATAGCGGTAATTGTTGGTGTGATTGTATCGGCGCTGGTATTTGCCTGGCAGCATGCGAAGCACGTTATTGTGAATCGCTCAACCGATGAAAATGGCTGGACCGTATACGAGGTTAACGGACCATTATTCTTTGGCGCTATTTCAAGCTTCCTTGAGCAGTTTGATTTTGACAACGACAGTAAAGATGTCATTGTTGAGTTTAAAAACTCTCGGGTTGCCGATCACTCGGCGCTAGAAGCGATTGATACCTTAGCAGAACGCTTTAAAAGCCGTGGCAAAACCTTACACTTACGGCACTTAAGCCCGGATTGTAAAACCTTGTTAACCAAAGCCGGTGACCTGGTAGAAGTGAACTACATTGAAGATCCACAGTATCATGTGGCATCTGATAAGCTAGATTAAGCCTATACCAAGTCCGATAATTTATTGACCATTTAGCGAGAGTTAAAAGGTTTATGTACAAGGCATTGATTGCAAAGAAGGGTTGTTCCCTTATTAAAATCAATAACGCAGTAGATAAGCCTTTTAAACTCGCCCTTCGGGAGCTTGAAAGAGACGAGATAACTGCTCAAAATATGTTTTATATAGAATGACTATATCAAAACAAATTTCGATTGTTCTCCCGCCTCTTTCAAGCTCTAAATTGACCAATAAATTGTCGGAATTGGTATTAGACCAAGCTTAATAGAAACAGGGAGCAAAGCTCCCTGTTTTGATTTTTAAAAGCCAATGAAACTGGCATTTTGGTTGCTATAGGATTATGTCAATCTGCATAAGCATCGAGGTGACCGTATACTTATGCACAGTGGTTCAATACACAGTGGTATAAATACAGTGGAGTAAAGATGAGTCAAAAATCTATTCTTATTACTGGTTGTTCATCTGGCATTGGCTTGGATGCGGCTTTGACATTGCAGACAAAAGGCTACCAGGTATTTGCTACGGCGAGAAAGCAAGTCGATGTTGAGGCTCTGAACAGCAAAGGGTTTAACGCGTTTCGATTGGATCTTAGCGATAGTCAATCGATTACTGAGACCCTGAAAAAAGTACTAACAATGACTGGCGGCACATTGGATTATTTATTTAATAATGGTGCTTACGGACAGCCGGGAGCGATAGAAGATTTACCCACTCAGGTATTACGCCAGCAATTTGAAGCCAACGTCTTTGGCTGGCATGATTTAACCACACAAGTAATAAAAATAATGCGCCAGCAAGGCCATGGCCGAATTGTGCAAAACAGCTCGGTATTAGGTTTTGTTTGTATGCCCTATAGAGGTGCCTATAATGCATCAAAGTTTGCCATTGAAGGACTCACTGACACTTTACGGTTAGAGTTAGCTGGCAGTAATATTCAAGTGAGCTTATTACAACCTGGGCCAATTAACACCAACTTCAGGAAAAATGCTCTGACTGCATTTAAGCAAAACATCGACTGGCAAAACAGTATTCATGTTAGCAAATATCAAAAACAAATTGAGCGTTTAGCCAGTACCAATCCTGCCAGTGGTTTTACCCTTGAGCCAAAAGCTGTTACCAAAGCACTAATTCATGCATTAGAAAGTAACTCACCAAAGGCAAGGTATCGCATTACTACCCCAACTAAGCTATTTACCTGGTTAAAACGGATATTACCAACCCGTTGGCTAGATGCTTTGTTAGCGAAGGGCTAGACCTGGATTCAGCATGATAAAGGTTTTCTTCGCATTAGTGCTTAGCGAGATCGTATTTAAATTTAGGCTATTTACGATTAGGTTCAAAAGAGTCGTACCTGGGCAACTTAGCGTCCAGATTTTCCCAGTTGGCTTTTGACGAAACAAAGTTATGGGAAATGGGCCGCTCGAGGATATCAGAGTCCAGTATACCTAACCTTATTCTAAAACGTGTTGGATCTTGCGCATTTGAGCTATACACTGGTGAACCGCAATGAGTGCAAAAATGTCGATTACGGCCAGGTTTAAATGAAAAGGTAGTTAGGCTTTTTTCGCCGGAAGTAATTTCAAATTCAGCCGAATTGATAAAGCCATTGGTGGCATAAGCCGTGCCGCTATTTTTTCTGCACAAAGAACAATGGCAATGGATAATGTCACTTATTTCGCCATTAATTTTTACCTGCACTTCGCCACACAAACATTTTCCGAGATACATTGATTATTCCTGTTGTTTAACGCCGTTTTTAACGAACCTATGATGAAACCATAAGTAATATATTGAGACTGGTGTTGCTAATGGAAAGTTAAATAAATTTTTTGATGCTTGTCCACAAACTACCTCAACCTGTTTGCCCAATTGCCGTTATGCTGCTTTTCACAATTTTCTTCGCTGTCATACGAGATGTGTTTAGCCACATTCTTTACCTTTATTCCGATACCATCAAGTTTTGATTGGATCAGTGAGGTTAGCTCATTTTTGTCATTTTTTGAAAGGAATACTTCAAGCTTTTCATTGCTGGCGAAAATACAAACAACGGTTAAACTTTTGGGGAAATTGGCATAATCCACCAGGTGGGTTAGCCATTGAAAGCCGTCAATTTCCTGCAACGCGGTTTCACATACATCGGTTAACGCTGTTCTCAGTTGATTATCAATTTTCTTATCGGTTTTACGCATGTTAATTGCGGTACCACTTGCCCGGCTTATTCATTGTTTGCATACACGGCCAAAATCGGAAATTTACTTTCACCAAATGCAATCGTCGTCGATTGAGTTTCATGACCTTCAAAATTCAATTTTATCTCAGCTGGGCTGCTTCGAAAACCATCAGCAAACAATGCCATTAAATGTTTATGCTCTAATACCCGGTTACCCGATGAGGTGTTGAGCAAAGTAATTACGGCGAAACGCTCGCCGATTTCATTACTCATAAGGACATAATTAACCACTTCGAAATCACTTTCCTTCGGCTCTCTATTATTTTCATTGGGGAACGAAAGTTGAATGTTGGTAGATACTGAGCGATCAACATTTAACACTTCACTTTCATCAGCAAGGCCTGAAAATGACACACACAATAATGCGGTAAAAATATACTTAAAAATAACGATTTCTCCTGAAATTGTTTAAAACTGATTAATTTAGTTGATATAAGCTCTATATTTCACCGTAAAAGAACGTTATAGACATCAAGCAACCAATAACAACGACAAATCCCCGCAACATCCGTTGAGAAATACGGTAAGCGACTGCTGCGCCAAAGTATCCACCGAAAACAGCCATAATAGCAAGCAGCAGAAGATATTGAGCTGAAATAGTGCCGCCAATGGCGTAAACGCCGACAGCGACAGCCGTTAATTATGCTGATATAACATTCTTCAGTCCATTCATGCCATGCAGATTGGTCTGACCCATTAATCCAAGGGCGGCGAGCAAAATGATCCCTAATCCGCCGAGAAACCCGGCTATTGCAACGATCACCCAATCCATTTGTTATTATGATCTCCATCGCAGCATGTTCGTCACTCAATACCGGCATCTATTCGTTTGTTATAACGCGTAACTTAGCCCTAATAAGATAAGCATTACCCCAAATACTTTACTCATAATTTCTCCCTTAGGGAAGGCTTTTTCAATCATCACCATTATCGTCAAAAGTAATATCCAGGTTAAATTCATTACTCCACTGACAAACAGTATTGCCATTAAAAACCAGCAGCAACCCACACAGTAAGAGCCGTGGTGTAAGCCTAAATAGATGGCATTTAACTTACCTTCTTTAAAATGGCTATTGAGTACTGCTAACGGTGAGCGGCACAATTGCAAACATCGTTGTTTAAACGGGGTGAATTGATAAATTCCGGCAATGATCAGGATTGCATAGCTGAAGGTTGCATCAGCACTGTCCATCATTGGTGTAAGCAGTGCTAAATGATGAAACCACCATTGCAGTAAGGTGATCAATAAGCTGTAGCTTGCCCAGGCGAGAATGTAGCCTAAAGAAAAGAACATTGGCGGTGTGTAATTGCTGTTGTGTTGCTTGCGCTTTTGCGAAATTTTTTCAACCAGCAAAATGACTGGAATGGCCGATGGCAGCATCATACCCGCCATCATAATTGCCCACATTAAAAACAGTAATGCAATGTCATAAGTGGTCCAGGTGGCAACGGGCTCCATATTCATCGTCATGCCATACAGCATGTAGTACCAACTGAAATAGATACATAAGAGAATGGTTGCCAAGACCATTATTCGATTAGCAATGCCTTGCAACTATGTCCTCCTTTCATTAACTGTATTATTTTCTATGGTGTTGGCCAATTTACGATGGCTTTAGCGGCAAAGGTATCCGAATAATTAAACGCTATATCGCCTTGTTCAACCTTTAACCTGGTGGTTTTGCCTATTGAACCGTCATTCCACATAAAGCCACCGCTAGGGAAAGTGATATGAACTCTATTCTCTTCGCCAGTCACCGGATTAATATGCGGTGTATGGCCAGCTTCTAATACTCCTTTTATCGAAACCGTTGACGTGTGGTCTTGTGGGTCGATGTCGATATCACTAATGATTGGCCCTTCAAACGCAGTAAATAATGTGGCAATGGCTTCAACCGGCATACCACCCGCTTGCCCAGACATTATGGTTGCTAACGCCGTTACCTGCTCTTCACTTGCCGCTCGGTCAATAAATAATGCGCCACTGCCGTTACCATCATGCATGGCTGCCGGCCAAGATGCGACAAACACCATTTTTAATCCGCTTAGGTCCAACTCGTTAAAATGACCTTTAATCACTTGAAAACCTAGAATAGCATCACAACCACCATTGGCACTCGTTGGAAAGCCACCAAACTGACAACCGCAGCCATGGCTACAATTACAACTTTCAACTTGATGCATTGATAACGCCCACGAATGATCACCCGACATAATTTATCCTCCATTGAAAATAGTGGTTAAAGTATAGTCGAATAAAAATAGAGTGCAGTAAAGCCTTACGCCGAATGAGTCTAGTGAGGGTTATTTAAGCAGCGCGTGACCTTCAGGTAATTGCTTTTGGATCCACAACGCAAGTTTGTGTTTCATGCTCAATAAATCTTCTTGATCGGCGGCCAAAGGGTGGATCATTTTGTCATTAACCAGTAAGCGGTACAGCGCTTCTATTTTTTGTTTCGATGCATCGGTGGCGCCAAAGTTTTTGTATCCTCTGTTTACCGCGTAGGTTTCGCCAACCTTTAGGGCGGCTTTCAAGAGTGCACTTTCGTTTTTTAGTTTTTTCATAAGCGTTAGATAAACAATGATCCTGTGTTTAATGTTGTATAGATTAGCTTTGTAAAAATTCACTTCGCGTTGCCGCATTGGTTTTAAAGCAACCGCTAAGTGCGGTGGTGGTAGTGCTCGAATTTGCATCCATTACCCCACGGGCTTTTACACAATAATGTACGGCGTTCATGGTTATGGCAACATGTTCGGTTTCTAATAAGGCTTTTAACGCAATTAACAATTGTTGCGTTAAGCGCTCTTGTACTTGTGGTCGCTGCGCAAAAAACTTCACGATGCGGTTAATTTTCGATAAACCAATTATTTTATCTTTTGGAATGTAAGCCACTTTGGCAAGGCCGTCAATGGTGACAAAGTGATGCTCGCAGGTACTGGTTAAATTGATGTCTTTCACCATGATCATTTCATCTGCGGCCATTTTATTTTCGATGACGGTGATCTTCGGAAAGTTTGCATAATCTAATCCGGAGAAGATCTCCTGCACATACATTTTGGCAATACGATGCGGCGTTTCTTGTAAACTGTCGTCCGTTAAATCCAGCCCCAGGGCTTCAGTGATTTCAGTGAAGGCGGCTTTTATTTTTTGATATTTTTCATCATTAGTTAAAGCCCCATCATTATGCATTGGCGTTTCCAAGCCGGCGGAAATTAACGCCGTTTGAACAATTTCGGCTTGCTCTGACAGCTCGCCATGATTTCTTATTAGCGCAATTTTTTTCGCTTGTGCTGGACTCATAATTTTTTTCTCATCATTAATGGTGACAGACTTGGTTTTCTTAGTTATACCATTCCGTATAAGCAGTTCAACGTGGGTAAATCATTATACGGATTGGTACTATAGCTTAAGCTAAGTGTCTGCCGCCGTCTAAGTGTATAGTAGTTCCGGTGATATACCTACTATTTAACAGATATTGCACCGCTTGCACACCCTCGAATGCCCCCGGTGCTATTTGCATCAGTGATTTCTTTAAGGCTTTTTGTTGGTAGTTGTCGTCATCATCGTCATTAAACATTAATAGTGATGGTGCAATAGAGTTTACTTTCACTTTCGGTGCCAGCAATGTTGAAAACGATAGCGTTAAATTGGCTAGCGCGGCTTTACTGGCGGCATAGGCAATATGTTTTTTACTGCCTTTTTCAACAATATAATCGGTTAAGTGGACGATATCTGCTGCGCTGTTTGTTCGCTGTTGATAGTTTAACAGCAATGGCTGTAACGCAAGGTTTAATTGATACGGGGCTTGTACATGCACTTGTAGCATTTTTGCCATCACTTCGCTCGCCGCAATTTCAGCAGTTTCTGCCACCCAGTCTGAAGCATTATGAATAATGGCTTTTAAACTTTGATATTGTTCACTCACCTTCTGGCTAAAGGCTTGTATACCGTCATCGTCAGCAAAATCGGCCTGAATGCAATGTACCCCTAACTCTCGCAGCTGTTGAATTTGTGGATGATCAGTGCGGTAACTTATTACCACCGGAGTGTCACAACTGTGCAGCGCTTGTGCCAGCGCAAAGCCTAAGCGTTTACCGGCACCGGTAATTAAAATGGCATTATTTAGCATTAGATAAGCATCATTAATTAATTTCGTTTAGCACTTAACGTAAGCGAGACTGAATCGGCAAAGCGCAACGCATGCGGCTTTTCAACGGTAACTTTGGCTCTGGTGACCAGCTTTGAGGCCATGGTGATTTCGAGTAAATCTGCAGTGAGTTTTTCCAACAATTTAAAATTACCCTGTTCGACATGAGTGATCATCGCTTTGGTAATGGTTTTATAATTGAGGGCTTGGGTAGCTTCATCGCTTGAGCAAGCGTTTCCTGCCGGATAGCTGATTTGAGCATTAATCACTATGTCTTGCTGCTTGCTTATCTCTTCCGGGTTAAAACCAATATAAGTGCGTAACCTTAAGTTAATGATATCTATGGTGGCATCTTCCATCACTAACGTTTTGCTTTTACTTTGTATATTTTGCACTGAACTCATTGCTATCCCTTACACCAATTCTATTATTATACTTTCTTCAGTATAACAATTTGGTCGCACAATGAAATGGCAGAACGTGGGATTAAGGTGAAAATACCAAGAGTAAAAATAACTGAGGATTTTACTCTTGGTGTTTGGTTGAGCTAACCTGGATTCAGGCTAACTTATACAGATTGGTATTAAATAGTTTGCATGCCGGCAATTTCATGCCAGTAACCGTTAGAATGATTTGCCGGTAATTTTCGATATTCACTGTGTTGCTCTCTATCAATGAAGTCATCGAGTATGGTGAAGGTGTTTTCGGCTTGTGGGCTGATACGAATAACATCAATCAGATTTTTCATACTGGCAATATCGTTGCTTAAGTTATAGCAATCGCCCGACATGGTTTGAATGCCGTTTAACACAAACAATTGCTTATCTTCCTGGCTATCCACTAAGCGGCCACTGGGGTAATTGATGCAACATAACTGGCATTCATCCTTGCTTCTGTTTTCACTTCGTGCAGTAAAACAGCGGGCCGAATAGGCCAGCGGCAAATGGCCGTAGGCTTGAATTTCGACTTCAAATTTATCGCGTAAATTTTGGCGGTCTAACTCATCCAAGGTTTGTTTGATCCAGTCACGACCGAGTTCAACCGGGGTAACCCAACGTTGCATACCCATGCCAACAAGTCGTTTTAACGCCGGTGCATTGTAGGCATTAATCGCTTGTCCACAAACAAACTCAACCTTATTTTGCCGGCAAAACTCTATCGCGCCAACATCATTGGCTTCAATGATAAACTCACCGTTAGCACAATATTTTTGCAGTAACATCACCTCAGATGGCGCTTCCAGCAAGGCCATGGTCGACAGCACAATTTGCTTGTTGGTTTTGGCTAATTCTTGGGCCAGATTCAGCCAGTCTTTTTGCCGCAATTCACGGCGCTTTGAACACACCGTCTCGCCTAAGTAAATGATATCGGCATTCGATGTTGCCGCTTGTTGATAAAACTCTGCAATTGTTGCTTTTGGCCAATAATATTGATTAGCACCTAATGAAAACTTCATAACTATCCCCCTTATTGCCAGCTGCGGTGATAAGCACCGAGAGTGGTTTGTGAGCCTTCAGAAATGTTACCAAGCTCTGCCATCCAACTTTCATCAGCTTGATAGTTCTCGGGATCGGCCTGGTATTTATCGATTGCCTGACGCCATAATCGGGTGACGGTCGCAACATAAGCCGGGCTGCGTTGTCTGCCTTCAATTTTGACTGAAGCGATATTCGCTTTCGCTAATTCAGGGATTAAATCAATAGTATTCAAACTGGTGGGCTCTTCCAATGCATGGTATAAGCTGTCATCAACCTTGAAACGGCCTTTACACAGGGTCGGGTAACCCGCATTCTCATCATCCTGGTAACGGTCGATCAATACATCATTTAAACGAGACTCCAAACCATCATCGGTTTGTTGCCAGTTGACAAATTTGGCTGGCGAGCATGCGCCAACAGTATTTGGGCTTTCGCCAGTTAAATACGACGATAAATAACAACGGCCTTCCGCCATAATACACAAGCTGCCAAAGGCAAAGACTTCCAATTCAATATCGGTTTGCCGCGACAGTTGTTTTACTTGTTGCAATGACAACACTCGCGGCAATACCACGCGCTGAATATTGAAATTGTTACGGTAGAAATCTATTGCCGCTTTGTTGGTTGCCGACGCCTGCACTGACAAGTGGACCTCAGCCTCTGGATATTTATCGGCGGCATAGTCAAGCACTGCCATATCGGCGATGATCAATGCTTTGGCACCAATATCTACGGCTTTGTCGACGCTGTACTTCCAGGCTTTAAAATCACCCGGACGGGCAAAGGTATTAATGGCAATATGCAAATCTTTATTTTGCTGATTGATCAGATCCGCCGCTTGTAAAATGCGTTTATCATTAAAGTTTAAGCCGGCAAAATGGCGGGCATTGGTTTCATTGTTCATACCAATAAAAATGGCATCGGCGCCATGCTCTAACGCCGCTTTTACTGCGGGTAAACTGCCAGCAGGACAAAGTAATTCCATAATGAGTCTCGGTTATTATTTTCGCCATTTAGTTTAAGCATTTAGCCATGGATATATTTGATTTGGATTAAACAATGGCAAGTTTTAATTTGTTATCTTTTAACTACTAATGAATTTAATTTGATGGCTATATAATTATTATGATCAATTTACCGCAAAAATTTGTGCCGTTACTGCCTAAAATCGCCGCCATTTCCAGCCAATTAATTCCGGATGTTATCCAACAGAAAACCATTGAACTGGCGATAAATAAGGTATTAAAAGAGCAATTAACCGATGGCGAGCTCGATTTTCTCGAACACGCCTTTTTAGAGATCAAGGTCACCGATATAAAGCGTTCGTGGTTTTTTACCGTCATCGACGAAGAAATCAAAGTGAGTAATGACCAGCGCCATAGTGAAAGTGCTAGCGATGTGGTGATTTCGGGTGAGTTTAATTCATTTGTGTTAATGGCGTCGCAAACCATAGATCCCGACACCTTATTTTTTAAACGAAAATTACTGATTGAAGGCGATGTCGAATTAGGCCTGGCAATAAAGAACATGCTTGACCGGATTGAATTATCACAACTGCCTGATTTACTGACTAAGCCCATTGTCGCCTATGCCCAGTATTTGTAGCGCTTAATCTCAGCCTGCACCATTTACTGACAAAATAAGTTGGCATTGGCGAAGAGTTATGTATAATGATTCAAGATGTTTAGACGTCTAAACATCTATCGTCTTGTATTAACAAGTTCTCGGTAGCTTTCGTCAACGATTTATTGGTAAACACATATGCGCTTATTTGACATTTTAGGGGTTCTTTACGAGCCAATTAATACTTTAGATAACCACGACCATCTATTAACTTATGTCGAACCTAAGTTAAATGCCGATGGCACTTGTCCTATCTACAAAGAGCCGGGCAACACCTACGACTTAATGCAATACGTTGACAGCAATGAGCAAAAACAAAACCTGCTGGATTTATTGGCCCGGCTAAATCGCTTGGTACGCTGGATCCACATTAAAACCGACGTACTTTGGTTTGGTATTTATCTTCGCCATGGTGATAAATTAGTAAAATATGTCTATAACGGCGAGATGAGCAAAGCCGAATTTGAGATCTCAGAAGAGTATCTGGAAAAATCGATAAATACCCGCGTTATCCTGGAAAAGCAACCGTATTACATTCCCGATGTTGATAACCATACCGGTCCATATTACCGTTGTGATGCGAAAGTGAAATCGGAGCTTTGTTGTCCGATTTTCGGCCCTGATGGTGACGTTATTGGCATTTTTGACTCGGAAGATCATCGCAAAAATTTCTTCGATGATAGAATTGATTTTATCTCTAACAAGGTAAAACGGGCGATTGAGATCTTTCTTGAAGATCATCCTTATATGACCCATTCAAAAGAGTTTGATATTAAAGAAGATGATTACAGTAAAAAAATTTTAGCCAGCTAGTAAATCACTCGTTAGCGACAATTTTAAATTCATCTGCCATTCTGCTGTCTAGCAATGGCACCACTTGCTCCGCACCTCCTAACAACCAGTGCTCAATATTATTTTCTTGCAACAATAACGGCATTCTCCGGTGATAGGCTTCACATTGTGCGGTTGGTGTCGTTGTTAACGTCACCACTAATGACTGATTTTGCTGTTTTGCCAGGTAGTAAATTCCGGCCATGAATAATGGCCGATCATCAATCGCGCTAAATTGAAACTTTTGTTTGTTGTCATCTTGTTGTTGCCATTCAAACCAGGAAGAACACGGGATAATACAACGCTGTTTGGCAAAAGCCTGCTTAAATGTGCCTTTCTCACGAACGGTTTCGGCTTGGGCATTGATGATTAATTTATTTGCCCAGGCCGGTTTTATGCCCCACAAAGAGTCCTGTTGACGGTAGCTGTTTTGCTCTTCACCTTTGATGATGGTACTCACCGTTTGGCTGGGACACAAATCGAGGTTTTGCTGACAGTGAAACTCTGCCTGCAGATTGCTGATCAGCCAGGTCTCCACTTGTTTTTTATTTACTGCAAAACGACCACACATAACTTCTTTACCAATGCCTTTAGCTAAGGTTTTAATACCACTAATCTGCATATGCATTGAGTTGAATTTATACTTATGTAGATTGGCATCAGTATAAACCTAAACGATCCAGCTTAGCTATTTATCAGTAATACAATTAACTCTTTTGGACCATGGGCACCATAAGCCAAAGTTTGTTGGATATCGGCGGTTTTTGACGGGCCAGAAACTAAGATGGCGTTAGTCGGTAGCTTGTCTTGCCATTGTTGCTCTTTGATCAATGTGGCAAAGGTGGCATATAACCGCTCAGCATCAACAATGACAAAATGCACTGGCGGCACTAAGGATAAACTTCTTGGCTCCGTAACCGTTGGCCATAAGACAATAGAGCCTGTGGCGGCAATAGCGGCGCGTGAACTGGTAATGCTCGCCGGAGTGTCATTAAATAGTTTTTCTTTATTACCGGCTAAATTAAAATCAAACACTTCGGCGCTAATATCGGTATTAATATCGGCATCTAATTCGGCCATGTGCGCAGAATGCGCTGCCTGTGTGCCATAAAGCAATTTTTTGATGCCTCTATCTTTTAGCTCGTTACTCACGGTTTCCGCGATCTGCGCTTGTTCAAGCTGGATCACCTGGGCGTGATTTGCTTGCAAATGGCCAATAAATTGCGCCAGTTGCTGTTCTTTTGACAACTGTGGATATTGATAGCTCGGCTCGGCAGGCAATTTCGAATAATCTGCGCCTTTAACCTGGCTTTTTAATTTATCCAGAATGCTACTTTTGGCGACATTGCTTTGCAGCTTAATATTGGTCGACATTATTTACCTCCTTGCAGTTGCTTATACTGTTGCTGATTTTGTCTTGCTTGCACTTTTTCATGCAAGGTTTGTGGTGCCAGTTTTGGTGCGGTTCTGACACTGGTCCATACCCCAATTTTGTTCGGCATCAGTTTTCTCAATCGGGTGGCAAACCACATCGATGTTTTATAGATGAAAGCGTACTTATGCATTATGCTCCAAACCTGCCAAATGGCCGCTTCTATACTTTTGCGGCCACTGCCTTCGCCTTTCATCACTGGCTCGCCATTGTGTTTGGCTTTGACACTTTCTACGCGCAGGCGTTGTAATAATTTAGGGATTGGAATTTTTACTGGACACACTTCTCCACAGGCACCACACATTGATGAAGCGGTTGGTAAATTATTCGTCGCTTCAAGACCAAGCATATGCGGTGATACTATTTTCCCAATAGGTCCCGGGTATACCGTACCGTAGGCGTGACCGCCAATGCGGGTGTAGACCGGACAGTGATTCATACAGGCGCCACAACGGATACATTGCAGAGTTTGGCGCAGCTCTTCATCGGCAAATGCCTGGCTACGGCCATTATCAAGCAAGACTAAATGCACTTCTTCGGGGCCATCTTTTTCGCCTGATTGCCGAGGGTGAGAGATCATATTGAAGTAGGTGGAAATGATTTGTCCGGTTGCGCTGCGGGTCAGCAAACTTAATAACGGCGGTACATCATCGAGAAACTCAACCACTTTTTCGATGCCGGTAATGGCAATGTGCAAATCTGGCACTGTGGTACACATTCGTCCATTACCTTCGTTTTCAACCAAACACAGGGTGCCGGTTTCGGCTACTGCAAAGTTAACGCCGGTAATACCAACGTCGGCTTGACAGAATTTTTCCCTTAGCACTCGGCGGCCTTCACCGATTAACGCATCCACATCGGTAGTGTGCGCAAAACCGTCGATGTTATCGGCAAATAAATCGGCCACTTGCTTTTTGTTTTGATGGATCGCCGGCATGATGATATGCGACGGGTGTTGATGCGCTAGTTGCACAATATACTCGCCCATATCTGACTCTAAACACTCGATGTCACGTGCTTCAAGATAGTCATTAAGCGCGGTTTCTTCGGAAACCATCGACTTGCCTTTGACTACCGACTTGCCATTTTTTGCCGCGATTAACTGGGCGATAATGTCATTGGCATCGGTGATGGTTTCTGCCCAGTGCACATGGATACCGTTGGCTTGCAGGTTTTCTTCAAGTTGTTCAAGCAAGTGTGGCAGTTTCAATAAACAGCGTTGCTTGATTAATTTGCATTGCTCTCGCAGCGTTTCTAATTCATCACCATCTGGAAATGCATTCTTGCGTTTATCAACGAGATAATCCATAGCACCACGAAAGTTTTCTCGTAACTCCTGATTGCCAAGATCTCTTTTCACATTGTCGCGAAAGTTACGAGCAGAAGCGGCATATTTGCTTTCATTGGGATCCAATTGTTGAGCAGCCATTTTACTCTCCTCGCTGTTTTTTATTATGTTGGGTGCGTTTTAACAGGTAACTGGCAATATGTTCACCGCGTAATGAGTTTTTCTGATATTCAAGCGCACCGTTGATATTCATCATGCAACCCCAGTCGGCACTGATGTATCTCACCACATCGGCATTGACCAGGTTTTCAGATTTATCTTTCACCATAGCACCGGAGATATCACCATGTTTGACAGAGAAGGTACCACCAAAACCACAACATTCGCTTTCGTAGTCATGGGTGATCAGTTCGACATTCTCGAGTTGCGAAATTAACGATCGGCCGGTAATGTGCACGCCCATTTCCCGGCGAGCAGCACAGGAGGTGTGCAAGGCGATTTTCTCTGGCTCGCCTTTGTCATCTAATTTGATCTTCAGCACATGCACTAAAAACTCGGTAAACTCGAAAATACGATCACAAAACTGTGTTATGCCCGGCTCACCTTTTAGTAAATCCGGATAGTGATGACGCATCATGCCGCCACATGAGCCGGAAATGATGACGATAGGAATGTCGAGCGGGAACTGAGCGACTTGCGCAAGCGCCACCGCTTTCGCTTCATCTTGATAGCCTGAATTGTAGGCGGGTTGGCCACAACAAGTTTGTCCTTGCGGGTAAATAACCTCAACCCCTTGTTGTTCGAGAAACTCAATTGCATCTATCCCGGAGTCTGGAAACAGGCTATCGGCCAGGCAAGTACCATAAAGATAAACTTGTTGTGGCTTTTGCGGGTAATTGCGCAGATGCTGGGTATTTAATGTGCTCATAGTTCGTTCAACTTTCAGGTTTTACATATTTTAATTAACATACACTTAAAAACATTGTTAATATATACCACGTTAATTAATTTATTGTTTCCAAAAGCGGTGCAATGTATGTCGAGTGCCAGTGATTTATCTTTTTTTGCGTTAGTGGTTGAAGCAAATTCATTTAACAAAGCGGCGAAAGTGGCCGGCATATCTACGCCGGCATTAAGCAAAAAAATCACCAAATTAGAAAGTGAGCTTGGGGTGCAACTTCTGCATCGTACTACCCGGCGATTAAGTTTGACCGAAGCAGGAGAAATTCTTTACCAACATGCGGCAACCATTAATAAGCAAGTCAATGAGGCCATAGGTTCGGTGAGTAGTTTTAGCGAACAGTTATCCGGGACGATTAAAATTAGCGTGCCAACCATTTCAGGAGAATTGTTCTTGGCGGAATGTATTGCCCAGTTTTGTCAGCAATACCCTGACATTAATGTCGAAGTTCGGCTGGAAAATGAATTTGTTGATTTAGTTAAAGAAGGCCTGGATCTGGTCGTGCGCACGGGAATTTTGGAAGATTCGAGTTTAATCGCAAAACCGTTAATTGAGTCGCATTGGATCGTTTGCTGCGCACCTAAATACATTGAACAGCATGGCCAGCCTGACAGTATCGAAGATTTAGTTAAGCACAATTGTTTAGCCTATACCTATCAAGCTAAAGGCGCTACTGACTGGCGTTTTACTCATAACGGTAACCCTGAAAGTGTAAAAATATCAGGGTCTTTTGCCACCAATAATTCTCAAGCACTGCGTAAAGCCGCGTTGGCTGGCTATGGCATTGTTTATGTGCCAAGGTGCAGCGTGTATGAGGATCTTGAAAAAGGTGATTTGCGGGAAATCTTAACGGCTTATCAAGCACGATCGCTTGGCGTATATGCGGTGTATCCCTATACCCGCTATCTGCCTAATAAAATTCGTTTGCTGATTGAGCATATCAAACAAGGTTATCAACAACGTCAGCACTATTTTTGATGCTTGTGCTCTGTGTTACCTGACGTAAAATAGTGAATATTTAAATTTTGATATTCGTGTCCTAGTGAAGATTATGACGTAACTGGAAATAGTAAATTAATTTTTCCTGCCTATATAAATGAGGTAATTGACGCTATATTGACTCACATCACTTTGATTAATTAATATTAATCAGTATTTTAATTTTATGGCAAGCTGTCATGGTTTGAACAATACTGATTGGTGGACTATATGAATATTAAGTGAAAAGCCTCCTCAAATTTTATGAGCACAGTGAGCTTCGCTCCTTACTAGATTAGAGACCATGAATATCAATCACAGATTCTATCTTTTTACCATTCTACCTTTAGTGATTGCCACCGTTGCGGTGTTAATTGTTACCCAAGTACAGTTTAAGTCACTATCCGATCAAGTGGCACTAACTTACCGTACAGATGTGATTGAGCACCGCCGGGACGAACTCAAAAATTACGTAAAAATAGCCAAAGGGGCAGTCGATCACCTTTATCAAGGCAAAACCTTATCGACCGCTGAGTATCAAGCGCGAGTGAAGCAGGTGTTGTCTAATATGCGTTTTGGTGAAGATGGCTATTTTTATGCCTATGATTATCAGGGCACTAATTTAGTATTGCCCGGCCAGGAGTGGCGTATTGGCACCAATATGTATGACTTGGAAGACATCAATGGCGTAAAAATAATTCAGGGCTTGATAAATAATGGCCAACAGGGAGGTGGTTATCTTAATTACGTGTTTAATCAGCCGTCGAAACAAGGTGCCGTTTCTAAAAAACTGGCTTACTCAGAAGATCTTGATAAATGGCAATGGATAATCGGCACCGGTGTATATATCGATGATATTGATGAGCAAACGTCGCTATTAAATGATGCCATAACCGCACACATCAATGATAGCTCGGTGATCACCTTATTAATTGGTTTATTGGCCATTATTTCAGTGTTTGTTACCGGCTTGTTTTTACAATTCAGTGAAAGACGACTGGCCAATAAAAAATTAAGAGCATTGAATGAGCGTATTTTTCAAACGCAAGAAGAAGAATGTAAGCGTTTTTCCAGAGAGCTGCATGATGGCGTGAGTCAAACGGTTGCCGCGGCAAGGTTTTCACTAGAAACCGCGCAGTTAAAACAACAAAATGATGATCGTGCCGATGAGGACATAGATCACGCCATGGACTTGATCCGCAAGATCATGGTCGACATTCGCAGTATTTCTCACCAATTACACCCAAGTATTCTCGAAGATTATGGTTTAGGTGCCGCCCTAGATGATTTAGGTCAAGAGTTTACCAAACGAACCGGTATTAGGGTTGAAGTGCAGCGCTTGAAGGTGCGTAATATTTTAACGACTGAGATCAAAACCGCTTTATATCGAATCGCTCAGGAAGCAATGACCAATATTGAACGCCATTCGAATGCCAGCCTGGTATCTATTTCATTAAAATTAATCAAAGACTGGCTGGTACTTGAGATCACCGATGATGGTCAGGGCTTTGATTTTGCAAGCGTTAAAAAATCGAACAAATGTTATGAAGGGATTGGCTTAAGGAATATTAAAGAGCGATTGCAATTCTATGACGGTAGGTTAGAAGTTACTTCCCGCCAGGGGAAAACCAGCATTATTGCTCGCATACCGCAGAGTCGATTACGTTATAATGCCGATATTGAAAATACCGATATCGACAAACCGATGAATAAATAAGGCAACAAGATGATAAGAGTGTTATTAGTTGACGATCATCCTTTATTTCGTGAGGGACTGAAATATCGGTTAAATTTAGATGCCGATATTGAAGTGGTGAACGAAGCCGAAAATGGCAAACAAGCCTTGGAGTTATTGCAAAATACGGAATTTGATTTGGTGTTAATGGACATTAATATGCCAGAAATGGATGGTATGTATGTGCTCGAACTGATCAAAGAGCAAGAGCTTAGCTGTAAAGTACTGATGCTGAGTATGCACGATAACAAGGAGTATATTTTAACCGCCATGCGCCATGGTGCTAACGGTTATGTGTTAAAAGACGTACCAGGCAATGAGCTCATTGCTGCCATCAAAAAGGTTGCCAGCGGCAAATCCTACTTTAGTGCAGAAGTGACCGAAATATTATCTCAGGAGTTAGCCGGTGAACAACGAGGCATCGTGACTCGACGTGAACAATTGGTTTTGCGTTTGGTTTCACATGGGATGAATAATAAACGTATTGCCCAGGAACTTAATGTTAGTGTCCGTACCGTAGAGACGCATAAGCGTAACATAAAGCAGAAACTTAATATTGAATCGACTGCCGGGTTAATTCGTTACGCCATCGATTACGGCCTGGACAGATAAAACGGTTGAATCAATAACAGCAAAGGGGAGCATAATTGCTTAGCGCCACTCGTTTAAGAGCGAGTGGCGTTTTTTCTTTTATAGCGATTAGGATATTTCTGAGTCTTTGCTAATACGGCTCTGGGGTATGGTTTTCGTTTTCTTTTCTTTGGCAATATGAGCCGCTTGCCATTTTCTCTTAGGTCTTTAAGTTTTTTAGGGATAGTCCCAGGGCTTCGCCCTGAACACCAGAGAAATTCATCCTGAATAAGATACAAGGCATTAATGAAACTTATCCTCAATGGCTCTACATCATGCTCTTTAGCCATTGCTGCTATTTCTAACCTAACGATATTGTAAGACGTTAGTATTCCCCATAACTCCTGATATATACCGTCACTTTTTAAACTTCTCAATATCGGTTTGTTTGATAATTGAAATTGTTTTAATTCACCATAGCTCCTCTCTATTTCCCAGCGCTGCCAATACACGTTTAATAAATCTTCAATAGGGTATTTTTCTTGACACAAGCATGATGTGATAAACCCTTTTATCTCACCTTTAGGCGATGGAATAAGAATTAATCGAGCGCGCCATGTATCTCCTAAGTAAGGGGCTTGTTTCTTTGCCTGAGGTGACACTGGCATGTCAATGATATGGTCATATTCACTATATGAGTCGATAATTTCATAGCGCATTTTGCTTTTTATTGGTGTTAGCCAATGAGTATTTTCACTTGCTCCTTGCCAAGCAGTAAAAAGCTCTGCAGAAAAGAAACCACGGTCAAACAAGGTTAATGAATTTTCTGGTGCAGAGCTGACTAACTGTTGGGCATAATGAATTTCACTATTCGTTACAGGGCCAAATGCCGCATCAGAGATTAAATGTGTTCGCGTAGACATTAATGTTACGGCGAGAACAGAGGGGAAATTCGCTGTACTTTGAGCATAACCAAAGTGTTGATTACTTGGTGTATCTTGAGTTTTAAACTGAGTACCATCAACACTTAATAACTTTAAACCACATACGTCATCGAAATCCTGTGACTTATCCCACTGCGAAGCAGTGAGTTTAAATAGATATTTCATAGGCTCAGAGCCTAGTTTTTCTTTTCCTTTTATAATGCTACTTGTTGCTAATGGTGGTAGGTCACCATTAGCATCAGGAAAAGCCAACTCTAATTTATCACACACTTCTGGTATGGAACGATTTCGCAGTAAACCAATCCCTAATACGAGCCAAACCGCTTGCTCTGCTGGGAATCTGCGTTTACGAACAGATGCTCGCCCTGTTTGTTGAACAGCTTCTTCTACCCACTCTAAAGGTATATGTTTTGTAAATGCATCAATATCGTGTTCTTGGCAGAACTCAGAGGTAATGTGTAATTCTTTTAAAAATTCAGACATAAAAATAGGCCACAACTAACGTTGTGGCCTATTATGAGGCCTCTGAAAGATCGTTCAACTAGCTAAAACGATCAGCATTAAGCATAATTGCTCCCCTTTTTATGAGTTAGTTAATGGAGTTTAATCTCCGTAAATTTTTGACGGTAACCATAAGGCAATTTCCGGATAGATTATCAATATCGTTAACCCCAGCAATTGTAAAAGTATGAATGGTATTACGCCTTTATAGATATCGGTTAGCTTAATGTCTGGCGGGCAAACCCCTTTTAAATAAAACAAGGCAAAACCTACCGGAGGGGTTAAAAATGACGTTTGCAATGTGAGCGCAATTAACATTACAAACCACACCAGAACAGGCTGGTCCAGTACCCCATAGCCGTCAACATTAAAATCAAGCCCAGCGATAACTGGCGCCAGCAATGGCAATACAATAAGAGTGATCTCTATCCAGTCCAGTAAAAAACCTAGTAGAAAAACGATGACTAAAATAGCGATTAACACACCATAGTCGCCAAAAGGCAAACTGGTTAAGGTTTGTGATATAAGCTCATCACCGCCAAGCTCACGTAGTACAAATGAAAACACAGTGGCGCCAATGAAAATGGCAAAAATATAGGCAGTAGTTTTATAAGATGACATTAACACACCGTGGAAAACTTTAAAATTCAGTTTTTTATTCCAGGCAGCAAGCATGGTTGCGCCTAGCGCGCCAATACCACTGGCTTCGGTGGGAGTCGCCACGCCGGCAAATATCGAGCCTAATACGGCAAAAATTAGCAACATTGGCGGTATAATTGCCCGTAATACCTCTCTAATGACCGGCCAGGTCAGTGGTCTGCGATCTTCTGGCAATGGCGCAACACCAGGTTTGAAATACGCGTTAGCCAGAATATAAATAAGATACACAGCACCAAGCATTAACCCCGGAAATACTGCTGCGGTAAATAAATCACCTACCGATAACGCCAGTTGGTCGGCCATGATCACTAGCATAATGCTTGGCGGAATTAATATCCCCAAACAGCCGGCACTACAGATAATACCGGTAGCAAATGTTTTCGAATAATTTTGTCGCATCATTGCCGGTAGTGACATTAATCCTAATAACACTACCGATGCACCAATAATACCGGTTGATGCCGCCAAAATAATGCCAATTAATGTGACGGTAATGCCTAAACCGCCACGAACTCGACCGAACAACTCTTGCATTGCCATCATCATTTTTTCAGCAACACCGGATTTATCCAGCATCAAGCCCATATAAATGAACATCGGCAGGGCCACCAGCACCCAGTTTTCCATCAATGAAAAAATTCGCGATACCACTAAGCCCATCACATTTAAATCGAGACCGGTAAAAGTCTCCATGTAAATATCAGAGAAATAACCGATAACGCCAAACAATACCCCGATACCGCCAAGTACATAGGCGATAGGGATGCCGGTAAAAAGAAAGCCAATAAAAGAGATAAACATGGCAATCACTAAAATTTCATTGAATTCCATGACTACGCCTCCGGTTGATAAAGAGAAATGATGTTTCTGAATAAACGTGCCAAAACAGCGAGCGCCAGCATTAAGAAACTTACGGGAATTACCGCTTTAATGATCCAGCGATAAGGCAAGCCCAGTGGTGATACAGAAGATTCGTTAAGTTGATAAGCGGTGGCGACATAATCCCAACTGTTGAAAATAACCACAAAAATCATCGGAAAAACAAAGGCGATAGCACCGAAAATTTCCCATTTGATCACGGTTTTAGGTTTCAACATTGCCGCTACCACATCCACTCGAACTTGTGAGTTGGTTATTTCGGCATGAGACAGACCAAACATTATGCCTATCGCATAGAGGTGCCATTGGATCTCTTCAAATAAAATCAGGCCATTATTAAAGCCATAGCGCATGATCACGTTAATGACGATCACCGCCATTAATAACGCCGAAGACCAACAACAAATAGCGGAAACGGCTTTAATGATACGTTCCAGAGTGTCAGATGTTTTTAACAAACATACTGTTAAACTGCTCGCTTGGCTGGGAGGTTGCTTAGACATAAGTTGTTCCTCGTGTGAAAAAAAGGCCTGAAGCAATTGCTTCAGGCAAAAGGGTTGGGGACCCCGGTGTTACAAACTTGGTTTAGGGCGAGGTAAAAACGCGTTTGCTTCCCATAAATCGTAATCTTTACGGAATGCTTCTAAATCTTGATAAATTTTATTGAATTCAGGATCTTTCGCTGACTCTTCAGCAACGACTTGTTGCCATTGGCTTTTAAACGTTGCCAACATTTCAGCAGACCAATATTTATTAATTACGCCGCTAGCGACATTCTCTTTCATTACTGGTGCTTGAATCGCTTCACCATAAGCGAGCGCATCAAGGGTTGCTGATTTACAAATATGCTCAACTACCGATTGTTGCTGTTCACTCATTTTGTGCCACACATCCTTATTGATGATCAGTTCCATCATCGTCGCTTGCTGGTGCCAGCCAGGGAAGTAGTTGTATTTTAATAGCTTTTTTAAACCTATTCGTTTATCAACCACCGGCATAGAAAATTCGGTGGCATCAATAGCGCCTTTTTCTAATGCCGGAAAGATTTCACCACCGGGTAAGCCAACGGTACTCACTCCCATCTTTTCCATGACCAAAGCACCCAAGCCAAAGAAACGCATTTTTAAGCCTTTTAAATCGTCAGCCGAATTAATTTCTTTATTAAACCAGCCCGAGGTTTCTGGCGGTAACATGCCGCAAATTTGCACTTTAATGTTTAAATTTTTACTGTCGTAAAGCTCTTGATGTAATTTGTTGCCATTGCCTTGATAGAACCAGGCTAAATACTCTGGGGCTTCAGGACCAAAAGGAATGGCTGAGAACAAGCGAGCGGCTGGGATTTTTCCTCCCCAGTTGCCGGCAGTCGCAAATCCGGCTTGTACTTTACCAGTAGCGACGGCGTCCAAGATTTCCTTTGGATTTATCAGTTTGTTGGGCTCATAAATTTTCATTTTTATGCTGTTGCCACTTAATTTGCCAATATTATCCGACACATACTTAATAGGTGAGCCTAAACCGGGTAGTACTGAATTGTAATAAATTGGCGTTTTTAACAGTACGCGTTTTTCTGCTAGTGCCGCCCCTGAAAATAGACTTAATGCTAGTGCGCTGATGACAAATGTTTTTACTGTTTTCATAATGTTTTCCTCAAAACGAGACGCTATAGTTACGCCTCTACAATTGATTGAATAGGAGTTAAAGAACGTACTTAGCGGATAACTGGATATAATCAGAATCGCCATCTTCGGTTTTGTAGTTACCAATTTCAGCGCCGATACTGAGTTGTTTGCTCAGGCTTTTGATCAGGTTTAACCCCCAATGCTTTCTATCGGCATCGAGCTCATCAATTTTCACCGCACCGTAGTAAAGACTAGAACGCCATGTATCATTCCATAAATGCCGATAGGCTAAGGTATAGGCTTGAGTTTCATGAATATCGCCATCATCGGCTAAATCGTGGATGTTGGCACCAGGGCTCACATAACGACCAGAGCGGCCTCCGTTGTATGAAAATCGAATATCATCCTCACCAAACGCCTTGATGCGACCATGGATGTTATAAGCAAACTGGCTGCCATCTGCTGCTAATGGGTCGCCTCCATCATCTAAAGTGCGCATTAAACCGGCCAATGCTACTTGTCCCCAGTCGCCTTTAAAGGTATAACGGGCGACAACATCGGGAACGGATTGGCTTTTGCCTGATTGGGTCGAAGGGTTTTCAAGGGCAAGTTCAAGACCGTTATTAGTGTAGCGAACTTGCGTTTGGCGAATGAAGGTTTGCCCTACGTGGGCGCCACCAAAATCTAGCGCATCGGCAATGGAGACTAACGGCATGAATGTTGACCATGTTTGACCCACTTTCCAGTTGCCGTATTGGGCGTAAGCATGCCTTAAACGCAGGGAATGACCACCGGTTACCGTTTCACTCGCACCGGTTGGTTGTTGATCATCATAAAAATCCCACTCGAGTACGGCGGTAACATCTGAATGCTGGTATTTAATATTAAAGCGTGATTCCCTGACGCTAAAACGAGTTTCATTGGTATCTGGCTTATAAGCATTGTTACCAATCCAGAAATCACGGTAAGCAATATCACCATTAACATTTCTTAAGTCTGCTTTGAAATATCCGCCGAAACTGAGCTTTTGCTTTTCGTTGATATTGATTTCATAGCTAGCCAATGCTGTTGTACTGGCTAAAGCCGCACATACGGCAGTCGAACAGATTAATTTATTCATTGTCTTACCTTCTTATCAATTGAAGGCTTTGCGTTAATGAGGTATTCGATTAAACAAGATAATTGAATAACTCATCTGTATATGTTGCAAAACCTTTTTACTGGGTGTGGATAAACAATAAATAAACTGAGAAAAGGAAGATATCCGTGTAAATGCGTATTTTAACTAAGGGTTTACACTTAGATAACTATTGTTAATGAGCGGTTGCGTTGAGGTTGAGGTGTAGGGTAAGCGACTATATCTGCTTAGGTGGTTAAAAGGATAGGTAAGACAATAGTGAATTTAACGCCACTATTGTCCGCCAAGTTTTCGGCACTAATGCTGCCTTGATGATAATCGGCGATCAGTCGGCAAATGTAGAGGCCAATGCCTAAGTGCGGCTGGCTTTTCTGCTCTTCGCTGCGCATTGACACCATGGCATCAAAAATATTACTGCTCATTTGATCGGGTAATAAAGGTCCGCGATTTGTTACGGTTAAAATCGCACTATCTTTTACCTGTTCAAGGACTATGTTAATGGCATCGTCATTGGCACTAAACTCTACCGCATTGGAAATGAGCTTGTCGAATAGTTGCGCTATGTGTTCGTCGCTGCCCTTAATAAACAGCGGCCTGGTGATGATGTTTAATGAAAATTGCTGAACGCTATAGACTTGTCTATAGCTTTGGCTACAACCTTCCACCAGTTCGGCTAAATCGAATTTTTCTACCTCAGACGACTGTAATGCCTGCTCTAAATGACTCGCTTCACTCATCGCCAGTAACATCGAATTCAACCGTTGGATCCCATCCTTGGCCCGCTTCATGTAAATTTTACTGCTATCTTCTATTTCCTGGTTTTCCAACATTTCCAGCGATGAACGCACCACCGAGATAGGCGTTTTCAGTTCGTGCGATAAGCGTGCTGACATGTTTTGCAAATAGTCATTGTACTGGCCAAGTTGACCAAGAATGCTGGTAAAGCTTTTTGCTAAATCACCTATTTCATCATTAATGCTGGTCGGGGTAAACTTTGCGGTTATTCTACCGTGCTCGTCCACGACGGCTTCGGTTTGATTGCGCAGTTTTCGAATTCGGTAAGATAAGCGTAAGGTGTATAAAAACAGCGCAGTTACCGAGCCAAAAATAAAAATACTGGTAAGTAACACGCCCTCAACGGCCTGGTTGCGGATGTTGCGAATGCCGTGCGTGGTTTCTTCAACTATTACCGCGCCCTTAATTTGGTTATCGACGTAAATGGGATGTGCTGCCGATAAGATCACCGCTTTGTTATCGGGGGTAGTCCACCAAATCGAGGACAACTTACCATCCGCAAGTGCTTGCTTTAGGTGGCGCTTTTTATGTTGACGGTTTTCAAATTGTTCGGTGTTAAAATCTTTTGGTGGTTTGGTTAAAAAGTACTGATAAAATGGTGCTAACAGCCATTGCCGAGCTCGGCTAAACCATGAGTTTTTTGCCGCATAAAATTCATTACTCGACCAGTCACCACTGGCATTATGAATATCGCCATGGGTGGTTAATACCCGGTGATGTCTATCGACGACGGTAATGCTCGAATGACTGCGGCCCATGGCTTTGATAATGCGTTCAATCTCCGGTGATGGCACGGTAAAGGTGCCTAAGTCTTGCGAATCTTTGGTGTCTGCCGTACCAATAACCACGGGTGTGTCAATGGCAGAAATAGCGTCATCCTTGTGGTCGGAGTCATTGTTGGGCAAATCGACATCGGTAATGTTAAACCCCACCTTTTCGCCAAGCAGCTCTTTACGAATGCGCAACTCTATTACGTAGCCTGTTGCGGTTAAACGTAAGTGACCTTGTATGCCTTGTTCATTTTCTGGATACACCTGTTGGGCATTCTTGCCGGGTAATTTAAACGCACTGATCCAGCCGGCCTGATGGTTGCTGATCACATAACGGTTAAGTTGTTGGTTGTTGTCGATGGTGGAAATTTCGAGATGATCGTTATCGAATATCGATAATTTATTTTTGCCGCGAAAAATAACCGCATCATCATTTACATCAAATAAAGCATAAACATAGTCGTTGAAACGACCAATGTTGGTGGTAAAACTTAAACTGACTTGTTGCTCACTAAAAGCGGATTTTATCTGGTTGTTAAAGTCATAAAAATTACTGTTTCTCGCATTTTTTATCTCACTCCAGTCCTTGTCTAAGCCGTCCAGTTTAATGGCGGCAGAAATCACCGTGGGGAAAAAATCTTTACCTTTTTCCAGGGTTTCTTTATAACTTGCCTGATTATTAAATAATTTTGGCCGCTCGTGTAAGGCGGTCGCCAGAGCTTTGGCGTTGTTTTTTAAGGTTTGCTCTTGTCCCAGGCGCAGGTATTTTTCCATGTCCCAAATGTAGTTATAACCAATAAACGGAATGGCCAATAACAGTGAGGCAAAAAACATTAATTTAACGGTGATATTTAAACGCAAACTATTGTCCTGTGATAACCATTATCTTTCCGACTAAGAGGGCCATTCATTATTGGCCTTGATGCCAGCGATAACCCATACCATAAACGGTATCGATACAACTAAACGCCGCGTCCTGGCTAATAAACTTTTTGCGAATACGCTTAATGTGTGCGGTTACTGTGTTGTCATCGACGACAATATTGGCATCAGTCATTAATTGTTCTTTGCTTTTCACATGGCCCGGGTTTAACGCCAGGGAATGGATCATCCAAAATTCGGTAATGGTGGTGTTGACAATCTGTTGCTGCCAATGAATGCTTAATCGGTCTTTGTTAATGGTTAATGCCCCGCGGGTCAGTTCGTCATCTTGTTGAGGTTTTTCTAAAAATTTTAAGTAATTTAATATCGCATGAATGCGCGCACTTAAATTGGCAAAACTCATGGTTTTGCTGACATAATCATTGGCACCAAGGCGCAAGCCGCTGATGATATCGGCATCAGAATCTCTGGCGGTTAAAAAGATGATCGGTAGGGTTTCTGACTTTTCGCGCAAATAGCGACAGATATCAAAGCCGCCATCAAACTCATCTTCCAGGCCGATATCCAAAATGGCCAAATGCGGTAAACTTAAGGCGAATGCGGCCAATGCCGTTTGCTTATTTTTATAGGTTTGCACCACAAACCCCTGCTTGCGCAGGGCATCGGCATAGTTTTCTCTGATCGCTTCATCGTCTTCTACAATTGCAATGCGTTTGCTCATTGTTGTTCTTACTTTTTTGGCTTGGCTATATCGTTAATATAACGAAAGATATTCTGAATTTAATGATAACAGGCTAATCATCATAATTGGTCATAATTGCTCGTTAATAGTTCATTTTTTATCTGCTGGTTTGTCAGTTTTGTGCGTTGTAATGAAATCACTGAAACAACACAACCTATTTAAAACAACAGTAACTGAGGAAATGATAATGAACAACTCTGATATGAAAAACCGCACTATGATGAAAAGCAAGCTAAGCGCAATAGTATTAACAACGGCACTAGTGACAACGATGGCACCACTGGCACATGCTGAGCAAACCAGCCAGAAAAAAAATGTGCTTGAGCAGATTGAAGAAATTCCTACCGAAGAAAAAGTCGGTCTGAGTCTCGGTGCCATTATCGGTGGTATTTTTGGTGGCCCGCCAGGGGCGTTTATTACCGCACTTGCGGGTGATTTTATTGGTAAGCACATGGTGGCGGAAAAAGAAATTATTGCACTGGAAAATACAGTCGATAAACAACAGCTAACTGCCAGCAATAATGAAAATCGTCATCAAGGTGAGATCAAAAATCTGGAAATACAATATCAACAAGAAATGATGAACATTGCCAGTGCTTATGAACACAGTGAAAAAGCGCAGGTGGAAAATATTCTGGTGAGTTTAATGTTCAGAACCGGTTCCAGTGACATTGAACCGCATTATCAGCAACAAGTAATTGCGCTAGCCAAAGTGTTACAAAGATCGCCGCATTTAAACATCGATTTGTCCGGATATACCGATAAACAAGGTGAAGAACAATTAAACCTGGCTCTTGCCGAGCAGCGAGTCAGCAAGGTAAAAGAATTACTGGCGGCACAAGGCATTAACGAGCAAAGGATCATCACCAGTGCCTTTGGTGAACTGGCGCCGATAGATCAAAATGTTGCTTCCGAGGTGAATTATTTTGATCGTCGGGTAGAAATGAAGTTGATTGTTAATTCTGAGGAGGTGGCCAAACAAGCGAAATTATAATTCATTTTCCATTCAATCTTTTGTTATTAAAGCTCCCACCAAGTGAGAGAGGTATATACCCGTACTACCTCAAAGTGCAAGATTTCAGTGGGAGTTAAAAGCAATTTAGGCAAGGCATTAAATTTAGAGAATGGTTATTCCATTGTTAAAATTAATAACGCTGCATAAATTGCTTTTAAACCCACCGGAACGGAGTGTCTGAGCAATCCCACCTCTTCGTTTCACCTATTTGAAAGGGATCACCATTACTGTATAGCTGCGCCTTGCGTTGAAATTGCTCAGTCACTCTGAAACATGCATCTTGAGGTAGCACGGGTATATTTACCGGTATGCCTCTCTGTTTGCCAATATTTCAGCGAAACAGCTGGATTTCTTTCATAAACTTAACTTGCCGTTTGTAACAAGTTGTTAACCTTGTGTCTGGATGTGTCATGATTAAATATTCATTAAATTCGCATACCCCCCCCCGTAAAGTCCAGTGAAAACCCGGTAAAATCAGGCTTTAGCTTGGTTTTTTTTGTGATCTCGGCTTATAGTTAACTTTAGTATGTGTTGGAACTACATACTTTATTACATATGGACATATTCATTGTCTTGTTTGCAATTTGTTTAATCGCTATTAATACAGTGTGATTAACAAATTAAAAAATAAATAATGAAACATTAAAGGATGAAATTATGAAACTTACTAAACCGCTAGCAATAGCACTATTCGGCTTTATGCCATTTGTCTCGTTCGCCGACGATAACTCTGAACAAGCGACAGCTCAAGCAGCAGAGCTTTCTAACCAATGTGGCGTTGTCTCCATTTATAAACGACCACCAGAAAATAAAAATATCTACTGGGTAAACATCAATACCGTTGATGGTGTTCCTGTGGGTAGTGGTAGCCATACTTTTCAATTATCGCCAGGATTACACAAAATTAAAGTGGTTGAGCAAATTACCGATTCGTACTTTACCCGTCGTCGTGGCAAAATGCTGAATTACAAGGTCTTTGAAATCAATGTAGAGCCGAATAAAAAATACTACTTAGGGGCAAAATATCTTCGTAAACATCGTTCTAAATTAACAACAGGCGAATACTGGGAACCTATTATCTGGAAAACTTCAGACCGCGACTGTGAAATATAATACCAAGTTGACTAAATATCTGCTCATTTTTAATGGTTAAAGAATTGTATGGAACAATTCTTCTTTGCGAAGCAGTTCTAAGAACCGAAGGCATGGATGCCTGAGATAAAACGAATAACTACGGCTTTATAAAATAGATAAGTAGAATAACTACTTATCTATTTTATGCATTGTATTTATCCGTTTTTCCTCATGAAAAAGTAGACCATATATTTAATCAAATTGATATGACTGCCCATTATTTCGCAATTACTCCCCCGTTAAGCAGGTAATAATAAAAATATTCTTACCTGCTGCATCCAAAACCTCGTTTCACTCCCTCTAATATATAACGCCGTTAAATTTAGCTAATTTTATTGAATAAATTAATGTGCAAACAATCAAAAATAATTTTAAAAAACTGAGGAGTTTATTATGGGTGAATTAATCCCTATCGTACTATTTATCATGCTAGGCATTATTGGTTGGGCATTTTTCTATTATGCTTATAAAGGTAAACATGAATTGCAAAAAACCATTCAGGTGGCATTAGAAAAAGGCCAGCAGTTATCACCAGAAAGCATCGAAAAAATACTGCAATCGCAACGTACCCCGTCAGCGGATTTTAAACGTGGTATTTTATTAATTTCACTGGCTGTGGCTACTGGCGCATTTGGCTTACTCGACCCGTTTGGCCACGACATTGTCGGCGTTTCTTTATTTCCGTTAGCGATTGGTATTGGCTACCTGATCGTTTGGAAATTCAGCCCGAAAGATGCCTAACCAAAGTGTTATAAGTGATGATGTGATAAGCTTAATGCTATGTTAGCCAAGTTAATCAGTAAGTTTACTCAGCAAAATGATCAACAAGCTTTTACCGACATTGTAAAAGCTTGTCAGTCAGACTTGCGCGGCTATTGTCGTCGCCTCACCGCCGGAGATTTTGCCCTTGCCGATGATATTGCCCAGGAAAGCCTGATCATTGCTTATCAGCAGCTAGGTAATCTTAAGAATATTAACGCCTTTAAAACCTGGTTATACCGTATTGCTTACCGTAATTTTTTAAATCAAATCGCAAAAATTAAAGAGCGACCTTCGGCTAATGAGCAACAAGTAGAAATTGCAAGTCAGGATAACAGTGAAAATGAAAAACTGGTGATGCAGTTAATGCAATACTTAAGTGAAGAGCAAAGGGCCGTGATAACCTTGAATTTAACCTTAGGCTACGGACAACAAGAAATTTCATCGATATTAGATATGCCTCTGGGTACAGTGAAATCGCATTGCAAACGTGGCAAAGATAAATTATTAACTATTGGTGAGCAAATACAACGAGGAGCAGCATGATGTGCCCGTTAAGTGAGCAACAACTCGAGCAATTAATGGCAAAGCCACTGCCTAAACTGGATGCTGAAGAATTTGTACAGCAGACGCTAAACAAAGCGAATCAGCGTAATTTGCAGCGATTCTGGATTTTACAAATATGTGCTCTGGTGGCATTGGCAACCTTACTCTGGTTCTTGCCAAGTGCGGCTATCATCCAGGCAGTTAGCCAATTTAATGTGATTGAAATGAGTAGCATGCAAACCGCGTTAATGACCTCTGTGCCGTTATTGATGTTGGCGCTGGTGTGTTATTTTATCAAGGATGAATTGCTTTAAATTCAGTGAGATTAGTATTAGTTCTGCTGTGGTCATAATTGATCACTTTCTATCGGCTATTATTCATTTTTTGATGCCGATAAGGTCATAAATTTTTTGTTAAATAGTGTCATAACTCACGGAGAATCGTTATGACATTAAAACCTTATTTACCCGCAAGCACTTTACCACAGGCTGATGTTGCATCAGGTCGTACACAGCAAACCTATATACCACATAGCCAAATACAACAAGGCCATAGACAACAAGCTCCGGTGAGATATTGCTCCAGCCCTAAGTATCAGCTACAAAGCTTCGCTTTATGGATATGCTATTTTGTGGTCGGCTCATTCATGGTGCACAGTTTTGTCATTCAGGCAGCAACCTCAGTAAATGAATACCAGACAAACATAGATTATCACGAAGTCAGTGCCGGTAACTTGTATTTAAAAAGTGATAAAGGCTATCAGCACAGTTTAGTGCTAAGCAGCGATTATGTAGTTGATGTTAATGCGATGATGGCCAGAGTAACGCTGACCCAAAACTTCACTAACACTTCCAGTGACTGGGTTGAAGGCGTTTATGTGTTTCCACTTGCTAGTGATGTCGCTGTCGACGATATGGAAATGGTTATTGGCGAACGCTTTATTAAAGCGGAAATCCAGCAGCGAGAGCAAGCTCAGAAAACCTACCAACAGGCAAAAAGAACCGGCAAGAAAGCCAGTTTGGTGGAACAACAACGACCCAACTTATTCACCACCTCGGTGGCCAATATCCCACCGGGCGAATCGATAAAAATTAAAATCAGTTACCTGCAGCAAGTACCATTGTCGGATCATATATTTAGCCTACGTTTGCCGTTAACGATCACGCCGCGTTATATCCCAAGAGAATTCACCGAAGCTAAAATTAATCATCAGCAACAACAAACCGCTGAACTGTTAGAACAGCAGTCACAAGACATTGACGTTAGCCAGGGAATGGACTGGTCAGTAAACACTCACACAGTGCCAGATGCGGCGAAAATCACGCCATTTCAAAGTCCTGCCAACATGGGACAACAGGCAAGCATCAAGGTTAACTTAAATGTTGGTTTGCCGATAGCTGGCATAACTAGCCCATATCACCAAATAAACCAGATGAACCCACAACGGCAACATCATAACCAAACGATCCGCTTGGTAAAGACAACGGTGCCGATGAACCGTGACTTTGTGCTTAATTGGCAAATCAAAGCCGATTCACTGCCACAAGCGGCTTTTTTTAAAGAAAGCAAACAGGGCTATGATTATGGTTTGCTGATGTTAACACCACCAACGGCGCCGCAAACATTGGTGAATATTGCCAAAGAAATGATCTACATTATCGATACCTCTGGCTCCATGGGCGGGGTGGCAATTAAGCAGGCAAAACAGGCATTGGCATATGCGGTTAAGCAGTTATCGCCGCTGGATAAGTTTAATATCATCGAATTTAACTCTGCCTTTACCCAGTTATTTAGCCAGCCAAAATCCGCCAGTGCGAGCCAGGTAAACACCGCATTAAACTGGATTGACCGCTTAGAAGCCAATGGTGGTACCGAAATGCTGCCTGCATTGAAAGCTGCTACGGGGGTAAAAGCATCAGACGGTTATATTCGCCAGGTAGTGTTTATCACCGATGGCAGTGTAGGCAATGAAGCGCAGTTATTTAGAGTGATTAAAGGCGAACTCTACGATTCTCGCCTGCATACCGTTGGCATTGGCAGCGCACCGAACAGCCATTTTATGGAAAGGGCGGCGGAACTGGGCCGGGGCTCATACAATTACATCGGCAAAATTGCGGAGGTGCAGCAGAAAATGGCCGAGCTGTTTAATCGCATCAGTCAGCCGGTGCTAACGGATATCAAGGTGAACTGGCCGAATCAAAATGTCGAGTTATTGCCGGCAAAAATCGCCGATTTATACGCCACCGAACCATTAATCATCAGTGCCAGATGGCCGAGTGCTGAACCAGAACCGATGAGTTCAGGCAAAGCGTTAACCATAAATGTCAGCGGTAAAATCAATCAACAGCAATGGCAGCAAAAATTATCAATTAACCATGCCGCCCAGCAATCTGGCGTAGTAACCTGGTGGGCCCGGCAGAAAATTAAGCAATTAAATTATAAGCTCTATGACACTTATGACGATGACAAAAAACAGTCCCTTATTGAGCAGATAACCGCTGTTGCCATTGATAATCGGTTATTGTCTAAATACACCAGCTTTGTCGCCGTCGATAAAACCCCGAGCCGAAAACTGGCTGAAATTTTAAAAAGCAAATCTGTCGCTAATGCGATGCCGCACGGGTCAACACAAGCGATCCCGATGGCCAATACCGCAACCTCTGCAAACCTGCAACTCAAGGTGGGTTTGCTGATGCTGCTCATTACCGCATTATGCATGTTAGCTAAGAGAACTCAGCGACAATATCACGCACTGATGAAGCCAAAAACTCGCAAAATTGAACAAAAAGCGGTTAATCAGAAGGAAGTGAACCATGACTAAGGTGAAATATATTCCGATAACTGACTTAGCAACGATAGGCTGTGATCAACAAGGGCGTTTTAGTAAAAAAACGATAAAGAGAACGGCAAGACAAAACACTTCACGATTAACAAGGTGATTAAACTGTTGTTTGTATTGTCAGCATTTGCGCTAATTATTAATAGCGCCTATATCCATTTAAAAGCCTATCTGGCGCAGTATTTGTTAGCAAGAGCCTGGCAACACAGCTCGGCTACGCATCAACAAAAGCCATGGCCATGGTTAGACACTTATCCGGTGGCAAAATTGCACTTTCCCAGCCTTGGCGATGAGCATATTGTACTCGCCGGCGACTCTGGGCAAGCGCTGGCATTTGGTCCGGGATTAAATCAATTGAGTGTAAAGCCGGGAGAGCCCGGCAGCATAGTTATCGCCGGTCATCGAGATACCCATTTCAACACCTTACAATATTTAAACCCGAGCGAGCAGATAGTTTTGGAAAACGCCGCAGGCATTCAACATCATTATCAAATTGACCGTATTGGCGTACTGGATGTCAATGAAGATGAAATATTGCAAACATCACATGAACGCTTAGTGTTAATCACTTGCTACCCCTTTGATGGTGACACCGCCGCTACCCCGCTCAGGTATGTGGTGCAAGCGACGCCGATAGCCAAGCAACCGAACAAGCTATTGTTGGCCAAGCAAAACCGTCACTCATACTTGCAAAATGCGGCAATTAATTTCTAATTTCCGCAATCACCTATGGTTTATGTTGATTACAATGCTTTGACCAATAACTTGGCAAACTCGATGGCATCAAGCTCTTTACCTTCGCTGTCGGTTTGCCAGTTAACGCCAATTAATACCCCATCTTCATTCAAGTCGCCGATCCATTCTTCGAGAAATTGCTCAAGATTAATGCTGGCAACCGAGTAGCTTTGCCATTCATCGATACAAAATAATTGTGCATCAGCAGCACTTGCCCATACCGGCATTACGTCCGAGTTTTCAAATTCAACCGAGTCACACACAACCCAATCGCCATTTTCATTTTGTAAGGCAAATAATTGTTCATCTTCATTAACGGTTTCAACAAATGCTGAAAATTCTGCTGGGGTGGTGGTCATGACTTATTCCTGTGCTAAAAGTACTATCTGTGCGGGTATTTTACCTGAAAACTCGGCTGTTTTGCTAAAGTTTAAGCAAAACTAATGATATTTATCTATTAACTTACTAGAGTTAATCTATAGAAATTATTAAGATAATGGCAATGGATAAAAATAACAGCTATGGGTAAAGGTTAAAGAACAGATGCCAAGATTTCAGTTAAAACAAAAATTTCTCTCTATCAGTGAAAAATTTGAAATTAAAAATGAACATGAGCAAGTCGTTTATCTGGTCGATGGTAAATTTTTTAGTATTGGTAAAACGTTTCATTTGACCAACCCCGATGGCGTCGAACTGGCGGAAATAAAGCAAAAACTGTTTTCATTTCGACCCACGTTTAATATTACTTTTACTGATGGTCGCAGTGCACAACTGGTAAAGACTTTTCTGCCATTATTTAAAAGCCGGTTTTTAATTTCCTACGCCGGACGCAAACTGGAAGCGAGCGGCAACTTTTTATCGCACGAATACCAGTTTCGTGAAGCCAGCAGCATAGTAGCGCAAGTGAGTAAAAAATGGTTTTCCTTCAGCGATACCTACGGTCTTGATGTCGAAGATGAAACCTTGACACAAATTTCATTGTGTATTTTGATCGCAATCGATGCGATTCATCATGGTCGCGATAATGAATAGTCGCTATTGCCTCTCAACAGCAATTGCCACAACTATAACCTCGACGATTAGAGCTGATTTCTGTGATCAACACCTTGTGATCCAGACTTTTGCCCATATACCTTTAACCCTATAATTCAATCTCAGGACAAACGCCGGATGTCAGAAAGTACCATCGCCATCACTCCAGAAAATTTCCAACAAGTGATACTGGAGCAATCAAAAAACAAACTCATTTTAGTGGACTTTTGGGCAGAGCAAATGCCGGAAAGTGTCGAGTTACGTGATAAATTGGCGGCGCGTGTGGCCGGTGCAGAAAATTTTATGGTGTTGGCCACCGTTGATTGCCTGCAGCAGCAAGCGATTGCCCAGCAATTTGGCATACAGTCATTACCTACGGCAGTGATTGTCAAAGATGGCCAGCCCATCGATGGCATATCGGGACCACAAACCGAGCAAGCTATTGATCAGTTTTTGGCTAAATATTTACCGAAAGCAGAAGACACATTATTAGCCAAAGGCCTTGAGTTACTCGAGGCCAATCAAGCTAATGATGCGCTATCACCAATACAGCAAGCTTATGGCCTTGACAGCGAAAGAGCCGATATTAAACTGGCTTTAGCCGATGTTTACCTGCAGTTAGGAAAGGTTGAGGGTGCGCAAGCGTTATTACAGTCGATTAAGATGGTGGATCAAGACTCTTATTATCAGGCTTTGATTGCCAAGCTTGAATTAGCCCAGGAAGCCAGTAACTCGCCAGAAATTCAGGCCTTAGAGCAACAATTGGTTAACGACCAGGACAATGTCGATTTGAGCCGACAATTGGCAGTACAATACAATCAGGTGCATCGTCACGAAGAAGCTCTGGCATTGTTGTATAAGTTACTGCTCAAAGATGGCGGCGATAATGAGAGTAAAAAACTGTTATTGGATATGTTAACGGCATTACCAGATGGCGATAAACTGACAACACTTTATCGCCGAAAACTGTTCTCGTTAATGTATTAAGCGTTAATGCACTAAGCGCTATTGTAATTTATCGGCAAATAACTGTTCCAGCTTAGCCAGTTTCGGTGCAATCATGATTTGGCAATAGGGTTGATACGGGTTGTTGTCAAAAAATTGCTGATGGCCCTCATCGGCGATATAAAAGTGTTGAGCTGGCTCTAGTGTCGTCACAATTGCTGCTTGATATTCGCCTTTGGCAGTCAGCGCTGCGATAAATTCTTTGGCTAGGGTTAACTGCTGCTGATCTTGATAAAAAATTGCCGAGCGATACTGAGTGCCTTTGTCATTACCTTGTTGGTTTAGCATGGTTGGGTCGTGCAAGACAAAAAACACCTCCAATAGTTGTTGAAAACTAATGATGTCGCTATCAAACTGTATTTCCACCACTTCCGCATGACCTGTACTGCCGCTACATATTTGCCGGTAACTCGGATTCTCAATGGTTCCCCCCATATAACCCGATATCGCTTGTGATACACCACGCAATCGTCTTAATGGCGCTTCTATACACCAAAAACAGCCGCCGGCCAGCACCGCTTTTTGAAGTCGATTTTCTGTGGTCATCATTTCCTCGAATTAATAGGAGTTGGTATAATCATTTCAGTATATGATAATCTGATACCACTGTGCATAAGTATATAGTCAACTCCGTGCTTATGCCGACTGCTACTAACCCTAGAGCAGATCATTTTTCAATCTTTATACTGGATTTTTGATGGAACAACAAAAATTACTGCAGGCAATCAATCAAATCATGCCGTTTGGTAAATATGCCGGGAGAAAATTGTTAATGTTACCCGAACCTTATCTGGTTTGGTTTCATAGCAAGGGCTTTCCGCAAGGTAAATTAGGTGAACAGCTGGCGTTAATTTATGAGGTAAAACTTAATGGCCTGGAATCGATGTTAATGCCTTTGTTAAAAGACGAAGCCTAATCAATTACGCAGAACATGTTGGCTGTTTTTCTACTCCAATTAATTTTTCGATTAAAAATCAATCAATCGATATGAAAATATAATCAATCAATTTTCTGGATATAATTGCACTCAATGTAATCCATTTTAACGGCAACAATTAACATGATGTTTTTATTACAAATAAAAACATTTGCTGGAATTTAATCATTAATTAGTAGACTATTTTTGAAAATTTGCACGAATTTTTTTATGGTTTTTTTGCATAAATAAACTCTTTCAGAATTCAAAAAAATGGTTGCGCACTGGTTAAAATTCGTTCTATATTACTACGTCGACATGAATTTTTTCGGCCACCTCAACTGTGAGTGCACCTCACATTTCTAATAATATAGAGGAGTCATCTATGAAAAGACAAAAACGTGATCGTTTAGGCAGAGCGCATTCAAATGGTTACCAAGCTGGTCTCAGCGGTAAACAAAAAGACAATTGTCCCTATCAAAATCTTGACGCAAAGTCTGAATGGCTTGGCGGTTGGCGAGAAGCCATGACCGACAGAAATGTCGGATTGTTTAAATAAAAGCTAATAATCTTTCAATCAAATTCTGAAAAAACAAACGCCCTCAGTTGAGGGCGTTTGTGGTTTCTATACTCAATAAATTTGCATATTTATTCAACTTGGTGTTAATTATGCCCGCAAGCACAATTGTCCTTTTTAGCAACGGTAAATGTTTGCCACTGTAATGATTTGCCATCAAACCACATCACCTGATTGCCGATAATTGTTTGACCGCTTAAATACTTAACCGCTTGTAACGCTTGCATGCTGCCGATAATGCCAAGTATTGGCCCAATAACTCCTGCCGTAGAGCAATTTAAGCCAGGCTCACCTTTTGCCTTGGGATAAAAACATTGGTAACAACTAAAGTTTTGCTGATTTGGGTCGATGAACATTAATTGCCCTTCATAACGAATGGCTGCCGCACTTAATAACGGCGTTTTATGTTCAATGCATTTGCTATTTAGCAGATATCGGGTGGTTAAATTGTCAGTACAATCTAACACTAAATCGATTTCAGCCAGGTAATAATCCAGGCTGTCAGCATCGATCATTTCATCAATGGCTTCAACATCTATATCGTCATTAACACTTCGCAAATGCTGGCAGGTAGTTTCCGCTTTGTTCTCACCGATGTCGCTTTGTTTATACATCACTTGTCGTTGTAAGTTTGACAGATCAATGCGATCGCCATCGCTGATTATGATCTTACCAACGCCGGCCCCGGCCAAATATAATGCCGCAGGAGTGCCTAATCCGCCGGCACCGACAATGAGTATGCTGGCATTTCTAAGAGCAAGCTGCTGTTGTTCACAAAAATCTTTTACCAATAGTTGGCGTGAATATCTTATTTGCTCTTGTGCGGATAACATAAATGTTTTGGCTCCTGCTAATAACTGCGAATGGCGTTGGCTTTAAATTGAATGAACACATTTTGGCCGAGTACCAGGCTGAGTTTTTCAACGGAGTAGCGTGAAATAGAGACGATGAAGTCTTGCTGACTGGCGCAAATGATCAGTTGTGCAGAATCACCGCTGAAGCGATTTATTTCTTTAATTTCACCGCTAAGATGATTGATAACCGAGGTATCCTTTGGCAGTGCGGTGGTGATACTGATATCACTGGATAATATATAGCAACGTAACTGACTATTAATCTTGTGATTAACCAAATTACAAAATAACTTACTTTTCACGGTGCTGCTAGGGTCAAGGTCTTTACTACTTTGAGCTGCTGCCAGTTCAAGCTGAGTTAAGCCATAATTTACTAAATGCTGCTTAACCGTTAACGTTAACGAGGTTTGGCTGTTCAGGTTATTGGCAATGCTACTGTGCAATTGGTTAATCACTTGATGTACGTGTCCCTGCTGAATAATGTCGCCTTTTTCCATCACTATCACTTGCTCGGCAAGCTGTTGAATTTCGATCACCGAATGACTCACGTATATCATTGGCAGCCGTAAACGTTGATGGATGTCTCTAAGTATCGTTACCATTTCAGCTCGGGCGTTATTGTCTAAGGCGCTTAACGGCTCATCGAGTAGCAACAGTTTTGGCTCTGACAAAATGGCCCTTGCCAGGGCTACGCGCTGTTTCTCTCCGGCTGAAAGCTGCCCAACATGGCGATTTAACAACCGCTCAATTTTAGTCAGTTCGATGATCTCATCAACCGCTAAGCAGCTAGTCTGACAGCGCTTGCTGGCAAAATGCAAATTATCTAACACGTTTAAATGGGGAAATAAACGAGCGTCTTGAAAAACAAAGCCAATACTACGTTGCTCGGCTTTGACAAATTGTTTAGCAGAGCTGTTTTGCAAAGTTTGGCTTTTAAATGTCAAAGTGCCAATTGCATCTTTATTTAAGCCGGCTATCACTCGCAACAAACTGGTTTTACCTGAGCCTGAATGGCCTAAAATTCCCGTGATCCCTGCTAAATTAATTTCTTGCTGACAAGAGAGCTCAAACCCGGGATACGTTAATTTGATGTCGAAGGTTAAATTCATCAGTTTGCTCTAATGGTTACTGCTTTTTCTGAGCGGTAATTGAGCAAATAAATCAATGCCAACAGTACCACCGAGCCAATTAACAGACTGCCAGCTAACCAGTGTGCGGTGCTATAATTAAGTGCTTCAACATGGTCAAATAAGGCTATAGACAATACTCTGGTTTCACCCGGAATATTACCGCCAATCATTAATACCACACCAAATTCACCTACCGTGTGCGCAAACCCTAAACTTGCGGCTGTTATGAAACTTGCTTTGGTCATTGGCACAACAATATTAAAAAAACGGTCTATTGGTCCAGCACCCAGCATGGCTCCGGCTTCAGCTAAATTATCGCCCAGTTGTTCAAAGGCTTTTTGCAGAGGTTGCACGACAAAAGGTAAAGAGTAAATTACTGAACCAATTAAAATGCCGGTGAAACTAAAGGCTAATGAAGAGCCTGTTAGGTCTTTAAAGAATTTACCGGTAGGATTGGCTGGTGAAAACAATATTAGTAGATAAAAGCCGAGAACGGTAGGTGGTAACACTAACGGCAGGGCAACAATGGCTTCGATAAGCACTTTAAAGCGATTGTTGATTTTACTGAGGTACCAGGCCAGTGGCGTACCTATGATCAACAGAATAATGGTGGTAATGGCTGCCAGTTTCAGTGTCGTGGCTAACGCTAACCATTCATTATAGTTTTCCAATTTGGCTTCCTGTTACCTTTGTCTCGTCTGCCAGGTAATCGGTGCTGCTATTAAGCCCAGCTGTCGCAACTTGTTTAGCTTCAGGCTGAATTGCCTTTTGTTTTTTGGGTGCTACCGGGGTTTCTGCAGGTGCTACTTTTTCAAGCGTTTTGTGTGCTTGTTGATAGCCGGTTTCCACTATCAGCTGTTGTGCCTTATCGGTTAACAAAAACTCAAAAAACTGGATCGCAAGTTCAGTATTCTCGGAGTGTTTTAATACTACCATTTGTTGTTCTAACGGCTTATGTAAATCGCTATCAATTAACACCCCATGGCCGGTCTTCGACTCTAATAATTGTGAATAGGAAATAAAACCGTAGTTTACCGCACCGGTCACAATCTGCTGATAGGTTTGATTGATATTATTGCCAACAATTAAGTTGTCGTCATATTTACTCCATAACTCGAGGGATATCAGCGTTTGTTTTGCTGCTAATCCGTATGGCGCTATGTGCGGGCCGGCCAGAGCTACACGCCCAGTGTAGTCATTAAGATCCTGCAAACTGATTTCATCGTCACTGATGGCTGACCATAATGCCAATTGCCCGATGGCATAGGTTTTCCGGTAATTTTCATAGATCAAGCCTTGCTCTTCGAGCAATTGTGGACGACGAATATCGGCGGCTAATAAAATATCAAAAGGAGCACCATGGCGAATTTGTTGATATAGCACACCCGTTGATGCCTGAGAAATTTGCGCGCTGTGAGGATGAGTCTTGGCAAACTCATGAAGCAGTTTTTCTACCGGTTTCGCAAAATTCGCAGCGACAGCAACCCTCAGTTTTTCTGCCGAGGCAAAAACACTGAAACATGATAAGACTACGCATGTCAGCAGAACTCTTCGAGCTACCACTTATTGGCCTCTTTGCTATCTTTCGCTTTCGCTGCTACCCAACGTTCTCCTTGTTCGGTCAGCTCTTTTTTCCAAAATGGGGCACTTACTTTTAAGTAATCCATGATAAATTCAGCGGCCATAAATGCGTCTTGTCGGTGTTTACTGGTGACCCCAACAAAGACAATCTTTTCACCCAGTGCCAGTTTGCCATAGCGATGAATCACGCTAATGTTGCCAAGCTGCCAACGCTCTCTTGCTTGTTGGCTAATATCGAACAAACATTTTTCCGTCATTCCGGCATAATGCTCCAGAAACAAATGCTTTACCTGGCAGCCATCATTGTTATTTCTCACCCGGCCGACAAACGTCACGGTGGCACCATCAACCAGGTTATTCTCTTCTAAAGTATCAACTTCTTTGGCAAAATCAAAGTCTTGTTGTTGAACTTTTATACTGTTTAAGCTCATTTTAGCCGCCGGTAACTGGTGGAAAAAAGGCTACGGTATCATTACTCTTTAATGATTGGGCATCATCAACCATGGTCTGGTTTACCGCAACCAATAGTGTCGGGTCGGTGAATACTTTTTGCCAATCAGCGCCTTTTTCCGACAGTGAAGCTTTAATATCACAAATCGTATTCGCCTCGGCATTCAGCTTTAGTTCCAGTTCTTCACAGTCAAGTTGCTCACGAATTGCGGCAAAAAATAATACTTTAATCATCTGTTCTACTCTCTTAATCTCTGGTCCAGTGGCCACTTTTGCCACCTTGTTTTTCCAGCACTTTAATACCCGAAATCACCATTGCCGGATCCACGGCTTTACACATATCAAACAGGGTAAGAGCAGTAACCGATGCTGCGGTTAGCGCTTCCATTTCAACCCCGGTTTTACCGGCAAGGCGACACATGGTTTCAATGCGTACCTGGTTTTGTTCCACTTGCAGTTCAAAGTCGACCTGCACTTTGGTTAACATTAATGGGTGACATAGTGGAATCAAGTCACTGCATTTTTTTGCCGCCTGAATACCGGCGATGCGAGCGACAGCAAAAACATCGCCTTTGGCGTGTTCGCCACTGGCGATTAATGCCAGAGTTTCAGCACTCATTTGAATATAACCTTCCGCCCATGCGGTTCTGGTAGTGACAGCTTTCTCACTAACATCCACCATATTGGCTTCGCCTTTGGCATTGAGGTGAGTTAGATCACTCATGGTTTACCCTCGGCTTTGACATTTTTCTGCCAACCCTAGATGTGGTACAAAATTACATGGTCGATGACTGGCATCTAACTGCTCTTTAATCACTTTATCCCAGGCGGTTTTACAAGCATTGGTAGAACCCGGCACACAGAAAATAACGGTTTTATTGGCCATGCCGGCAAACGCGCGAGACTGCACGGTTGAGGTACCAATTTCTTCATAAGACACCAGGCGGAAAATCTCACCAAAGCCTTCCACTTGCTTATCAAATAACGGCATTATCGCTTCCGGAGTATTATCTCTTTCGGTAAAGCCCGTACCACCTGTGGCAACGACCGCATCAATATTATCGTCGGCTATCCATTTCGACATGATTGCACGCAGTTGATAAACATCATCGATAACAATGGCCTTATCAACCAGTTTATGACCTGAGTCGACTAAGCGTTCAGCCAATGCTTTACCTGAGGTATCGTTTTCTTCGGTGCGAGTATCTGAAACGGTTAATACTGCAATATTTAGTGGCACAAATTCTGCTGCGCTTTTGTGCGAAGAGTGGTTCGACATCTTATATCCTGCCTTTGGAAATGTGTTGTTGTTTTATCTGCATTGCTTGCTGCCACTCTTGTGGGGTATTGGTGTTGAGCAATGCTTGTTTATTGTTAATTAATAATGATTGCGCATTCGTTAAGGCAAATACCTTTTTAAACGATGGGCCTCTGCCTGAACTTAAAAACTCGGGGCTGTTAAATTGTTGCTGCAAAAATTCACTGAGCAGCGCAGTTACCGGAATAAACGCTGGTAATGAGCAATTATCAAAATGTGTTGCCTTATTGGCAAGTGACCCTTTTAGTTGCAATTGTTGCAAATGCTGAGCATTGATAAATGGCATATCAACGGGCAGTACTAATACTGAGCGCGGTTGATATTTTTGAATTAAGGTGAAGATTCCAGCTAACGGCCCACCTTGCTCTACCACGTCAGCTACGCCACCACTGTTACTGCCAGATACGACAATATTACTGAGCTGACATTGGCCTAATAGTTGCTGACAATGTTCCAGCATAGTGTGTTGTTGAATTTTCAGAAATGCTTTGTTTTCGCCCATTCGTGACGATTGACCGCCAGCTAAAATAATGCCTAAACAATCCATTGAACTATCCATTGAACTATCCTTAACCGCCGAGCATCGATAAATGTTTGGTGGCTCCAGTGAAGCCGTCTTTTAAAAAGTGGGTCGCTTGTTTATCGTCCAGCAGACTGGTAATTCGACGTTGTAGTGCAGCAACATCATCCGTTTGTAATTGTTCGCGTAGCGATAAGCCTGCATCGGCAAATAAACATAAATGCAGTTTACCTAAAGAGCTTATTCGTAAACGGTTACAGGTATTACAAAAATCTTTCGCATACGGCATGATCAAACCAATAGTACCCTGGTAGTTAGGATGGGCGTACACTATCGCCGGTCCTGCCGTTTTATTGCGTATGGTTGGTAGCCAGCCATTGGCCAATAATTGATTTTTTATGTGCTGACCACTAACATGCTGCTGTTGATAAAATTCTTTATTATCACCGGTTTGCATCAACTCGATAAATCGTAAACTTACCGGTTTATCTTTCACATAATTAAAAAACGTATTGAGATCATGAGCATTGTGCTCACGCATTAATACGGTATTAATTTTAATATTATTAAATCCGGCAGCCAGACCATTATCAATGCCCGATAAAATAGTATCAAGTTTGTCTTTCCCGGTGATGGCGTTAAATTGCCTCGGGTCAAGCGAGTCAATACTGATGTTTAGTGCATCCAACCCCGCATCGGTCCATATAGGTAATTGTTGCTCGAGTTTGTAACCGTTAGAGGTTAACGCCACGGTTTTTATGCCATCGGTTTGTTTACAGGCTTGAATAATTTCCGCCAGGTCTTTGCGCAGTGAAGGCTCGCCACCGGTTATGCGAATTTTTTCTGTGCCTAAACTGGCAAATCCTGTGGCGATGCGTTTAATTTCAGCGAGCTTAAGAAAGTCGCGATCGTTGTCGCACTGATAGCCATCAGGTAAACAGTAATTGCAACGAAAGTTACAAACGTCAGTAATTGATAGGCGCAGGTAATAAAACCTTCGGCCAAAGTTGTCTTGTAGCATTGTTCACCTTTCCAAATGGGGGAGGTTAACAGGTTTCCCTATTAGCCCTGGTAGCATGTATACCCGCTCCACTTCAAGATGTAGGTTTCAGAGTTCTTGAGCGATTCCAATACAAGGCGCAGTTATGTAGGAATGGTTATTCCGTTTCAAATAACTGCAACGACATAGTGGTATTGCTCAAGCACTTCTTCGATGGGGTTAAAAGTAATTTATGCCGCGTTATTAAATTTAACAATGGAACAACCATTCTCTAAATCTAATGCCTTGCCTAAATTGCTTTTAACTCCCACTGAAATCCCACATCCTGAAGAGGAACGGGTATAACTACGGCTAAGGTTTCATCTCTCGGTCAGGTTTAATTTAAACCTTAAACTGGGGCTTAGAAACACGAAGCTCGGCGATTAAAAATATTTTGTAAGTATATGGCAAAGGCACTATTTTATTAGTGCGCTTGCCATATACAGTAACACTTTATTGGCGTTTAGGCCAATAAAGTGTTACGTAAGGGGGAGCGGTGGTTATTGCTTAGAAGTTAGCAGATAACATCAACCAGATTTTAGTGGTATCGGTTGCATGGTCATCGGCAGAGTAGCTTGCCGCTTTCAATAAACCAGATACTTGCTTGTTAAACTTGTATCCCGCCGCAATGTTAAACTCAGTACCTAAATCGTAGCTACCTTCGTCACTTTCATAAATATGGTATGTAGCAGATAATCCAACAGGACCTAGTTTAGTGGCACCTTTTACGTAGGTATCAACAATACCGTCAGCTGGAGTCGATAAGAATTTATCGGCAAAACCCTGAAATTTATGCAGAGTTGCTAGCGGTGTAGAAAAGGCTACATTACCATCGTCGCTGCCTAATACTTCATAACCGCCACCGATACTAAAGCTTTTGAACTTGGCCATCACTTCTGCAACCATATAGCTTGCTTCAAAAGATGTTGTGTTATCGCCGGCATCTTCCTGATTAGCAAAACCCGCTTTAACCGCTAACCCTGTACCGCCTAGATCAAACTTACCATTGTAGGTAGCACCCAGAGTATTGCTTGATGCAGACGCGGCATTATCAAATTCTAAGCTGTAGTTGTATACCGTCACCGAGTGCTTCTTATTGAATGCATACTTGGCATTCACTAATATTACGTCACCGTGTAAATCCGATTTGCTACTGTCTTCACCAAAAATGCGGTTTACGTTGTATACATAGCTGGCATCGAGAGTAAGGCCTGTAACAGGCTTAGCTTGTAAACGGTAACCATCGTAAGTTTGTTCGTTTTGACGCCATGCCACACCACCAACAAAACGTTGGTCATCAAGAACGATGCGTTGACGGCCAGCAGTAGCCGTGAACATATCGCCTGAGTATTGTAAATAAGCCTGGTTAATTTCGCTGCCTTCGGGATCGGCCACTACGGCATGATCGGTTACACCGTTAACTGTAGAGTTATAGCTATCGTTGCCAATGGCGGTAACGTTATCCGCTTCAACTTTGGCACTAAAATTAGACACTTTACCAGTGGTCACGGTGATACGACTTTTCAATGTTGACGCCAGTGCTTCTTCTTGCACGCCATCCTGGTCAACGCTTTCTACACGATAACGTAAAGACACATCAACTTTAGACTCTTTAACCGCTTTTGAAACATCACCACCAATATTTGCTGAAGCAGTAAATGCGGTTGCTAAACCTAAACTCACTAAACTTAATTTTAAAGCATTTGATTTTCTCATGACTTTCTCCTGGTAAGCGCTAGCGCTTTTATATTTTTAATGTTTGTATTTAATTCATTTAATGGCGCTATTTTCGGTTAAATTAACTCGCTAAACATTGATATAAATCAGCTTTTTTATCATTGAGTATTTACTTTAAAATAAACTGTTTGCTATGTAAAAAAAGTTTGATGTAAATCACTTTTTACTGCTTTTGTCGGGGATATTTGGCGAAAAGGATTTTGGCTTTTACAGCCAATGAATTAGTATAGAAGAACTATTACCAATTTATAAAGAATGTATTTATGTCAGACTGTTGTTCAGCGCCAGGATTAATGGCCTTTGATCTTGCTTTAAAACAATTGCTAGATAATGTGCCGGCCCCAGAAAATAGTCAGCATGTGGCGATTGAAAATGCTCTTGGCAAAGTCTTGGCCGGTGATGTGATATCGCCAGTATTTGTGCCACCGCACAATAACTCGGCGATGGATGGTTATGCCTTTAACTCTCAGCTTAGTGTGCAGGCGATTAACACCAATAGTGGCTTAGAGATTGTCGGTCGCTCCTTTGCTGGAGAACCGTTTACCGGTCAAACTCAAGCGGGGCAAAGCATCAGGATCATGACTGGCGCAAAAATGCCAAGATGTTGCGATACTGTGGTGATGCAAGAAAACACTGAAGTTAAAGATGGCCAACTGCATTTTACTAAAGCACCAGTTGCTAACAGCAATGTGCGCAAACAAGGTGAAGACATCCAGCTCAATGATAAAGTGCTTACTAAAGGTCACAAGCTAACCGCAATCGACATCGGTGTATTGGCATCATTGGGCATTGCCAAAATTGAAGTGTTCGCACCTTTAACCGTCGCCGTACTTTCTACCGGCGATGAACTTCGTAGCCCCGGCGAGCCATTAAATGATGGTGATATTTATGAAAGCAACCGCTTTGCAATAATTGCTTTATTAGAAAAATTGAACGTAAACATTCTTGATTTGGGCATCATTCGTGATGATAAAACGGCAATTACCAATGCCTTTATTCAAGCTGACATTGAGGCCGATGTGGTGATATCCAGTGGTGGCGTTTCGGTGGGCGAGGCGGATTACACCAAAGAAGTGTTAGCGGAACTTGGTGAAATAAATTTTTGGAAAATTGCGATGAAACCGGGCAAGCCATTTGCTTTTGGTAAACTTGCCAACAGCATTTTCTTTGGTCTGCCAGGCAATCCGGTATCGGCACTGGTTACCTTTTATCAGCTTGCTACTCCAGGCATTGAAAAAATGCAGGGCTTAACGTTTAAAGCCAAGCCTAAATTTTTAGCGAAAAGCACCAGTAAATTAAAAAAATCACCAGGCAGAATGGACTTCCAACGCGCCATTTTATACTTTAGTGAAAGCGGTGAAGCACAAGTGACCAGTACCGGTTCACAAGGCTCAGGCATTTTATCGAGTTTGGGCGCGGCCAATAGCTTTATTGTACTCGATTCTGAGCAGGGCAGTGTCGAAGCTGGTGAAATGGTTTTCGTTGAACCTTACAGTGCTTTATTTCAATAATATCAATTTGATTTCCTTCAACTAATCCCAAAGGGCTCGTTGCTTTTTATTGCAATATAAAAGACTATACTTATAGCAATCGACATAGATCTATGTCGATTGCTAATAACTTTTATAAGCAAATCAGGCGAGTCCCATGTCCAAAAAATTCATATCCTTATTGCTGTTAAGTCAGTTGGCCCTGGCCAGCTTGGTGCAAGCAAATCCAAGTAACTTAAACCCAAAGCTGCAAGTTTTTGCCAACTTTTTAGGCACCTGGGAAGCTAATTTCAAAATGATGGATGGCAACCCTTCTGTCGTCGATGTGACAACTTGGGAGCGGGCACTAAATGGCAAAGCCATTCGCACCTTACACTCCATTAACGACGGTATGTATGGCGGCGAGTCGCTAATATTTTGGGATAAAGCACAACAAAAAATCGTCTTTTATTACTTCACCACTGCCGATTTTTTCACCCGTGGCCATATTGAGATCATCGATGACTATAAATTTGTTGCCTATGAGGATGTCAGTGGCTCTGACGATGGCATCACTCAGGTAAAATCTACCAGTACACTACAGGGAAAGAATATTGTGGTCAGTACTGCCTATTTAAAAAATAGCAAATGGACTGAACCGGAAGTAAGAACCTATAAACCATCAACTAAACAGGTAAAATTTAAATAAGATAATAAAACCACCGGGCTACGGGCAACTAGCTACTGGCAGTCCGCGTGGGCTCAAAGTTACTATCAAACATTACACAATGCCGGTGCACTCAATCATGCTGCCCGTAGCCCGTAGCTAGAAGCACATCCATGGGCAAAAAAGCCCCAAGTGCATCTTGTAAATACACTTGGGGCTCCAACAATACTGCTTGTACCTTTAGGCAACGAGCTTCTGGCAGCTAGCTACTGGCAGTCCGCGTGGACTCACAGTAACTATGAAACATTACACAATGCCGGTGCACTCATACATGCTGCTCGTAGCTCGTAGCTCGTAGCCCGTAGCCCGTAGCTAGAAGCACATCCACGTGCAAAAAAGCCCCAAGTGCATATTGTAAATACACTTGAGGCTCCAATAATACTGCTTGTACCTTGTACCTTGTACCTTGTACCTTGTAGTTCCTAGTTCCTAGTTCCTAGTTCCTAGTTCCTAGTTCCTAGTTCCTAGTTCCTAGTTCCTAGTTCCTAGTTCCTAGTTCCTAGTTCCTAGTCTTTACCAGCCCTCTACACCTTCCATATCAGGCAGCTCATGCGCGATACCTTTATGACAATCGATACAGGTCTTCTCACCACTGGCCAACGAGGTAGAGTGTTGTTCAGATGCTCGCGTACTTTGTGAAGTGAAATCCATGTAATCAAAGTTATGACAGTTACGACACTCCAATGAATCGTTGGCTTTTAATCGGGTCCATTCATTTTCTGCTAAGTGACGACGCTTGCCTTCAAACTTTTCACGGGTATTGATGGTACCAAATAATTTCCCCCACACTTCTTTTGATGCCTGCATTTTACGAGCGATTTTGTCGGTCCATTTATGTGGTACATGACAATCAGGACAGGTAGCACGAACCCCTGAACGGTTACTGAAATGTATGGTGGTTTTTAGCTCCTCGTAAGGGTTGTCTTCCATCTCATGACAAGAGATACAAAACTCTTCGGTATTGGTAACTTCTAAGGCGGTGTTAAAACCACCCCAGAAAATGATCCCGGCAATAAAGCCGCCAATGACCAAGAAACCTAAGCTGAAGTGCACACTGGGGCGACGTATGGTTTGCCACATTTTGATAATAAAATTTTTCATTATTGCACCTTAGTGTTCAGCTTGAGCTTTTTGTGCTTTCTGCTTTTCTTTCATTATAGTGTCCATGTCTTTAAATGTATTTTCAACTAATTCTTCGGTGTCTAGTTGTGGTACATGACATTGGTTACAGAAATAACGACGAGGTGAAATTTCAGCTAAAAAGTTACCATCTCGGTTCATATAATGAGTCACACTAACCATAGGTGCTTGTGATTCATCGGTACGGTTACGAGCATGACAAGACATACACTTATTTACCTTCAAATCTACCTGGTAATTGCGCACTTTATGTGGAATTACGGGGGGCTGCATCGGGTAATTACGCTTTTGCTTGATGTCGTCATTCGAAACCAAAGGCATTACCTTTGGCTCTTTCTGTACTTCAAGCGGCGTATTATTGCGTAAAGTAGCAACTTCTTCCGCGTTAGTGAACGTTGCGAGCGTAGACATTAAAATGCCGGCAGAAAGTAAGGCAAAAACGGATTTCATGCTTAGTGATTTTTTAGCTATTGTTCTTGTGCTCAGTGATTTAGTCATGATCCTGCTCCTAAACTTTTTCAATTTTGATGGCACATTTTTTGAAATCGGTTTCTTTAGACAGTGGATCGGTTGCATCTAAAGTCACTTTATTCACTAAACGGCTGGCATCAAACCAAGGCATAAATACTAAGCCTCTTGGTGGCTTGTTACGGCCTCGGGTTTCCACTCTTGTTTGCACTTCACCACGACGAGAGATAAGTTTCACCAAATCACCACGACGTAAATTACGTTTGCGCGCATCATCCGGATTCATGTAAACCACAGCATCAGGCATTGCTTTATAAAGCTCTGGTACCCGCTGAGTCATTGAACCTGAATGCCAGTGCTCTAGTACACGACCGGTTGATAACCATAAGTCGTATTCAGCATCCGGGAATTCTGCCGCTGGCTCGTATGGCAAGGCGAAAATTACCGCGCGGCCATCTGGTTTGCCATAAAAGTCAAAGTCACTGCCAGGTTTCACGTATGGATCAGAGCCTTCTTTAAAGCGCCATTTGGTTTCTTTGCCATCAACTACCGGCCAGCGTAAACCACGCTCTTGATGGTATCTGTCATATGGGGCCAAATCATGGGCATGGCCACGACCAAAAGTAGCGTACTCTTCGAATAAGCCCTTTTGAATGTAGAAACCGAAATCACGAGACTCCTGATTTAATCGGTCATCCGGAACTTCAGATAACGGGAATTCATTTACTTGACCGTTTTCATATAACACATTGAACATTGTCTTACCGCGGTACTCCGGCTTTTTCGCCAGTAACTCTTCGGTCCAAACCTCTTCCATTTTAAAGCGTTTTGAAAACTCAACCAATTGCCATAAATCGGACATTGCGCCTTCTGGAGCATTGACTTGTTGATACCAAGATTGAGTACGACGCTCTGCATTACCATAAACACCTTCTTTCTCTACCCACATTGCTGTTGGCAAAATAAGATCGGCAGCTTGTGCAGTAACCGTTGGGTATGGGTCTGAAACAACGATGAAGTTTTTCGGGTTGCGATAACCTGGTAAGCCTTCTTCGTTCATGTTGGCCGCAGCTTGCATGTTGTTGTTACATTGCACCCAGTAGAAGTTCAATTCACCATCTTTTAACTTACGGTTTTGCAGAACGGCATGGTAACCAGGTTTTGGTGGAATCGTACCTTCTGGCAGTTTCCATATTTTTTCAGCTGTGGCTCTGTGCTTAGGATTAGCAACAACCATATCTGCTGGTAAACGATGCGAGAACGTACCCACTTCACGGGCGGTACCACAAGCTGATGGTTGACCCGTTAATGAGAACGGGCTATTGCCTGGTGTCGAAATTTTACCGGTTAACAAGTGAATGTTATAAACCAGGTTGTTGGCCCATACACCACGAGTATGCTGGTTGAAACCCATGGTCCAAAATGACGTCACTTTGATTTTAGGGTCGGCATAAAGCTCGGCTAAGGCGTTTAATTTATCTACTGGTACGCTTGATAATTCAGAAACGTATTCAGCCGTATACGTAGAAACAAACTTGGCATATTCTTCAAAATCAATTGGTGAAGAGCCACCCGCGGTTTTACCACTGTTTTTCGCTTTCTTCTCAAGCGGATGCTCAGGACGTAAGCCATAGCCAATGTCGGTATTACCTAAACGGAAATTGGTATGCTTGTTAACAAAATCCTTGTTAACTCTGTCTGTTTTAATGATGTAATTGGCAATAAAGTTTAAAATTGCCAAGTCGGTTTGTGGGGTAAAGATCATGCCGTTATCGGCAAGATCAAAACTGCGATGCTCAAACGTTGATAACACCGCCACTTTCACGTGTGGTGCACTTAAACGGCGATCGGTTAAACGCGTCCATAGAATTGGATGCATTTCTGCCATGTTTGAGCCCCACAATACAAAAGCATCGGCCGCTTCTAAATCATCGTAACAACCCATTGGCTCGTCGATACCAAACGTACGCATAAAGCCACCAACGGCTGATGCCATACAATGACGCGCGTTCGGGTCAATATTGTTGGTACGGAAACCGGCTTTCATCAGTTTAACTGCGGCATAACCTTCTTGTACTGTCCACTGACCTGAGCCAAACATACCAACGCCTTCAGGACCCTTCTCTTTTAGCGTCGCCTTGGCTTTTTCTTCCATGATATCAAAAGCTTGATCCCAGCTGATTGGAGTGAAGTCGCCATTTTTATCAAACTTGCCATCGGTCATTCTTAATAATGGCGTTTGTAAGCGGTCTTTGCCGTACATGATTTTTGATAAAAAGTAACCTTTAATACAGTTAAGGCCCTTGTTTACTGGTGAGTTAATGTCACCGTGGGTGGCAACAACTTTACCATCCATAGTACCGACATTTACACTACAGCCAGTACCACAAAAACGACATGGTGCCTTGTCCCACTTTAACTTGGTTAAATCACTACTGGTAATTAAATTAGACGCCGCAGCTGGTACTGCAACCCCGGCAACCGTAGCAGCAGCTGCTACAGCATTTGCCTTGATGAATTCTCTGCGATTCATTTTCATGGTTGTTCCTTATTCTTCAGTTATATATTGATGATATACAGGGGCTAAGGTTAATAGCCCTGTATTCGATTTTATTGTGTCTATGTAGTTACCTATGATGTATTGCTGTGTGGCTTCAATGGTAAAAACAATTTTTCCGGTTTCTGAAATCGCATGTACTTCAGCGCCTGGGATGGCGGTAATTAAGTCTTTAAATTCGTCTTCGCACGTTGGGGTGATTTGCGCGACAAAGCTGGCAACATGAAACTCTGCTTGCTTGGTGGTTTCGCTGGTCATTAATTTAGCTCCTGAATAAGCAGTAATTCGGTGGAATCAGTTGGACAAGTTTGAATGCATGCGCCACAGCTGGTGCATGCTTGCTGATCAATTTGTGGTTGTGCTATAGCGCCGTTGCTGTAACTGAAAGTGATTGCTCTGGCTTCACAAACATCCCGGCAACTTTGGCAATAGACATTGGTTTTGGCCAGACAGTTATCTTTAATATTGAATCGGCTCGGCCAGGCTTTGTCAGTTCGGTCAGTTTTAAATAGCGGTTCTGAGCAGCTATCAACGCATTTTTCACAAAAGGTACACTCGCCTTTGGTAAAATCAATTTGCGGATAACCGTCATTACCTTTGACGATAATGTTTTCTTCGCAAACACTAAGACAATCGCCACATTGGCTACAGTCTTTTATAAATTGCGCTTCCGAGGTGATCCACGGTAAGCGAAAGGTCGCCAGTTGTGTTACCTTTCTGCCACGCAGAAAATTTCGTTTCGATCGGTTAACGCTGTTGGTCATTGGTAATTAACTTCCTGGAGGACCCATTAATATCTGTGAAATCCAGATGCTGAATCCTAAACCGCCGACTATCAGTACCGCCAGGATTGGGGCAAGAAATACGGTTAAAAAAATAAAGGAAGTTTGTTCGTCTTTTTTACTAATTTCAGGCGAGTCATTCATGGCTTTACTCTGTAAATAATTATGCTTTGCAGAGAGTATAGTTCAATATGAAAAAAAGCGGCTTGATCCTGATCAAAGTCCTTAAATTAATTAGGGATATTTGTTGCTGATTGTATAGTTAATGAACGACATCACTAAAATTTCTCTTCAACTCTGTTACACTAATGAAATAAATATATTTTTTAATAGGTTAGCGTGAGTAATTTGCAAACGTTTGTTGAGGATTTTTGCGCCTCATTGGCGCCAGTCGGCGCCCGTGGTATGCTGGTTTTTGTCGGTCACCAAGACTGGTTAATTGAGCAGCTGAACAGCCTGTCGAATGTGGCGTATTTTTCTTCGGTTTTGGCCTTTAGTCAACAGCCTATTGTTGGGTTAAAACATGTCAATAACAAAAATTATCGGCAACAACTCGGAACCGAACATCAAACCATTTTTTTTAGTGTCGATGATGACTTTAAAGTAGATGCATTTGCCGCGCTCAGTGGGACTTTAGTTGCAGGTGGGGTATTGCTCCTAACCATTGCTGAAGAGCATGTTAAAAACAGTGCTTTTTGCCAGCGCTTTCTCGCCTTAATTCGCGATTATCCACAAATTCATTTGCTTAAACAATCGGCACCACAATTGCCAGAATTAGCCTTCTTTGACAAAGACGTTTCCGATAAAGTAAGTGAAACTGAAGCTCCATTAGCGTATGGCTGCGCCACTGGCGAACAACAAACGGCAGTGGATAAAATTTTGCGTGTTGTCAGCGGTCATCGTAACCGCCCGTTAGTACTGACTGCTGATCGGGGGCGGGGTAAATCAACGGCGCTGGCGTTAGCGGCGGCAGAAATATTACGGCAAGGGCATAAACATATCGTAATTACCGCGCCGCACCCTGATGCCTTGATTATTTTCTTTAAACATCTCAAACAAGCCCTGCCAGAGGGAATACAGCAAAATAATAGCTTTACCTTTGGGCACGCCAGTTTGAGCTTCATGGCTCTGGACGTATTAATTGCCCAGCAACCAAAATGTCATGTGTTAATGGTTGATGAAGCTGCGGGTATCCCATTGCCTATGTTGAGAGTGCTATTAAAGCAGTATCATCGACAGGTTTTTGTATCGACCATACACGGTTATGAAGGCGCTGGAAGAGGCTTTAGTGGCAAATTTATTAAAGAGTTAAAACAACTTCGCCCAGAAGGTAGTGAGTTTCACATTCAGCAACCCATTCGTTGGCATCAATACGATCCTCTAGAACAATTTACCTTTAACGGTTTACTGCTTAATGCCAGCTTAGCCAAGGTACAATACAGCCCGCAGCAATCGTTGTCTTTTCAAGTGCTAAGCGGCCACGATTTGCTTATTGATGAACACTTACTTAACTCTGTGTTTTCATTGTTAGTAACAGCTCACTATCAGACAAAGCCAAGTGATTTAAAGATGTTACTGGATAACGAACAAGTGTCTCTGGTCATCATGAAACAGCAACAGCAGCTGTTGGGCATTGCCTGGTTATTGAAAGAGGGCAAAGTGGAACAGCAGTTATCGGCACAGGTAAAACAATCATTGCGACGCATTCGTGGCCACTTGATACCGCAATCCTTGCTAGTTCATTGTGGTATAGAACAAGCGTTTAGTTACCAGTATTACCGGGTAGTGCGTATTGCGATTCATCCAGAAATCCAACAGCAGGGATTAGGGACACAATTATTGAGCCATTGCCGAGCATACGCCAAACAACAAGGTGGTGATTTTATCGCTTCCAGCTTTGGCGCCAATGCCCAGTTAGTTAAATTTTGGCAAAACAACGATTATGCCATTGCCCGTCTTGGCTTTAACAAAGATGCGGCCAGCGGTGAACATTCGGCCATGGTTCTACAGCCACTTTCTTCATCGGCAGCTGAGCTGTTAAAAACTATCACCAGCAGTTTTTATCAAGACTTTCCGTTTTACTTAACTGATGAATATCAATATTTAGCCACCGATCTGGTACTGCAAATTTTAACGGTTAAGCCTTATTATCCACAGTCAAATATCGATAACAGTGCTGCAGATCAGCGAGCGGTGAAAGACTTTGCCGCTGGTAATCGGGTACTTTCAAGTTGCGCGCCCGCTTTAGCTCGGGTGTTTTTCTCTGCCTGTGGCGACATAAAGATAAAGGAGCTAACTGAGCAAAAGGCGATAGCTATATTCATCCGCAAGATATTACAGAAACATAATTGGTTACAAATATGCGATGAATTTGCTATCACCGGGCACAAAGAAGGTGTGGCACAATTAAGGCATTTTAGTAATATCTATTTATCAGCAGTAACAGTGGTGAGTGCATGCAAGTAATTTCAGTACAACACCTGGTCAAGCATTATAAAGATGTGAAAGCCGTAGACGACATTAGCTTCACTGTGAATAAGGGACAATGCTTTGGCCTGCTCGGGCCAAATGGTGCCGGTAAAACCACAACCATAGAAATCATGGAAGGCATCATCGGTGCCACATCCGGTAAAGTCAATTACATTACCGAATCAAAAAACGACGTTAGCCAATTAATTGGCATTCAATTTCAAAGTACGGCCTTGCAAGACTTTCTCACAGTAAAAGAAACCTTAGCGCTGTTTGCGGCGTTTTATGAAAACTCCGTTGAAATTGAAAATTTGGTGAAAATTTGCGATTTAACCGACTTTGTCGACCGAGATAATGGTTTACTTTCGGGGGGCCAAAAGCAACGATTATTACTGGCCCTGGCGTTAATTAATGACCCGGAAATATTGTTTTTAGATGAGCCAACTACGGGGTTAGATCCGCAATCTCGACGTCATTTCTGGCAATTAATTGAAAACATTAAAGCGAAAAACAAAACCATCATTTTAACCACTCATTACATGGACGAAGCTGAGCAACTTTGTGATGATATTGTGATCATGAATAAAGGCAAAGTGATAGCGCAAGGCTCGCCCAAGCAATTGCTAAATCGTCACTTTAAGCAAGTATTCATCTATTTGCCGATTGAAAATATCAGCTTAGAGTTGGCCAAAGAAAACAACTGGCATGTACAAGACACGCATGTGGAAATAAAAACCACCAACGTCGAGCAAACGATGAAATCGTTAATCGAGTTGGCCATTCCACTCACCGGCTTACACATTAAATCGGCTAATTTAGACGATTTATTTTTAAAGCTCACCGGTCATTCATTAGAAGGGGAGACAGTTCATGTTTAAATTCTCCCGTTTTATTGCCGTGGTAAAAGCCCGTAACCTGGAATTCTTCCGTGATAAATCATCACTGGGCTGGAATATATTTTTTCCGGTGTTGTTGTTGGTCATATTTTCTTTTGTATTTTCCGGGGAAGGCCGGGCAGTTTACAAAGTTGGGGTACTTAATCAGGCTGAAACTCAGCACCCATTTTTGCAAACCAAATTCATCGATTTTGTCAATTATGCTGACTTAGACAAAGCGATGGTGAAATTGGATCAACATGAAATCGATTTGATCATCGATCAACCAGAGCAGCAATATTGGGTTAATGAAGAGTCACCGAAAAGCTATATGGTAGAGAAAATTTTTATCTATGAGGCCAATGGTTTTCAACGTATGGTGACTGCCGGAAAGCCAATACGCTATCTAGACTGGGTACTACCGGGAATTTTCGGGATGAATATGATGTTCAGCTGCTTGTTTGGTGTTGGCTATGTCATTGTTCGTTATCGAAAAAATTCAGTATTAAAACGTTTAAAAGCAACGCCATTATCGGCACTGGAATTTATTTCGGCACAATTGTTATCGCGTTTATTTATCGTGTTGTTTATGGTTTCGGTGGTCTATATCGGCTGTGATCTGTTCTTTGACTTCATCATGCTTGGCAGTTATCTGGACTTATTTATTATTGCCGTGGTGGGCGCGATGAGTTTAATCAGTTTGGGCCTATTGATCTCTACCCGCAGTAAAAGTCAGGAATTGGTGGGTGGCTTGTTGAATATGGCAACCTGGCCAATGATGCTACTCTCGGGGGTATGGTTTTCATTAGAAGGCGCACCGCAAATGGTGCAAGCGGTTGCTGAAATATTCCCGTTAACGCATTTAGTCAGTGCGGCGCGCAGCATCATCACCGAGGGCGCAACACTAAGTGATGTGAGTTACCAATTAATCGTGTTATCGGTTATGACTACCGGGTGCTTAGCTCTGAGTGCTAAATTATTTAGTTGGGATGGTGATCGTTAATTTTTAATTTTCAGTATTAATCAGAAACAATTAACCGCGTCATCCCATCACGAGCAATAGCGAGATGTGGGACCTCCTTAATTCATAACGAGCCTCTAACGCGGAGTTATTTAAATCACTGCACGCTCAATGAGGTCCCTGATGTCGCTAGTGCTCCTCAGGGATGACGGCGTGTTTTTTCTTATATTGTGGAGGTTTCTTAATCGCTCATTTGAGATGGTAATTAAGCCGGCATCTGATAAAAAACCGCATCGACTACGCCAGCAAGGGTTTGTTCCTGCTCGGTTTTGATATACTTCATGCCGATTTTCTTCATGATGTTTATTGAGCCTAAATTATCAACTTCGGCAACTGCACTATAAAATTTGGCATCAGTCTGTTTGGCTAAAGCCTGTTGAATTTGCCGTGCCGCTTCGCTGGCAAAACCTTTCCCCCAAGCTTCTTGCTTGAATCTCCAGCCTAATTCAATATCATCCCAACGTGGAGTGTCGCTGAAAAACTGCATCGGTCTCACCAATATCCAACCAATGAATTGCTTTGTCTCGGTGATAGTCACTTTCCATAAACCCCAACCTTTATCGGCATTACGATAAGCGCGAAAACGTGGCAAAAACCGCTGCTCAATATCTTGCCAGGTGCTGGGTTTGCCACCATTGATAAAGCGCATCACTGCTGGATCTTGGTCAAGATCAAACAATAGTTGCGCGTCACTTTCGTCCATCAAAGCAAAACTTAAACGGGCTGAGTTAGTCACTGTGATCATCTGATTTATCCGGTTAATCTGCATTTTAAAGAGAGGATTGCTCGAACCAGCAACCAGTTAACATCGGGCTACGGGCTACGGGCAGTCAGCACAAACTCGAAGCGAAGTTTAAATTCACCCTATTGTCGGTGAGTTCAACATACCGCTAGTAGCTCATATCTCGTCGCCCCAACCTTTCTGCCTGTACCTTGTACCCCGTACCTTGTACCCTCTAGTCCCTAGTCCTTACTTTTCTCTCGATACGCTTCGCCTTCAACCATCCATTGTGGCGCTGGCGTACCCTTTAAGTAATGATCAAAATACTGCTTCATCTTAATGGTGTAATCTACCTTGTTCGGGTATTTTTTCAGGTGGTGTGGTTCGCCTTCGTATTGCAATAATATGACATTTTTTTCCAGGCGGCGCATGGCCATATACATTTCTACACCTTGTTGCCAAGGCACGGCGTCATCAATATCACCAAATTGCATCAACAATGGCGTAGTGATGCGGTCGGCAAAGAACACCGGCGAGTTTTCAATATACAAGTCACGACGCTCAAAAAGGGAAGCACCAATACGACTTTGCCCTTGTTCGTATTGAAATTGTCTGGCTAAACCGGTACCTAAACGAATGCCTGAATAAGCACTGGTCATATTCGATACGGGGGCACCGGATACCGCAGCGGCAAACATGTCGGTTTCGGTAATAGCATGCAAGGTTTGGTAACCACTCCAGCTATGGCCGTGTAAGCCAATAGCGTTTGGATCGGCAACACCCATATCAATAATTTTTTGCAAGCCCGGCAAAATAGACTTGTTGGTAGAATGCCCTGGTGTACCCACTTCAAAGTGCACATCGGGCAAGAAAATGGCATAACCGTTAGAGGTATAAAATGGGAAGTTAGGGCGATGATTTACCTTCATCGCATTAAATTCATACATGCGTTGTGAGAACCGGCGATAGTAATACACGACAACCGGGTACTTCATGCCCTCAACATAATTTGCTGGCTTAATTAATACCCCGTGATGTTTTGCACCCATGTTTGAATTCCATTCAACCAGCTCGGGCTCGCCCCATAACAATTCATCTTTTTGTGGATTCACATGGGTTAATTTTTTACCGTTAACTGGGTTTAAATCCGATACCCATAAATCTGGAAACTCATTAAAATCTTCGCGGCTAAATAATAATTTATCGGCTTTTTTGGCTTTGCTAATAAATTTATATTTCTTATTCTCTTCGATCAATTTAACCGCGGTAGCGTTTTTCCCTTTGCTTAAATCCAGTCGATAAAAACCGAAATTTTTGTGCTCATCGTTATAACTGGTAAGCAATAGCTTTGCATCTTCATCGAAGTAGTCTTGTTCTTTATCGAAAGTATTGATGCGCAGCTTTAATGAGTTTGGACGGCCGACGGTACAAGTTAAACACTGACTGTCTTTACCATCAGTTTGCAGCAACCAAATATCGAATTTATCGTATACCAACACGCCTTCATCGTCTTTTAACCAGCCGGCAATGCCGTAACCCGGTACTTTCGATGGGTAGTCATGATCTTCATCGGCAAAACTTACCGGCAGTCCTTTACTGATACTACGTTTCTTGTTTTTGTTACGGTCATATACCCATATCTGCTGATCTTGATAAAACGCAGCATATCGGCCCGACTCACTCAATTTTACCGGGGTGTAACTGCTAAGCTTTTCCGTAACTAATGATTTATCACCATCGTCTAAATCAATAATATAAATATCGCTAAAAAACCCTTCCCAGGTTCTAAGTTTTCGGTACTTTAAATCAGTTGAAGCAATGACAGCATGCTCATTATTGGTGGCTTTGACTTTGATCACGTTCTTGTCGGCAAGCGGTACCAGCTTGTTATCGTCGATATGGTAAACCGCAGTAAAGAAGGCTTTTTTATCCTTGCCTAATTGGTATTTTTCGTTGGTTTTGATCAGCGCATCGTCACCGTGCCAAATTTGCAAGTTACGATCGGCTCTTAGCTTATCAATATTGTACAAGTCTTCAGGGTTTTCTGGTTTGCTATCTATCTCTTCAATATTGGCAAGCACAGGTTTAAAGCCAAAAAATAAGCGCTCATCATCGCTTGAGAAACTGAGTTTGTTTACTTGCGGCACATACCAGTTAGCCGCGTGTTTTTTTGAGACTTTAACGGTTTCAATTTTATTGTTTTTACTTTGCCAAATTTTCACCTGATGCTGACGCACATCAGCTTTAGTGCTGAAATCGCCTTGCATAAAGCCAATTTTGTCGCCAGCATTGTTCCAGCTTAATTGCTCGAAGCTCGCTACGGTTTTATTGACGATAATGTTGGCTTTATTGGTTTTCACGTTGATGGCGTGCAAGCTATTGCCATTACCCTCCATCGTAGACACGCTGTATACCAAGGTAGGAGTTTCAGGTGAAAATGCAAAATTATCTACGTGCTCAATGATTTGCTTTTCGCCAGTGTGCAAATCAACTAAAGTTAATTGCTGCTCGATACGCTTGCTATTATATAGCTTGGTTTGTTCTTCGCTGTCTTCAGCTGTATTTTCTTCGGTTGCGACTTTGTCAACTTGCTCTGCTGAATCGCTGCTATCCTTTTTCTCTTCAGGATTTTTAGTGAGGTAGGCCAAAAAGGCGAAATTATCGCTTAGCGCATACTTTTCAATATTGTTATAGGTGACTCGCTTGCCGCTGGCTAACTCAATCACTTCCACATCATTTTTAAGCTTTTTCTTCGCCTTTTTATCGGCCTGCTCTGTTGTTAATAGTGATGGCGTAATGGTAACTGCTGCAAAGCGGCCATCGGTCGAAATAACGCCACTGCTACCAAGATTTACCTGATAAGATTTGCCACTGCTAGTGTGAGTAATATGAAAGCTATTATCACCTCGGTCAGGTTGCGCACTGTAGGCTAACCATTTGCCGTTTTCACTTAATTGTGGTTTGACAATTTGCTTGAATTTCATGATATCTGTCACTGCCAGTGGGCGTTGCTCAGCAAAAGCTGAAACAGATAAACTTAAGGTTAATGAAATGGCCAGCGTGGCCGTACTGAAGGATTTAAAAAATGGAATGCTCATGATCTTTTTGCTGTTACCAAGTTATAATTTGATATTGCCCATTAGTATGACTTTGTTATTACACTTAACGCAATAGCAAGTTTGTTCAGTGGTCTAATTTTATCGATAAACAGCGGTAAAATTGTAATACCAGGTTTTTTATATTTTAAAACTTAAAAGACTTGCTATTATCTGTATCCGGATAATCAATCAAGGCAAGAATGCATGTTTCATCGTGAGCAATTAATTGGTAACTGGCATCGTAGTGAACACTTAGAAAATGAAAATTTTAGTGAATATGCACAACTGTTTGCTGATGGCACCTTTATGTTCACCTTTTACACCTATAACCTGGATGGCAGTTTAATTGAAGAAATTAGTGAGCTGGGAGACTGGGGGCTAGTGGGCGACATACACTTTACTATCACCAAAGAAGCCGTAGAAAATCAGCAAGTATATGCCGCCGATATGGAAGATGAAGATAATTATCAGGCCTATAAAATCATTAAAATAGACGCCAATGAGTTCAGTTATCAGCATCTGCTAAGCGGTGAATCCTTTACCCTGTCTAAGGTTTTGCCGAGCGCTAACCAAAATTAAAAAAAGCTGCTAAACTATTTATAAATAGCATTTTTTTTATCCAGCTTGCTATTTTCATTGATAATATTAACGGCTAATAACTTAGGAAAAACGATGCAAAACACCAGCAAAACGGCAAGCACAGCTAGAGATATGGCTAAATTCCCAACCGATTCTAACGGCAATATGTTGTGGCATATGGCGTTAGAAGGCGATGATTTAAATCGGCCACGAGAAATACAGTTTTCGGTGATTTTTAGCAGTCAGGAGTTGGCGCTGAAATTTGGCGAAATTTTACTGGCCAATAATCAAAAATTGTCATTCTGCCCTTATTTAGAAAACCCAGAACACCCATGGGAAATTACCGCCTATCCGGAAATGCCAGCCAGTTATGACAACATCATTGGTTATCAAATGTTGTTGGAAAACCAAGCCCGTAAATTTGATGGCATCTATGATGGCTGGTACTGTCCACCGCAAAATTTATAGTCGTTTAATTATTGCCTAGTCCCGCCCATATTGAATTGGCTATTAACATGAGTTAATAGCCGCAACAGGTCAAAAAAATCATGTCAGCAGTCGATTTTTCCAAACTGAATAAACTTACCGCCAAGTCTTTCAATGAACAAAAAGCTTTGATTAAAAAAGTGATGCAGGGGCGGGTGATAAAATGCCCAACCTGTCAGCAAAATTTAAAGTTAGTTCTGCCCGAAGAAAATAAAAAAGCCTACGTTAATTGCCCGAAAGGTTGCACCGATATTGAACTGGATATGAATTAGTTCTCATAGCCGTTAAGGAGTTGCTATTGAATTATCTGGCTCACCTATTTTTAGCGCAACCCAATAGTCTTTCTCTAAGCGGAAATTTAATGGGTGACTTCACCAAAGGGGTAAATCTGGCCTCTTTGCCAAAGCCAATCATGCGTGGCATTGAAAACCACAGATTTGTCGATAAATTTACCGATAATCACCCTGAGGTAAGGGCGTTAAAGCCGTTATTATCCGATAAGCGCAGGCGCTTTTACGCGATAATATCGGATGTCGTATTTGATCATTTCTTGGTAAATCACTGGCAACAATTCAGTGCACAATCTTTTACTCAATTTTCGCAGTATAGTTACCGTCAGCTAGAGCTTAGTGTGGATTTAATGCCAGAGAAGATGCGCTATATGGTGGAGCGGATGATTGCTCAGGACTGGCTTAGTTCTTATGCAGATATAGCAAATACCGGTCGAGCCATCGATTCCATTTCAAAGCGCATTCGCTTTGACAATCATTTGGCAGGGGCGATTGTGGAAGTAGAACAACATTATCGGCAGTATGAGCAGGTATTCTTAACATTTTTTCCGCAGCTGGTTATTCAGGTAAAAAAACAGAACATCGAATTGTGATAACAATCGGAGCATTTTTTTTATATACTCGATGCCACAGTATCTATTAAAACAATAATTTTTATGAAACCATTCATTCGAAAACTCCTTTATGTTTATGCCTTTTGTTTAACGGCGCTTTTTATCGGCGTGATGATCGAGCAAGACGATCCGGCGATAACGGCCATGGATCAATTTATTGCCGAACAAGTGTCGGCCAAAGCCATCGATAAGCAAAGTGAAAACTGGAAACAAAGCTTACCTAAGCCACCTCAAGTGGCTTTTGCTCAAGATAAAAGCTATCACTGGCAGTTAGTCACCAATAAAGGCCCAATTACTATCGAGTTGTTGCATCAATATGCGCCAATGCATGTCTCCAGTACCATTTATTTAACCCAATTGGGTTTTTACGATGATTTATTATTTCATCGGGTGATCCCTGGTTTTATGGCACAAGGCGGCGATCCAACAGGCACTGGTAGAGGCAGCCCTGGCTATCGTTATCAAGGTGAGTTTCATCCAGATGCGAGCCATAACAAAGCAGGTATGCTGTCGATGGCAAATTCTGGCCCGAATACCGATGGCTCACAATTTTTTATCACCTTTAAAGCAACTCCTTTCTTAGATGGTAAACATACGGTGTTTGGTGAAGTGACTGCAGGATTTGAAACTTTGAGTGAACTGGAATTGTTTGGCAGCCGGGGCGGTAAAACCCAGGAAGAATTAAAGATTTTAACGGCATCTATCGTGGTTAAGTAATTTCTACATAAAACTGGCGATGTCATCAAATTTTTTCTTAACTTGCGCATGATGCGGAATGGTCGCATCCTCTGCCGGATGGCCTACCACTAACAGCATATAAGCTCTGTCGTTATCACCACGTTGACAAATTTTATTTAAAAATGACATTGGCTTAGGTGTGTGGGTTAACGTCGCCAGGCCTGAGCTGTGCAGCGCGTTGATTAAAAACCCGGTGGCAATGCCGACGGACTCATGCACATAGTAATTGGTATTTCTATCGTCAACATCCAGACCGCCACGTTTTTGGCTGAAAATGGCAATGAGCCAGGGCGCCGTTTCTAAATAGGGTTTACTCGCATCTGTGCCCAATGGTTTTAATGCATCCAGCCACTCTTCACCGGCTCTGCCATCATAAAAGCCTTGCTCGTGTAACTCGGCTTGTTGTCTAATTTGTTTTTTTATATCACTCGAGCTTATTGCGACAAAATGCCAGGGTTGATGATTGGCACCGCTTGGCGCACTGGCGGCGGCTTTAATGCAGTTTTCGATAATTGCCTTATCTACCGCTTTATTGCTAAATTTACGAATAGAATGACGACGTTTAATATCGGCAACAAACTGCTCAGATCGCCGTAACATTTCTTCACTGGGGTATTCAATGTAGTCGGTTAAAGGTGAGCAATCATGATCTTGCATAGTAACGTCTCTTAAATATTATTTATGTCTCTAGAATAACGAGGCTTTTGGTTATCAATCAAGTAAAAAATTTGCTAAAATTACCTTCCTCATTATCTCAAATATATTTTCTATGACTGACCAGCAATTTGCCGCTAATAAGTGGAAAACCCCCTTTGTATTTTTAGTGCTCTCCAGTGTGGTGATGACCTTAAGTTTTTCTGGTTGGATGGCAATGTTGAATAATTTCACTATTGAAGCGGCAAACTTTAGCGGTAGTGAAATTGGTATGTTGCAATCGCTGCGTGAGATCCCTGGCTTTTTAGCATTTACCGCGATTTTTCTGTTACTGGTGATTAAAGAGCAAAATTTTGCCTTAGTCTCTTTGTGCCTGCTTTCCATCGGTGTTGCCATCACCGGCTTCTTTCCTACTGAATATGGCCTCTATGCCACTACCGTATTAATGAGTATTGGCTTTCACTATTTTGAGACGGTGAACCAATCATTAAGTCTGCAGTGGTTTACCAAAGAAGAAGCGCCGCAAAAACTCGGTAAGTTAATCTCGGTGAAATCGATGGCTGCCCTTGTGGTTTATGGCTTTATTTGGCTGGCGTTTAGCTATTTTAATATGGAATTCGTTAACGCTTATATGATTTTGGGTGGGTTGGCATTGGCGATTACTTTGTGGCTTTGGTTATTTATGCCCAAGTTTCCAGAAAAAGTCGTTCAACATAAAAAAATCATTCTGCGCAAACGCTATTCACTGTATTACCTGTTAACGTTTTTAAGCGGTGCCAGAAGACAAATTTTCGTGGTCTTTGCCGGCTTTATGATGGTCGAAAAATTTGGTTACTCAGTCGCCGATATTTCCATGCTCTATATGCTCAACCATCTATTAAATATTTATCTGGCGCCTAAAATTGGTGCCTGGATTGGTGTGGTAGGTGAGCGCAAAGCATTAACCCTTGAGTACATCGGGTTGATATTGGTATTTAGTGGTTACGCTTTAGTTGAAAATGCCTACATTGGCGCCAGCTTGTATATCATCGACCACATCTTTTTTGCCATGGCCATTGCCGTTAAGACTTATTTTCAAAAGATTGCCGATCCAAAAGACATCGCCTCAAACGCAGGGGTGAGCTTTAGCATAAACCACATCGCCGCAGTAATTATTCCCGCGACCTTTGGCTTAGTCTGGTTATACAATCCGTCATTAGTATTTTTTGCCGGTGCAGGATTAGCTGCATGTTCATTAATTGCCAGTCAATGGATAAACACTCAGCCTGAGCAAAAGGCTACTTCGGTTGCTTAATCTATAGCTCGAGATTTCTTCGGCTCAGCAGCAGGCGAAACCAGGAAAAAATAAACAGCAATAACGACAACAACTATCATCACTACACAGCTAATTAGGAGTAAAAAAGTGAAATTCAAAAACGTATTATTTATGCTTAGCGCAATCATGCTGTTGAGCGCATGTTCAAAGCTTACTAAAGATAATTATCAACAACTTGAGGTCGGCATGAGTGAAGGTGAAGTTAAAGCCATTCTAGGTTCTGCCGATAATTGTTCTCAAAATATCGGCACTTTGACTTGTGTTTGGGGAGATGAAGAAAGCAAGCATATCAAAGTGCGTTTTATCGCGGATGCTGCCATTACCTTCTCTAACAACGGACTGTAATTTCAACCGTGGTTGCCGTTAAGCCGTATCTGCTATGATATATAGATTGGGTTTTGTAGGTATGCTGAACCCATGAGGTTTACCCTACTAGTTATTTCGATGTTAAGCTTGATCGGCTGCTCGACTTTAAACTCTCCGCAACCCGAAGAAATCAGTGAAGCCAAGCTTAAACACGCGGTGAAACTCGCAAACAGCTCTCTGCTAAAACAGAAATTGCTGTCTCAGTACTCAGAATGGAAAGGAAGCCCTTACCAGTTGGGGGGACTTAGTAAAAGTGGTATCGACTGTTCCGGTTTTGTATATCTGACTTTTAAATCCAAATTAGGTGTGAGTTTACCCAGAACGACAGAGCGCCAAGCTGAACTTGGTCTCAGGATAGCTAAAAAACAACTCCGCATAGGGGACCTGATTTTCTTTAAAACGGGCTTGTTTCAACGTCATGTAGGGATTTATTTGGGAGATTCAAGGTTTCTTCATGCCTCTACCAGTCAGGGCGTGACTATTTCTAATTTACAAAATAATTATTGGGCGTCCAATTATTGGTTTTCAACAAGAGTTAAATCAAATTAGTATTGTTGATGTACGCTTTTTAAGAAATTTAACGGCGTACATTGATACCAGCGATAAAAAGCCCGGTTAAAAGAGCTTTGCTCATTAAAACCTAACGCCGTTGAAATTTGCCCAAAAGACATTTTCCCCAGATATAGCCTCAACCGCCTTTGTCTCTCCAAGTCCAACAACTCGGAAAAATATACCTGCTCAGCTTTTAGCCGGCGTTGCAGGGTGCGTGTTGATAGGTGAAAGTGAGCTGCGGTGTTGTTTAGATCACAGCCTTGCAAATCCGTTTTCGCCCTTAAAAACTGATTTACTTTTTCGAAAAATTTTTCTTGTTGATGCAGATGTTCTAATTGTTGTTCGGATTCTTGTTTTAATAATTGATGAATCAATCGGTTTTCAGTTCGAAACGGCAAGGTCAAATAATGTAACGGAAATTGTATGCTATTGGTTTTTGCATTAGCTACTACCGGGCAATGAAACCAAGCGGCTAACGTTTCTTTTTGTTTTGCTGTCCACGGGTGGTTAAAATAGACGTTCGTCGGCGCTAGTTGCGCAGCCATTACTTGCCTGATGACAGCAACCCATGCGGTCAGGTTGCGCAATACCACTTGCTCATTGCAGCCCGGAATTGGGGTCCAGATAATTTCTGCAAATTGGTGATTCTGACGAAATTTTGCGGTGCCTATATCCGCAACCAGGGTGTCGTAGTGAATTAACGCAGCGATTGCTGTAGTTAAATTTTCACCAGATTCAACTAAGTAACCCAGTAATCCATAATCTGCGGTACGGATATCTTGTCCCAGATAAAAACCAAATAATGGCTCGGACAATGAAACTTTGGCGAACTGCAGTAGCGCATTGTAATGCGTTAGCGACACTCTGCTGTTTTTATCACTGAGATCCATTTCATCATAGTGCTCAAATTGAATCGCAGCTAACGCCGTGGTCTTGTCAATGCCATTTTTCTCTAAGTACTCGAGCACGCTGGAAAAATAGATCTTCGTTATGGTATCCATATGTCACTTAAAGAGAAAAAAAGGTCATCAATTTACAAGTCTGCCATGAATTATTTTTATAAGCTAGTGACTCGCAGTTCAAACTCACTGAGTTATTGTTAAATAGAAGGAAGATTAAAGGTGAATTCCGAAATTGTGTTATTGGCGTTAAGCCCACTGTTTTTAGCCTTTGTCTGCTATGAGTTTTTTGCCCATGGTGATTTCTATGATATGAAAGATAGTTTAGCTAATGGCGTATTAGCGTTATTACATCAAGGCGCAGATGCTATTGCATTGTTGTTGCTAATGCCATTGTTTTACTGGCTCCATCAATATCGTGTATTCGAGATAAGCATAACCCCGTGGAGCCTTTTCATTGCCTTTTTACTGCAAGATTTTTTATATTATTGGTTTCATAAGGCATCACATCATATTCACTGGTTATGGGCGGCACATGTCGTACACCACAGTTCAACCAGGATGAACTTTTCCACTGCCTTTAGACAAAGCTTGATGTACCCAGTTGCTGGTATGTGGTTGTTCTGGCTGCCGATGATCATTATTGGCTTCGAACCAGCTACCGTATTTACCGTTGTGGCGTTGAATTTAGCCTATCAATTTTTTGTTCATACCCAAATGGTTGATAAATTGGGCTGGTTTGAACAAGTATTTAATACGCCATCGCATCATCGTGTTCACCATGCTACCAACGCCGCTTATCTGGATAAAAATTTTGCCGGGGTACTGATTATTTGGGATAAATTATTTGGCACCTTTGTCAATGAAGACAAAGACAATCCATGCCGCTACGGCATTATCGGCCAAATAAAGAGTAATAATCCTATCACCATCACTTTTCATCAATGGCTGCATTTAATTAAAATGGTGAAACAGCAGCACGGATTTCAGCAAAAAATAAATGTGTTACTTTCTTACCCGAGCAGTTCGGTTAACGGTGATAAGCCATAGCTAAAATCAATTACTTTGGATTGTGCGAATAGTTCCCCGATTAAAAGCCAACTATGGCTAACCAAAGAGTTGCAGGCCTATAGAGCTGTCGGCCAGTAATACCTGGATAAAGATACCAAAGTGAATAGTCTTATCATTAATGGCTATCAATTCTATTGATAGCTAGAAGCATAATTCACCAGTAAGCTGGTCCAGATGATTAAAAATAGTATTGGCGTATATTTTGAGGGAGCATCACCTAGAGCGACTAGTTTTTGACGCTTCTCACTGTACCAAAAATCTCGAAAGCTTTGGTTGGAACGTTTATATCGTTCAGCATTAAGTAACTTTATTGAGTCTCTGGTGGATTTAAGCGACAACCAGACCATGACGGAAAGGATGATAGAGCCAATCGGGATCAGCAGCCATAGAATATCGGCGACTACTTTATTGCCATTTACGCCGGTGCTGATGGCAAAACCGGTAAATAAAAACGCTTGCGAGGTTACGTATCAGGTCATTCTTTGATTTATGTGGGTATACTCACGAGAAATTTGTAAGGTTAGCCATTGCCATTCGGCAGTTTTAATATCCCATTCAGTTGCTGAGTTTTCCTCGCTCATCGCTCTGTTCTCTTCGAAATGCGCTGTCATAAAGCAAGTATAGCCGTTATATAGTGGTTATAAAAAAGGCGCCATATAGGCGCCTATTTTTAATTCACGGACGAATTAACTTAGAATTACCCGGGATGGTATAAATTCTGATCATTATTGATTCTTGTTTAACCAACAAACTTACGAGCGTTGCGGAACATTCTCACCCATGGAGAATCTTCTAACCACTCATCTGGATGCCAAGAGTTGGCAACCGTTCTGAATACGCGCTCAGGGTGTGGCATCATGATTGTTACCCGACCATCTGTCGTGGTAAGTGCGGTGATACCATCTGGTGAACCGTTCGGGTTCGATGGGTATGTTTCCGTCACTTGACCATAGTTGTCGACATAACGCATTGACACTGTGCCGGAATCGTTGGCATTGGCAATGGCATCTTCTGATTTAAACTCTGCGCGACCTTCACCATGAGATACCGCGATTGGCATATGAGAGCCTTCCATTCCTTTAAAGAAGATAGATGGCGATTCCTGGATTTCTACTAATGAGAAACGTGCTTCAAAACGCTCTGAGCGGTTTTGCACAAAGTGTGGCCATTGTTCAGTGCCCGGGATGATTTCTTTTAAGTTAGAAAGCATCTGACAACCGTTACAAACCCCTAAGGAGAAGGTGTCGTCACGGTGGAAGAATTCACGGAACATTTCACGCGCGTTGTCGTTAAACAAGATTGATTTTGCCCAGCCTTCACCAGCGCCAAGTACGTCACCGTAAGAGAAACCACCACAAGCCACCAGGCCTTTAAAGTCATTTAAGTCGACCCGATTTGCCAGAATATCTGACATGTGGATATCCACCGTGATAAAGCCAGCTCTGTCGAACGAAGCAGCCATTTCTACGTGTGAGTTAACCCCTTGCTCACGTAAAATAGCGATTTTCGGGTTAGTCTCTGCAACCGCATCTTTGGCGATGTGATCAGCCACGATGTCTTCATTGATATCAAAGGTTAAATGCACATTTAAGCCCGGATCTTCGGTATCAAATTTCAGCGCGTGTTCTTGCTCAGCACAGTCTGGATTATCACGCAGTGATTGCATCTTGAATGTGGTTTCAGCCCACACGGTACGGTAGTATGTGCGAGAATTCGCTAGCACTTCTTCACCATCGCGGCTAAAGCGAATGAAATCTTCATTATTGATTCGGCCAATGTCGGTGAAACAATCTTCAATGCCAAAATCGCTAATGATCGCGTGCACGGCATCAACATCGCTTTCACGAATTTGAATTACCGCGCCTAGCTCTTCGTTAAACAGTACACTTAGGTTGTCACCGCTTAGTTTCGAGATATCAATATCGACACCAGTGTGACCGGCAAATGCCATTTCGGTGACTGTGGTAAATAAACCACCGTCTGAGCGGTCATGGTAGGCAAGTAATTTTTCTTCGCGTACCAGGCGTTGCATTGCGGTGAAAAAGCCTTTCAATACTTCCGGGCTATCAACATCTGGCGTTGTTGTACCCAGTTGCTTGTAAACTTGCGCGATACATGAGCCACCTAAACGATTTTTGCCTTTTGATAAATCGATGGCAACAATGCGTGAGTCACCTTTATCACTGCGCAATTGTGGCGTTACCGTTTTGCGAATATCTTCAACACGGCCAAAGGCCGTGATGATTAATGATAGTGGCGAGGTAACCGCTTTGTGCTCTTTACCATTAGGGCCATTTTCGTCCCATTGAGTTTTCATGCTCATTGAGTCTTTACCCACCGGGATGGTTAAACCAAGCGCTGGACATAATTCTTCACCAACGGCTTTCACTGCTTCATATAAACCGGCATCTTCACCAGGGTGACCTGCTGCGGACATCCAGTTCGCTGAAAGCTTAATACGGTTTAAATCGCCAATGTCGCTACCGGCAATATTGGTTAATGATTCGGCTACCGCAAGTCTTGCTGATGCGCCGTAGTTAAGCAGAGCAACTGGTGTTCTTTCACCGAGTGACATTGCTTCACCGTGGTAAGTATCTAGTGCTGCGGCAGTAACACCACAGTCAGCTACCGGTACCTGCCAGGGACCAACCATTTGGTCACGGTTAACCATACCGGTTACCGTTCTATCGCCAATGGTGATTAAGAAGGTTTTTTCAGCAACGGTTGGTAAACGCAGGATACGGTCTGCAGCATCGGCTAATTCAATGTTTGCCAATTCTAATGCTTTACCAGTTTCAGTTCTCGATTGCACATCGCGATGCATTTTCGGCGCTTTACCTAATAATACGTCCAATGGTAAATCAATAGGGGTATTGTCATGATGACTATCAGTAAGGGTTAAATGCTCTTCTTCGGTGGCATAACCAACCACCGCAAATGGGGCGCGTTCACGATTACACAATGCTTCAAAATCGGCTAAACGCTCCGGTGCTACCGCCATTACGTATCGCTCTTGCGACTCGTTACACCAGATCTCGTGTGGTGCCATGCTGCGTTCATCGTTTGGTACGTTACGTAATTCAAAATTACCACCACGGCCGCCATCGGAGACTAATTCAGGGAACGCATTTGAGATACCACCAGCACCGACATCGTGGATGAATAAAATCGGGTTATCATCACCAAGCTGCCAACATCTATCGATAACTTCCTGACAACGACGTTCCATTTCCGGGTTTTCGCGTTGTACTGAGGCAAAGTCCAGATTTTCAGAGGATTGACCAGACGCCATAGAAGATGCGGCGCCACCACCAAGACCAATGTTCATTGCCGGGCCGCCTAATACAATCAAGGGGGCGCCAACAACGATTTCGCCTTTTTGTACGTGCTCGTCACGAATGTTACCTAAACCGCCGGCAAGCATAATTGGCTTGTGGTAACCACGAACTTCTAAGCCGTTAAATGAGTTAACTTGCTCTTCGTAGGTCCGGAAATAGCCTAAAATATTTGGACGACCAAATTCGTTGTTAAACGCCGCGCCACCTAATGGACCTTCCATCATGATGTCTAAGGCATTAACGATACGGCCAGGCTTACCAAAATTGGTTTCCCATGGTTGCTCAAAGCCAGGAATGCGCAGGTTAGATACGGTGAAACCAACCAAGCCCGCTTTGGGTTTTGAACCAATACCGGTTGCGCCTTCATCACGAATTTCACCACCAGAGCCGGTTGCTGCACCCGGGTAAGGTGAAATAGCCGTGGGGTGGTTGTGGGTTTCCACCTTCATTAGAATTTGAATGTCTTCCTGAGTGTAGGCGTATTCTTTAGTTTCTGGATTCGGGAAAAAACGACCGGCTTCAGAGCCAACCATTACCGCGGCGTTATCTTTGTATGCGCTTAACACGTAATCAGGGTTGATCTCATGGGTGTTTTTGATCATTTTAAATAATGATTTCGGCTGCTTTTGACCATCGATGGTCCAGTCGGCATTAAAGATTTTATGACGACAATGCTCAGAGTTCGCTTGCGCGAACATGAACAATTCAATGTCGTTCGGGTTACGGTTTAACTTAATGAAGTTTTCTACCAGGTAGTCAATCTCATCTTCGGCTAAGGCAAAACCCATTTCGATGTTGGCTTTGGCTAGAGCTTCACGGCCGCCGTGCAAAATGTCTACCGATGACATTTCGCCTGGCTCGGCAGTGGCAAATAAACTGTTCACATCGTTGTAATCGGTGAATATCACTTCCATCATGCGGTCATGAATTAAGTTGGCAAGCTCAATCGATTGCTCAGCGGTTAATTCATTCGATGTGTGTACGTAGTACGCCATCCCACGTTCTAGACGAATAATTTTGTCTAGACCACAATTATGGGCAATGTCAGTCGACTTTGAAGACCATGGTGAAATAGTCCCAGGACGTGGCGTCACCAATAACAAGGTGCCTTCTGGCTCATGCTCTTCAATGGTTGGGCCGTAAGTTAACAGCTTTTTCAGCTTGCTTAACTCGTCACTTGATAACGCTTCCTTGTTATTTGAAAAATGCATGTACTCGGCATAAATATCTGTCACAGGCAGGTTTAATTGCTCGCATTGTGAAAGAAGCTTATTAATTCTGAAATCGGAAAGCGCAGGTGCGCCGCGTAAGATTTCCATAAATATAGTCACCATAGTTAGTAGTTAATTTAATATCAATTCCATTAAATTTCAGGGCATTAATTCAAAGCCAGGAAATGCAATGGAATTGCGACTAATTATTTTGATAAAAGATGTTGGTTTTTCGCGCGCATTATATACCCGTGCTACCTCAAAGTGCAAGATTTCAGTGGGAGTTAAAAGCAATATAGGCAAGGCATTAAATTTAGAGAATGGTTGTTCCATTGTTAAAATTAATAACGCGGCATAAATTGCTTTTAAACCCACCGGAACGGAGTGTCTGAGCAATCCCACGTCTTCGTTGCACCTATTTGTAAGGGGAACGCCATTCCTGCATAGCTGCGCCTTGAATTGAGATTGCTCAGTCACTCAAAACGTATTTTGAACATGCATCTTGAGGTAGCACGGGTATATATAAAACGGAGTTTTTAGTAAGGGTAAAACTGTTCGATCACAAACTAATTGAAAAAAAACTGTAAAAAATGTATAAATGACTTCACAATGAAATTGATATGATAAAAATCTCCTATAAATTTAAAAACATAGCAACGCCAGTTAGCAGTTTATTGTTGATGGCTGTTTTTCTTTTGACCGCCTGTAAAGATCAGCAACAACCTGGTAATTTACAACAAGTGGTTAAGCGTGGCACATTAAAAGTGGGTACCTTGTTTGGGCCAAAAAACTATTATATTGGTGCCACGGGTCAACGCGGTTTTGAATATGAGCTGGCGCGTGAATATGCAGATTATCTCGGGGTTAAACTGGAAATTGTGCCAAGTTACACCTTAAACGAGTTGTTCCCGAAAATAGACAACGGGGAAGTGGATATACTTGCTGCGGGTTTAACCGTAACGCCAGAGCGCTTAGAGAAATATCGATTTAGCCCAAGTTATGCCAACATCAGCCAAAAGCTGGTGTTTAAACAAGGTCGTGAATGGCCGCGAAAAATAGAAGATTTGTCCGGCAGCCTGCAAGTGGCCGAGTTCTCCAGTCATGCCGAAAACCTGCAAGCATTAAAAGCCAAGCACCCCAATTTAAGCTGGACCGAAACCGACGAGTTTGATTCCGATGAACTGTTGATCGAAGTGATGGAAGAGCGCCTTGATTTTACCATTGCCGACAGCAATACCTTAGCCATTAGCCGCCGTTATTTCCCTGAAATCAGTGTCGCCTTTACCGTTCAACAACCTCAGCCCATTGCCTGGATGTTAAGTAAGCAGGGCGATGATTCGTTGCTATCATCTGTGGTTGAATTTTTTGGTCAAGCCCATCATGACGGCACTATTTTAACCTTGGATGATAAATATTATGGCCATATACAAGAGTTTAATTACGTAGATACGCGAACCTTCATTGAAGCGGTTGGGGATAAATTGCCAAAATATCGTACGCTGTTTAAGCGCTATGGTGAAGCAATGGACTGGCGCTTTTTGGCAGCGATTAGTTATCAGGAGTCGCACTGGGAACCACACGCAAGATCGTATACCGGTGTGCGTGGCATGATGATGTTAACCTTGCCAACGGCCAAGCAAATGGGAGTAGTAAGTCGTCTCGATGCCGAGCAAAGTATACGTGGCGGTGCAAAATATTTTCAGAAATTGATCAACCGCATCCCCGATAGAATTAAAGACCCCGATCGTAAATGGTTTGCGTTGGCGGCGTACAATGTTGGCTGGGGCCATATGGAAGATGCCAGAGTTATCACCGAACGATTAGGTGGCGATCCCGATCGTTGGGTCGATGTGAAAGAATCATTGCCATTATTAAAACAGCGTAAGTATTACAAAAATACTAAGTATGGTTATGCTCGTGGCGATGAACCAGTGCGTTATGTTGAAAACATTCGCGCCTATTACGATACCTTGTTATTCTTGGAAAAAGATAAAGGAGACAGTCCGGCAGTGGAGGCGGCGACAGAATAAATCCGCTGCTCATCGCCATCGGAAATCAGATAGCGAGAAAGAAATTTAATAACAATAATAAAAATGTCATATTTCACTGTTATAGTGATTACCATTACAGTGATTATGACCATTATCTTGGAAACTAAACCATGAGAGCACGTACTTGTAAAACCAATCAACGACGTCGTCAGTTAAAAGCCAGTCACCGCAAAGTGAGCAGCCGTTATCGGGTGTATTTTAGAGTGACGTTATTAAACACTGAAGAAGTAAGTAATAGCAATTTCGAAAAATAGCACCGTCATCCCACCAGCTTTTGGATGGGACCTCCTTGAGCGTGGTGTGGGTCTATTGTTTAAAGGCACGTTATATCCGAAATGAGATCCCGTTCAAAAGCATAACGGGATGACGGAGTACATTTTCTAATATCGCATAGCAGCAAGTGGCACAAAGCCCGCAACCAATTCAACAATATTCACACAATCTAGCAGAGCACAATTATCCTGCTTGTACCTTGTACCTTGTACCTTGTACCTTGTACCTAACTTCTAGCCCCTAGCTTTTTTTGCGGCTTTCTTTTCGTTGCGGCGACGTTTAAAAAATGCGGATAACATCGTGCTGCATTCGTCCTTTAACACCCCTGAAGTTACTTCAACCTGGTGATTTAATTTCTCGCTATTGGTCAGATTAAAAACACTGCCGCATGATCCGGTTTTCAAGTCGCTGGCGCCATAAACCAGACGTTTTATTCTGCTGTGCACCAATAACCCTGCGCACATCGGGCAAGGCTCTAACGTTACGTACAAGGTGCAATCGAGCATTCGATAGTTTTCAACCTCAGAACCGGCCTGTCGAATGGCCTGCATTTCTGCATGGGCAGACGGGTCGTGTAACTGAATTGACTGGTTCCAGCCTTTGGCGATAACTTTTTCATTGACAACCAGCACAGCCCCCACAGGTATTTCACCTTCAAGTTCTGCTTTTTCGGCCAGCACAATAGCCTGACGCATAAAGTCTTCGTCGATGAGTTGTTGCTCTGTTGCTTGAACATTATTCATTTAAAATTGCTTAAAAGTTAGTTGTTTCATTCAAAAAATGCTGTTTTCAGCGACACATTTATAAACCAGATTTACTAAGTTTTTGTTTTATTTAGTGTTTGCTTATTGGTCTAATTATTGCTTTTTTTACTTTAGTTCGGGTTAGCTACCCTTAGGCTCAGATAGCTTTATCTATACTGAGTATTATACCAATTACATTGAGGTTAAGGATTATTTATGCACATTTTTGAATTTGTCATTATTGTCATGGTATGCGTCGGTATTTTTCAGTTTTTAAAACAGCGGCAAAAAATTCAGGCAGACTCTCAACATACTTCCAAACAACAATCGGCCATGGATGACGAGCTGGCCCAGTTAAAAGCGAGAGTCGCTATCTTAGAAAAAATAGTCACTGATAAAGGCTATGATTTAAAACAAGAAATTGACGATCTCTAATAGCAAAGCTGAGGTCTTTGGCGCTATGTTATTGGCACTATAAAAACAAACTTAGCAGGTCATTCAAATAGCGATGGCCTTGTTGAGTCACTTGCCAATAACCATTGTTCTCGGTGACCAGCTGTTTGTTCTTCGCCGACTGCAGCGCTTCAATAACACCATCAGGTGATAATCCTGTAGTTGCTTGATAGTCAGTCAAGCAAAAAGGTTTGAATAGCCGTAATCGGTTCATCATATATTCAAACGGACGCTCAGCCTCCGGCACATTGTGGACTTGACAGAGGTGCGCACGCTCCTCATCCATATAACCTTTCGGGTGCTTTACTTTCACTGTGCGATAGATGGTGTTGTCTTTGGTTGAGGTGATTTTGCCATGAGCGCCACAACCTATGCCTAAGTAATCGCCATTTTGCCAATAGTTAAGGTTATGCTTACATTGATTGTCAGCGCCTTTACTGTATGCCGATATTTCATATTGCTGATAGCCGGCATCCTTTAATAATTGCCAGCCTTGTTGCTGAATATCCCACAATACATCATCGTTAGGCAGTGTTGGTGGTTTTGAATAAAACGAAGTGTTTGGCTCAATGGTTAATTGGTACCAGGATAAGTGCTTAGGCTTTAGTGCGATGGCCTGCTTTAAATCATCAAGGGCACCTGCTACCGATTGTTGCTCTAAACCGTGCATTAAATCCAGGTTAAAACTGTTAATGCCACACTCTTGCGCGATAATGGCAGCACGTATGGCCTGCTCACTATCATGAATACGGCCCAGTTTTATCAATTTGTCAGAGGCAAAGCTTTGCACGCCAATGGATAATCGATTGACCCCGGCGTCATTAAAGCCTTTGAATTTATCGGCTTCTACGGTGCCCGGGTTGGCTTCTAGCGTTACTTCGATTTCAAAGTTTGGATCATCGTGTTGGGGAAATCGTTTAAACACTGCTGTTAACAGCTGCGCTATTGCATTGCTGCTAAATAAGCTTGGCGTTCCGCCACCAATGAAAATGGAATATAGCGGCCGTTGCTGGCTGCTATCATTAAGCGCAAAGCGTTTGATATCGGCATCCAGATCGGCGAGTAAATGGCGGATATACAATTCTTCATCAATGTCGGCTTTTAACGCGTGTGAATTAAAGTCGCAATACGGACACTTTTGCACACACCAGGGAATGTGAATATACAGCGATAATGGCGGTAGGGTTAACAAAATATTGTTCTCTTTGAGCAAAATATTAGACCAAGTGGATTAAATATCTGCTCATTGTTGATGGGTAACTTAACGTTAGTTAAAACTTTGCATTAATTTTGCTAAAGCTTTACCGCGATGACTTAACTGATTTTTAAGGTCTCGGGGTAATTGTGCCGATGTTTGTTGATGTTCTTCGATCCAAAACAACGGGTCATAACCAAACCCTTCTTCACCCTGTTGCTCGGTAATTATCTCGCCTTCCCAGGTACCCTGGCAAATAATCGGCGTTGGATCATCGGCATGACGCAGGTAAACCAGTACACATTGGAAACGAGCGCTGCGTTGCTTTGCCGCTATGCCATCGAGTGCGTCTAAAAGCTTAGCGTTATTGTCGGCATCATCCGAATTTTCACCGGCATACCTTGCGGAGTAAATACCTGGCGCGCCTAGCAGATGGTCGACTTCCAAACCAGAATCGTCGGCAATGGCCGGTAAGCCGGTAATTTTCGCCGCGTGACGGGCTTTAATGATGGCATTTTCGACAAACGTCGTGCCGGTTTCGGCCACCTCACTGACGTTAAAGTCGCTTTGTGGAACAATTTCAATATTATGGGCGGTTAATAATTCGGAAAGCTCTTTCACTTTGCCTTTGTTGCCAGTGGCTAAAACAATTTTATTCATTATCAGTTAATCATATTTGGATTGTAATAAACAAAAGTGCGCCATAAAGCGCACTTAATCATAGGAACGTTGGTTGGAGTAAGTTGGTATTAATTTACCTCGACTTATTGCTCAACGTAAAATTTTTGTTCAAATTTTAAAGTATGCTCTTTGCCATTGTTATTAATTAAAATATTAAATCGAAAGAACTCATCATTCGGGTATTTCACCTGGGCGATATAATAAATGGCACTGCCTTCTTTTACTTCCATAAAATCCAACGGTATAGGCTGGCCAAGTAAATTGGTCGCCGTACCGGAAATACCAACAGACACTGCCGGTTTACCATCTTTAGAGCTATCTAACACCGAAATGTTGACAAAACCCCGGTAGCGGCTACGCTCAATGCCATAATTTTTGGCAATGTCGGGTTGTAAAATAGAGGTGGAAAGTCCGATATAATGAACTTCCAGATCGGCAAATTTTTTCATATTTTCAGCAGCGACCATTTTGCTAACGCCGAGCAGCAAAATTATCAGTAACATGCTTTTAATCAGTAATTTAAACATATAAGCCTCGCAACTAGGTTGTGCTCACAACTATTGTTAATTATAGACCGAAGTTTGCAAGAATATCTTCCAATACGGCAAAATGCGGTATCCATATGTCGATATTTATAAATATGACCAAATCGGGATAAAGCTACCGATAAAAATATTGATTACATTTAACAGCACAAATGCCACTAGCACCGACAAATCAAGACCGCCTAAATTCGGCATGATACGGCGAATCGGGCGTAAAAATGGTTCGGTTAATTGATAAAATACCATTTGTGCTGGTGAACGTGACTGTACCACCCAGCTCATTAATGCCATTACCAGCATCACTACAAATAGCAAGGTGCCACTTTGTTTGATCACAAATAACAAGCTAATAAATAATAACGACAGAATATCAATAGTCTGGCCACCAATCATGGATAATGCCCAATACTTGGTGCATGCGACTAAAAAAGCAACCAGCAAGGTCGCCATGTCAATGCCCTTCAGGCCGGGGATTAAACGGCGAAACGGGATCACTGCCGGGTTTGTGGCTTTTACCACAAACTGGCTAAACGGGTTATAAAAATCGGCTCTTACGGCCTGTAACCAAACCCTTAATACCAACAACATCAAATAGGCATCAAAAACAAAGTTTAGTAAATAGACAATCGCTTCCATGAATACTCCATACAAAAGCAGTTAAATTTAAATCGTTAATCTTATTAAAACAATCATATACCAAGATAGACTGTCAGGTGGAAACTAATTGTTACTGGTTGTAATTTCAATTGAACGAGCTTTTGCCGCATCCATTGCCTGCGCCACCAGTTCACTCATATTGCCATCACTTAAAACATTTAATGCGGCTTGAGTTGTGCCGCCTTTCGACGTTACGTTTTCTCGTAGGGTGGCAATTGATTGTTCATTTTCAATAACCATTTGCGCGGCACCAGCGGCAGTTTGCTGTACTAATTGGCGCGCCGTTTGTTCACTAAAACCAAACGCTATCGCTTTATTTTGCATCGCTTCCATAAAGGCAAAAAAATACGCCGGACCGGAAGCGGAAACTGCCAGTAAGTTGTCAATTTCGGCTTCGGTTTGCAACCATAAAACTTTGCCGATGCCAGTGAGTAATGAATTGGCAAATTCTTCATCAGCCTTGGTAATGCTGTTATTGGCAAAAACACCTGTCATCCCGAGCCCAAGCTGAGCTGGGGTATTTGGCATGCAACGAATAATGCTGGCATTATCGCCTAATTCTGATTGCATTTGTGCCAGGCTGATGCCTGCGGCAACAGAGATGAAACATTTATCAGCAATATCAATTTGCTGAGCTATTTCAGCACAAACCTGCTTGATAAAATGCGGTTTTACTCCTAAGACAATGACATCGGCAAATTTGGCGGCAACAATATTATCGCTAGAATGCAATACGCCATATTGCTCAGCCAGGGCTTCACGTTTAGCCGCGCTGGGATTACTCACCATAATGTCGTTGGCATTAAACCCCTGGTTTACCATGCCCGCCAAAATGGCGCCGTTCATATTACCAGCGCCAATAAATGCGACTTTTTTCATAGAAAATCCTGTATCAGTCAACCGTTGTTCTTATTATAAAGATAGCGGTTACTCGTTAGTATGTTTTAGTTTAGTAAGAAGGTTGCTGGCTTCTGGCAACTAGCTACTTGCAGTCCGCGTTTTCTCAGAGTAAGGTTTGAATTTACACTATTGTTAGTGAATTCAACATACTGCCCGTTGCCCGTTGCCTTACTGCTTGTACCTTGTACACCTAGCTCCTCGCCCCAAATATCGCCGTACCAACCCGGATCATGGTACTTCCACATTCAATCGCGATGTCCATGTCATTACTCATTCCCATCGATAGGGTGTCTACACTAGGATATTGGTGCGATAATTGATTAAACAAGGTTTGCATTTGACGAAAACTGTCGCGGGCGGCAATTTTGTCTTTTGTCTTTTCCGGGATCGCCATCAAGCCGCGCAAGCATAAATTTTCACAGTTGTTGATAAATTCAGCTAACTTTGCAACTTCGGTCACCGCAACGCCTGATTTGCTTTGCTCGCCGCTAATATTCACTTGTAAACAAACGTTTAGCGGGGTAATGTTAATATCACGTTGCTGATTCAGGCGCTTGGCAATTTTTTCCCGGTCTACAGAGTGGACCCAGGTGACATTATTTGCAATCAGTTTGGTTTTGTTGGCTTGCAGCGGGCCGATAAAATGCCAGGTGATATCAGTTAATTCGGCAAGTTGCTGCACTTTTTCAACAGTTTCCTGCACGTAATTCTCACCAAAATGGCGTTGTCCGGCAGCATAAGCCTGCTGAATTAAACTGATGGGTTTTGTTTTGCTTACAGCCAATAAGCTCACTTTAGAAGTTGAACTTGTTGTTTTACTACTGGCAGCTATAATTTGGTTGTTAACTAACCGCAGATTGTCAGCGATATTAATCATATATTTTATTTCTATAATAATAATAAATTAGGGGTTTTATGGATATTACCGAACTTTTAGCATTTAGTGTTGAACACAATGCTTCCGATTTACATTTATCAACCGGTATGCCACCGGCCATTCGAGTCGACGGTGACATACGTAAGGTTAACATCCCGCCATTAGAAGACAAAGACGTTAACGCATTAGTCTATGATATTATGACTGACAGGCAACGTAAAGATTACGAAGAATATCTGGAAGTGGATTTTTCTTTTGAAGTGCCAAACCTGGCACGGTTCAGGGTTAACGCGTTTAACCAAAACCGTGGCCCTGCGGCGGTGTTTCGTACCATTCCAAGTAAAATTTTATCGCTGGACGAATTAGGTTGTCCAGATATTTTCCGGCAAATTTCTGATTTACCGCGCGGTTTGGTGTTAGTTACCGGCCCTACCGGCTCGGGTAAATCAACTACCTTGGCCGCCATGGTTGATTACATTAACGACTCCAAGCGTGATCATATCTTAACCATTGAAGATCCCATCGAGTTTGTCCACGACAATAAACAATGCTTAATTAACCAGCGTGAAGTTCATCGTGATACGTTAAGTTTTAATGCGGCACTACGTTCCGCGCTTCGTGAAGACCCCGACGTGATTCTTGTTGGTGAAATGCGTGATTTAGAAACCATTCGCCTTGCCATGACCGCCGCCGAAACCGGTCACTTGGTATTCGGTACATTGCATACCACTTCGGCGCCGAAAACCATTGACCGTATCGTTGATGTATTTCCGGGTGAAGAAAAAGACATGGTACGTTCTATGTTGTCAGAATCATTGCGTGCGGTTATTTCACAAACCTTGATCAAGAAAGTCGGTGGCGGTCGTGTGGCTGCTCACGAAATTATGATCGGCGTGCCGGCAATTCGAAACCTGATCCGTGAAGATAAAATTGCGCAAATGTACTCAGCCATTCAAACCGGTATGTCACATGGCATGCAAACCATGGATCAATGTTTACAGAACTTGCTAAGCCGGGGCGTCATTACTCGTGAAGATGCTCTGCAAAAAGCGGCCGATAAAAATCAGTTCAAGGTTTACTAAACTAAGGTTTTATAATGTATTTACATGAATTATTAAAATCCATGGTGCAAGCCGATGCGTCTGATTTATTTATTACCGTAAATCTTTCACCGAGTGCAAAAATTAATGGTGAATTGCAGCCGGTTGATGACAAAGTACTCGCCTTTGATGATGCTTTAGAACTGGTCGAAAGTTCGATGACCGAGAAGCAAAAAAAAGAATTTACCGACAGCAAAGAATGTAACTACGCCCTTTCGCTAGAGGATATTGGTCGTTTTCGTATTTCCGCGTTTTGGCAACGAGAAATGCCCGGCATGGTAGTGCGGCGCATCGTCACTGACATTCCTGATACCGATAGACTAGGGCTGCCGCCGGTATTAAAAGATTTGGTGATGTCTAAACGTGGTTTATTGTTATTTGTTGGTGGTACGGGTACTGGTAAATCAACGTCCATGGCATCTTTAATTGGTTATCGTAACAAAAACGCTCGAGGCCACATTCTGACCATTGAAGATCCGGTGGAATTTGTCCATGACCATGGCAAGTCTATGATCACTCAACGTGAAGTGGGTTTGGATACCGAGTCGTTTGATGCGGCATTAAAAAGTTCCTTACGACAAGCACCCGATGTCATTCTCATTGGTGAGATTCGTTCGCAAGATATTATGGAACACGCGCTGAGTTTCGCTGAAACCGGGCATTTGTGTATTGCCACTTTACATGCCAACAATGCCAACCAGGCCATCGACCGTATTATGCATTTAGTACCGCCCGACCAGCATGAAAAGCTGCAATTTGATTTAGCATTAAATCTACGCGGCATCGTTGCTCAGCAGTTAGTGCCAACGCGTGATGGCTCAGGTCGCAAAGCTGCAATTGAAATTTTGATCAATTCACCTTATGTGTCAGAGTTGATCAAAAAAGGTGCGGTAGGAGATATCAAAGAAGTCATGGCAAAATCACGTGAGTTGGGCATGCAAACGTTCGATCAGGCGTTGTTCGATTTATACGAAGGCGGTGAAATTAGTTACACCGATGCCTTGCATAATGCCGACTCACCTAACGATTTACGCTTAATGATTAAATTACGCAGTAACGATCAAGGCGGTGGTAGCGGCTTAAAAGGTGTTACCTTGGCTTAGTTTGTTAAAGTCTATTCTACTCCCTAAAGCGCCAGAGGCGCTTTTTTTGTAACTGCTTGGAGGGTTTTTAACCTCGCGTAATTCAAGAATGTACTTATAGCCAGCAGGCAGAGCGCCTTGTTCGGCTGATTTTTTTGCACCGGGCTTGTACTCAAGCAGAAAGGTGAAAGTCTTGTCTGTAAATAAACCAAGGTTATCAACGACCTTCAAAAATGAATGTGTATATGTTGTTAAAAACCGCTATGTTATTGTAGCTTATTTACTCATTTTCAAACTACACTTAACTAAGGTTTGCAGCATGGGGTCATAACATGGGATTAAAGTGGATAGATTCATTAGAAATAGCGTTAGACTTAATTGAGCAGCACCCAGATGTGGACCCTAAGCAACTACATTTTACCGAACTGCGGCAGTGGGTGCTTGATTTAGAACGGTTTGACGATGAGCCTGGGCATTGTGGTGAAAGAATTCTTGAGGCCATTCAGCTTGCCTGGATGGAAGAAGCTGACTGATACCAATTTGATTAGGTATGAGCAGATATTTAGTCAAATTGGTATTATCTGTAAGCGCATATTAAAATAAAATTTAATATTATTAATGGTTATTATGTCTGCAAAAGTTTTTATGTGAATAACTGTAATTGGGTTAGTAAGTTTTCAACAAAAACGGTAGAATGACCGACAGTTGACGTATATGTCAACTTTATAACTTATTTCAATTAGTCAACTTGCGGGCACTCCATGGGTAACAAAAAACAAAAACATCCTTTATATATCCCTTATGCAGGGCCAACACTATTAGAAACGCCATTGTTAAATAAAGGCAGTGCGTTTAGTGCGCAAGAGCGCGTCAGTTTTAATTTAACGGGTCTACTCCCGCCTCGATTTGAAACCATCGAAGAGCAGGTAAATCGTGCCTACATGCAATACTCAAGTTTTCAAACGGCGTTAAATAAGCACATCTATTTGCGCAACATTCAAGATAAAAATGAAACCCTGTTTCATGCCCTCGTGCAAGCAAACCTTGAAGAGATGATGCCGATCATATACACGCCCACAGTAGGCGATGCTTGTGAAAGGTTCTCTGATATTTATCGCAGTAACCGTGGCTTATTTATTTCTTATGCCGAACGTCACCAAATCGATGATATTTTGCACAATGCGACTAAGCAAAAAGTTAAAGTGATCGTAGTGACCGATGGCGAACGTATTTTAGGCTTAGGTGACCAGGGCATCGGTGGCATGGGCATTCCAATTGGAAAGTTGTCTCTATATACCTCTTGTGGTGGTATCAGCCCCGCATATACCTTGCCAATTATGTTGGATGTGGGCACTAATAATGAAAAATTATTAAATGATCCTATGTATATGGGCGCTCGTCATAAACGCATTAATCAACAAGAGTATAACGAATTTGTCGATTTATTCATCACCGCTGTCAAGCGTCGCTGGCCCAACATATTATTGCAATTCGAAGATTTTGCCCAACCTAATGCGATGCCGTTACTAGAGCGTTATCGTAACGAAATTTGTTGCTTTAATGATGACATTCAAGGCACCGCGTCCGTGACGGTAGGGACTCTGCTTGCGGCTTGTCGGGTAAAAGGCAAAAAACTGTCAGAGCAAAAAGTCGCTTTTGTTGGGGCCGGCTCAGCAGGTTGTGGTATTGCCGAACAGATCATCGCGCAAATGTGTAGTGAAGGTTTATCTGATGAGCAAGCTCGAAGCCAGGTATATATGGTCGACAGGTACGGTCTGCTTACCCAGGGCATGAGTGATTTACGTGATTTCCAGCAAAAGCTGGTACATAGTGAGTCGGCAATTAATCAATGGAACTGTAATGGTGAATATGCTTCATTACTGGAAGTGATGCAAAATGCTCAGCCTGATATTTTAATCGGTGTATCTGGTCAGCCAGGTTTATTTACTGAAGAGATCATCAAAGCGATGAAAGCCGGCACCGACAAGCCGATTATCTTTCCATTAAGCAATCCATCAAAACAAGTGGAGGCGACGCCTGAGCAAGTGATTAACTGGACTGACGGGGAAGTAGTCATTGCTACCGGCAGCCCGTTTAAACCGATTGAGTATCAAGGCAAGACTTTCTCCATCGTACAATGTAATAATTCCTATATTTTCCCAGGTATTGGTCTTGGTGTATTAGCGGCAAATATTAAACTTATCAGTGATGAAATGCTGATGGTTGCCAGTGAAACTTTAGCGGCAGCGTCACCACTTGCCAATACGGGGGAGGGCGACTTATTGCCACCAATCACTGAGATTGCCGATATCAGTAAAAAAATTGCTTTCGCCATCGGTAAACTTGCCCAACAGCAAAACCTTGCCCTTGAAATCAGTGATGAGCAATTGCATACCAACATTGAACGAAATTTCTGGAAACCTAACTATCGTGCCTATAAACGGTCAACAATTTAGAGTCGTTTAGAAACGAGAAGCGATAGACGAAAAACGAAATCCTACTAACGCTGCTTTAAATCAAAAAAACCGACGTAATAGTCGGTTTTTTTAATTGATCGATGTTGTGAACAACAGAACGAAATTAATTAATGTAATTTGTTGTTAAATCCTCTATAATCGCGCCAATTTTTGACTATATAACTTTATTGAGGGCTTATCATGGCTATCGAACGTACTTTTTCTATCGTAAAACCAGACGCAGTTGCTAAAAACGTAATTGGTTCTATCTACAACCGTTTTGAATCAGCAGGTCTTAAAATCGTTGCTGCTAAAATGATCCACTTAAGCCGTGAAAAAGCTGAAGGTTTCTACGCAGAACACGCTGAGCGTCCTTTCTTTGGTGCTTTAGTTGATTTCATGACTTCTGGTCCAGTAATGGTACAAGTTTTAGAAGGCGAAAACGCTGTTCTTAAAAACCGTGAAATCATGGGCGCTACTAACCCAAGCGATGCATTAGCTGGTACCTTACGTCACGATTTCGCTGAGTCAATTGACGAAAATGCTTGTCACGGCAGTGACGCTTTAGAATCTGCTGCACGTGAAATTGCTTACTTTTTCTCAGACGAAGAAGTTTGTCCACGTACTCGTTAATTTAACAACGAGATACAAGGTACGAGGTACAAGGTACAAGCTGCCATGGCCGATTGCCTGACAATCAGAAAGGATTTTGTTTGCATGAACAAAATCCTTTCTTTGTATTTATTGTTTGCTATTGCACAAATGTAATTGTCGGTAACAAAACGATAACAAAGCAAAATTGTGTCGCTTGCTTAAAAAGTGTACAATTTGCATCCTTAATTTAAGTGGAAGAGTGCTTACATGACCGACAATGCAGTTAAAAAGGTTAATTTATTAAACTTTGATCATCAGATGATGCGCGATTTTTTTGCCGATATTGGCGAAAAACCATTTCGTGCCGATCAAATTATGAAATGGATTTACCATTTTGGTTATGACGATTTTGAGCAAATGACCAACCTAAATAAAGCATTGAAGCAAAAGCTTGCTCGTTTATGTGAAATTAAAGCTCCTACGATTAAAGAAAAGCAGGTTTCTGAAGATGGCACCATTAAGTACGCGTTGTTACTTGAAGGCGGTCAGGAAGTCGAAACTGTTTGGATCCCAGAGAAAGAAAGAGCAACCTTGTGCGTATCTTCGCAAGTTGGTTGTGCGCTAGAGTGTACGTTTTGCGCAACTGCGCAGCAGGGCTTTAACCGTAACCTGGCGGTATCAGAAATTATCGGCCAAGTTTGGCGTGTTGCCAACGATATTGGCGCAACGCGAATTGCCGGCACACGACCTATCACCAACATAGTGATGATGGGCATGGGTGAGCCATTATTAAACATGAAAAACCTGATCCCATCACTCGATACCTTTTTAAATGACTTAGGTTATGGTTTATCCAAACGTCGGGTAACGGTAAGTACATCTGGTGTGGTTCCTGCACTGGCGATGCTTAAGGAAAAAATTGATTGTGCGTTAGCTATTTCTGTTCACGCTCCAGATAATGCATTACGTGATGTATTGGTTCCGATTAATAAAAAATACCCACTAGAAGATTTTTTAGCGGCAAGTCGCAACTATATTGATGGTTCGAAAGCGAATAAACAGGTAACCGTGGAATATGTGATGTTAGATCATGTTAATGACTCGACCGAGCAAGCACATGAGCTGGCGAAAGTACTTGAGGGTACGCCAAGTAAAATTAACTTAATTCCGTTTAATCCATACCCAGGTTCACCGTACCAACGCCCGAGTAATTCGCGCATCGACAGGTTTGATAAAGTACTGCAAAGTTATGGGTTAACGGTAATTACCCGTCGCCCCCGTGGTGAAGATATTGATGCCGCTTGTGGGCAGCTTGCCGGTGATGTATTTGACCGAACCAAAAGAACGGCAAAAAATAAGCTGCAAGCTGAAGAATTATCGGTAAAAATGGTGTAAAGGCTTTTCTATTAAGTTTTTTCGCACTGAGTGGGAAAAAACTTAGTAGACTTGGTATAAAGCTTTAAATACCGAGACAAAACGAGTAGAGTTTGTATTGGTATATAAAAACAATAATTACATCAATTGGACTGCCTCATGCGAACACCAATATTCAATGTATTGAAAAATTCAGGGAAGATCACTCTAGCCGTTGTTGCCCTTTGTGGCATTAGTGCTTGTGTCACTCAAAACTTTATCGAAGATAAACCGGTTGTTGACCGGGATTTCAGCGACGATCAAGTTGCCACAACTCGTATCTCTTTAGCATTAGGTTACTTAAAAATGGGCAACACTGCCCAGGCAAAGTATAATTTAGAAAAAGCTAAACAACACTCGCCAAAACTGGTTGCGGTTTATACCGCGTTTGCCCATTACTACGAGAGCGTTGGTGAATACCAACAAACGGAAAAGTCCTATCTAACTGCGCTTGATTTGGCTGACGATGATGCCAATACGCTAAATAATTTTGGTGTGTTTTTATGCCGGCAAAATCGGGTTGATGAAGCGGAAGAGTATTTTTTAAAAGCCATTGCTGTGCCTAGCTATATTCGAGTGTCGGAAAGTTATGAGAACATTGCACTTTGCTATTTAAAAGTCGAGCAGTTTGATAAAGCCGAACATGCGTTGCAACGCAGTATTGCCCATAGCCCCAATGGTGCATCCAGTTTAATTCAAATGGCACAATTGCAATACGCGAAAGCCGATTTTGAACAAAGTGCGACTTATTTAAGCCGTTTTGAATTGGCTACGCGTCGTTTTACCCCGCAAGCAATAGCGTTAGCATTTAAGGTACAAAAAAGTTTAGGTAACGAAGACATCGCCAATAATTACGCCACTATGCTATTGAAAATGTACCCCGATTCCACGCAAGCAAAAGCCTATCTGGACAATGAACTAGCGCAAATAGAAGCCGATAAACTGGCGATCAAATATTTGAAATTTAAGTTGATTAAATCTGGCGCAAAAATTAACAAAAAACCAATTGTAGTACTAAACAAAAGCCAAAACAAAGCCAATGATGGTTTCAAGCAGCAACAGCCGCAAATTGATTTTGCTAATAATAAATTAGTGAATGACGCAACTATTGCCCGGCAAACGAGTCAAAGTATTGCCAAAAATAGTAAAATAGATGAGCAAATGCAGTTGCGAACCGGCAATAGCCAAGCGGCGACGAATGCCACTAAGCAACTTAACCAAGCTGCCGTGAACAATATAAAAACAATTAGTTCCCCAGTTAATATCGCTAGTACAGGTACGCAACCTAAAGTCAATGTAAATAACCAACAGGTGGCAGTAAAAAAGCAACAAACAGGCCAAACTAGCGACTTAGCCGATCTTGTGCATGTGGTTCGCGAAGGGGATAACCTGTATCAAATATCATTGAAATACAATGTTTTGATAAACTCAATTCGCCGTTGGAATAATCTTAATAAAGAAAACATCCATATTGGCCAAGTACTTAGATTGACAAAACCAGAATAGATCCGATATATGAATGAGAACAAAGAGCCTGTTGATATTAGTGATGATATCGAAGTGATAGGACCCGGTCAGTTGTTGCGTGATGCGCGCATCGCCAAAGGAATGACCGAAAGCGAGGTTGCCGAGCAACTGAATTTGCGTCTGGCATTAATAGAAAGTATCGAGCAAGAGTGTTTTGATAACAGTACCCCGAAAACCTTTATTCGTGGCTATTTAAAAAACTATGCGCGATTAGTGGGCATTAACACCGAAGATATTTTATCTAGCTATGAAATGCTCGATGTTGCTCAGCAGAACGATGCAGAAATGAAAAGTTTCTCACAAAGCAAGCGCAAGCAGGCTGAAGACAATCGTTTAATGCTAACCATTTATTTCATTGCTTTTATCTTGATCGCGTTAACGGTTATTTGGTGGTGGCAAGACTCGGCTAAAATGGAGCCGTCGGTTGTGACCAATGCTGCACAACAAGAGCAAAGCACTAGCGCGGTTAACCCAACAACTGCAGATGACAAAAATGCGGTCACCAATGGCTCCATAGATAATAATACGGCGATTACGACACCAACTGATGCGCAATTGGCAGAGCAAACTGAAACGAATGACGCGGTGTTTGAACAACATATGGCAAATAATCCAGAGCCTGCGGACAATGTTGCTGTCATCACGAGTGCTACCGCAAACACTCGCGGCGAAGAAGATAGCGCGGTTGCAGGCGGGCAAAAAACCGATCAATTAGTCTTCAGTTTTGCCGGTGATTGTTGGGTTAATATTTTTGATGCCAGCGGTGAGCGCTTAGCCTGGGGCATAAAAAAAGCCGACTACGTAATGACGTTAAATGGCAAAGCGCCGTTTTCGATTACTTTAGGCAAACCAGAATTAGTGGCCATTGATTATAATCAACAAGCCATAGATATGGACCAATTTCAGCAAGGTCAGATAGCCAAGTTTACCTGGCCGAAAAACTAATCTGAAAAAAAATACCAAAATTAAGTATAATAACGGGGCCGGCTGATGTAGCGGGCCTTGTCAAGTGTTAAGTGTTGAGTAAATATGTTTAGTGAATCTCCAATCATTCGTCGTAAATCTACCCAGATAATGGTGGGCAATGTCCCGGTAGGTGGCGATGCGCCAATTACCGTACAGTCAATGACCAATACCCTGACTACAGACGTGGCGGCAACCGTTAAGCAAATTCAAGCGTTAGAAGATGTTGGTGCTGATATCGTGCGGGTCAGTGTGCCAACCATGGATGCCGCCGAAGCATTCAAACAAATCAAACAGCAGGTAAATATACCGCTAGTAGCTGATATTCATTTTGACTATCGTATCGCCTTAAAAGTTGCCGAGTACGGCGTTGATTGTTTGCGCATTAACCCGGGTAATATTGGCCGGGAAGATCGTATTCGCTCGGTGGTAGAAGCCGCCAGAGATAACAACATCCCAATTCGGATCGGGGTGAATGGCGGCTCGTTAGAAAAAGACATCCAAGAGAAGTATCATGAGCCATGCCCGGAAGCCTTGCTTGAGTCGGCCATGCGCCATGTCGATATCCTCGATAGACTCAACTTCGATCAATTTAAAGTCAGCGTCAAAGCCTCTGATGTTTTTTTAGCCGTTGGCGCCTATCGTTTACTGGCAAAACAAATAAATAACCCATTGCATCTTGGTATTACTGAAGCCGGTGGTTTTCGCTCGGGTGCGGTGAAATCCTCTGTTGGCTTAGGTATGTTATTGGCTGAAGGTATTGGCGATACCCTGCGAGTGTCATTAGCGGCCGATCCGGTACAAGAAATCAAAGTGGGTTTTGATATTTTAAAATCATTACGCCTGAGAAGTCGTGGCATTAACTTTATTGCTTGTCCAAGTTGCTCGCGCCAGGAATTCGATGTGATATCCACGGTGAATGCGCTTGAAGAACGACTGGAAGATATTATTACGCCGATGGATGTGTCTATTATCGGCTGCGTGGTTAATGGCCCTGGAGAAGCGCTAATCTCTGATCTTGGACTTACTGGCAGTGCTCGAAAAAGTGGTTTTTATCTCGATGGTGAACGCCAACGTGAACGCATTGATAATAACGATATTGTCGATAATTTAGAGCAAAAAATTCGCGCACGTGCACAACAGTTGGATGCGAATAATAAAATTGACATCAAAGAAGTTTAATTAATCGGCTATCTGACGTTATATGTTGTATAAATAACCGCATATACCCTATAATGCCGCCTTTATTTTAATAAAATATCGATTACTATTATCGATAAAACCAAAGAGAACGGCTTAAGTGAGTAAAGCGATTCAAGCAATACGTGGTATGAATGACTGTTTGCCCGGCGAAACCAATAAATGGCAAATGGTGGAAGACGTGCTGCGTCGTGTTGCCGGCAATTATGGCTATGCAGAAATTCGTATGCCAGTGTTGGAGTCTACCAACCTGTTTAAACGCGGTATTGGTGAAGTTACCGATATTGTTGAAAAAGAAATGTACACCTTTGAAGACCGTAACGGCGACAGCTTAACACTTCGCCCAGAAGGTACGGCAAGCTGTGTACGCGCAGGTAACCAACATGGTTTACTTTACAATCAAGAGCAACGATTATGGTATATGGGACCGATGTTTCGCCATGAACGTCCGCAAAAAGGCCGGTATCGTCAGTTTCATCAATTTGGGATAGAAACCTACGGTATTGCCAGTGCCGATATCGATGCTGAAGTTATTATGCTCAGTGCACGACTTTGGCGGGAACTTGGCATCAATGAATTTGTCACACTAGAGCTGAACTCATTAGGTTCAAATCAGGCACGTGCGGATTATCGTGATGCTTTGGTTGAGTTTTTGACGAAACATGAAGAACTATTGGACGATGATTCTAAGCGTCGCATGCACTCTAATCCGCTACGCGTATTAGACAGTAAAAACAAAGATGTGCAGGCATTGCTGGTTGATGCCCCTAAGTTTTCTGACTCTTTAGATGAAGAATCAAAGCAGCATTTTGCCAATCTTTGTCAGCGTTTGGATGCCGCCGGCATTAAGTATCAAATCAATGAGCGTTTGGTTCGTGGTCTCGATTACTACAACCGTACTGTTTTTGAGTGGGTAACCGATAGTCTGGGCGCACAGGGCACAGTTTGTGCTGGTGGCCGTTACGATGGTTTGGTTGCACAGCTTGGCGGCAAAGGCACTCCGGCAGTAGGCTTTGCCCTAGGTATTGAGCGTTTGGTATTGATGTTAACCGAATTAGAAAAATTAGAAAATATTCGGGCAACGACAGACGTTTACATGGTAATGGTGGGCGAAGGTGTCGACTTTACCGGTTTGGCGTTAGCTGAACAATGGCGTGACCAGGTACCGAATATACGTATTCAGGGCCATTGTGGTGGCGGTAAGTTTAATAAACAAATGAAACGTGCAGATAAGTCTGGTGCGGCGATTGCGATAATTTTAGGTGAGTCTGAAATTGCCAGTGAGCAAGCAACCGTAAAATATTTGCGTGAAAATAAAGAACAACAAACTGTCGCATTCAGTGATATCGCGCAGTTATTAGAACAGTTAATTGAAGGGTAACGTTGTGGAAACATATCAAACAGAAGAACAACAAGTAGAAGCGATTAAAAATTATTGGTCTGAAAATGGCAACTCATTAATTGCCGGTTTAGTGCTCGGTTTAGGTGGTTTTGTTGGTTGGAATTACTACCAGGATAGCCAACTTGAAACCCAGCAAATTGCTTCTTATCAATATCAGCAAACCATGCAGGCGTTTGCTCAGCAAGAAGATAACTTCCGTGCCAACACCCAAGCTTTTATCGATGCCAATAAGGAAACTGCTTATTCCGCTTTTGCTTCACTCGCGTTAGCGAAAGATGCGGTTGATCATCAGGATTATACAGCGGCACAAACCCATTTAACCAAAGCAGTAGCGCTTGCGGCCAATGAAAACCTGCAAGCCATTGCCTTAATTCGTTTAGCGCGTGTACAAGTTCAGCTGCAAGCTTATAGCGAGGCGTTAGCGACACTTGCTAAACCAATGCCGGAAACTTTTAAAGCCGGTATCGAAGAAGTGAAAGGTGATGTTTATTTGCAACAAGGTAACAAAGAGCTTGCTCGCAGTGCCTATCAGGCAGCAGCCGATGCAGGAGGCTTACAAGCCAACCCAACATTACAAATAAAACTGGATGATCTAACCGTAAACGTAGCGGGTTAAAGGAGGTTTTTTTGACTATTTTCAATAAACGCATCCTTAGCGCAATATTACTTTCGGCGGCATTAGTTGGCTGCTCTTCTGATGATGATGAAGAAGAGGCTCCGTTATTTGCAGAACTTACCGAAATTGAAGAGCAATTTAGCCCCGAAGTTGTGTGGCATGAAAGCGTAGGAGACGGGGTAGAGCATTACTTTTCTCGTCTATCGCCAACGGTTGCCTTTGATAAAGTATTTTCCGCCAGCCGCTTTGGTGATGCCTATGCATTTGACATCGAAACCGGTGATGAAGTTTGGCATGTCGACTTAAGCGATATCAATGACGAACTTGGCTTTTTTGACGATGCGGTCTCCGCTCGTATTGCCGGTGGCGTTGTTGCTGGCTATAACAAGGTGTTTTTGGGTAGTGAAAATGGTGACGTTTTTGCCCTTGACGCTGAAACGGGTGAGCTAGTCTGGCAAGCAAAAGTGCCGGGCGAAGTGATTTCGCAACCGGCATTAGATAGCAACTTAGTGGTGGTTAACACCGCATCTGGTGCACTGGTTGCCCTTGACGCTGCAACTGGTGAGCAAAAGTGGAAAACTGATCAGTCAGTGCCGCCGTTATCACTCCGTGGTGTCAGTGGTGTTGCGATCAACTCCGGTGGTGCCTTTGTTGGTTTGGCTTCTGGTGAAATTGGCGTTTTCATTCTAGAGAATGGTCAGCAAGGTTGGACCAAAGAAATTGGTGAGCCAAGTGGCGCTACTGAATTGCAACGCATTGTCGATGTTGACGTAACGCCAGTAGTGTTTGGTGATAAAGTGTTCGCCATTTCATCCAACGGTAACTTGGCGGCCATCGATTTGCGCAGTGGTCGTGAAGTGTGGAAGCGTAAATATTCTTCGTTCAGAAAGCTTAGCATTGCTGGCAATCAAATTTTTGCCACCGATATACAAGGCCACTTGCATGCGATTAATCGCAATTCCGGTATGGAACTGTGGTCTAACCTACAACTGACTAACCGTGGTACAACCGGTGCAGTGAGTGTTGATGATTATGTTGTGGTCGGTGATTTTGAAGGTTATTTGCACTGGATCAGCAAAGCTGACGGAAAAATTGTTGCTCGTCATGAAGTCGATTCCAGTGGCATTTACGTGACCCCAATTGCCCATAATGGCTTGTTGTATGTGCAAAGTCGCGATGGTGATTTAGAAGTGATTAAAACCCCTGAAATCATCGCAGCAGACAGCGAACAAGACTAACCAGTTAGACGATTCATCGCACAAGGGAAAATTAAATATTAATTAACCCATTGTCCTGGTTTTAGTTTGCTAAAATTATAAACGGTCCCACATAATCTGTTGGGGCCGTTATTTGTTTTTTTACTGACATTTTTTTAATCTAAAAATGTCAGTTTTATTTATTTTGAGGTAGCCATGCTTCCGGTAGTTGCTCTTGTTGGGCGTCCTAATGTAGGTAAATCAACACTATTTAATCGTTTAACCCGTACTCGTGATGCTCTGGTTGCAGACTTCCCCGGGTTAACGCGTGACCGTCAATACGGCCAGGCCGAAGTTGAAGGCTTGCCATTTATCGTTATTGATACCGGTGGTATCGAAGGAAACGAGAAAGGCATCGACGCGTTAATGGCGGAGCAATCTCTGCTGGCCATTGATGAAGCCGATGCAGTATTGTTTATGGTTGATGCCCGCTCTGGCTTAACTGCTGCCGATCTGGCTATTGCTGAACATCTTCGTAAGCAAAGCAAGAAAGTGTTCATCGTTGCCAATAAAATTGATGGCGTTGACGCCGACTCTGCCGTCGCTGAATTTTACGATCTTGGTCTGGGAGATGTGCATCCTATTGCTGCTGCCCATAACCGGGGCGTAACGCAATTAGTGAACCTGGCCTTAGCGCCACATATTGAAACCTTATCGGCCAGCGAGCTGGAAACAAGCCACAAAGTGGTTGATTTAGCCGAAGGTGAAGAGTTTGATGATTCTGATGAAACGCAAGCCGACGATAAAATTAAACTGGCCATTATTGGTAAACCCAATGTTGGTAAATCAACGCTTACCAACCGTATTTTAGGCGAGGAACGTGTTGTTGTTTATGACATGCCCGGCACTACTCGTGATAGCGTTTATATTCCGATGGAACGCGGTGATAGAGAATACACCTTAATTGATACCGCCGGTGTTCGTCGTCGTAAAAATATGACCGAAGCGATAGAGAAATTTTCGGTAATAAAAACCTTACAAGCGATCCAAGACTCCAACGTAGTGCTATTACTGATTGATGCCAGAGACGGTATTACTGATCAAGATTTAAGCCTGTTAGGCTTTGTGCTCGAATCAGGTCGCTCGTTAGTACTGGTTATCAATAAATGGGATGGACTGGATAACGACATTAAAGACAGAGTAAAGTCTGAGCTCGATCGACGTTTAGGCTTTATCGACTTTGCTCGTATTCACTTTATCTCTGCCTTGCACGGCACCGGGGTAGGGCATTTATTCGAATCTGTTGACGAAGCGTTCGACTCGGCCACCAAACGTACTTCCACGGCGATGCTAACCAAGATTATGGACATGGCCGCATTCGATCATCAACCGCCATTAATTCGTGGTAATCGGGTGAAACTTAAATACGCCCATGCCGGTGGTTATAATCCGCCACTGTACGTTATTCACGGTAACCAGGTTGATCAACTGCCACAATCGTATAAGCGTTATCTGATTAACTATTTCCGTAAATCGTTAAAAATTATGGGCACGCCGATTAAAGTCGAATTCAGAGGCACGGTAAACCCGTTTGCCGGCAAACGTAAACTGACCTGGACCGAGCGTAAGAAAAAAGCGCGTGAGACTCAAGGTTGGAGCGACGAAGCAAAAGCCAAGAAAAAGTAATCAAATATAATCAATCAAAAAAGGTGACCAGCGGTCACCTTTTTTGTTGGCGGGGTTTCAACCTCGCATTTGGTTAGCGGGGTTGATTGCTGCACAAAGAAGCTTAACTATCGGCTTTTAACCTCGCGCCTAAACCCATTTCTTAAAATACTTCAAGTTATCTAATTTGTTTTGTATATACTCAAGTGTGCTTTTATTGCTGTTATAATCCTTGTATTCAAGCTCGCATAGCATTACATCACTAAATAAATCTTCTTGAATTATGCATTCATTGAGTGCTTTTTTAGAGTCAGCAAGCGCGTCCTTATTGTTCTTAACCGACTTGGTAAGAAACTGCTCATGTTTGAAAGTGTCGTACGCATTAACTAATGTTGGAGCGGCAAGGGTTACTAATGCCGCGGTACTGATAATTACTAATAATTTGTTCATGTTATATCCGAATGCCTGTAATAATTCGTTAAAGGTTGTTACCTTCAAATGGCTATGTATTCTACAGGGGCTCTCCCCGAAAACAGCTATCAAAAAGGGTGTATTTATTGTCATTAATAACAAATGCGCTTAATGCCTTTTTAGGCGATAGAAAGTTGGCAGGGTTTCAACCTGAAGGATCCCCACAAGTTTAATCTCACGTTTCATTAACTAATTCAGTTAGAGCGAGCCTAAGTTCGCTCTTCGTTAGTCGATATTGCCTTCCTTGGTGCTGCAATAATCTCAATGCTAAATAGCCATATGATAAAACTCTTCTTTGTAAGGTGTTGGCTTGAAATTGACGGTGATAACCGTTTATTTCAGCGGCTTTAC